>JBGPLG010000036.1:0-37572 GCA_041486305.1 Gemmatimonadota bacterium
AGTCGGGGGTGCTCGACAAGACGGTGCTCGTCTTCGGCCAGATGAACGAGCCGCCGGGCGCACGCCAGCGGGTCGGCCTGACCGGGCTCACCGTCGCCGAGTATTTCCGTGATATCGAGGGCCAGGACGTGCTCCTGTTCATCGACAACATCTTCCGGTTCACCCAGGCCGGCTCCGAGGTCTCGGCGCTGCTGGGCCGGATGCCCAGCGCGGTCGGGTACCAGCCGACCCTGGGCACCGAGATGGGCGATCTGCAGGAGCGGATCACCTCGACCAAGAAGGGGTCGATCACCTCGGTGCAGGCCATCTACGTGCCCGCCGACGACCTCACCGATCCGGCGCCGGCCACGGCGTTCGCGCACCTCGACGCCACGGTGGTGCTCTCCCGGGCCATCTCGGAGCTGGGCATCTACCCGGCCGTGGATCCGCTCGACAGCACCAGCCGGATCCTGGACGCCAACTACGTGGGCGAGCGGCACTACAACGTGGCGGTGGGCCTGCAGCGGACCCTGCAGCGCTACAAGGCGCTCCAGGACATCATCGCGATCCTCGGCATGGACGAGCTCTCCGAAGAGGACAAGCTGATCGTGGGGCGGGCCCGGCGGCTGCAGCGCTTCCTCTCCCAGCCCTTCTTCGTGGCGGAACAGTTCACCGGCTTCAAGGGGAAGTATGTGAAGCTGGAGGATACCATTGCGAGCTTCGAACGGGTGCTGGCGGGCGAGTTCGACCATCTCCCGGAGCAGGCCTTCTACATGCAGGGCGGCATCGAGGACGTGATCGCCCGGGCCAAGGAGCTGGCGGCCTCATGATGCGGGTGCTGGTGATCAGCCCGGAGCGCGCCGTGTTCGACGGCGAGGCGGACAGCCTGGTGGCTCCCGCGTATGACGGGAAGGTGGGTATCCTTCCCCGGCACGCGCCGTTCATGACGATTCTTGGAACCGGGACGCTCTCGGTCCGTAGTGGCGGGGCCACCAGCAATTTTCATGTGCAGGGGGGCTTCCTGCAGGTCGTCTCCAACACCGTCCGCGTGGTCGCCGAACACGTTCAGGGAGATCCGAATGCGACGTAACCTGCTCACCGCCGCGCTCCTGCTCATCGTGTCCGCCCCCCTCGCCGCCCAGTCCACCGGCACCCCCGTGTTCCACGGCCCCTACCGGGTCTTCGACCGCTACGAGCTCGGCGCCGTGGTCTCGGACGTCGGCCACGCCGGCAACCTGGCGGTCGAGGGGTTTTACGGTTTCAGCCACACCGGCGCCAAGTGGGACTTCGCGCTGCGCGGCGGGGTGCTCGACCAGGGCACCGGAGGCAAGGCGGCGCTCCTGCTCGGCGTCGACGCCCGGTACCGGGTCATCGACCAGACCGACGACTTCCCCCTGGACGGGGCGCTGATCACCGGCGTGGGCGCCCGCCTGGTGAGCGGGGGCTCGGACCTGCTCATCCCGATCGGACTCTCGCTGGGCCGCCGGGTCACGTTCCAGGGCTCCAAGGTGAGCCTGGTGCCGTACGCCGAGCCGGTGATCGTGCCCACCTTCGGCAGCGGGCATAGCGACGTTGCCGTGGCGCTCGGGCTGGGCGCCGACCTCCGTGTCAATCGCCGGTTCGAGATCCGCCTGGGCATCGGCGTCGGCGATATCGAGAATTTCTCGCTGGGCTTTTCGATCGCCCGCTGAAGGGGCCACCCATGAGATTTCCAACCCGCCTGATCGCGCTCGTCGCGCTCGGGGCCGCCGGCAGCACCGGCGGCCTCGCCGCGCAGGTCTTCGGGCTCCCGGTGCGGAATGCCGGGGTCGGCACCGGGATCGGCATCGCCGCCGACGTCGGCCTTCCCAACGAATCCCACGGCAAGGGCATCGCCTTCGGGGCGACGGGTGCGATCGGCCTGGGGCCGCTCGGCGTGACGGGCAGCGTCGCCAACTACAATCCCAAGGGCTCCGGAGGCTCGATCACGTCGGTGGGGGCCACGGGCAACCTGAAGGTGCTGGGGGGGCCGCTGATTCCCCTTTCGGTGACGTTGCAGGCGGGGGCGGCGCGCTACAAGATCGCCGGGGAAACGAACTGGCACCTGCCGGTCGGCCTCGGCGTCGCTCTTACGATTCCCAATCCGGCCTTCTCCATCAAGCCCTGGCTGGCACCGCGGGTCGACATCGTCAGAAGAACCGATAGTCCGGCCTTCCTCGACCGGGCGGCGGGCGGATCCTCCAGCACTGAAGCCAACTTCGGCATCAGCGGCGGTGTCGACCTGGGCTTCTTGTCCGGCCTCGCGGTACGCGTGATGTATGACCGGGTGAGCGTGCGGCGCGGACTCACCCCCTCGGTCCTGAGCCTGGGACTCGGCTTCAAGGTGGGCACGTGAGGGTACCGCTTCGCGCCCTTCTGCCGCTGATTCTCATGGCCCCCGCCGCGTGCACCCAGGTCTTCGACGCCACGACCCTGGGAGTGCCGGTCACCATGTCGGCCGCCCCCGGCGATCTGCCGCCCGGTAAGGCGTTCAAGATGACCGCGCATACCGTACACGGGCTGTTCGGCCTGGTCACCATCTCGCAAGCCAACCTCCGCAAGGGGCTGGCGACGCAGCTGGTCGGGGCGGATCAGGTGGCGAATCTGAAGATCAAGACCAAGAGCCGGTGGTTCGATGTGGTCATCACCGGACTCACCCTCGGACTGGTGGTTCCCCGCACCGTGACGTTCGAAGGCATCGTCATCGGGCGGTAGCGGCACCCTCTTTCATCAGGCGCTCCACGAGGCCGGCGTTTCGGGCAGCAGCCCCGACGCCGGCCTCGACGCATTCCAGGGCCCGCCGTCCCGCCGCGCGGGCATGCTCGGGGTTCCGCAGCAGCGCGAGCCAGATGGCCGCCAGGGGGCTCGCGCCGGCCTGGGTGGTCATCGGATCCAGATCGAGCCAGTCGCAGAAGGCGGCCGAGACCACGACGGCGGCGCGCCGGTCCAGCAGGAGCCCTGCTTCACGGCTGGCGCGCCAGGCCGGGCCGAACAGCACCGGTCGCCCGCAGGCCGCGGGCTCCAGGACCGAGTGGAGACCCGACGTTCCAAATCCGCCGCCGACGTAGGCGATCTGCCCGGCAGCATACAGCGTGGCAAGCTCACCGACCCGATCCACCACCATCAGCGGGACCGGCTCGGCCGAGGCGGACAGGCGTTGCGGCGCCTCGAGACCGAACTGCGCCGCCATCGCATCGAGCCGGGCCAGGTGGTCCGGGGTCGGCTCATGGGGCACCAGGATGAGGCGCACCTCGGGGCGGGCGGCGCGGACCGCCCCGAAGGCGGGCAGCAGCACCCGCTCGTCCTCGCTCCAGGTGGATCCCGCGACCAGCGTCGGCGCGCCGCGCCCCAGGGCGACCAGGGGGTCCGTGGGCCGGATGGCGCGGGCGCGCTCGAGCGCGCTGTCGAAGCGGGGATCTCCGGTGACCTCGATCCGCTCGGCGGGGACGCCGAGCCGCGCCAGCCTCGCGGCGTCCGGATCCGAGACGGCCCCGGCGCGGCTCACGGCGCGGTACCCGGGGCGCAGCAGGAGGCCGGCCAGCCAGCGCGAGCGGGCCGATACCGGGCTCACGGTGGCGGCGATGATGCCGACGCTCACGCCGCGATGGGCCGCGCGGGTCGCCAGCTCGGGCCAGAGATCCAGCTTGGAGAAGACCAGCGCCGCGGGCCGGAGCGAGTCGAGCGCCGAGTCGACGTCGCCCCGGCGGTCGAAGGGCAGATAGTCGGAGACGTCGGCGTCGATCTCCCGGGCCAGCGGCTCCGCGGAGGGGCTGAAGTGGGTGTAGGCGATCTGCCACTCCGGGTGGGCCTTCCGGAGCAGCCCGAGCACCACCTCCGCCTGCAGGGTCTCGCCGACCGAGGAGGCGTGGATCCAGAGCAGGGGCCGGCCCGGATCGCGGTGCGCGGCGGCCCAGCCGCGGAGCCGTTGCAGCACTCCGACCCGCGCGTCGAGACCCCGTGCCACCTTGGGGCGGGCCCGGGCCACGATCGGGGCGAGCACCGAGCCGAGCCGGATCAGCGCACGGTAGGCAAGGGAGGTGGAGGGCACGGACATCAAAGTAAGCGGGGCGCAGCTCCCGGCTTACTTTTCAGGATGCCCGGCCCGACACCCTCCGCGTCCTACTGGCGCGCCTCCCGCGCCCCCCGTCACAGCCTGCTCTTCGCGCTGCCGCTTCTGGCCCTGTACGAGGTCCTGGCATTCGCGCTCTCGGGCACCGAGCTGGGCCAGGTCCGCAACGGGGCCGATGTGCTCCTCAAGAGCGTGTTCACCGCGCTGGGCGGGCGGTACGGGGTCACCGCGTTCAGCCTGCTGCTGCTGGGCGCCGGCACCTGGCTGGTGATCCGGGACCGGCGCCGGAACGGTCCGATCGAGCCGCGCTTCTTCGCGGGAATGATTCTCGAGTCGCTGCTCTACGCGGTGCTGCTGGGTGGCGTGACCAGCACACTCACCTCGCTGCTGCTCAACGGGCGCCTGATGCTGGTGGCCCAGTCGGTCGGCCCGGAGCACGGGCTCACCAGCTTCGCGCTGCCGACCCAGCTGATGATCTCGCTCGGCGCCGGGATCTACGAGGAGCTGCTCTTCCGCGTGCTCCTGGTGTCGGGCCTGGCCGCGCTGGCCCGGACCGTGTTCCGGTGGCGCGCGCCGGCGGCGGGAGTCTTCGCCTCGGTGCTGGGCGCCCTGGTGTTCTCGCTGTTCCACTACATCGGGCCATACGGCGACGAGCTCACGCTCGGATCGTTTACGTTCCGGGCGATCGCCGGTCTCCTGTTCAGCGGCCTCTACCTGCTCCGGGGCTTCGGCATCACGGCCTGGAGCCATGCATTGTACGACGTGATCCTCTCGATGTTCCAATAGATCCTCCCCACACCATGGATGCCTCCGACCCAATGCCCGGTTCGATACTGCGCACTGCCACCGCCCTCGCCGCTCTCGGTCTGCTTGCGACGTCCCTTCGGGGCCAGAGCCCCTCTCCCTGGTCGGTTCTGGAACGGCCCCGCACCCGGGTAGCCCAGCCGACCGGGCGCGCGATCACGCCCGCCGACCTCATGTCGAGGCTCTATGTCTTCGCCGACGATTCGATGGCCGGACGGGAGCTGGACACCCGGGGCAACGCGCTGGGGGTCGAATACATCGCGCGGGAAGCCGCGCGGATCGGCCTGGTGCCGGCGGGCGACAAGGGGACCTTCTTCCAGACCCTGCCGTTGTCGTACCGGACCTTCGACAGCACCCAGACGATCGCGTTCGAAGGCAGGGTGCTCGCGCCCTGGGTGGACTACATCCCGCGCGACCAGGGAGCGGGCGCCCGTTCCATCGATGGGGTGCCATCAGTGTACGGCGGCACCTGGGGCATTCCCGGCTCACTGATCGACGCCCATGCGGCGGCGGGAAAGCTGGTGGTCCTCACGGTGGCTCCCGCCGGCTATGCCCAGGGAATCCCCGGTGCCGCCGCGCGAGCCGACGTCTCGGTCCGATTCCCCGACGCGGCGGGGTTCGCGGTGGCGGGGCTCGACGTGATGCCGAAGCAGATCATCCCCTTCTACCGGAACACCGGCGCGTCGTTTCCCCCGACCGACCCGGCGCCGAGCTTCATTTACATCACGAAGGCGCTGGGCGGTGAGCTGCTGGGCGCCAGCCTTGACAGCCTCAAGCCCGGCGCGAGCGGGCGCGGGTTCACCGGCTCTCCCCGGTTCTTCGACCGCCCGCTCGAATTCCCGGGCCGGAACGTGGTCGGCATCATCCCCGGAAGCGATCCCAGGCTCCGGGGGGAATACCTCGCCATCGGCGCCCACAACGACCACATCGGCACCAACCGCCGTTCGGTCGCGCACGATTCGATCTACGTGGTGGATCATCTCTACCGGCAGCAGGGCGCGGACGGCAGGGCGCCCAGGCTCACGCCGGCGCAGGCCGATTCCGTCAACGCCATCCTGGCCGAGGTCCGCAGGAAGACCGATGGACGGTCCGCCCGGCCCGACTCGATCAACAACGGCGCCGATGACGACGGCTCGGGCAGCGTCAGTGTGCTCGAGATCGCCGAGTGGTTTGCCGGCGCCCCGGTGAAGCCGAAGCGCTCGCTGCTGTTCATCTGGCATGTGGGCGAGGAAGAGGGGCTCTTTGGATCGGAGTACTTCACCGATCACCCCACCGTGCCGCGGGATTCGATCGTGGCCGAGCTCAACATGGACATGATCGGCCGAGGGGGAGCCGGGGACGTGACCGGCCAGACCATAGCGGGGGCGCTGACTCGCGGGGATTCCAACTACGTGCAGCTGGTCGGCTCCCGGCGGCTGTCGACCGAGCTCGGCAACCTGGCCGAATCGGTGAACGGGTCCGGCGCCCATCCGCTCAAGTTCGATTACGCGATGGACGCCAATGGCCATCCCCAGGACATCTACTGTCGCAGCGACCACTACGAGTATGCGCGGTACGGCATTCCTATCATCTTCTTCACCACCGGCGGTCACGCCGACTATCACCAGGTGACCGACGAGCCCCAGTACATCGACTACGACCGGATGGCCCAGGTGTCGCGGTTCGTGGCGGATCTGGCAGCCGCGGTGGCCAATCTGGACCACCGGGTGGTGGTGGATCAGCCGAAGCCGGATCCGAAGGGGGTATGTCGGCAGTAGGTCGGTAGGTCCTACCGACCTCCGAGGTCCTTCTCGACCTCCTCTCCCGCCGCGAGCAGCCGGTCCACCGCCGCGCCGATGTCGCCCGCCGCCGCGAGGTCGGCGGTGATCCGTCCGATGCCGCCGGTGCCGGCGCGGAGCCGCAGCAGGTCCAGCCGGATGATTTCCAGGGCCGCGACGGTCTCGCTGAGGCGGGCCCGGGCCGCGTCGCGGGCCGTCATGAGATCGGCGGTGAGGGCGGCGCGGTGGTCCGCGGCCGCGCCATGGGAGGCGTCCGCGCCGGCATCGACCAGGGACTGCTCCAGCTGCTCGACCCGAACCCGGACTGCGCGGGCCTGCTTCTCCAGGCGCGACAGCACCTCCGGCAGCTCGGGCAGCGAGGCCCGCACTTCCTTCGGAAGGGCCGTGTAGAGGTCCTCCGCCGCGAACGCGATGGCGAGCTCGGTGGCGCGATGGGTGGCTCCGGCTCCGGCCGAGCGGGCCGGGAGTCCCGCCGCGGCGATCTTGAAGAGCCAGCGTCCGAACCGACTGCCCCAGTACTTGATGCGCCGTTCTCCGAGCACGTCCCGCCGCCGGCTTCCGGCAACCAGGCCCACGACCCAGAGCACCAGCCCCATCAGGATGCCGAAGGAAAGCACCCGGGCGGATCCGCCCGGCACCAGGCCCTTGACCATGAGCACGGCCGCGGTGATGCTCGCGACGAGCGCTCCCCAGCCGACCTTGGGAAGGACTCGCTCCAGCGGACTCGCGTCACGCCCTACCGTGACGGCGAGTTCCTCCTTGCGCTGTTCCGTTTCGGCCCGGGCGCCCGCGAGCACATCCTCGACTCCGTATCCGGCTCGCAGCAGGTGGCGCACCCGGTTGACATGGACCAGGAGGGGGATCACCCCGAGCACCGTCACCAGGTACGTGATGTAGAAGAATCCGGCCATCCAGAAGCCGCGGCCGAACAACGGGATCGCCATGAACGCGAGGAACATCGGGCCGACGTAGATCGCGGCGATGAGGTAGAGGCACCCGCCTCCCTGGATCGCGAGGCTCTTCTTGACGAACGCCCGCACCGGCGCGGGGATTTCCCGGCGCGCCTCCAGCGCCACCGAGAGCGCGTCCGCAAAGCCCTTGGCATCGGGAAACCGGTCGTCCGGGTTCTTCTGGAGGCAGCGCCCCACCGCGTGCGTGAGCACCCGCGGGGTGGAGGGAGCGAACTGGGCCACCGAGGGCGCCATCTCGGTGGCCTGCTTGAGCAGCAGGGCTGGAACGGTGCCGCCCTCGAACGGCAGTCGTCCCGAGAGGGCGTAGAACCCCACGATGCCCAATGAGTAGAGATCGGAGCGGCCATCGAGCTCGTCGCCAGTCGCCTGCTCCGGGCTCATGTACTCCGGTGTCCCGATGAGCTCGCCACCGGCGGTGAGGCCGGTGGTGGTCAGCAGCCGAGCGATGCCGAAATCGGTAAGCACTGCCCGGCCGGTCGCCCGCTCGATGATGATGTTGTCGGGCTTGAGGTCGCGGTGGATCACGCCCTGGGCATGGGCGTACGCGAGTGCCCAGGCGATCTCGCGCAGAATCCTGGCGCATTCCCCGGGCGGAAGCGGCCCCCGGCTGCGGACCCGTTCGCCGAGGGTCTCGCCGTCGATGTAGGCCATGACGAAGAAGACGAACCCCTTGACCTCGTCCACCGCGTGAATCGGAACGATGTTCGGCTGAGAAAGCTGGGCGGCGGTACGGGCCTCGCGGAGGAAGCGGTCGCGCAGGCCCGCCTGGGCACAAAGGTCGGGGGGAAGCAGCTTGATGGCGACCAGTCGCTCCAGGGCCACCTCGCGGGCAAGATAGACGACACCCATCCCCCCCCGCCCGAGCTCCCGCTCGAGCGAGTACCGCCCGGCGAGGGCGGTCTGGAAGTCCAGGAAGAGGGTGTCGATGGGGTGTGCGGCTAGGGCTTCTTGGTTTTCATCTTGTACACCGAATCCAGAATCGGCCGCCAGACGTCGGGCGGCCACGCGCCCGCCATGATCCCGCCCTCGATGTAGAACGTCGGGGTGCTCTGGGCGCCCGCCTTGACCGCTCCTTCCGCGTCCTTCCGTACCTCGTCCCGGGTCTCCGCCTTCTGGAGGCAGCTGGAGATCTTGGCCTTGGGCAGCTTCAGTGAATCGGTCAGCGAGATCAGGAATGCCGCCGGATTCTTGAGCGGCGCCCAGACGTCCTGGCGGCGATACAGGAGATCGTGCGCCGGCCAGAACTTGCCCTCCCGCGCGGCGCACATCGCGAATTCCGCCGCCGCGACCGCGTTGGGATGCAGTGACGTGAGCGGATAATTGATGAAGATCCAGCGCACCTTGCCGGTGGCGACGTATTCCTTCTCCAGGGCGGGGAAGGTCTGCTCGGAGTGGCGCTTGCAGAAGGGGCACTGGAAGTCCGACATCTCGTAGACCGTCACCGGCGCCGTGGCGGAGCCCTTGGTGCGGGTCGCGAGCGGGTCGGTCTGCGCGGCGACCGGCACCGCAACGCCGAGGAGGAGGAGCGAGAGTCGGAGGTGCATCGAATCAATACCTCGGGCGGCGCCGGCCGGTAGCCGGACTGAGGCGAACCGTGTCGTCAACCAGGGGGACGTTCCAGTACCACTCGAAGTTGGGATCCTGCGGGTCCGGGGAGCGGGCATGGATCCACCAGGTACCCTGGTTGATCGTGAGCGAGGCCCAGCCGGCCGCCCCAGTGGTGTCGGACGTAATCATTCGCATGCGCCCGGTGGTCTGGCTCCGGCTCAGCGTGTCGTAACCGGCATAGGTAGTATGTTCCCACGCCCGCGCTTCCTGCCGCAGCCGCTCGATCCTGGGCCACAGCGTGTCGCGTGCGGCGCCGAGCGCGGTCCGGGCCCGCTCCAGTCCGGCGCTCTGCCGGGTCAGCGAGTCGGTGAGGGTCTTCCGCATCCCGGTGAGCTCCAGGGCGGCGGGAGAGGCGGGCGCCGCGGCGGACAGGGCCGCGGTGACCGAGTCGAGCCGGCGTCCGGTCTGCTCCACCAGCCACGCGGCGCGACTCATGTCGAGGAACGGACCATGGAACGCCTGAAACAGACTGTCGAGCGCCTGCGTATGAGGTCGTCCGGACGGGGCCCGGAGCTCCATGGTCCTGATGAGGCTGTCGCGGTCGTAGGGAAGCGCGGCCACCACGGCGCCCGGAATCGGCGTTTCGATTCCGGACAGATCCGGCACCAGGACCTGGACCGCGACCCGTCGGGTGCTGTTGCAGGCGGCCAGAACCAGGAGCGTGAGTGCGGCAACGCGTGACATTCGCCAAAGTTATCCTGCTGGCGGCGGTGCTCCAAGGCGCCGCGCCGCGGCTCGCCGCGCAGCGCGACGGCATCGCCAGGCTCTTTCCGCCCCGCCCCGCCGGTTTCGTCACCGACGTCCCCGGCGCGCTCGACGCCGACGTGGTGCGGCGCATCGACGCCAAGGCGGAGCGGCTCAAGCAGGTGACCGGGGCCGAGCTCGCGGTGGTGGTGCTCCCGACCATCGGCGACTACGCCGCGGTGGACGTCGCGGTGGCCATCGGCCGGGCCTGGGGTGTGGGAGCGGCCACCGGGATCGGCGACCGGACCCGCAATGCCGGCATCGTGATCCTGCTGGTGCCCCGACGGGCGGATGATCCCAACTCGGGCCAGATCTTCATCGCCACCGGGCAGGGGCTGGAGGGAATAGTCACGGACCTGAGGGCGGGCACGATCCGTGATCTCATGCGTCCCGCGTTCGGGCGCGGCGAATACGCGAGCGGACTGGAGCTGGGTGTCGGCGCGCTGGCCTCGCTGATTGCCAGGGGATTCGGAATCACGGATTCCGCCCTGCTCGCGGGAGGCGAGCTGGTCGAAGAACCCGCGGGCCGCGCCGCCAATCCGGGCCAGACCTTCAAGATGATCCTGGTGGTGATCATCCTCCTGATCCTGATCGCCAACAACAGCCGGCGCGGCCGGCGCCGCGGCAGGATCTTCTGGGGTGGCGGGTTCGGTGGGTGGGGCGGCGGCGGGTTCGGGGGCGGGGGAGGGGGCTTCGGAGGGTTCGGCGGTGGAGGCGGGTTCAGCGGCGGCGGCTCGGGAGGGAGGTTCTGATGGAGGATGCCATCGATCGAATCGTGACGCCGGCGCTCGGTCAGCTCGATGCCGTCCTGCCGGCGGGATACTCCGCGGTGCTCTACGGCTCCGGCGCGCGGGGAGAATACCTGCCGGGTGTCTCGGATGTGAACCTGCTGGTCGTTACCGAGGCCCTAGATCCGGCCGCGCTCAGGAAGATCTCCGGGGCGGTGGCCGGGCTGGCCCGCCAGCGGCAGCCGCCGCCCCTCCTGATCGAGCGGCAGGAATGGGAGCGGGCCGCCGACGTCTTTCCGATCGAGATCACCGACATGCAGGTCGCGCGTATGGTGCTGAGGGGAGCCGACGCGGTGGCGGGTCTCCGGGTGGATCCGGCCGACCTGCGCCGGGCCCTCGAGGGAGAGCTCCGGGCCCGGCTGCTCCGCCTTCGCCAGGGATATGCGGCCGGGTTCGCGGACGGGAAGCTGCTGGGCCAGGTGGCGATGGGCACCGTGAGCTCCATCGTTACCCTGTTGCGGGTCAGCCTGGTTCTGGCCGGCCGGGCGGTCCCGTCTCGCACTCCGGCGTGCCTGACCGCAGCGAGTGAAGCGCTGGCCCTGGATGCCGGACCGGTGGCCGCATTGTGGGAGCGCCGGCGGAGCGGCGGCACCGGCTGCACTCCGGAACTGTTCGAAGAGTATCTTTCCGCGGTCGCGGCGGCCGTCCGCGCGACCGATCAATTCACTCGAGGAGGTCAGTGATGGGCAGGAATCGGCGTCCGTTTGCGGCGATGGCCGTCGCGGCGTTGCTCGCGACCGGCTGTGGCTACAACACGATCCAGACCAAGGACGAGGCAGTGAACTCCGCCGCCGCGCAAATCAAGACCCAGCTGCAGCGCCGGGCCGACCTGATTCCGAACCTGGTCGAGACGGTGAAAGGGTTCGCCCGGCAGGAGAGCACGGTGTTCATCGCGGTGGCCGACGCGCGGAGCCGGCTGAGCGGGGCGGTGCAAAGCGGCAATCTCCAGCAGATGGCGGAGGCCAACCAGGCCCTGACCCCGGCGCTGGGGCGGCTCATCGCCATCGCCGAGGCCTATCCCGAGCTCAAGTCCAACCAGAATTTCCTGGATCTGCAGAACCAGCTGGAAGGCACCGAGAACCGGATCTCGGTGGCGCGGCAGGACTACAACAAGGTAGTCGAGGACTTCAACGCGTACATTCGGCGGTTCCCTTATAACCTGACCGCGAAGATCTCCGGTCATGGAAAGCCGAGGGAGTACTTCGAGCTGACCACGCCGGGCGCGGCGGAAGTGCCGAAGGTGAAGTTTAACTGAAGGGAGCAGGGAGCAGGGAGCAGGAAAGCAAGAGCCCCGGTGTCGGCTACCGGGGCTTCGTCTTTCCTCCTCCCTCCTCCCTCCTCCCTCCTCCCTCTCTCAGTCCGTCACCACTCCCGGCAGGATGTAGCGCCGCGGATCCACCGGGCGCCCGTTCACATGCACTTCGTAGTGCAGGTGCGGGCCGGTGGAAAGACCGGTGGCGCCGACCAGCGCAATGCGGTCGCCCCGCTCCACCCGCTCCCCCACTCTGACCAGAATGCGCGAGGCGTGGGCGAACTTGGTGACGATCCCGAACCCGTGATCGATGGTGACGGTGTTGCCATACCCCGATTCCCACCCCGCCGAGGCCACGACACCTCCCGCCGGCGCTTCGATCGGAGTGCCCATCGGGGCGCTCACGTCCAGGCCCTCGTGGGCCCGGGCCACATGCAGGATCGGGTGATTCCGCATCCGCGAGAAGGCGCTGGTGAGCCACCCGGCCGTCGGCATGATCGACGGGGTGGCGGCGAGCCGCTCGGCGTGCAGCGCCAGGCTGTCGCCCGCTTCCCGGAACGACTCCGAGAGCAGGTTGGCCCGGCGAATCAGCGCGTTGAGGTCGACCCGAACCTGGCCGGCCCGGCCCAGCAGCTCGCTCGACGGCGGCTCGAGGGCCGTCTTCGCAAGCGGACCGCCGATTCCGACCGCATGGACCTGCGCGTCGATCGGGTCGACATTGGCGAGCAGCCGGAGCTGCGCATCCCGGACCTCGAGGGTGGCCACGGTGTCGGTCAGCGCGCTCACGTGACTGGACAGGAGATTCAGCTCGTCGGTGAGGCGGGCGTTCTCCCGCTCCAGTCGTTCGGACCGCGCGAGGTTCAGGGAGCGGCGGATGGTGGCGTAGCCCAGCAGCGAGGCCAGCATCATCGCGGCCACACCCAGGCTCCCGACCAGCTTGAGGGCGGTGTGCGAGACCTCGATGATCTTCGAGGCGCTCGAGCCTTGCGGCACGATGACGATGGTCCAGCGCGGCTTGGACATCCGGACACCTGCGGAACACTTTGATCGATTCGGAATCGCCGGAGACGGAACAGCCGCCGACGAGCGGGCACTGCGCGGCACTGCGCGGCACTGAACCGCCGCACCGGCATATTATGGCCCCCGGCCGGGCCGCTGTCAAGCGCGAAGGCAGTGTCTAATTCTTTGTGATGTCGCGGGTTACGACATGCAGCAGGTTACCGGGCTACAACGTCGTCGATTCCGGCCCCGGCTTGGGGAAGAGCACCGGCGCCCGGCTGGTCCGGTCTCCCGCTATGGGCGGGTCGGCGAGAGAATCCCACAGCGGGCCCTCGGGCCGTCCGGTGCGTCCCAGGGACTGGTACAGCAGGGTGCATTTCTCGGGGAGAAAGGGCGCCGCCAGCACCGCCAGGCGGTAGAGGCATCGCGCCAGGCTGGCGAGGGCCTGATCCAGCTCGGTGTCCTTGCCCTCCTTGGCGAGGACCCAGGGCGCGGTCCGGACGATGTACTGGTTGGCCTCGCTGACAAGGGACCAGGCCTGGTCCGCGCCGCCCCGGACGTCGAACCGGTCCATTGCCTCGGCGTAGGCCGCCAGGACCGCGGTACCGGCCGCATCGAGGGCCGTGGTGGAGGGATCGGCGGGCACCACCCCTCCGCGGTACTTGGCCAGCATCGCGAGGGTCCGTGACGCGAGATTGCCGAGGCCGTCCGCGAGGTCGGAGGTGTAGCGCTCGTCGAAGCGGTCCCAGGTGAAATTTCCGTCGTTCTCCATTCCGATTTCGCGGAGCAGATAGTACCGGAGCGCGTCGGGGCCATGGCGCTCGAGGGCGCTCTCCAGGCTCACCGCGGTGCCGGCGGTCTTCGACATCTTGACCCCTTCCCACTGCACATACCCGTGGGCCCAGACCCGCCGCGGCAGCGCGATGCCGGCGGAGAGCAGCATGGCCGGCCAGATTACGCAGTGGAACCGGGTGATGCCTTTGCCGATGACGTGGACGTCGGCGGGCCAGAGGCGCTGGTAGCCTTCGGCCGGAAACCCGGTGGCGGTGAGGTAGTTGATGAGCGCGTCGAACCAGACATAGACGGTCTGTTGCGGATCGCCGGGGAACCGGATGCCCCACTCCATGCGCTGGCGGGAGATCGAAACGTCCTGCAAGCCTCCCTCCAGCAGCCGGAGCACTTCGTTGCGCCGGATCTCCGGGTCGACCGCGAACCGGCCGGAGTTGATCAGCTCGAGCAGCGGCTCGGCGTAACGGCTCAGCCGAAAGAACCAGTTCTTCTCCCGGGTGGGCACCAGCGTGAGGGTCGGGTGCTCGATGCACCGCCCGTCCACGATCTGGGCTTCGGTCTTGAACTCCTCGCACCCGTTGCAATAGAGGCCCTCGTACTCGCCCTGGTAGAGGTCATCCGGAGACCGGGTGCGAATGGCCTCGAGCAGGGCGGTGACCCCCACGCGATGGCGCGGCTCCGTGGTGCGAATCCAGTCGTCATTGCTGCACTCGAGCCGGCGCCAGAAGTCCGCGAATCGTCCGGCCATTCGGTCGACCCAGGCCGCGGGAGTGACGCCGGCCGCGGCGGCGGCCTGGATCACCGACTGGCTGTGTTCGTCCATCCCCATCAGGAAATGCACCGCGTCGCCCCGCAGCCGGCGGTAGCGGCACACGCAATCGGCCCCGACCTTTTCCAGGGCGTGGCCCAGGTGGGGATCGCCGTTCGAATAGTCGATGGCGGTGGTGAGGTAGAACTTCGCCACTCAGGTCTCTGGGGCGGGTGGTGGCGAGGGCGGGCCGCCGCCGTCGGGGCGGGGACCCTTGCGCTTGCGCCGCCGCCGCCGCTTGCGCGACTGGGAGGGTGGTTCGCCGGCAGCCGGCCGGTCATCACGAGGTGGCGCCGCGTCGGTGGAGATCCTGGCCGGCCGGTCGTCGCGAGGGCGCGGTGCGGCCGGGGCGATCTCGGGGGGATTGCCGCGGGGCCTTGGGCCCCTCGCAAT
This sequence comes from Gemmatimonadota bacterium, assembly GCA_041486305.1. Taxonomy (GTDB): domain Bacteria; phylum Gemmatimonadota; class Gemmatimonadetes; order Gemmatimonadales; family GWC2-71-9; genus JABFSM01. The sequence continues at coordinate 15,001 of JBGPLG010000036.1, forward strand.
GGCATCGGCGGCAGGCCGGTCGTCGCGAGGGCTGGCAGCGCCCGCGGCGACCTCCGGGCGCTGCCCCCGCGCCTCGGGCGGCGGCTCACCCAGGCGCTCGAGCTCCTCGCGAAGATCGATCAGCGAGATGATCCGGGGACCCTGCTCCTCGCTCCGCAGGAAGACCCGCTCGCGAAAGATGTCCACCGCCACCACCCGCTCGGCCCCGCGACTGGTCCGGAGCGCCTTGCCCTCCTTGGGAAACCGCTTGCGCGCCGCGACGTAGAACTCGTGCTCGTACTTGAGGCAGCAGAGCAGCCGGCCGCAGCCGCCCGAGATCTGGGCCGGGTTGAGCGAGAGGTGCTGATCCTTGGCCAGCGCCAGGCTCACCGGCGAGAGGCTGGTGAGCCAGGTCGAGCAGCAGTACTCCTTGCCGCATCGCCCCACCCCGGAGAGCCGCGCCGCCTCATCCCGGGCCCCGATCTGCCGGAGATCGATCCGGGTGTGCAGGACGGAGGCGAGGTCCCGGACCAGTTCCCGGAAGTCCACCCGCTTTTCGGCGGTGAAATACACCGTGAGCTTCTTCCGGTCGAACTGCCACTCGGCGTCGCTCACCTTCATGTCGAGCCGCCGGGCGCGGACCCGATCCAGCACGGTGCGGCGGGTGTCCTCCTCGGAGCGGCGCAGGTCGTTGGCGGTGCGGATCTCTTCCTGAGTGGCGCGCCGGACCACCGCGAGCCCGGGGGTCTTGGTCTCGCCCACCGCGCAGCCGCTGCACCCGCTGGCGCACTTCTTCGTGGCGGCCTCGCCGACGGCGGATACGCGCCCGAAGTCGAGCCCGCGGTCGGCTGGCACGATGACCGGGTCGGAGAGCCGGAGCGGCTCCGCTTCATCAGCCCAGAGGAAGTAATCCTTCCGATTGCCCTTGAAGCGAACTTCTACGGTGGCTGCCATCAGGCTTCCGTGAACACGCCCATCCCGGCGTACTTCTCCGCGCGCCTCCGGACCAGCTTTTCGGGGCGGAGCTTGCGCAGCTCGGTCACGTGCCGGATCAGGGCCTCGCGCAGCGCCTCGCCCGCGGCGTCGGGGTCCTGGTGGGCGCCGCCCAGCGGCTCGGCGATAATCTCATCGATGATCTTGAACTGGAGCAGGTCGGTGGCGGTCAGCTTGAGCGCCTCGGCGGCCCGCTCCCGCTGGCTCGCGTCCTTCCAGAGAATCGCGGCGCAGCCTTCGGGGGAAATCACCGAATAGACCGAGTTCTCGAACATCAGCACCCGGTCGGCCACGCCGAGGGCGAGGGCGCCGCCCGATCCGCCTTCACCGATCACCACCGCCACGCTCGGCGTGGGCAGCATGGCCATTTCGAGAATGCTGGTGGCCAGGGCCTCCGACTGGCCCCGTTCCTCCGCGCCGAGGCCGGGATAAGCGCCCGGCGTGTCGATCAGGGTGATGACCGGGGCGTGGAACCGGGCGGCGAGGTGCATCAGGCGGAGCGACTTGCGGTAGCCTTCGGGGTGGGGCATGCCGAAGTTGCGCTTGATGTTCTCCCGGGTGTCTCGCCCCTTCTGGTGCCCGATCACCATCACCGATGTTCCGCCGATTCGGGCCCAGCCCCCCACGATGGCCAGGTCGTCGCGGTAGAGCCGGTCTCCGTGGAGCTCGACGAAGTCGGTGAAGATGGTGCCCAGGTAGTCCTGGGTATAGGGCCGCCTGGGGTGGCGGGCTACGCTGACCCGCTGCATCGGCGTGAGGTTGCGATAAATGTCCTCGCGCAGGCTGTCGAGCTTGGCCTGCAGCGTGGTGAGCTCCCCCGCCACGTCGATTTCCCGTTCTTCGCCCACCCGCTTGAGCTCGTCGATCTGCCGCTCCAGCTCCAGCAGCGGCTTTTCGAACTCGAGGGTGTACGCGTTGCCCATTGGGTCACCCCACCTTGACGTAGCGGACCGCATCCGCGCCCAGGAGGCTTCGGAGGGATTGTACCACTTCTTCGCCGGGCTCGACCTTCATGCCCCTGGCTCGGAGCCGCACCGCCTCGCCATTGCCGTCGGACCAGTCAATATAGACCGGCGCGGGACCGGGATGGCCGGCGCAGAGCGCCGCCGCGGAACGCAGGAGGGCCGGCTCCGGGGCCCCGGGCGCGGCCCAGCGGAGCGCGATCCCCATCGACCCGGAGCGCCGGAGGTCGGCCAGAGGCCGCGCCGTCTCCACCACGAACGGCACCCGGTCTTCGCCCCGGTCCCGCATGCTGTAGCCGCCGGTGAGCAGAACCGCGGCGTCCTCGACGATCACCTGGTTGAGCCGAGCCCAGCTTTCCGGGAAGACCAGCGCTTCGGCGGTGCCGTGGAAGTCCTCCAGGACGATCCGGGCATACTCCTTCCCGGATTTCTTGGAAATCTGGCGCTTCACGGCCGTCACCACGACCGCCACGGTTACCTGGTGCTCGCTCCATTGATGGAGCGTCGCCGTGGTGCGGGTCCCGAACAGCTCGACCTCGGGCCGGAACGGCTCCAGCGGATGGCCCGAAATGAAGAACCCGATCACTTCCTTTTCCCGGGTGAGCCGGTCGGCCTCCGGCCAGTCGGGCACGTCGGGCAGAACGACGCTGCGGGGCCGGGCCGCGAGCTCTGCTCCGAACAGCGATTCCTGTCCCGCCTCCCGCTCCTGCTGCTTGAGCTGGGCTTCTCCCAGCACCCCGTCCAGCACCGCGGTGAGCTGGCTGCGGTATCCGCCCAGCGAGTCGCAGGCGCCCGCGGCCACCAGCGATTCGAGCACCCGCTTGTTGCAGAGGCGCAGGTCGATGCGGTCCACCAGGTCGCCCAGGTTGCCGAAGCGCTCCGGGGTCCGGCCCGCGATGATCGAGTCGATCGCGCCCCGCCCGACGTTGCGGACCGCGCCCAGGCCGAAGCGGATCCGCCGGTCTCCCACGACGGTGAACTTGAACCCCGATTCGTTGACGTCGGGCGGCAGCACTTCCAGCCCCAGCTCGCGGGCCTCGTTGATGTACTGCACCACCTTGTCGGTGCTGCCGATTTCCGAAGAGAGCAGCGCCGCCATGAATTCGGCGGGGTGGTGGGTCTTGAGCCAGGCCGTCTGGTAGGACAGCACCGAGTAGGCCACCGAGTGGGACTTGTTGAAGCCGTAGCGGCCGAAGGTCTCGAGCTGGGCGGAGATGTCCCCGGCCAGCTTCCGGTCGATACCGAGCGCCACCGCGCGCTCCACGAAACGGGACAGCTCCTTCCGGATCAGCTCCACGTCCTTCTTGCCCACCGCCTTGCGCAGCACGTCGGCTTCGGCGAGGGAGAAGCCGGCGAGCACGTTGGCGATCCGCATCACCTGCTCCTGGTAGGTGATGACGCCGTAGGTCGGCTCCAGGATTTCCTTGAGCGACGGATGCGGATAGCTGACGGCTTCCTGGCCCAGCTTCCGCCGGATGAACACGGTGTGCATCCCGGCGTCCAGCGGCCCCGGGCGCATCAGCGCGGTGGTCGCCACCATGTCGTCGAACCGGTCGCACCTCATCGCACGCAGGATGTCGGTGGCCAGAGCCGATTCGAACTGGAAGATGCCGGCGGTGCGTCCCTGCCGCAGCAGCTCGTAGACCGCGGGATCGTCGAGCGGCAGCGTCGCCATGTCGGGCCGGCTCCCGGTCCGCTCGGCGATCATTCCCACCGCGTCGTGGATGACCGTCAGGGTCTTGAGGCCCAGCAGGTCCATCTTGAGCATGCCGACCTGCTCGAGCGCGCCCATCTCGAACTGGGTGATGATCGACTGCTCGCCGTCGGCCGCCTGGCCGGCGCCCTTGGTCGGTGCGGTGCAGACCGGCACGTATTCCGAGAGGGGGCCCGGCGCGATGACGATGCCGGCCGCGTGGACCGACGCGTGGCGTGAGATCCCCTCGATCCGGGCACTCAGGTCCACCATCCGCTGGTACACCGGCGCCGTCTTCACCAGGTCACGGAGCTCGTCCACCTTCTTCATCGCCTCGGGAATGGTGAGGCTGTAGGCGGGCCCCGATGGGATCAGCTTGGTGATCCGGTCCGCCTCGCCGGGCGGGATCTTGAGCACCCGGGCCACATCCTTGAGTGCGGCGCGGGCCTTCATCGTCCCGAAGGTGATGATCTGCCCGACGCTCTCCCGGCCGTAGCGCTCCCGCACGTACTCGATCACTTCGCCCCGGCGCTCGAAACAGAAGTCGACGTCGATGTCGGGCATCGACACCCGCTCGGGGTTGAGGAACCGCTCGAAGAGCAGGTCGAACCGGAGCGGATCGATGTCGGTGATGCGGAGCGCAAAGGCCACCAGGGAGCCGGCCGCCGACCCGCGCCCCGGCCCCACCGGGATGCCGCGGTCGCGCGCCGCCCGGATGAAGTCCTCGACGATCAGGAAGTACCCCGCGTACCCGGCGGTCGTGATGACCGAAAGCTCGTACTCGAGCCGGTCCCTGACCTCCGGCGGCAGTTCCACCCCGTACCGCGCCTTCGCGCCGACCGTGGCGAGATCCCGGAGCAGCGCGTTTTCTTCGGTGTATTCCGGGGGGAGCGGGAAGCTGGGAACGAAGTACCGCTTCTCGAAGTCGAATTCGCACAGCTCGGCGACCCGGGCGGTGTTCTCGATTGCTTCGGGGTGCTGCGGAAAGAGCCCCCGCATCTCCTTTTCACTCTTGACGTACGATTCCTGCCCGGTAAAGCGGAACCGCTTGGGATCGTCGAGGTCCGCGCCGGTGCCGATCGCCAGCAGGACGTCGTGGGCCTCGGCGTCTTCGCGGCGGAGGTAGTGGGCGTCGTTGGTGGCCACCACCCCAAGGCCCAGCTCGCGACCGAGGCGGAGCATGCCCTCAGTCACCAGGCGCTCCTCGGCGATGCCATGCTCCTGGATCTCGAGCCAGAAGCCGTCCTTTCCGAACAACCGCGAGAACCATTGCGCGGAGGCCTTCGCATCCTCGTACCGCCCGGCCCGCAGCGCATGCGCCACCTCGCCCGAGAGGCAGGCGGCGAGGCACACCAGCCCCTCGGAATGCCGGGCCAGCACCTCCTTGTCGATCCGGGGCCGGCGGTAAAAGCCCTCGGTATAACCGATCGACGACAGCCGGATCAGATTGCGGTACCCGACCTTGTTCCGGGCCAGGAGGACGAGATGGCTGTAGTGGGCCGGGGCGTCGGGCGGCTTTTGCGACGAGCGGCGGTCGCCGTAGGCCAGGTAGGCCTCGAACCCCAGGATGGGCCGAAGCCTTCTGGCCCTGGCCTCGGCGTGAAAGCTCCAGGCCGCGTGCATGTTGCCGTGGTCGGTCACCGCCAGGCTGTCCATCCCCAGTTTCTGGACGTGCCCCACCAGATCGGTGATCCGGTTGGCTCCGTCGAGGAGGGAGTACTCGCTGTGGGTGTGGAGGTGGACGAATGCCATGCTCTGGCTGGGTCTCCGTGCGGCCGAGCGCTGCGCCGGACGTCTATGTGTGACGCAGACGGGAGCGCCCGCCGCGGTCGAATTGGGAAGCTACCGGCGGTTGGGACGATTGTCAAAACTCATTGCCATGCCTTAACTTGCGTGATGTTAACCGCAGATTCCCGAGGACACTAATCCACGCCATGAGAACCGCCCTTCCATCGATCGCCGTTCCGGCGCTCCTGATCCTCGGCACGGCCTGCGGTGGTGGGCCCACCCAGCCGAATCCCAACCCAGGCACGCTGCCCGCGCCGAGCGTGGCCTGCGCGTCCGTAGCGGTCACCCAGCTCGCGGTAGGGCAGCATCTCGTGGTGGATCCCTCGACCAGCAGCGGCTGCCTCCGGTTGCCGGCGGCCGGCGCCGCGGGGGCGCAGTACCTCCTGGTGCTGGCCTCGACCTCGGGAGTCCGCTCCAGCGCGGGTGTGCAGGGGCCCTACCTGCTTCGGGGCAGCAACCCGGGAGCGGTGGTGGCAGCCCCGGCACCCGTGACGACTCTGGCCACAGCGTCTCCACCGGCCCCTCGCCAGACGGCGGCCGCCGATTTCGACGCGATGCTCCGCCACCGGGAGCAGGAGCTGGTGGCCGAGCCGGGTGCGCGCTTCGCGCCGGCGCCCGCGGCCCCTATCGCAGTGCCACCGGTCGAGGGAGATACCAAGGACTTCAGGGTGTGCGGCAATCTCACCTGCAGCTCCTTCGTCACCGTGCCGGCGACGGTGAAGTACGTGGGTACCCATGTGGCGATCTACCTCGACAATTCGGTCACCTCGGCCGATCCGCTCCAGGATGGAGACTTCACCGACCTCGGCACGGCGTTCGATACCTACCACTACCCCATCGATACCACGGCGTTCGGCCGGGAGTCCGATCAGGACAACAACGGCGTGGTGGACATCCTGATGACCAGCAAGGTGAATGACCTGACGCCCGACTGCACCAACGGCAGGGTGGTCGGGTTCTTCTTCGGCGGCGACCTCCTGAACGGCCCCAACTCCAACCATGCCGAAGTGTTTTACACCCTGGTGCCGGCCCCCAAGGTCGGCACCTGCAACGCCATCTCCCGGCGGACCGCGGTGGACAATCTCAAGCCGACGCTGATCCACGAGTTCCAGCACATGATCAGCTTCAATCAGCACACCCTGATTCGGAGCAGCAACGCGGAAGAGGTCTGGCTGAATGAAGCCCTCTCTCACTTCGCCGAAGAGCTGGGTGGCCGCCAGATTCCCAACGAACAGTGCGCGCCGACGTTCAGCTCGTGCCGGAGCCAGTACGCCAGCGGCGACATCTTCGACGCCTACGACTACCTCAAGGACACCGAGTCGAACTTCCTGGTATTCCCGACCAGCTCCACCGGCACCCTCACCGAGCGCGGGGCGGTGTGGCTGTTCCTGCGGTGGGCGCTGGACCAGTTCGCCGCCGACACGATCCTCGGGACCGACCTGACCCGCGCCCTGGTGGGGACCCAGGCCACCGGGGCCGCCAATCTCACGGCGGTCACCGGCGGCAACCTCTCCACCATGGTTCCCGAGTGGCTGATGGCCGCCTATCTGGACGACGGCGCCGACCTTCCCTCGGAGCCCACCGGGCGCCTGCGCTACAAGAGCTGGGGGCTTCGCGGAATCTGGACCGATCCGCGCAACGCCCAGTTCTTCCCGGCCGGATTCCCGCTGGCGCCCGAGGTGATCGGGGGCACCTACTCCCGGACCGGGACGCTTCGCGCCGGTTCCGGACACCATGTCCTGATTGTCCAGGGAGCCCAGGGCGCCGCGGTGGATCTGCAGGTTCTCAAGAACAGCGCCGGCGACGCGCTGGATGCGGCGCTGCTGGGCCGGTTCGGCATCGTGCGGATCCGCTGATCATGGCCGGGCGCCGCCGCGCGCTGCTGGTTCTCCTCGCGGCTCCATCCGCGCTCGCCGGTCAGGTTCGGCCCACGCCGGTCATCCTCGGGTTTCCCTCCAGCGTTCAGGCCGCCGGGCTGGCCGGCGCCGGCGTGGCGCTGCCGGGCTATGCCGGCGCGCTGTTCGTGAACCCCTCCGGGCTGGCGCCGATCCGGGTCCTGAGCCTGGAGGCGGGCTTCTCCCGCACCTCCGACCGATCGACCTACGCGATGGCCGCCGCGGCCAGCCGGGTCGGCCGATTCAATGTCGGTGTCGGCGCCCGGTACTTGCTCTTCCCGACATCCTCCCCCACGTACGACAACCTCTCCTCGGTGGCGGCCGTGGTCTACCGGTACGGCGCCATCGCGCTGGGCGGAAGCGCCAAGTACGTTTCGGTCGAGGAGCGGCACGGGCCGACGACCCGGTCGGTGACATCCGACCTCTCGGCCCAGGTGGCGTTCTTCGACATCGCCGCGCTGGCGATTGCATGGCAGAACGCCGGGCAGGTCAAGGTCACCGGCGACGGGCTCAACCTGCCCGACGCGCTTCACCTCGGGTTCAGCCTCAACCTTCTCGATACCTTTTCCAACGGCCGAATGCTCGCCACCATCGAAAGCGTGTGGTCCGAAGGGGAGCATGGCCGCACCGTGCTGGGGCTCGAGGCCGGCGCGGTGGTGTCCGGGCTCGGCATCGTGGCGCGGATCGGGAGCGGGCGCCAGGCTGGCCTGGCCGGCGGGCTGCTGTCCAACACGACCTTCGGCGCGAGCATTCTGGCGGGGCGGGCGCGGTTGGACTACGCCTTTCAGAATCGGAGCGCACTGGGACGCGACGTGCACCTGGTCGGCGTCCGCTGGACGCCGTGACCCGCCGCCGACTCCTCATGGGAATCCTCATCACCGCGCTGGCGCTGATCCTGGGGTACGGCACCGCCTACGTGGCCAGCGAAGACGTGCGCTATCTGACCCGGGCCGGCATCGAACAGACCGCCATTCTCGAGAAGCGCAAGCCCATCGCCCGGCTGGTCGCCGATTCGTCGCTGCCCGCCGAGACCCGCGCCTATCTGAGCCTGGTGCTGGCGGTCCGGGAGCATGCCGTGGACCTCGGTCTCGAGGCGGGCAAGACGTACACCGAGTACAGCGACATCGGCCGCGATACGCTGCTGCTGGTGCTCTCGGCGTCTCCCAAGGACTGCATCTGCCCCCACCTGTGGAAGTACCCGATCGTCGGCCGGATTCCCTACAAGGGCTTCTTCGACGTGAAGATGGCGCAGCGCGAGGCCGATCGGATGACCGCCAGAGGCTACGACATTTCGCTCCGGCCGGCCGCGGCATATTCGACCCTGGGCTGGTTTCAGGATCCGCTGCTCTCCACCGCGATGGTGAAGGATTCGGTGGAGCTGGCCTCGCTGGTGTTTCACGAGATCGCCCACAATACGCTGTACGTGAAGAGCGCCACACCGTTCAACGAGAGCTTCGCCCAGCTGGTGGGGTACCGGGCGGCCGAAGAATTCTTCCGGGGCCGGGGAGACACCGCGCTGGCCACGCGGGCGGCGGACCGCTGGCACGACGAGATCGTGCTGGGCGAGTTCTACGACGGCCTGCTGAGCCGGCTGGAGGCCTTCTACGCCACCAGGCCCGCGGGCGACTCGCTCCAGGCGGGCCGGGCGGCCATCGGCCACTGGGCCCGGGAGCAGCTCGAAGGGCCCTTGGGCGCCCGGCTCCGCACCATCAGGGTGGGCCGCCTGGCGGAGCGGCCGATCAACAACGCCACGCTGGTGGGGGTGAGAATCTACCGGACCCACCTCGACTGGTTCGACCGCTATTACGAGCGGAACTACTCCAGCGTCAAGCAGAGTGTCGCGGCGCTGCGCCGTCTCATGGATGGCGTCACCGGCGACAGCGCGTTCGCGAGGATGGGCTCCGCCCTGGCGGACTCGGTTCGGGCGGGCGGGGGATGAGGCGACGGGGTATCTTAGTACCCCCTGATCCCCTGTTCTCTGACCACCGACCTCTCACACCTGCTTCCGATATGAATCACGACAAACTCCTCTCCGAGCTCAACGAATTCCTCTCCATCCCGAGCATCAGCACCCTGCCCGCCAACGCGCCCGACTGCCGTCGCGCCGCGGCGTGGCTGATGGACGAATTCCGCGCCCTCGGCTTTCCGGTCGTCGAGCTGCTGGAGGGTCCGGGCCACCCGGTGGTGTGGGCCGAGAGCCCGCGGGTCGACGGCAAGCCGACGGTGCTCTGCTACGGCCACTATGACGTGCAGCCGGTGGACCCGCTCGACGAGTGGATCTCCCCGCCGTTCGAGCCCACCGTGCGGGATGGGAAGCTCTATGCCCGCGGCGCCGTGGACGACAAGGGCCAGGTGTTCACTCTGCTCAAAGCCTATCAGGCCTCGCTGGGTGCCGACGGGAAGCCGCCCCTCAACGTGCACTTCATCATCGAGGGCGAGGAGGAGTGCGGCGGCCGGGTGATCTTCGACCTGCTGCGTGCCCAGCCCGAGCGGACCGCAGTGGACGCCGTGGTCGTGGCGGACATGGGCTATTACGCTCCCGGCCTGCCCGCGGTCTACACCGGGCTTCGGGGCATGTGTTACGCCGAAATTCATCTCCGGACGCTGCAGCGGGATCTCCATTCGGGCAGCTACGGTGGTGCGGCGCCCAATGCGATGGAGACCCTGGTTCGGCTGCTCACCGACATCAAGACCCGGTCCGGGCGGATCAACGTCCCCAAGCTCTACAAGTCGATCGAGCCCCCGACCAAGGCCGAACGCAAGGCCTGGAAGGGTCTCCCGTTCGACGAGAAGAAATTCCTCAAGGAAGAGGTGACCGGCCGCGCCCTGACCGGCCTCAAACAGTTCTCGGTGCTGGAACGGATCTGGGCCCTGCCCACGTTCGAGATCCATGGCATCCGGGGCGGTTTCACGGGCGAGGGCGCCAAGACGGTGATCCCGGCGCAGGCCATGGCCAAGGTGAGCCTCCGGCTGGTGCCGGGGCATTCCTACGAAAAAGTGGGGAAGTGGCTCACTCGCGCGGTGAAGAAGCTGGCCCCGTCCTACGCGGATGTCGAAGTCAAGCTCCTCCACGGCGGCGATCCGGTGCGCTGCGACGTCACCCACCCGGCGTTCCAGGTGCTCGACGAAGCCTTCGAGGCCGTGGTGGGGCAGCGGACCGTGTCGGTGCGGGCCGGCGGCTCGATTCCCGTGGTGCCGGAGCTGCAGCGGGGCGGCGCGCCGGTTCTGCTCACCGGCATCGGCCTTCCCGACGACGGACTGCACTCGCCCAACGAGAAAGTGAATCTCCAGCAGATCTGGGACGGGATCGAGGTCTTCGGAAAGTTCTTCGAGATGTTCGCCGAAAAGGGCGGGAAGCGGAGCAAGGAGAGTACCGAGGAGAGTTAGGAGCCTTCTTCCGCCTGGGGCACCCGCTTCTGGCCTCCCGAATAGCGGGCCTCGGTGCGCGCGTGGAGCTCGTCCACTCCGATCAGCGCGCGTACCGAGGCGATGATCCCGGCCACCACGTCGTCGGCCCAGTAGGGGTCGGGCCGCTGATCCTTCGGGAGCGCGGCGGCTTTCTCTTCCAGGAACCGGATCGCGGTCGCGATCCACTGGGCCTGGGCTCCCTCCACCAGCGACCACGCGCCGGTGGCCCGGAGCTCGAGGTCGGCCAATTCCTGCAGCAAGGTCTCGATGCCCGCAGTAACCCGCCTGTCCCGGAGCCGCTCGGCGGTGGCGGTCAGCACCGTGGCCCGCTCGGTCTCCTGGGGCTCGGGAAGCGGGGCCAGGTAGTGGCGCTGGTCGGCCACCATCTCCGCCAGCCGCACGCAGACCGCCCGAATGGCCGGGGTCAGCGCGGGAGGCACCTCCTTGGCCCAGCTGTCCGCCGCGCGGAGGATGTCCTCAGCCTTCCCGTCGGCCAGCGCTTCCAGCCTCTGCTTATCGAGCGGTTCCGCCATAAGGCCCAAAGATAACAGGGACCCGCGAACCCGGAGTCAGGTGCTGGGTCCCCTCCGCATGCGCGCCGGATCGGGCCGACCGTAGCGCTGCTCGGCCCACGGATCGCCCCGCATGTGGTAGCCGTTCTGCTCCCAGTACCCGGGCCGGTTCTCGTCCATCAACTCGAATCCGGTCACCCACTTGGCGCTCTTCCAGAGATAGAGGTGCGGCACCAGCAGCCGCACCGGCCCACCGTGCTCGGGCGGGAGCGGTTCGCCGGCATAGTGGGTGGCCAGCAGGTTCTCGTCGCGGTCGAGGTCGGCCAGGGGGAGATTGGTGGTGTAGTCGGGGTCCGCTTTCACCATGACGTAGCGGGCCTCGCGCGCCGGCCCCGCCTCGCCCAGGATGGCACCTACTGGGATCCCGCCGAACCGTGTGTCGTACCGGCTCCAGCGGGTCACGCAGTGGATGTCGCAGAGGGTTTCCCGGCGGGGAAACCGGGCCAGGTCGCTCCAGCGCAGCGTCAGCGGCCGGTCGACGAGGCCGGTGACCTCGAAGCGCCATTCCGCGGGATTGATCCGGGGCACCGGGCCGGAGTGGAGCACCGGCCATTTGCGGGTGAGAATCTGCCCGGGAGGAAGCCGGTTGGGGCCGACCGGCGGGCTCACTCGGCCCGTGGCGCCGCCAGCTCGGCCGGGCGCTCAACCATTTCCCGTTCGAACACTTCTCCGAACCGCCGGATCACCGCCCCGCGCGCGGCGCCCCACAGGTCGTCCGCGGCCGCCCCGCGCTCCCGGGCCACGCTCGTCATGGTCACCCCGTGAATGCCGCAGGGGACGATCAGGTCGAAGAGGGACAGATCGGTGGTCACGTTGAGCGCGAACCCGTGCAGGGTCACCCACTGCTTCACGTGAATGCCGATGCTCGCGATCTTCTTGCCGGAGGTCCAGACGCCGGTCTTTCCCGGATTCCGCTCCGCGGCCACGCCGAGGTCCGCGAGCCCTCGGATCATGGCCTCCTCGATCTGCCGCAGATACCAGTGGAGGTCCTGCCGGTAACCTCCCAGGTCGAGAATCGGATATCCCACCAGCTGGCCCGGGGCGTGGAGGGTCACGTCGCCGCCCCGCTCCACCTCGAACACCTCGAGACCCCGCGCCTCGAGCAGCCGGCGGGAAAGCGGGAGGCTCGTCTCCCGGGTGCTTCGGCCCAGAGTGACCACCGGCTCGTGCTCGACCAGCAGGAGGACGTCTTCGGTGAGCTCGCCCCCGACCCGCCGCCGACAGAGGTCCCGCTGCAGCTCCAGGACCTCTCCGTAGGGGCGCCGGCCCAGGTCGACGACGGCGATGGGGGTGCTCATCGCGCCAGGCGTCGCGCCATGGCCAGGCTCAGAAGGCCGGCGGCCGCCATGAGACCGACCAACCCGGCGCGGCCGAAGTAGGAGAACACCGGCCAGATCATCAGGACGGACAGGACGAAGGAGCCGAGCCCCGCGACGATCGAGAGCATCGAGCGACGCCAGGGATTGCCGATCGGCGCCAGGAAGTACCATGCCGCGAACCCCGCCAGGGCGATCCCGGCGGGCGTCCCGAGCAGCAGCACCATGGCATGGGGCGAGCCGAGGCTGACCTTTTCGCCGGCCGGGGCCGCGGCCTTCAGCGCGTCGACCCCGAAGCTCACCAGGGCCTGGAGGCCCACCCCGACCACCGCCGCGAAGGCCAGGGCGCTCGAGACGACGCCCAGCGGATCGGGGGTCACGGGCGCGGCGCCGGCCTTCGGCAGACCGGGGCTACCGGTCACCGCTCACCGCCCGCCTCATATGTGAATGACCCGCCCCATCGAGTCCAGGCAGGCCTCGGCGATCGCCTCGGAGAGGGTCGGGTGGGCGTGGATGGCCAGATCGACCTCGTCCACCGTGTACTCGTTCTCCCGGGCCACCACCAGTTCGTGGATCATCTCCGAGGCGTGGCTCGCCACGATGTGCGCGCCGAGGATCTCTCCGTATTTCTTGCCGCGGATGATCTTGACGAACCCCTCGGTTTCCATCGAGGCGCGGGCCCGTCCGTTGGCCGACATCGGGAACTTGCCCACCTGGAAGTCCAGCTTCTTTTCCTTGCACTGGTCTTCGGTGAGGCCGATGCTGGCGACCTCGGGGTGACAGTAGGTCACGCTGGGGACGTTGTCGTACATGATCGGGTGCGGTTTGTGGCCGGCGATCAGCTCGGCTACGAAGGTCCCCTCCCGGCTGCCCTTGTGGGCCAGCATCGGGGGCCCGGCCACGTCGCCGATGCAATAGACGCCCGGCGCGGTGGTTTCGAGGGTCGCGAGGTTCACCTTCACGAAGCCGCGCTCGGTGAGCTCGACGCCGCTCTCCTTGAAGCCCATGCCCTCGGTATTCACCGCGCGGCCCGCGGCCATCAGCACCTTTTCCGCCACGACCTTCTCCGCCTTGCCGCCGACCTCCACGTCGAGGGTCACCTCGTTGCCCGCGACGGCGGCCTTGAGCACCTTGGCCCCGGCCAGCACGGTGATGCCGCGCTTCCGGTAGCTCTTGGCGATCACGTCGGAGGATTCCGCGTCCTCGATCGGGAGCACCCTGGGCAGCGCCTCGATGAGGGTGATCTTGGTGCCAAAGGCGTTGAAGATGTCCGCAAACTCGGATCCGACCGCGCCGGCGCCGATGATGGCCATCGTGGCGGGGGCCTTCTCCAGGAAGAGTGCCTCGTCCGACGAAATGACCGTGGTCTTGTTGATCTCGAGGCCGATCTGGGGAATGCCCTTCACCCGAGAGCCGGTGGCGATGATGACCGCCTGCTTTGCTTCGTGCACCTCAGCTCCGACCTTCACCTTCTTGCCGGGCTGGAGCACCCCCATGCCTTTGATCACGGTGATCTTGTGCTTCTTCATCAGGAACTCGACGCCCTTCGAATTCTGTTCCGACACCTGCCGGCTGCGCTTCATGGCGACGCCGTAGTCGCCCTTGGCGCTGGCCACCTCGATGCCGAGGGCCTTGGCGTCGTGGTTGATCAGGTTGAGGGCGTAGGCGCTGTGCAGCAGCGCCTTGGTGGGGATACAGCCGATGTTCACGCACACGCCGCCCAGCTTGTCCTTCTCGACGACGGCGGTGTTGAGCCCCAGCTGGGCGGCGCGGATGGCGCAGACGTAGCCGGCGGGACCGCCGCCCAACACGATGACGTCAAAAGTGGCCACGATTCACTCCAGGGGATCAGGATTCAGGGGTCAGGGGTCGGGGTGAGGACTCAGGGGAAGGGGCGGTTTCGCTGACCACTCAGTCCTGAACCCCGACCCCTACCACACCAGGGCCAACGGATTCTCCAGGAGCAACTTCAGCGTTTTCATGAATTGCGCGCCGGTGGCGCCGTCGATGACCCGGTGGTCGCAGGACATGGTCAGGTGCATGCGCCTCCGGACTTCGACCTTGCCGTCCACCACCGCCGGCACCGAGGCGATCCGCCCCACCGCCACGATTCCCGCCTCGGGCGGGTTGATGATCGCGGTGAAGTGCTCGATGTCGAACATTCCGAGATTCGACACCGAGAAGGTGCTGCCGGTGTACTCCTCGGGCTTGAGCTTTCGTTCCCGGGCGCGACCGGCCAGATCCCGGGTTTCAGCGGAAATCTCGCGCAGGCTCTTCTGCTCGGCGCTCCGGATGACCGGGGTGATCAGACCGTCCTCCACCGCGACCGCCATCCCCAGGTGCACCTCGTGCCACACCCGGACATGATCGTCCTGCCACCAGGCGTTGCAGGCGGGATGCTGGTGCAGCGCGGTGGCCACCGCCTTGAGCACGATATCGTTGAAGGAAATCTTTCCCTGCTCGCCCGCGGCCGCGTTGAGCGCCTCCCGCGCCTCGGCCACCCGCTCCATGTCGACTTCGCTGGTCAGGTAGAAGGTCGGGATCGGGCCGATCGACTGCACCAGCCGCTTGGCGATGGTCTTTCGGATCTGGGTGAGGGGGACGTCAACATAAGGCGTGCCGGCGGACGGACGGACAGTCGGACTCGCGATAGCCCCGACCGCCTGACCGCCTGACCGCCCGACCGCCTCCAGGTCCCGCTTGATGATCCGTCCCTCGGGCCCGCTGCCGGTGACGCCCTGCAGGCTGATCCCCGCATCCGCGGCGATCTTCCGAGCCAGCGGGGACGCCTTCACCCGTGCGGACGGTGCGGACGGTGCGGACGGTGCGGGCAGGGCGGGCAGGACGGGCGGGGCGGACACGGCGGACGTGGTGGACGGAGTGGTCGTCGTAGTCGCGGGCGGAGGAGCCGCGGCGGCTTCGCCCGCCTTGCCCACCCTGTCCGCCCTGTCCGCCGTGCCCGCCGCTCCGGCGCCGTCCACGGATTCTCCCGCGGCGCCGATCCACCCCACCGGCGAGGAGACCGGCACCGTGGCTCCGTCGGCGACCAGCTGCTTGAGGAGCGTCCCCGCGGCCCGGGCCACCAGCTCCATCACCGCCTTGTCGGTCTCGACCTCGGCCAGGACGTCGCCGATCGCCACGGCCTCCCCTTCCTTCTTCTTCCATTCGATGAGACGGCCCTCTTCCATCGTGGGAGAAAGCGCCTCCATGACGATCTTGGTTGCCATGCGTCCCCTACGCGAGGTACAGGACTTGCTTTGCCGCGGCGATGACCTTCGCGGGATCCGCCTTCGCGGCCTTCTCGAGATGCTTGTTGTACGGCATGGGGACGTCCGCGCCGCTGACCCGGATGATCGGGGCATCGAGCGCGTCGAATATTTCGCGCTGGATCACGTCCACCACCTGGGCGCCGACGCCCGCGAACTGCCAGCCTTCCTCGACCACGACGCAGCGGTTGGTCCGGCGCACCGATTCGAGGATGGTGGCCTGGTCCAGCGGGCGAATGGTGCGCAGGTCCACCACCTCCGCATTCACCCCTTCCGCGGCCAGCTGCTCGGCGGCCTTGAGCGCCACGGCCACCGTCTTGCCGTGGCTCACGAGGGTCACGTCGGTGCCGGCCCGCTTGATCTCGGCCTTGCCCAGCGGGGTCACGTGGTCGCCCTCGGGTACTTCGCCCTTGTTGTTGTAGAGCATTTCGCCTTCGATGAACACCACGGGGTTGTCATCCCGGATCGCGGCCTTGAGCAGCCCCTTGGCGTCGGCCGGGGTGGCCGGCATCACGACCTTGAGCCCGGGGATGTGGGCGTACCAGCTCTCGAACGACTGGGAATGCTGGGCGCCGAGCTGCAGGGCCGCGCCGCCCGGACCGCGGAAGACGATGGGGCACCCGATCTGGCCGCCCGACATGTACCGGATCTTGGCGGCGGTGTTCACGATCTCGTCGATGGCGAGCAGGGCGAAGTTCCAGGTCATCATCTCGATGACCGGGCGGAGCCCCACCATTGCGGCGCCCACCCCGATGCCGGTGAAGCCCAGCTCGGCGATCGGCGTGTCCACGATGCGCTTGGGCCCGAATTCCTTGAGCAGCCCGCGGCTCACCTTGTAGGCGCCGTCGTACTCGGCCACCTCCTCGCCCATGAGGAAGACCCGGTCGTCCCGCTGCATCTCTTCGCGGAGCGCCTGGTTGAGCGCGTCGCGGTAGGTGATCAGGGGCATGCGTGGAGCTCCCGGTCGCGGAATGGAGAAGCGCTCATTGAGCCCTCCCCCTTCCCGATTCCTCATTCCCGATTCCCTCTGCATAGAGATGGGTGTACAGCTCCGACGGGTCCGGATCGGGCGAGCTGTCGGCGAAGGCCACGGCGTCTTCCACCTCCGTCTTGACCTCCGCTTCCAGGCCTTCCCACCCGGCTTCATCGAGGCTCCCCTCGGCGCGCATCCGGTCGGCCAGCAGCTTGATCGGATCCCGCCGCCGGTATTCCTCCACCTCGTCCTTGGTGCGATAGGTGCCGTGGGCCGCGTCGGACATCGAGTGGCCGACGTAGCGGTAGGTCCGGATTTCCAGCATGGTCGGCTTCGATTCGTCCCGGGCCCGGGCCACCGCGCGGTCCATGGCGTCGCGGACCACCAGCACGTCCTGGCCATCCACCATCTCCGCGGGCATGTCGTAGGCATTGCCCCGGATCGACAGGTGCTGGACCGCGCTGGCCCGCGCCACCGCCGTTCCCATGCCGTACCCGTTGTTCTCGCAGATGAAAATGGCGGGCAGGTCCCAGAGCGAGGCCATATTCAGCGTCTCGTGGAAGGCGCCGATATTGGCGGCGGCCTCGCCGAAGTAGCAGACACTGACCTGGTTGCCGCCCTTGTACTTGATGGCGAACGCCGCGCCCGCGGCGATCGGGATGTGGCTTCCGACGATGCCATGGCCGCCCAGGAATCCGAGCGACGCATCGAACAGATGCATGCTGCCGCCCTTGCCGTGGGAACAGCCGGTGGCCTTGCCGAAGAGCTCGGCCATCACCGCGCGCGCCGTGATGCCGCGGGCCAGTGCCTGGCCATGCTCGCGGTACGCCGAGGTGATGTAGTCGTCGGGCCGGAGCGCCGCGATGCTGCCGACCGCCACCGCCTCCTGGCCGATGTACAGATGGCAGAACCCGCCGATCTTGCCCAGGCTGTAGGCCTCGCCGGCCTTCTCCTCGAAGCGGCGGATCAGCAGCATCTGGCGCAGATACTGGCGGTGGAGTACGGCCGTGTCCGCCGAGGCCGGCTTCCGCGCGGGTTTGGTGGACGCGGCCATTACGGGGTCCTTGTCGCCGGAAAAGCCGGGGCCGGCGCGGGGCGCGCCGAACGGGCCTGCTCCCAGGCGTGGTAGGAAGAGCGGGTGAGCGGAGTCGACTGGACGTGTCTGAAGCCCATCTGCCGTCCCACCGCACCCAGCTCGGAGAACTCTTCGGGGGTGTAGAAGCGGGCGACCGGCAGGTGTGAGTCGGACGGCCGGAGGTACTGGCCCAGCGTCAGGATGTTGACATCACTCCGGCGCAGGTCCCGCATCGCCCCCAGCAGCTCGTCCCACTCCTCGCCCATGCCGAGGATGATGCCCGACTTGGTGAGGCCGTCGGGCACCAGGCGGCGCGCCCGGGCCAGCAGCTCGAGGGCGCGGTCGTAGCGACCGCCGGGGCGGGCCTGGCGGTACAGCCGCTCGACGGTCTCGAGATTGTGGTTGAGGATGCCCGGACGCGCGTCCATCACGATCCGGAGCGCCGCCTCGGAGCCCTTGAAGTCGGGTATGAGTACCTCGACCGTCGAGTCGGGCAGCCGCTTCCGGATTTCGGTGACACAGTCCGCAAACGCCTCGGCGCCCCCGTTGGGAAGGTCGTCCCGGTCGACCGAGGTGATGACCACGTGCTGGAGGCCCATCTGCTCCACGGCTTCGGCGAGGCGATGGGGTTCCAGCGGGTCGAACGCCTTCGGGGTGCCATGGGCCACCGCACAGTAGGCGCAGTTCCGGGTACACACGTCGCCCAGGATCATGAAGGTAGCGGCCTGGTGCTCCCAGCACTCACCGATATTGGGGCAGCGGGCCTCTTCACACACCGTGTGAAGGCCGAGCTCCCGCATCATGCTCTTGAGACGGATGTAGTTCTCGCCACCGGGCGCCTGAACCTTGATCCAGGAAGGCTTGCGCGCCGGCTGCGACGGAACCGGAATGGGGCGGCTCACGTCGAGGACGGGAAGAGATCGGGGTAGAGCCGGTGCCGCCAAGGGTTCTCCGGGTGAGACTGAGCCCTCAAGTTTACACCCGTCGCAACCCTTGGTAAAGCATTGCGGTGCTTGAGGTAATGGGTCAGTTTGATGTAACGACGGCGGGGCTTCTAGTAATAGACCGTTCCGTCTCCACGGGCGGTTATTTCCAGTTCCGGGCTCGGCATTCTCGGATTCAGCTTGTCGTAGGTCCGCACGTCCCCAGCCTGCCACTTTTTCATCACGGCCCAACAGCAGTAGTCCGCCACTTGGAGCCAGCAATTGCTTTCGAGCCTGTGGCTGTTGACGTAGTGGTAGCAGCCTGCCGGTAGCTCCGCTGAGCAAGTCGTCTTAAGGGCCTTGAGGACACCTTCCTTCTTCGCCCGAGTATCCATCGGCAGGGTGTCGGCGTAGACGAGGACGCGGCTGCGCTGCATTGCCGGTCTTCGCAGAATGAACCGGAGCAGGGCACTCGCGAATGTCGGATAGAAGCGTGGCGGGGCATAGAGGACGGGGTTCACCTTGCACTTCTCAACCACGACGGAAGCGAACCGCCAGCCGCTGTGACTGACCAAAGTCTGGACGACCGCATCCCTCACTACCTGCCGATCTGGCGACGCGTGGAATCCGTCTATGCTATGACCGTCCTTGACCAATCCAAAGCGGAGAGCGGTGAGGGCTTGAGCTAGCGGAAGGGGGTCGTAGGTCCAAGCTGCGGTCAGAACGAAGTAACGGGAGCCCTTCGGATTGAAATTCCAGTCCCCTGATTCGTCAAGGTGAACGTGGAGTGTCGCCACGAGCCGTTATCCCGCCCCCCATAAATGACCGCCCCGCCTAGCCCTTTGCAGGGCGACCCCCATGGGGTCTGGTCGGCGGGGAGGAACCTTTGAGTACTTGGGACTACGTGGAGTGAATGTAATTGGCTTAAGGGGCCTTTGTCAATACCGCTGTCAAGTTTCCGGTCAGCTTTTCGGCTACCGTCCCCTGGGACGATAGCCGAATATCATCCGGAAAGTCAAGGGCCAAGTCACTTATTTTACAACAGCTTGCGCAGGGTCCATCGTCGTTAGAATCTCCTCCACCCTCCAAACGTGATCTGTCACACCAGCGGCCATGGCCGGGGTGGTCGGGTAGCGCATCGGATGGCCCTTGGTCAGGGTCTGATGGGGGCGGCAGAAGTTGTAGTACATGAAGTAGAGGCTGACCGCGTGCGCGTGGTTCTCGGCCTTCTTCGAGAAGGCGTTGGTGAGCCGCGTAAACCGCCGCTGCTGCATCCGAAGGGTCAGGTTGGACCGTTCCACGTAGGAGGTGGAAACAAGGTCCTTATCGGGGTTCCCGATCTTCCGAATCTTGCTCGTCCCGAGGCACGCAGGGGGGCTGTACCGGCGGGCAGCGTCCGTGCCATCCATCGCCCCGTATTCCTTCACCAGCATCGCCCAATTGACTTCGTTCCAGTTGAAAGCGGCGCGTACTCCGATCTCGTACATATTGTGCCCATCCGTCGTCAATTGAATCTTCTGGGTCAGCCGCGCCTTCAAGTCCTTCATGAACTCGGTGGCGTTCTCCGAAGTACGCGGGCCGACCAGCCAGGTAATCATGAGCTTGGAGTCGGCATCAATGGCGGTGAACGTCCAGATATCGCCGTCGCCAGATCGCACGGCCCGCCGCTGCTTCGCCCCGACGAACGCCCAAATCTCGTCGGCCTCCACCCGCACCGTCGGAAGGTTGCGAAGGGCCCAATCCTGGTAGCCCGAGCAAAACTCCCCAACTTCCACCAGCAACTTGAGGACAGTCCCCTTCGCAGCTCCGGTGAGACGACAAGTCGCCCGAATGGAGTTGCCCTCACAGAGAGCCTTGAGAATCGCGGTGCGCTTTGCACTTGAGAGCGTGTTCATTGTAACAATCAATTTAGTCTAAAGCACACGGAAGTCAATAGGCGAAGTCGGGTCGGGCGGAGGTCGCACTCCGGCGGGCACCACAAAGCCTATACAAAACCATGCAAATATGCACTATCGGTAACTCCTTTAAATCACCTTAGTTACATCGTTTTATAGTACGTGTACCGTGGTTCGCGCATGGGTCCGTGGTGCCCCCCGGAGTGCGACCTCCGCCCGACCCGACTTCGCCAGTTCCCATGGGAACTGTTTATCCCATGGGGAACGCTATACCGAACGCACCTCCGGCCCGACACGTACTGTACGCCGCTCTTGTGCGGTGCGGGGTTCGGTTTATCTTGGGGTACTTACACGAGCGGTGGCTCCGGGAGGGTGTCCTTGCAGGGAACCCCGTGAGCCACCGTCGGGAGGAGGTGGTGACGACATATGAAAAACTGACGCCCCTTAATCGGGGGCCTTCCACGCCTTAAGGTGTTACTGGGCCGGGACTTCCTCTTTGCTCCCGGCCTGGTTCCACCGTCGCGGAGCACGGCAAATATAGCGGGTTTCCCCCGATTGGGGAATAGGAGGGAGGGGTAATCATGGCGGATCAGGACTCCAGCGCCCTTGAGGCGTTGCTTGCAGAGTTGGAGGCGGAGGACGCGGAGCGCCATGCCACCATGGCCTACCTGCGGAGGCGCCTCGGGCAGCCCGTGGACAACGCCGGCGGCGGCGGAGGGGGGCCGGTTGCATTTACGGACGCTGCAGGAATTGGGATGATTTACGGTGGGGGTCGAGTCGCCAGCTCGCCGGGGAAGATCCGCCCCGACGAGTTTTTCAGAATGAGCATTCCTGATGCCATCCGACGATACCTCGCCATCATGAAGGGTCCGCAGGGACCGAAGGCAATTGCCGACGCGCTCAAGGACGGTGGCCTGTTGACGAACGCCAAGGACTTTTACGGCAACGTCTGGACGGCGCTCAAGCGGATGGAGGAGTCCGAGGCCGTGGTGAATACACCGAAGGGCTGGGGCCTGGCAGAATGGTATCCGAGCCGACCAAAGAACGACGACGGGAAGAAGTCAAAGCGCCGAGCCGCGAAGAAGCGACAAACCGGTCGCAAGTTGGCAACCATCGTCACTCCCGAAAAGGCTGCCCCCCGGTCAGCCTACAGTGCCTTCCTCGGCAAGGCCATGAAGGAAGGAAAGACGATGCAAGAGGCCGCTGCGGAGTGGCGGAAGCACAAGGCCGAGAACTAGTCGCCCTGGTCCTGTCCGGGCTTCCAGCGAGCATCGGAGGCCCGGCGGGCAGCATCCTGACGGGCCTCTGGGCTCATACCTTCCGCCCGCACCTTCCCGCCAATCTTCCCGCCCTTTCTTCCTCGCTTCACCGCAACTGGGTTCTTCGGACGTTCACCCCGAGGGCGGGTCTTTTCGACCTGGCCGGTAGCTTCCAACATCACCCTATGAGCAATCTCGGCAACATCAGGCCGGAGTTTTGGTTTCGGTTTCGCCATAGCGCCTACCACAGACCCCGGCGGCGGCCTTCGGCGTACAGGGCCTTCGGGAACTCGTTCGCGGGGCTGGAAGCGTCGCTGTTGACGAGCGGAAACTCGGCCTGAAGGCGTCGAAGTTCGCCGTCCGTCAGGTCGCGGAGTTGGGCTTCAGTTAGCTGGATCATGCCCGAGAGGTAATAGCCCAGATTACAGGGGGCAAGATTTGTCACAACCCAACCTGACCCACTACCGTGCTTGAGGCTGGGCCCTTGACGCCTATCGCCGGAAGAGCGCCAGCGCCCGTTGCAGGGTGCTCGAGACCCCCCAGGCGAGAGGCGTGGCCACGGCGGCCCACGCCAG
>JBGPLG010000037.1:0-37392 GCA_041486305.1 Gemmatimonadota bacterium
CCTTGTCCACGCTGTCGCGCCAGCGTCGGTCCCGGATCCCGCTCAGCAGCCGCGCCTCCTCGGTTTCGAGGAACGCCCGCTGTCCCTCCGCCTTCTTCGGCTCCTCCGGCGCGGGACCACTGCGGATGTCGGTGAGCTGCTGCACCCCCGTCCGGGTCAGGTCCATCGCGAAGATGTTGTTGTCCCTGCGGAACAGGATCCTCCGGCCCTCCCGGTCGAACGAAGGGTCGGTCTCGGAAACGGCCGGCGTATTGGTGAGGCGGCGAACCGTGCCAAGGGGCAGATCGACGAGGTAGAGATCGCCGCGCACCGCGGTGACGCGCCGGGTCCGGTCGGGTGAAAGGGGGCCGTCCGCCACGGAGGGCTCCAGCGAGTCCGCCTGCGCTGCGCTGAGCCGCTCCGGTACCGCGCCGGCGGTGGCGCGTACCCGGTAGGGCTTCACCGTCTCCTTCCAGTCGGTGCCCGGAGGCAGCCAGCGGAAGTAGATCCACCCTCCGTCCGGGCTGAACCGGATGCCGGAGGGCTCCCGGCCGACATTTTCCGGTCCGCGCATGATCCGGGGGACCGTCAGCTGAAACTGGGCCGCGGCGGCGGGAGGGAACAGGGCCAGCATCAGGACAGGCAGCAAGCGGCGCATCGATCTCTCGTGGGTATGATTGGCGGCCAAGGGCGGGTCAGGGGCTCAAGCGCTCCAGGATCCACGTCCCGTTGGGCGCGCGGTGGTAGCGGATCCGGTCGTGCAGCCGGTTGGGGCGGCCCTGCCAGAATTCGTATTCCTCCGGAACCACCCGCACGCCGCCCCACCACGGCGGGCGCGCGATGACGCCATCGGCGTACCGACTCGCCGCGTCGGCCCAGCGGGTTTCGAGCTCCGCCCGGCTCGCCACCACCTGGCTCTGATGGGACGCCCAGGCGGAGAGCCGGCTGCCCTCGGGACGGGAGAGAAAATAGGAGTCCGAATGCGCCGCGGCGATCGGCTCGGTCACACCGACCACCCGGACCTGGCGCTCCAGCTCGGCCCACCAGAACACCAGCGCCGCCCGGGGGTTCACGGCGAGCTCGGCGCCTTTCCGGCTCCGTAAATCGGTGAAGAACACCAGGCCGTGATCGTCGGCGCCTTTCAGCAACACCATGCGCGCCGAGGGATGGCCCTCCCGCGTGGCGGTGGCGAGCGTCATGGCGTTGGGCTCGGGCAAGCCCGCGTGGACCGCCTCGTCGAGCCAGGACAGAAACTGCCTGAGGGGATGGCGCTCGACCGTGCGCTCGTCGAGCTCGGCCCTCGCGTAGGCCTTGCGAAGATCGGCGAGGCTCATCGGGGCCGCTCCACGCCGGCCCGGGCACCCGGAAACTGGCCGGGGAGGGACATGTTCTCCTCCTCCTGTTTGAAGACGGCGAAGCCGCGGGATCGGTAGCCTGCCAGCCCGGCGGGATGATCGAGGGTGCAGGTATGTAGCCACACCCGGGTCACGTCGGGCCGCATCACGAATGCCCGGTGCACCGCCTGGGTCAGGAGATACCCGCCAAGACCCTGGCCGACGAACGAAGGCAGCAGCCCAAAATAGACGATCTCGACGCTGCCGCCTTCCTGGGCTTCGAGCTCGAAGTAGCCAACCGGCGCGTCTGAACGGTAGGCCACCCAGGTCTCCACCTCCGGCCGGGACAGCCAGGCCATCCATTCGGCCCAGGTCCAGGCCAGCCGGTCGGTCCAGTGGTAGTCTCCGCCTACGGCGGTGTACAGCAGGCGACTGAGCTCCGGGCTCGGCGTCGCGACCTGCTTCAGGACCAGGTCCCCCGGCGTCCCGACCGAGGGCTTGAACGCGGCCGGCGACCGGAGCTCGAGGTGGGTGGTCGTTACCCGGGTCATGGCGCTCGGGGAGCCGGCACCACCAGGCCGCGGCAATCGCCGAATCCGATGCCGGCGAATCCTTCGCGCTCGCAGCGTCCGGTGATTCGGACCTCGTCTCCGTCCTCCAGGAACCGCCGGACCGAGCCGTCCGGCAGCGTCAGCGGCTCGCTGCCCCGCCAGGTCCGCTCGAGCAGGCAGCCCCGGTTCTCCTTCTCCGGTCCGGAAACGGTGCCGCTGCCGAGGAGATCGCCGGGGCGGAGGTTGCACCCATTACTGGCGTGGTGGGTCAGGAGCTGCGCCACGGTCCAGTACATCCCGGCAAAGCTGCTGCGGCTCACCAGCAACGGTCCGAGTCCCTCCCGGCGCATCCGCTCCGAAGCGAGCGAGACCGTGAGATCGATCGCGAAGCCGCCGGATTCCCGGTCGGCGTCGCCGTCGAGATAGGGCAGCGGTGCAGGGTCACCCGCGGGACGCGGCGGGTGCGGCACCCGAAACGGCTCCAGCGCCTCGGCGGTGACCACCCAGGGCGAGATCGTGGTGGCGAAGTTCTTGGCGAGGAAGGGACCGAGCGGCTGATACTCCCAGCGCTGGACATCGCGGGCGGACCAGTCGTTCAGCAGGGAGAGTCCGAAGAGATGCCGCTCCGCGTCGGCGACCGCAATGGTTTCCCCCTGGATATTGCCGGTGCCAACCCAGGCGCCCACTTCGCATTCGTAGTCCAGCGCCCTGGTGGGCGCCAGCACCGGCGCGGGGGCCGAGTCGTCCTTGAGCTGGCCCAGCGGGCGACGCACCGGCGTCCCGCTGGGCACGATGGACGAGGCCCGCCCATGGTAGCCGACCGGGACCCACTTGTAGTTGGGCATCAGCGGCTGGTCGGGACGGAACATGCTTCCGACGTTGGTGGCGTGCTGGATGGACGCGTAGAAATCGGTGTAGTCGCCGATGGAGCACGGAAGCAGCAGGTCCGCCTCCGCCATCGGCGTCAGGTGGGCGGACAGCTGCTGCTGGTTCGGCGAATCGGCGCGCAGCGCCGCGTGCACCGCGCGGCGGAGCAGCCGCGCGGCGGGCCGTCCCAGCGCCATCAGGCGATTCAGACTCGCCTCGGCGAGGGCGTCGGGGAGGGCGCCGTCCAGGGAGCCCAGGTCGTGGGCCCTGACCGCCTGGCCCAGGTCGAAGATCTCGTCGCCGATCGCGACCCCGATGGAACCCGGCCCGCTCGCCCCGCTCCGGCGAAACACGCCAAGCGGGAGGTTCTGCACCGGGAAGTCGGTGCCCGGCCTCCCGGCGGATGCCACCCAGGATCGAACCGTCGAATCGTGAGTCTGATCGAGCCGCCGATTCACCGTCCGCTCCAGGCCGGAAGCTCCTCGAGGGGCTCCCTGAACGAGCAGGAGCCAAAGCCATGAAAGAACTCGGTTCGCATCCGGCCCAGGGCGTCTCCGTCGAATCGGAGATCGTGCCAGAGGAGCGCGTCACCGTTGATCGTGAACGCAGCGAGATCGGACTCGAGTAGCGCCTCCCGCGCGAGCGTCCGGTCGCCACCCCGCCAGAGGATCGCCGCGGCGATCATGAGATTGAAGTAGCCGTACATCACGCCCGAAGGCCCCTCGGGGTCGCCGGTGAGGGGATGCAGCCCGCGCACCGGGTGGTGCAGGCCCGCGGTGGCCTTGAAGGGAAGCTTCCGGCGCGCCGCCGCCTCCAGGAATCCGAGCAGCCGCTCCGGGGTCGGAATCGCTTCGGGGCTGGTGCCGCCGGTGCGCACCTTGGCACAGGCGCCGCCTCGGGCAAGCTCGTCGAGCGCCCCGGCGGTGCCGTCGCCCAGGGCCACGATCTCCACGTAGCGCACCCAGCGCCCGGGAATCGCGGCGAGGACCGCGCGAATCACGCCCTCGGTCGCGGCCTTCACCTCGACCGCATCCACCCGCGCGCCGTTCAGGCTGCATTCGCGATTGAACGCCTCGATCGCATCGACATCATCGGCAGTCGCCGCTCCGATCAGCGCGGTGAGAGGAATGAGCGGCGCTCCGCCGCCGGCGCCGGCGCTGGTCACCGCCACCAGCTCGCCCAGTCGCGCGACCGGGACCACGAAACGACCCAGCGCCCACGCGTCGGTCGAGGCACGATGGGACAGATACCGGGCCACCGCGGTGGCCATATCCAGGCGGGCGGGAGGGAAGAGCCCCGCGTAGTCGATGGCCCCGCTCAGCAGCGCGCGAATGACCGGCGGTATGGATGTAGGGGGGGAGGTCACACCCGAATAATAGCGTGGCCCTATCCCGGAAAGCGGGCCAAGGCGAAGGGGCTCAGGTCGAGCAGCGGTGGCCGGTCCAGGGCCAGGTCCGCGAGCGCCTCCGCGATGGCGGGCGCGAACTTGAATCCATGACCCGAGCAGGGACTCGCCAGGATCACCCGGGGATCCAGCGGCGACCGGTCGATCAGAAAGTCGCCATCGGACGTGTTGGTATAGAGGCAGACGGCGCTCGCCCTGAGGGCTCCATTGAGAAGCGGGGTTCGTCTGGCCATGACGGCGCGCAGCGGAATCGCCTCGTCGGCGGTGACCTCGCGGCGGACGGTCTCGCCGGTGGTCGTTTCGCCCTCGTGATGCGTGGCCACCTTGACGCCGTCGCCCAGATCGGGAAAGCCGTAGAAGTAGCGGTCCGCCGCCCACTCCCAGATGAAGATCGGCATGCGCCGGGGGGAAACCAGGGCCGGGTCGCCGGCGGCGTCGAACCAGAAGAGCGGCTGCCGCGCGACCCGGAGCGGCAGCACGGTACCGGGCAATCCCGTGCCCATCCACGCGCCCGCCGCCAGGATCAGGCGGCCCACCTGGTAGCGCCCCCGGGCGGTGATCAGGGTGATCGCGTCTCCCCCCTGCCATTCCAGCACCGGCTCGTAGTAACAGAGCGCGGCGCCCGCCGCGGCGGCCAGCTCGAGGGCCGCCTCGATGGAGTCCTCCGGGCGAAGCACCCCGGCCCGCGGCTCGTGCAGCCCCACTTCATTTGCGGCCGGCTCGAATACCGGAAAGCGGCGCCGCACCTCCCGGGCCGAGAGCTCCTCGAACTCCAGGCCGTGCTCCTGCGCGCTTCTCCGAGCGCCGGCTACCAGGGTTCCGTCGGGAAGGCCCAGCATGAGCCCCCCGGTGGTGACCAGGAGGCTCCGTCCGCTTTCTCTCTCCAGCCGGGCCCAATGGCGGTAGGCGCGCTGCACGAAGGGGACGTATTGGGGATGCTCGAAGTAGGCCTCACGAATGATCCGGCTCTTGCCGTGGGACGAACCGAGCTCGTGGGGCGGGCGAAACCGGTCGAACCCGATCACGCTCCGGCCCCGGCGGGCCAACTCCAGGGCCGCCATGCTGCCCATGGCGCCGAGTCCCACGATCCCCACGTCGTATGCCGTCACGGTGTGATTATCCTATGGGCATGGCGGACGCCGGCGCAACCTACCGAATGATCGACCTCCGGCACATGGGGCGGCCCGAGTCGGTGGGCGCCTGCGTGGTCGACACCCGGGACGGCCCGGTGATCATCGACCCGGGTCCCGCCTCGACGCTCCCCGCGCTCCGGACCGGCCTCGCCGAGCTCGGATACGAGGTACGGGATATTTCCGCGCTGCTCCTTACCCACATCCATCTCGACCACGCCGGGGCCAGCGGCACCCTGGCGCGGGAGAATCCGCGGCTCGCCGTCTATGTGCATGAGCTGGGCGCTCCCCACGTGGCGGACCCGTCGAAGCTGCTCAAGAGCGCAACCCGGTTGTATGGCGACAGGATGGACGAGCTGTGGGGCGAGGTCGCCCCGGTACCCTTCGAGCGGATCCGGAGCCTGATCGGCGGGGAGGCCCTGGGCCTCGGCGGGCGGGAGTTTCAGGTGGCCTACACGCCGGGGCACGCGGCCCACCACGTGAGCTACTTCGATCCGGCGTCGGGGGTGGCCTTCGTGGGTGATACCGGTGGACTGATGACCCCCCGGCTGCCCTGCGTCCTGCCGGTCACGCCTCCGCCCGAGTTCGACCTCGAGGCATGGCTCGACTCGATCCACCGGATCCGGATGTGGCGGCCCCGGGAAATCGTCCTGACTCACTACGGCCCGTCCCTGGAGCCGGAGTATCATCTTGAGGAGCTTCGCTCCGCGCTGCTGGTCTGGGCCGAGTACGCCCGGGACAGCCTCTCGCAGACCGGCACCGACCCGGTCCGGGTGGGGTGGTTCATCCGGCAGCTCGAAGTCTGGATCGAGGGACGAGTCGCCTCCGAGCGGGCCCGCAAATTCCTGGACGGGGCCGGCCCGGAGGCGTGCTGGCAGGGACTGGTGCGTTATTGGAAAACCCGGCGCTAGCCGCTAGGGCAGAATCCTGATCTTGATATTCCGGAACGCCACCGGGTTGCCGTGCTCCTGAAGCCCGATGAACCCCTGCTTCGCCTTACCGTATTCGGGCCACTTGGCGAACTTGCTCTGGCTCACCCTCGCCTGCCAATCCGCGCTGCCCAGCATGTAGTCCGCCATCTTCACCCCATTGAGCCAGTGCACGATGTGGTCGCCGTCGACCAGGATCCGCGCGGTGTTCCACTGGCCCAGCGGCTTGACCGCCCCGCGGGGCGCGGGGTACAGGCCGTAGGCGGCCCCGGCCGAAGTGAGCTGGGACTTGCCGTCGGGGTGGACATCGTCGTCGAGCACCTGCATCTCGGGGCCGCTGAAGTAGATCTGGTCCGACCCTTCGGTGGCGCGGTAGAAGATGCCGCTGTTGGCGCCGGGCGTCGTGAGCTTCCAATCCACCGTGAGATCGAAGTTCCGGTACTGGTCCACCGTGACGATGTCGGTGGCCGGCTCCACCCGGGTGAGCTCCCCATCGATCACGTGCCACCCCGCCGGCATGGCGGTGCTGCGATAGCCGCGCCACCCCTGGGTGGTCCGGCCGTCGAAGAGGAGCCGCCAGCCGGCCTGCCGTTCCGCGGGCGTGAGCGTGTTCGGCGCGCCGGGTTCCGCCTTTCCGGGGGCGGGGGCGGGTGGCGCGCCGGCGGAGGGGCCGCAGGCGGCGAGCACCAGCAGGCTGAGGAAGCGAGTGGGCTTCGGCATGTCAAATACTCCAGCCCGCGCGATATTCGCGGGTCAGATACTGGTTGGCCTCGGGCACGTTGGTGCACAGCATCTTGTCGGCGTCGTAGAGAATCTTGCGGCCCTGGCCGGCCCGGAGCGCGACGATCCCGAGGAGCATCACCTCGGTAAGCTGCGCCGCGTATTCGATCGGCGAGCTGGCCACCGCCTGGCCCTTGCAGGCCGCGGCCCAGTTGAGCTCATGGCTCCGCTCGATGCGGGGCATGGTCTGGGGCACCGCCGCGGTCTGCTGCATGAGCGCGTCGGGATAGAGCCGCGGCTTGGAGCCGTAGGTCTCGTGCATCAGGATGCCCTTCTCTCCGACAAAGATGACCCCGCCCTCGCGATTCAGCGGAAGGTCGTCGGGCAGCTCCGGCGGGCGGGGCGGCATCAGGCCCCCGTCGTACCAGCTCATCCGGACCGGGGGCGCGGCGCCGCGCGCGGGGAACTCGTAGTGCACCGTCATGGCCTGCGGATAGGTGACCGGCTTCTGGCGCGATCCGCCCCACGGCGTGGACGTGGCCTCGATGCTGGTGGGCGCGCCGAGCCCGAGCGCCCAGTAGGGATGGTCCATGAGATGGGCCCCCATGTCTCCCAGCGCGCCCACGCCGAAGTCGGTCCAGCCGCGCCAGTTGAAGGGGTGATACACCGGGTGATAGGGAATGTCCTCCGCCACGGGGCCCAGATAGAGATCCCAGCGCAGGCCGTCGGGCACCGGATAGTCGCCCGCCATCGCCGCGGCGGTGCGCTCGTTGATCGCCCGCATGCCCCAGGAGGGCGGCGTGGGAGCGGCCCCGGCCGGCGCCACCGCCGGAGCGGCCGGACGCGGAATGCCCTGGGGCCAGATCGGCCGGTTGGTCCAGATATGCACCTCGCGCACCGGACCGATGAGGCCGGCCTGGACCCATTCGTTGATCAGGCGCGCGTCGTTGCTCGAGTGCCCCTGGTTCCCCATCTGGGTCACCCGGCCGGTCCGCGTCGCGGTCTCGCGGAGCACCCGCGCCTCGTGCACCGAATAAGTGAGCGGCTTCTGGACGTAGACGTGCTTCCCCGCCTCCATCGCCGCCTTCGCGATGACCGCATGGAGATGGTCGGGCGTGGCGATGACCACCCCCTCGATGTCCTTGCCCTGGTCGAGCATCTCGCGGAAATCGGCGTAGCGCCTCGCCTTCTGGAACTGCTCCGCCAGCCGCACGGCGTCGGGCCGCGGCTCCCCCTTGTCGTTCTTCTGTCGCCCCGCGAGCGAGCGCTCCACGTAGCCGAAGTCGACGTCGCACAGCGCCACGATATTCTGGGTGACCAGCGCCTCGGCATTGCTCATCCCCATGCCGCCGGCACCGACGATGGCGACGTTGAGCGTGTCGCTCGGCGCCTGATACCCGACGCCGCCCAGGATGCGCCGAGGCAGAAGGGTGACACCGAGCGCTGCCCGGCCTGCGCCCTCGACGAATGCACGGCGGGTCATCTTGCGACGGGACATGCGGCCGGCCTCCGATTGGGTGGGTCCGAACTGGTGGGATGGAGAATACTACTACTTCCGCGGCGCGGGAGCGCGCCGCGCTTCAGGTCGCGCGGAGGGCGGGCTCCGGCGCAACTTTGCGGGTTCAGCTCCGGGCCTTGGCGCCCCCCGCAACGATCAAGCCGACGCCGACGACCAGCCCCACGACCCCGACCCAGGTCGGGATGGAACGGCGCTCCTCCACCGAGGCCTTGAGGCCCCCGATCTCGAGCACGCTCTTGTCCTTGGTGTAGGTCAAGCCACGGACGAGGATGAAGCCGCCGAGGGCGGCAAGCAGGAGTCCAACCAGCACGAGCGGTTTCATGATTGACCGGTCTCCGTGGCCCGCGCCAGCTCGGCCGAGGCCCGGTGCATGTCGGGCAGATCGGGATGGTCCTTCGGCAGCGCGCCGGATCCGAGGTCGGTGGCCAGCCGGGAGCAGAGCTCCGTGGTCCGGCGCAGCCGAAATCGTAACTGGAACGCCTCGGCATCCTCGCCGCTGTTGGACTTGAGCAGTCCCCACAGCCGCAGACGGACGTCGTCCAGGGCGCACTTGATGGCCTCGAGGGTGGCCACCGATACCTGGCCCTGACTGAAGCGGGCCTCGATCCCCTGGACTTCCAGGTTCAGTTTGGCCAGCTGGTCTATCATCGCAGGGTCACCCATGACGGCCTCATCGGTTGTGGCGCACGCGCGGGAGACGGATGTCCCCCGGCGAGACGCACGCCGGTTGCTCCGGACCGAAAGATAGCCAGGATGCACCGGCGAAGTGGCGGGGCGGGCGCGACCGGGCCGTCCAGCGGGTTAGCATTTCATCCTAGGGCTTCACCTTGACCGGAAAGGCCGGCCGCTTGGGCGTGACGGGGGGGCTCTTCCTGAGCTCGTCCTTCACCCAGTCGATGGCCCGCTCCAGCTGGGGATCATGCCCGGCGATGACATCCTTCGGCGTCTGCTCGACCGCGATGTCCGGCGGCACGCCCTCGTTTTCCACGATATACCCGCCGTCTGGAGTCCAAATGGCCAGGTTCGGCGCCGTGATGTTGCCGCCGTCCATGAGCACCGGAAACCCGAGAATGCCCACCAGACCGCCCCAGGTGCGCTGGCCGATGGTCGGACCGATCTTGAGCTTCTTGAACATCCAGGGGAAATAGTCGCCGCCCGAGCCCGCGGTCTCGTCGGTGAGGAGCGCCTTCGGCCCCTGGATCGAAGCGGTCGGGGTCTTCAGGTCCTCCCCATACCGCATGGCCCACCAGGAGAGGGCCGGGCGCTGCAGGATGTCGATGTAGTAGTCGGCCAGCGAGCCGCCGCCGTTGAACCGCTCATCGACGATGATCGCGTCCTTGTGCGCCTGGGGATAGAAGTATCGCCTGAAATAATCGTAGCCGGCGCCGCCGGTATTTGGCACGTACACGTAGGCCACCCGCCCGTCGGTGGCGGAGTCCACCTTGCGGAGGTTTCCCTCGACCCAGGCGCGGTTCCGAAGCGCGGCCTCCGAAGCGACCGGCACCACGGTCACGGTACGGGAGCCGCTGCCGGACGGATCCGGGCCGACCGTCAGCTCGACCCCCTTGCCGACCGCGTTCTCGAACGGAGCGTACACGTTGGTGGTGGGAGCGCGGAGGTCGACCCCGTTCACCGCGAGGAGATAGTCGCCCACCCGGACGTCGACACCGGGCTCGGTGAGCGGCGCGCGGAGGGTGGGGTTCCAGTTGAGCCCGCCGTAAATTCGGGCGATGCGATAGCGTCCGTTGATCACTTCGTAGTCCGCGCCAAGCAGTCCGACCCCGACCCGGGGCGCCTGGGCCAGGCGCTGCCCAGGCCCCTGGAAGCTGTGCCCCACCCGGAGCTCGCTCAGGAGCCAGCGAATCACCCGCTCCACGTCGCCGCGCGAGGAGGCCTGGGCGATGAACGGCGCGTACTTGGCGCGCTGGGCGTTCCAGTCGGTCCCGTGGTAGTTGGAGGCGTAGAAGTAGTCCCGATTGATCCGCCACGCCTCGTCGAAGATCTGGGCCCACTCGGCCCGGGGATCGATCATGATGTCGACCGCCGCCAGGTTGAGGCGGCCCGCGCCGGGCTGGAGGCCCGCCACCGGCGTCAGGAACCAGCCGTCACCGCTGGCGTAGAGCAGCTTCTTCCCGTCCCGGGTCAGGCCGAATCCCCGGGAGTCGGGAACCACCACGTCGTCCTTCCGCTTGGTGATATCGTAGCGCCGGATCACACCCTTCCCGTCGGTCATCCGGAGGTAGTAGACCTGATTCGCCTCGCCCACCGCCAGCTGTTCGATCTCGGCGGGGGCCACCGGAAACGCGATGATCCGCTGCTGGATGCCGGAGAAATCCACCGAGACGGGCGCCTTGGGCGGAGTGGGAGCCGCCGCGGGCGGAGCTCCCGCCTTGGCATCGGCGGGCCGGGCCGAATCGGGTTTGGCGGCGGCCGCCGCCGCGGCGACCTTCTCCTCGTCGCTTTCCCGGACGAAGGGATTGGGCGCGTCCCTGGTCAGCGCAATGGCGTAGATGGCCCGGGTCCGGCGTACCGGCGCGCTGCTCAGGGCGAACCAGTCGAGCGCGGGTCCGGCGTCGGTCGAGGCGAGCACGTAGAGGTAATTCCCGTTCCGCTCGAACACCGGCTGGGTGACTTCGCTGAGGCCATCGGTCACCGCGGTGGACTTGTCCTGATCGGCATCGTAGAGCGAGAGCGCGCTCACCAGGGGATGGGTTTCAATCGTGTAGGCCAGCCAGCGCGAGTCGGGCGACCATGAATAGGTGAGCCCGATCAGCGGAGTGTAGACCCGATTCGCCGCGACCCGGTGGCAGGCCCCGGTGGCGACGTCGACCACGTAGATGGTCTGCGAGTTGTCATAGTAGGCGATCCGCTTTCCGTCCGGACTCCATTCCAGCCCGAAGATGAAGCCGGCATCGTGGACGTCGATGACCCTGGGCTCGCCCTTCCCGTCCTGCGAGGCAATCCGCAGCCGGTACTCCCCGCCCTGGTCCGAGACGTAGGCCACCTGCTTGCCGTCCGGCGACCAGGCCGGCTCCCGCTCGTGCGCTCCCGTCGTATTGGTCAGGTTCCGGGGATCGCCCTTTTCGGCGGGGACGGTGACGATCTCGCCGCGCATCTCGAACGCCGCCCGCGCCCCGGACGGCGACGGCGAGACGTTCCGCACGAACTCCGCGCCCTTGACCCAGCGGGTTCTCGGCTCGCGCAGGTCGGTGGCAATCCCGATGGTGAGCTTGTGGGCCTGGCCGGTCGCCGGATCGAGCAGATGGACCCAGCCGGCCTGCTCGTACGCGATCTTCCCGGCGCCGGCGGACGCGGCCATCACCGGAAAGTCGGTGTGACTGGTAACCCGGGTGACCGCCTTGGTGCCACGATCATACCGGTACAGGTTGAACTCGCCGTCGCGGTCGGAACGGAACCAGATCACGCCGGGCGCGAGCCACATCGGGTCGACGTCGTTGGAGCGACCCACCGGTTGGGGGATCTTCTCCACATCCCAGGTGCGGGTATCGATGATCCAGAGCTGGGATACCTGGCCGCCCCGATAGCCCTTCCACTGCTCGAAGGCACGCCCAATCGGGTTGTAGGCGATGAAGCGTCCATCCGGGGAGTAGGTCGCCTGTGCGGCGTTGGGGATGGGCAGCCGGGACTCGGGACCACCCCCGACGGGCACGGTCCAGAGCTGCGTGTAGCGACCGGAAAAGACCGCCCGCGCGGAGGTGAACAGCACCTGGGCCCCATCGGGCGTGAACGCCTGGGGAATGTCGTTGCCGGGGTGCCAGGTGAGCCGCCGGGGCTCTCCACCCGCCGCCGGAATCACATAGGCATCGACGTTGCCATCGTAGTTGCCCGCGAAGGCGATCCACTTCCCGTCGGGCGAGAACACCGGGTTGCTCTCGTCCCCGTCGGCGGTGGTCAGACGCCGGACGTCGCTCCCATCGAGCCGTGCGGTCCAGAGGTCGCCGGCGTACGCGAAGGCGATCTGGGACGCACTGACCGCGGGCTGGGCGAGCATCCGGGTGTCGGTGGTGTTGGGCTGGGCAACGAGCGAAACGGGGGCGGCGAGCAGCAGGAACAGCGCAGCCGCGCGAGGGCCGGTGGGACCCATAGAGCGCTCCGGACGAATGGGAGACGAGATGGAGATTACATATAGGATACTGCCGGAGCGGCCGGGGCGCCCGTCGGCCGGCCGGTTTAGCCGGATCTGGGCGGTGTGATCGCGGCGGGAACCCCGCGCTGGAAGGCGATGTAGTCGGTGGGCACCGGCGCCTGCCCCGTCTGGCGCAGAATCAGGTTGATCTTCCCCCGATGGTACTGGGAGTGGAGGGCCATGTGCATCAGGATCTCTCCAACCGGGGTCTCGAACGATTGGCCGGCGCTGTTGGTGTAGCGCACCAGGGCCGTCAGCGCCGCCGGGTCCCGGTCCGTGC
Organism: Gemmatimonadota bacterium; assembly: GCA_041486305.1. GTDB lineage: Bacteria > Gemmatimonadota > Gemmatimonadetes > Gemmatimonadales > GWC2-71-9 > JABFSM01. Next base: position 12,862 of record JBGPLG010000037.1, read on the forward strand.
CGTAGTCGCGATAGCGAGCGTGCACCGATTCGGCGAGCGTCGAAGCCTCCGCGATCGAGAGGTCGGGCCAGACGCCGGCGCGCGACGGCCTGCGTTCCAGCCGCGAAAGCCACACCTCGCCGGCCCCGACGATGTGATTCAGCTCGCGCAGCGCCTCGGGAGCCACCTCGGCGCGCGATCCCAGCGTGGAGAACATCAGGCGGTCGGCCCACCAAGCGTGGGCGAGGAGGCTCCCGAGGATCATCCTTCGTCCTTCGGGAGCGTGCTGCCGGGAATGCCCGCGCCGTACCGGCAGGCCTCGATCCCCTCCTTGCGCCCGGCGGTGGCACAGAGCGAGGCGCGGTCGGACTCGGGCCCCACCAGCGCCCTGATCTGTTCGCCGACCGCCTGGTAGCAGAGCAGCGATCCCCGCGCGTTCCCCAGGACCCCGCAGAACCTGATCCCCGGCTCGGCGCGGGCCCCCCAGTCGATCAGCGCCTTGACCGCCCCGAAATAGCACCAGCGACGGTACTTCTCTCCGCCCTGGTCGCAGTAGCGCCGGGTTCGGTCCGGGTCACGGCCGGCCTTGGCGGTGATGTCGCGACCCAGGCTCAGGTAGCAGATCGGCCGCATGTCCTCCGGCGCCGTGTCGCAGACCTCGGCGGTCTTTCTGATGTTGCCCCGGTTGAAGTGAAGGATCGCGGCGGTCTGGATCTCGTAGCAGGGCTGCAGGTACTTCGCGGCCATGATGGAGCACGGATAGAGCGGCTGGGCCCGGTCCAGCCGCTTGAAGGCGGAGTGGCCCATGTTCATGTGGTCGTGCTCATGGCTCGCGGTGAGTTCGGATGCCGGGTGATGGGGGGCGATCTCCTCCATGATGTTCTCCATGAAGGCGCCTCCGTAACAGGAGGCCCGATCCCACCCTTCGCCGAGCAGGTCGCAGGTGCCCAGCGCACGGGGAAGATCTCCCCCGTACATCATGTTCAGGCCATGCCCCATGCCATGCACGCACTGGAAGAGCTGCCATCGAGGCCCTCCCGCCGCTCGGTAGGGCGAGCAGAGGCCGTTGATGGTGACGCTGTCCATCGTCGCCTGGCTCTCGAGGTAGGCCTGGATGACCCCGTGCCCGCAACCCGACGCGAACTCCACCGGGCAGTGGTCGAACGCGGCCGGCACGCTATGCAGGGACAAATACCCTTCGATGCCGATCCCATGCGCATAGACGTGGCCATCACGGCCGGCGTCGCGGTCCACCCGCGTTACCGCCATGAGCGCCGCGATCCCGCCCGCGACCCCATCGGTCCGGACGATTTCGGTGAACGCCTTGTGGTAGCAGTCGCCCCGGAGCGACCGGGACATCCGGGTGCAGGCGGCCGCCGCGCCGAGCCGGGCGCGGGCCTCCCGGTTCATGCGAAGCGGGCCAGAGCGAACGGCGCCATAGACCCCGCCGGCACCGGCGGCGAGGAGCAGGACCGTAGCGGTGAAGGCGCCGGCTGTTGCGCGTCGTGACATGGCGGGAATCTACCGCTGCCACCGCCTGCGTGGCGCCCGCGCGGATGGCCGCGCGGGGTTTCGATCGGTGGGGTTGCGAAAGGTCAGCCTTCGTGCCCGTCCCGGTCGTGATCCTCGAAGCTGCGGAACGAGCTTCTGATGTTGTGCTCGACCAGCGCCCGGGTCTGCTCATCGAGCGCCCCTGGATTGACCAGCAGCGCACCGTCATGGCCAAGGAACCATCCTCGGACGTCGAGCAACAGCGTGACATTGGTGGTGGCGCCCTCGGCCACCACGATCGGCGCCGGGAATTCGATCTCCTGCTCGGCCCGGATGTCGCCGGCAAACGTGAACGGGCTGCCGTTGAAAGTGCCGGTCACCCTGATGCTGATGGTGGCAAACTCCGGATGGGCGGCCACGAATGCAGCGTCCTCGGGCTTGGCGCTGGGATGCCAGATCAGGAGGTTGAGCTCGTGGTACGTGCCGGCGGGAAGGTCCGCGATAAACGAGGTCTCGGCGCCATCGGTCAGTGGAGGCGTCAGCAGGAACGGACCGGCCTTGAGCGTGGGGCACTCGGGCGTGTGGTCCGAATCCTGGTCGGAGCCGCCGTTGCGGTCGCCCCCGCCCGACTCACCGTCGGACGCCGCCGGAGTGCAGGTGCCTGCGGCCCGCTCCAGCCTGATTCGGCGCGCAACCAGCTGCACGTCCGAAATGACGATCACATCGGCGCCGCGGCTCACAGTCACTCCCGCGGGCGCCGCCGTAGAGCCTGAGCCACCCTGCGCGGTTGTCGCAATCTGAAAGGCGACGCGGCCCGAACCGGCGGGAGCGGTCCGGTCCCCGGTGGAGCAACCTGCTGCAGTCAGCGCGACCAACAGCCCTGTGCCTGCCTTCGAACGAGATGACATGTGGGGCCTCCTGCGATGCCGGGGGAGCGAATCGATGCAGCGAAAGAAGCGAGATATGGGAGAGACGTCTCTAGCCGGGCTCTCGCACACGCCTCATTTCCGCACATCGCGTGCCCCGACACCCCGGCCGGCCGGGAACTGGTCAACCTCCTCGGCCGGGTCATTTCCGTCGCGCAGCCACCTCCCGCTTCTTCCTTGCGAGAGCCACCAGCATCGCCACCAGATTGATCATCGACAGGCAGGCGCCGATGATGATCAGGTCCCGAGCGGTGCGCCGGAGGACGCTGAGCCGGTGCACCCCAATCAACACCAGCCCCGCCTTGGTGGTCAGGAGAAAGGCCGCGGCGGAAAACAACAGCATCTGAATCAGCAACAGCGGCCTGAACCCGAGCCCGGCCGCGAGCCAGTAAAACGCCAGCGCCACCAGCAGCCAGGCCAGTAGACCGGTTCGGGTGGTGGAGCCCAGCGGAAGGTCGATGATCAGGGGCGCAACGATGACGCCCAGCAGCAGCAGCCAGAAGAGGAGCCGCAGGCTGAACTGCTTGAGCTCCTTCGCATCCGCGTCCTCGGCGGTGTGGGGAACCGGACTCACCATCGCTCCCTCCCGGGTTAAAACGCCTCCACGGCCTTCTTGATCACGGGCCGGGCCTGCGCCAGCATCTCAGGCGTTCCCTTCACACCGTAGGGATTCATGTCCTGGATGTAGAGGATGCGGTCCTTCTTGAGCACCATGAACTCCACGCCATAGGGCGTAATAGACGAGACCGCGTGGTCGCCGAGACCCGCCTCGTCGGCCATGATGTAGTTGGTGTGCGGACCGGTCCGGTAGCGATCGAAGGTCGCCTCGGGCTTGGTCCGGGTCGATTCGGGCGTACGGACCATCAGCTTCTTCTTGTGATCCGCGCTGGTCCAGGTGCAGTTCTGTCCTCCCTGCGTCAGCAGGGAGGTTGCCCCGGCCCCCAGAATCGCTTCGGGATCGGCCGTTCTGAGCAGCCGGCAGGCGTCGTACTTCTGCGGGACGCCGCTCCGCGGCGGGCGGCCCTGCCATGCCACCAGGAGGACGGCGAGGAGTGGAAGGGCGACGCGGCGGTCTCCGGTATGCATGGCTCCTCCTTCTGACGAACCAATGGAGTGGCGGACACTTCGTTCCTACGGCTCTTCCCCGATCGGCATTCCGGGCGGCGGCGCAAAGGGCTTCGGCAGCGCGGCGGGATCCCAGGGCCGCTCGAGGAACCGCCGGACATCGGACGCCAGCAGCATCAGGTGCGCCATACCCTCCCCCGCCCCGGCCGGCGCAGCGGTCGGCGCCGGAAGTCCGGCCGCGAAGGCCCGGAGCTTCATCTGGGCGATGGCCCGGGCCTCGGGACTCCGCGCCGTCTGCGCCAGGGCCATGAGCCGGTCGACCACCACCCGCTGCACCGCGCGGGCGATCGCGGCCAGGTAGGCGTCCTCGGGCTCCGGCTTCCCCACCCGCAGCGCGCTGTCGATCACTTCGCCCAGGCCCGGCAGGCCGGGATCGAGCGCGTGCTGCTGGACCAGGCGCGCCGCCCGCTCCGGATTGAACACCAGCTGCGCCACCATGTCCGCCGCCGCGCTCGCGGGGCTGATCGCGTCGAACACCGGGTCGGTGGTCCGGTCGAACAGATCGCGGTGCTCCGGAAACCCCGACGGCCGCGGCGGAATCCGGGCCAGCAGTCTCCGCGAAATGGCGAGCTCCTTCGGGCTGAGCGTCGCCAGCACCGCCGAGAGGGCCTTCCGCTGCTCCGCCGCGGGAACCGGATGCAGCGGCTCCTGGCCGTCGCCGCGGAGGGCATAGGTATAGTACTGCCCGCCCACCACCTTGACCGCCGCTTCCACCTGGTAGCGATGGTGCAGGTAGAGGGGCACCAGCACCTCCTCCATCAGCGCCAGCGGTTCCCCCTGCTTGATGGCTTCCTCGCCGAACCGGTCCAGCGCCACTCGGCGCACCTGCATCACCCGGCCCAGCTCCACCGTGGGGTCGGTCCCGTTGTCCCACAGATGCGTGTTAGGATGCGCGCTCCCGAACGGCCGGGCGTCCTGGTCGGTCAGGAAGAACAGCCCCCGGGCGCGCGCGCCGGCCAACAGGGCGTCCAGCGCCTTCGGCTCGTCGGTGCCGGGCGGGAAGTCGCTGTAGCCGAATTTGATGGCCTCCTTGTCCCAGGCCCCGATGCCGACGGCGTAGGCGTCCGACAGGTCGATGGCGCCGGCCGCGGTCAGCTTCACGACCGGGTGGGGATAGTCCATCACCGAGGCGCGGTTGGCCATGCTGCTGATGTAGTTGTGCTGCAGGCCGAGGGTGTGCCCGACCTCGTGGGCGGCGAGCTGGCGGAGCCGGGCCAGCGTCATCGCCTCCGCCGCGACGGCCTTCTCGGTGCCGGTCTTGTACGGGCTCAGCAGCCCCTCCGCCAGCATGTAATCCTGGCGGGCTCGCTCCGAGCCGAGGGTCACGTGGCCCTTGATGATCTCGCCGGTGCGCGGATCGGTGACCGTGTTGCCGTAACTCCAGCCCCGGGTAAACCGGTGCACCCATTGGATCATGTTGTAGCGCACGTCGAGCGGGTCGGCGCCCTCGGGCAGCAGCTCCACCCGAAAGGCGTCCCGGTATCCGGCGGCCTCGAACGCCTGGTTCCACCAGCGGGCCCCCTCGAGGATGGCGGAGCGAAGCGGCTCCGGGGCGCCGCGGTCCAGGTAGTACACAATCGGTTGCACCGGCTCCGAGACCGCGGCCCGCGGATCCTTCTTCTGGAGCCGGTGCCGGGCGACGAGCTGGTGGACCTGGTCCACGCCGAGCGGCGACGTGAAGTCCATGTAGTCGGTGGAGAAGAACCCGGACCGGGGGTCGAAGGCGCGGGGGCTGTAGCCGGGCCCCGGCAGCTCCACCAGCGAGCTGCGCTCCCGCATCGTCAGGGCTTCGGCAGTCGGGGCAATGTCCCGCACCCAGGCCCCGGGATTGTCGCCCACGAAGGTGAGGGTCACCTCGATCTCGGTGTTCTTCGGGAACACCTTGGTGCGCTCGGGGTCCACCGCGCTCCGCGACGGGTCCACCCGGTAGGTCCCCTGCCGGGTGCGGGCCAGTGCGCCGGTGACGTCGTGCACGTCGCGCACCACGAAGTCGGTCGCGTCGACCAGGACCGCGCCGCCGGTCTCCGCTTCGATCCTGAAACCCCACAGGGTGGAGACCGCGAACGATTCCTCGACCCCGCGCCGCGCCGCCACGCTGCTGTCGCTGGAGCGGAATCCGTAGTTGGGCTGCACCATCAGCAGCTTGCTGCCGATCCGCTGAAAGCGCACGATGCGCTCCCGCCCGATCTGGCCGCGGTCGATGCCGATGTCATTGGAACCCAGGCCGGTGGGGGCCCCGGTGATGTAGAGCAGCTCCTGGGACAGCCGGGCCGGTGCCAGCTCCATCCACAGCTTTCCGCTCGCCGGGTCCCAGTACAGCGGCACGAAGCCATCCCGCTTCTCGAGGCCCTTGGTCTTCTCAGCAATGCCCGGCAGGACCTGGCCGAGCAGCGTGCCGGGCGGAGCGAGGAGCGCGAGTGCCAGGAGTGTCGGCACGGCGGCAGCGGAGGGCGTGACGCGGAAGGGACGACGGACCGGCAAAGCGCATGAGGGCATGAGAGTCTCCAGCGGGAATTGCGCAGCGAGGAGTCAGGAATTTGGCGGCCCTGCGGGGGTTCCGCCAGAGTTACGGAAGGCCGGCGACCAGATCGTCGAGAATCCGGGTGGTGCTCCAGGCGGGATGACGGGACTGCAGGGTCTTGAGCTCGACCTCGGTGCACCGGACCCGGTCGGTCCCCGCACCGCGGCAGGTGACCACGACATCCAGCGAGGGTATCCGGGCCGGCGGGTCCCCTTCCTCGCCGAATTGCATCAGGAACACCACCGTGGTTCCCGAATCGTCGCTGCGGATCCGGCTTCGGATGCTGCTGCCGAAGTGCTCGGCGTCCATGGGGTGGTTGTGCTCCCGGAACCACGGCTCGCCCAGCCGCTGGTACCCTGCTCTGGTGGCCGCGATGTAACGCAGCCGGATCGAGTCGTAGGGCTCGCCCGGGTACACCCGCGAATCCCGGCCCGACCGGGGATCCCAGGTCCACAGCTCGGCGGGGTGCGTGGCGACGAAGTGCGGCATGCTCCGGTGATAGAAGACCCGTCCCGTGGGAAGCAGTTTCAGCAGCCATCCGTCGAGGGCGGCCACCGGCTGGAGCGAGCGAGTCAGGACGATGACCGTTCCCGCCGACGGATTGGTGTGGGTCTCCAGGAAGATCCGGTCCGCCGAATGCTGAATGTCCAGCACCGATCCCACGTCCCACTCCGGAGCCAGGGTCCGGCGGCGCTCCAGCAACGTATGGCTCCAGGTCATGGTGCGGCGGTCGAACGCGCTCACCCGCAGCGTATCGGGCAGGGCGCTCCGGTCCGACACCGGTGCATAGAATGCGATGACGAACAGGTCGGCCCAGTTTTCAGCGGAGTAGCTGGTGATCCGGCGATCGAGGCCGGAGGGCCCGCCCGGGCTCAATGGGAGCTCGAATTCGTGGAGGACTTCCCGGAGGGTCTGTCCCGACGCGAGCCGGGGCAGCGCCAGCAGCAGCGCCGCGGTCCAGGGCCGGATCAAGAAGGGGGCACCAGCAAGGAGGGCATGCCCTTCCCGACGAGCCCCCCCTGCCTCAGGTTTCCCGGAGTCTCCGGCGTCCGGCCCTTTCGGGAACCTCCGTGACGGAGGTAGCGTTTGCAGGCCTTTCCACTTCAACCGGGACTCTCATGAGTGACGGACCGGCCAGGTTCCGATGACCCGGGCCATGGAGAAACCGCCGGGGCCGCAGGACGCGGTGATCGTCCCGCCGGTACGCCCGAGGTTCGGCGGTGGCCGGCTCCGGGCGGTGGTAAGGATCGTCGCGGCGTCCCTCTGGACCGCGATCCTTTGTCTCGTCTGGGCGCTCGGGAGCGCCGGGACCATACTCTTCCCGCGGGCCCGGGTGTCCTGGCGCCACCGGGTGGTGCGCACCTGGGCGCGGGCGCTCTGCAATATCCTCGGGATCCGGATTCGCATGACCGGAACCCCGCCCCCCGCCCCATTCTTCCTGGTGGCCAACCACCTCACCTACGACGACATCCTGGTGCTGTATACCCGCGTCGATGGAGTGTTCATCGCCAAGCGGGACATGCGCCACTGGCCGGTGCTGGGACCACTGGCTCACCTGTTTGGAACCATCTGGGTCAATCGGGCCGTGCGCCGCGACGCCGTTCGGGTGCTGGACGTGATCGATGAGTCCATCGCCCGCGGGGACGGCGTGATCCTTTTTGCCGAGGGGACCACCTCGGCCGGCAATGCGCTCCTGCCGATGCGACCCGCGCTGTTCGACTGGGCCGCCCGGGAGCAGTATCCGGTCCACTATGCGGTACTCGGATACCGGACCGACCCCGGCATTCCGGTGCACCTGGTGGTCGGATGGTGGGGCGAGATGCCGTTCCCGAGCCACGTCTGGGACTTCTGCCGGCTCAGGGCGGTGGATGCCAGCCTCGACTTCGGCCCCGAGCCCATCATCGCGCCGACCCGCGGAGAGCTGGCGGCGCGGGTGGAACAGGCCATCGCGACCCGGTTTACTCCGATGGTGACCACCGACCGGCTCACCTCATGAGGCTGGCGGCCGGATTCGGGCTGGCCCCTTCCTCCATTGTCCCTCCGCACGCCGTCCGTCGTTAGGTGTGCACGCTGAGCTGGGCCCCCCTCCCGGGGGGATATGCGCTCGCCATGAACCGGGACGAGCGCCGGACCCGGGCCCGCGGCCTCCCGCCCGCCGTCGTGCTCGTTCGGGGTGTGCCCGTCCTCATGCCCACCGACCCGGACGCGGGCGGCACCTGGATCTCGGTAAACGGGAGCGGCATGAGCCTGGCCCTTCTCAACCGCTATGAGGAGAGCCCCCGCGATGAAGGAGGAACGTTCACCAGCCGCGGCCTTCTTATCCGGGAGATGGCGTGGGTGCACGATCCCGATTCGGTCGAGGAGGGGCTCCGATCCCGGCGTCTGGCAGAGTTCCGCCCCTTCACACTGGCAGGGCTGGCACGCGGCGGGAAGCCCAATCTCTTCGACTGGGACGGAGACCGGCTGACCCGAACCGAGGTCGCGGAAGGGGGACTGGTTCGTGCAAGTTCCGGGTCCAATCAAGCCGAGGCGGAGCGGGTCCGAGGCGGCCTGTTTCAGTCCGCGGCCGGCGAGCCCGGAGGGCTCACGGCGGCAGTGCTGGAGCGGCTGCACCGGAGTCATCTACCGGGAAAAGGTCCAATTTCAATTTGCATGCATCGTGAAGAGGCCGTGACAGTTAGCCTCTCACTAATCACCGCAAATCCGAAGAAAATCTCCATATATTACGTAGATGGTTCGCCGGGCGACCACCTCGATGGCACGCGCTCCGTCCTGTGAAGCGGCGCACCCCGCGGGAGATATCTTTGCCGGCGAGTCCCCTGCCTTTGACCCCTGGAGCAGAAGCGCATGAGCGATTCACCCTGGCACGATCTGGGCCCCACCGAAGAGCTCCGGCGTGTCCCGCTCCGTCAGCTTACCATCGGACGGACCCGCATCGCGCTGAGCCATGCGGACGGCGTCTTCGGCGCGGTCTCGGGCACCTGCAACCATGCCGGAGGACCGCTCGGCGAGGGCCATCTCGATGGGGAGTACATCACCTGTCCCTGGCACCACTGGAAGTATCACCGGGTTAGCGGTGAGGGGGAGCCGGGTTACGAGGAGGAATCCGTGCCCCGTCATGATGTTCGGGTCGAGGGGGGACGGGTGCTCGTCAATCTCGAAGCCGCCACCAGGCGCCACAAGATTCCCCACCCACCGCACCCGCTGGAGCGGAAGGTCGCGCGATTGCCGGGCCCGATCAGGGTGGCCGGTATCTCCACTACCGCCATGGACGCGGCCTACCCGCGGGTCTCGACCTCCGACCTGCTGCTCGAGGCGGCGCTGGCTCACGCCGCCGCCGTGTGTCACAGCGAGACCCGGCTGATCAAGCTGAACCAGCTCAAGTTCCGCCACTGCGAGGGCTATTACTCCAAGAGTGCCCACGCCTGCACCTGGCCCTGCTCGATCACCCAGATGGACCCCGCCGACGAGATGGACCAGGTCTACGAGGCCATCGTGCACTGGGCCGACGTTATTCTGGTGGCCACGCCGATCCGCTGGGGCTCGGCCAGCTCGCTCTATTTCAAGATGGCCGAGCGGCTCAACTGCGTGCAGAACCAGATCACCATCCGGAACCGGCTGCTCATTCGGGAAAAGGTCGCCAGTTTCATCGTGACCGGCGGGCAGGACAACGTACAGGGCGTCGTCGGCGGGCTGCTCACCTTTTTCGGCGAGCTGGGGTTCCTGTTCCCCCAGTTTCCCTTCATCGCACACTCGCGCGGGTGGTCGGCGGAGGACATGGAAAACAACGTCCGCCAGGTCGAGCAAAGCACCGACCTCAAGGAGGGCGCCGAGGCGCTGGCCGACCGCGCCATCGAAATGGCGGCCGAGTTGTTGAAGGTTCCCTTCACCCACGACCACGTGGCCCGCGGCGGCCGCAAGGCCCATCACCTGGCATGAGGAGTCGGATCATGAGCACCGATCGACGGGAGTTTCTGGGAGCGGCGGTTGGAGCAGGGCTCGCGCTGGGCGGGCGGGCGAACCGACGGTCAGGCGGTCAGAGCGTCGCTCACTCGACCGCCCGTCCGTCGGTCCGCCTGTCCGACTGGGACGTCTCCTGGACATCCAGGGTCTCCGGCCTCCACCGCGCAGTTTTCGATTCTCCGGAGGTCTCCGAGGGCCTTGGACTCCTGCGAACCCTGGTCTGGATCAAGGACTACGGCGAGGTCTACGGGGCCACCCCCGCGGAGATGAGCGCGGTAGTGGTCCTGCGACATAACGCGATCTGGATGGTGATGAACGACGAGTTCTGGGCCCAGTATGGCATCGGTGCGGTCACCAAGATCAACGACCCCAGGACCAAGCTCCCTATCAAGCGGAATCCGTTCCTGGGGCGGACACCGTTTGCCGATCTGCCGCCCCAGGTGGCCGACAATGTGCTCACCAAGGTCCTGAGCGTCGCCACGGTGCTGGCGTGCAACCTTGCCTTTCAGGACGTCGTAGAGAAGGTGAAGGGCCACGCCGGCGGCGACGAGGCGAAGGCCCATGCAATGGCGATGGAACACCTGGTCCCGGGAATCATCCTGCAGCCCTCCGGTGTCTTCGCGGTGACGCGGGCGCAGGAAGCCGGCTGCCAGTACCTGCTCGCCAGTTGAACAGGAGCCCCATGGCCGACCGGAGGGAGTTTCTGGGATCACTGATCGCCGCGGGAGCTTTGGCGCGGGTGGACGGATTCACGGAGCCCTCTCCCGCCCCGGAGCCCGGGGTATCCGGCGTGGCATGGCTCAAGCGGATCCGCGGGAAACACCGCGCCGTCTTCGACAGCCCTCGCGACGACGTCACCGGCCTGCTGCGCGCCTGGATCTGGCTCAACCAGTGCCACGGTCTGCTCGGCGCGAAGGAGAAGGACTGCACCGCGGTGCTGATACTCCGGCACGGCGGGGCCACCCTGGCGATGAACGACGCCTTCTGGGAGCAGTACGAGGTCCCCATGAGCGGCTCCACGGCCGAGAAGCCCAACATTCCCAGGCGGAATCCCCAGATGGCGGCAATGCTGAAGGACGTGGCCGCCGGCCTCCCGTCACCGGCGCGTCCCTGGAGCCAGGGCGTCGGGCTGGACGCCTTCATCGACCGGGGCGGCATCGTGGCAGTCTGCGAGTTTGCCTTCTGGTACGTGATGTCGCGGGTCATGACGCGGGACAAGGTGGACGAGGCGCGGGCTCGAGCAGTGGCCATCGATCATCTCGTCCCCGGCATCTCCATCGCCCCCTCGGGGTTCTTTGCCCTGGCCGCCGCGCAGGAGCATGGCTGCAGCTTCGTCACCAACGTCTAGACCATCATGATCGACGAGGGGCTGCTGGCATCGGTGCCGGCCTTTGCCGCCCTGCCGGCCCCGGCGCGTGCCGCGTTGGCGCGCCGGGGCCTCCTCCGGACCTTCTCCCGGGGCCAATACCTCTTCCACGCCGGCGACGGTCCGAGGGGACTCTTCCTCGTCCTGGAGGGGCGCGTCCGAGTGATCAACGAACGGGATGGTCGCCGCCACCTGGTCCATGAAGCAGGGCCCGGCGCGACACTGGGAGAGGTGCCGCTCATGCTCGGGGGTGGCTACCCCGCGAGTGCCGTGGCCGGGACCGACGCCCGATGTCTGCTCTTTTCCCGGGAGGCCCTCGATGCCGCGATGGCCGTTTCACCCGACGTGTCGTGGCTTCTGCTCCAGCGGATGGCCGAGCGGGTCAGGACCCTGGTTGGCCGACTCGAACAGCGCAGCGTCACCTCGGTGCTTCAGTCGCTCGCGGCGCTCATCCTGGAGCGATCGGGACCGACTGGAGCGGTGACCCTCGCGACCCAGCAGGAGCTCGCCGAATCGCTGGGCACGGTGCGGGAGGTCGTCGCGCGGCAGCTCACCGCGCTCAAGCGCGCCGGCGTCATCCGTTCCGCGGGCCGGGGCCGGATCGCGGTGGCGGATCGGAGCAAGCTTCGCCTGGTGGCCCGTGGAGGCCGGGTGTGACTTTGGTCGCATCGCGCGGCATGCCGGGTCGGTAAGTTGAGGCACCCTCACCGGAGTGGATACCCATGCAGGCACGCCAGCTCCCGCTCCTCGCCCTGCTCGCCCTGACGCCGATGGTCGCGGTCCGAGCCCAGAGCGGGCACGATCACGCCGCCATGCACCAGGCCGGCGATTCCGGCTTCAAGGCCATGAAGGGGCGCGGCACCATGGCCATGGGGGTGGATCAGGATCGGTCGACCCACCGCTTCACCTCCCTGCCAGACGGCGGGCGCATCGAGCTCACCAGCGACGTCGACGACAGTGCCGCGACCGCGGCGATCCGGAAGCACTTCGCCGACATCGAGAAAGCCTTCGCCGAGGGCGATTTCAGCATCCCGGCGATGGTCCACGACCAGGACGTTCCCGGAACCGACGTGATGAAGGCCAAAGCCGCGGTCATCACCTACCGGATGCGGGAGGTCCCGCGCGGGGCCGAACTCCGAATCACCACCCGGGATAAGGGGGCCATCGCGGCGGTCCACCGGTTCCTCCTGTTCCAGCGCACCGAGCATCACGCCGGCCAATAGAAGGGCTCCGTTGACAGAGGGGGGCACGGCGCCAAGATTGCCGTCATCCTGACCATACAACGGGGGCGGCATGGCCGGCGATCGACGCAGCTTTCTGGGGCGGTTGGCATCGGGTGCGGCGGTGGCCGCCGGCGCGCTCGGCATGGACCCCAGGCCGCTGGAGGCCGAGGCGCCGGTCCGCCCGGTGAGCGACCGGTGGGATATGTCGTGGGTGGACCGCGTCAACGGCAAGTTCCGCGCGGTGTTCGATTCGCCCAAGATCGAGGACGGCGGAGAAATCTGGCGCGCCGCGACCTGGCGCGACCAGATCCTCGAGGTCTACGGCGTCAAGGACCCTGACGTCAACGCGGTGCTGGTGATCCGCCATGCCGGGATCCCGCTGGTGATGAACGACGCCTTCTGGGCCCGCCACAACATCGGCAAGAAGCGCAAGGTCAAGGATCCGCTCACCGGCAAGACCGCCGAGCACAATCCCATCGGCCCGAACGACTGGCGCAAGGAGATCCCGGCCTGGATGGCGGATTCCCTGATCCCCAAGTTCGTCGAGCGGGGCGGCATCGTGCTGGCGTGCAACTTCGCCTTCGGCCTCATGGTCCATCTGGAGTCCGAGATCGACAAGGAGCACGCCAAGGAGGCTCGGGAGCGGGCCCTGACCTACCTCCTGCCCAACGTCATCCTGCAGCCGTCGGGCTTCTTCGGGCTCCTGGAGGCCCAGCGGGCCGGCTGCCACCTGTTCACCGCGGGCGAATAGCGCGCCGTGGACGTCATCCGGGCGTCGATCCCGCTCTTCTTCGCCCTGATCGGCCTCGAGCTGCTGGTGGCGGGAATCAGGCGCCGCCCGCTCTACCGCCTGGCCGACTCGATCAGCGACCTCTCCTGCGGGATCCTGAGCCAGCTGGCCGGAATCGTCATGGCGCTCGGCACCATCGCCCTGTTCGGCTGGGTCTCGAGCCATGCGGCGATCCAGCAGATCCTTCCCCTGCCCCGGTGGATCAACCGGTCGCCGCTTGCCGCCTCGGGCCTCGACCTGGCCGCCCTCGCGAGCTGGACCGGGGTCTTCCTGCTCGACGATTTCGCCTACTACTGGATGCACCGGTATTCCCACGAGGTGAACCTCCTGTGGGCGGGTCACGTCGTGCACCATTCGAGCGAGGAATACAATCTCACCGTGGCGCTCCGGCAGAGCAGCCTGCATGGCCTGATGAGCTGGCTCTTCTACATGCCGCTCGCGTTCCTCGGCGTCCCGGTGACGATGTGGGTCGTCTGTCACGCCCTCAACCTGGTCTACCAGTTCTGGGTGCACACCCGCGCGGTGGACCGCCTCGGGGCCCTGGAGCTGGTGCTCAACACCCCCTCGCACCACCGGGTGCACCACGGCGTGAACCCGGAGTACCAGGACCGCAACTACGCCGGGGTGCTGATCGTCTGGGACCGGCTGTTCGGAAGCTTTGAGCCCGAGGTGGCCCCGCCGGTCTACGGGATCACCAAGCCGCTGCGGAGCTGGAATCCGGTCCGGGCCAACCTGCACGTCTTCGGGGAGATCTGGACCACCGCGCGGGCCTCGCGCACCTGGAGCGACCGGCTCCGGGCGGTCTTCGGCCATCCCGGCTGGCGCCCGGCCGCGCTGGGTCCTCCGATCGTGCCGGGACCGGTGTCCGAGGCGGCCTTCCGGAAGTTCCAGCCGGCGATCCCACGAGCCCTCAAGCAGTACGCGCTGACCCAGTTCGTCGTGACCCTGGCCGGCGCCGTGGCCCTGCTCGACGCGGTCCAGCGGTTGCCGCTGGCGTCGTCGCTCGCGGGCGCGTTTTACGTCGTCCTCTCGCTCGCCGACATCGGCGGCATACTCGAGGCCCGGAGCTGGGCGGGGTTGAGCGAGGTGATGCGGCTGGCGGTGCTGGGCGGCGCGGCGGGGGTGCTGCTCACCCAGGGGGCGGCGCCGGCGTGGCTCCTGGTGGCCGCGGCGGGCTTCGCCGCGATTTCCCTGGTGTGGGTCGTACGGCTCCGGCCGCTGCTGACGAGCAGCGATGTGAGTGCCGTGGTGGCGATGTGACGCTAGGACGCTACGACGCTCAGAGGCTACATCACTCAGGTAGTTTCCTGGCGTCGTAGCGTCTTACCTCGACCGCCCAACTATCGCGGCACAACAAACAGCGTCGCCTGCGTCCTTCCCGCCTGCGTCTGCGCCTTCAAGTGCAGCAACCCGGTCGCCGCATCGTAGAAGAATCTATTGCCGGTGCTCGCGTCCACCTCGGCAATCGAGGCCGCCGCGGAGAGCGGCGCGTTGTTGTTCGAATCCCGGATCACGTCGAAGGGCACCTGCGGGTAGGGCAGGATGACCCGGATCCAGTCGCCGCCCACGGTGCGCCGCATGGAGATCTGGGGGCGGTCGGGCGTGGCGCCGGCGTACTGGACCCGGTAGGTGCGGGACGTCACCACCGACGACGACACCGTTTCGGGCTGGTCCGGCACACCCACGTAGGTGGCCTGGGCGGCGTCGTCCCGGATGATGCTGAGCGGCGCCACGGCCTGTGCCGACGCTCCGCGCACCTGGAACTGCACGAAGGGCTGTTGACAGATCCACGCGTTCCAGGCCGCCCGGTTGGTGCAGGCCGGGGTGATCATCAGCGGGTTATTCGCCGCGACGTAGGCGCCCGCCGTTCCGGTCAGGCTCCCGTCGGTGTCGAGAATCACCGCCGCCCGGTCGCCGTCGTAGTTCGCGCCCGGATTGTCGAGGTAGACGTTGTTGGAGTTGACGAAAGTGAGCTGCTTGGCGTAGTTGGCCGGATCCACCGGGAACCCGTTGGTCCGGTTGAAGCCCAGCGCGCTCATGGTTCGGCTCGGCCCGGACACGTAGTCCACGAAGGTCACCCGCTCCGCGCCGACCCGCCCGTCGTAGAACTCGTAGCCCCGGACCGGGAACCCCGTCTGGAATGGGGTGCCTCCGCTGTTGGCGCTGGCGCCGACGAACACCGCATCCATCACGAAGGTCTCGTTCGACGCGAAGGTCGCCCCGATCATGTTGTCCGCCAGCATGGCGCCGATGAGCCGGAGCTCGGTGCCCCGGAGCCACACGCCGCGTCCGCGATGCTTGTAGGCGGTGAAGTTCCTGAAATACGCCGTGACCGAGGGAGAGTTGGTCCCCGGCACCTGCCGCGGGAAGTAGTGCACCGTCTCCGTGGTGCCGTCCGCCATCGGGCCGTTGTCGACGTTGAGGCCGGTGTCGACGTTGGAATGCGCCACGTTGTCGCTGAATTCGCGCAGCGGGGTCTCTCGCGGCTTGAGCGGCGAGCCGGTGGAGAGCCCGGTGGGCGAGGCCGGCAGGGCGAACCAGAATCCGAAGCCGCGCGAGCCCGCGGCCACGTTGCGTCGGTAGGTGTTATCCGGATTGGTGATCCAGTAGGTGGCCGGATTCACGTCCGAGGGAATCAGCGCCTGTCCCGCGGCCGGCGTGCGGGTCAGCATCCCGAGGTTGTCCTCGAACAGGTTGCCGGTCTCGCCGCCGTCCTCCAGGAAGTACCCGTGGCCGATGTCGTCGTAACAGACATTGCCCTGCACCGTCGCGTTGCTGCTGCCGTGCACGGTGACGCAGCGGTTGAAGCTCTTCCACACGCTGCTGCCCTTGAAGTACTGGCCGTCTACCGCGCCTTCCATGTGCCAGTGCATCGGGTAACGCGCCAGCACCTTCAGCTGCCCCATGCGGGTGAGCTCGATCCCTTCCACGTGGAGCACGCCCGCCGACGTGGCGAGCACGTGGCCGCCGAACTGGGAGACCAGCGAGGCGCTGTCGCCCTGGATCACGATGTTGCGGGAGAGCAAACCCACCTCGGCGCGCTCGTCCAGGGTCTTGCCGGCGTAGGTCTGCAACACTCCCCAATGGCCGTGCTTGAGTCCGGTCTTGAGGGTGATGGTATTGCCGGACACCGCGGTCACGAAATTCTCTTCGGCCTGGAGCGGATCCAGATCGGTGGAGGCGACGGCGATATGGTCTCCCACCCGCCAGGCCATCGCGCGGTCCAGCACCAGCTGGGTGGCGCCCGCCGCCGCGGTGCTCGCCAGCTTGGCCCAGCCGGCCCGTGCCTCGCCGTGCAGCTCCAGGGTGCCGCCCACGATGCCGAACACCTTGGCACCGATCCCGGAGATGTTGTCGGTCGACGGGCCGGTCAGGGTGATGACGGCCCGGTGCGCAAAGGGCTGCGCCTGCGACCCGATCTCGAACCGCCCGTGCACCAGGATCCAGTTGGAGGTGAGGTTGAGGTCTTTCTCGTCGAAGAACAGGGTCCCATCCACCGTCAGGCTGCCCAGCGGCGGGGGGCTCACGTCCAGCATCACCTTGGTTCCCGCCGGAATCACCACCGCGGCACCGGCGGCCGGAATCGATCCCCCGGGCCAGGTTGAGGCGTCGGACCAGCGGATGAATGCCGGCGGCGGCGGGGGCGGCGGCGGCGTGGGGTCGGTGCTCTCGCTGGTGCAGCCGTCCAGCGCCAACAGCGAACCCACGACAACAAGGCAGGATGCGAGGGAGGAGCGCATGGAGGCCTCGGGGCGATGAACCACGGATGTGACGGCGTTTCGGGATGATAGAGCCGGCGGCGAAGCACCGGAAGCTCGCACCCAGCATAATCCACGCCTCACGCGAGTGCTGTGCGTTGCATCACTTCGCGGCCCGGCCTACGTTCCGCTATGCTCGAGCTCCGAACCCTGGGTGGGGCTGATCTGCGAATCCGGGGTGGCTCCGAGCTGACCGCGGTGGTGCAGCAGCCCAAGCGCTTTGCCCTCCTGGCTTACCTCGCCATCGCGGCACCCTCCCGATTCGTCCGCCGCGACACCTTGCTGGGGCTGTTCTGGCCCGAGCTGGACGCCGAGCACGCCCGGGCGGCCCTCCGGCGCTCCCTGTACTTCCTCCGGCGCTCGGTCGGCGACGAGGTGGTGGTCGGCCACGGGGAAGAGGAGGTCGGCATCGCCCCCGCCGCGCTTTGGTGCGACGCCGTGGCGTTCCGGGAGGCACTGGCCGCCAGGAATCCCGTTGGTGCGCTGGAGCTCTACCGGGGGCACCTGCTGGAGGGGTTCTACGTGGCGGGGGCGCCCGGAGCAGAAGACTGGCTCGACCGCGAGCGCGCCCGTCTCAAGGAGCTGGCCCTCGATGGCGCACGCGGCCTGGCCCGCAAGGTGCCCGACGGAGACTCGCGAGTCCGCTGGGCTCGCCGCGCGCTCGAGCTGGGGGACGAGGACGCTGAGATGCGGGCGCTCCTCACGCCCAAACGCGCCCCCGCCACCCCGGGCCTGGTGCCTTCCGGACCCGTGGCGCCGTCCGACCGGAACCTCCTCGCGATCTGTCCGTTCACGGTGCGGAGCGGGCCGGGCCTCGCGTTCCTCTCCGAAGGCATCGTCGACCTTCTCGCCACGAAGCTCGATGGGGCTGGGGATCTCCGGGTGGTCGAGCCTCGGTTGGTTCTCTCGGGAGTCAGCAACGCCGGCGAGTCATGGGACCTGGCCCGGGGTCGCTGGCTGGCCGAGCGGTCCGGTGCCAGCGCCTTCGTACTGGGCAGCGTCGTGGAGGTAGCCGGACGACTCGAGGCCTCGGCCGCGCTGCATGAGGTGGATGGGAGGCTGGTCGCCCGGGTCGAAGGACGCGCCGAGGGAGAAACCGGCCTCTTCGAGCTGGTGGACGAGCTGGCCCGGCGGCTGCTGGCGGCGCGCCACGCCCGTGACACCGACCGAATGGCGCGGCTGGCGGCGCTCACCACCGAATCGCTGCCGGCGCTCAAGTGCTGGCTCGAAGGCGAGCGGGACTTCCGGCTGGCCCGGCACATGGAAGCGGCCGAGGCCTTCCAGCGCGCCACGGACTCCGATCCCTCCTTCGCATTGGCCTGGTACCGCTTGGCGGCCGCGCTGGCGGCGTGCGCGCTGATCGGACCGGCGCGCCATGCCTCGGCCCGGGCCTTCGAGCACCGTTCCCGGCTCTCGGAGCACGACCGGCTGCTGCTCGAGGCACAGCACGCCTGGATCACCGGCCAGAGCGCCGAAGCCGAGCGGCACTACGCCTCCCTGGTGACCGGGTGGCCCGAAAGCCTGGAGGGATGGTTCCTCCTCGGCGACGTGCAGTTCCATAGCAACCCCTATCGCGGGCGCCGGGTTACCCTCGCGCGTGCCGCCTTCGAGCGGGCGCTGGCGCTCGACCCCTCCCACCTCGGCGCCCTCACCCAGCTGGCCAGGATCGCGGCGCACGAGGGGCGGACCGAAGACCTCGCCGGGCTGGTGGGGCGCGCACTGGAGCTGAGCCCAACCGGTGACCAGGCTCTAGGATTGCGCGCGCTGGCGGCGTTTGCCTTCGGCAGCGAGGGGGAACAGTCGGCCGCGGGGAAAGAACTGGCGGGCGCGAGGGGCCTCACCATCGCGCGGACATTCTCGGATGTGGCGCTCTACTCGGGGAAGCCCGATCACGCCGCGCGATTGGGGCGCGACCTGTTCGCGGCGGCGCGCTCGGAAGAGTTCCGCGCTTTCGGCCACATCACCCTGGCCCATATGGACCTGGCGCGGGGCCGCCCTGTGGAGGCCTTCGACCGGTTGCGCGAAGCGGAGCGGCTGGAGCCGGCGTGGGCACTGGAGGTTCGAGGACTATTCGCCTCGCTCCCATTCCTGGAGGCCCCCGGCAACGAGCGGACCCGGGTCCGAAGCGAGCTCTCGGCGTGGGACCCTGCCACCGCGCGACCCGCCGTGGCGGTGCCGCTGGCCTTTCACAACGAGCTCCACCCTCACTTCCGGGGGTTCCTGCTGGGACTGCTGGCGGTGCGGGAAGGGGACCTCCCCGCCGCATCGCTCGAGATCGAATCGCTCGCCGAGCTGCCGGTACCGGAGGGCGCAGGAGCGCTGCTCGAGCACCTGGGCCGAACCCTTCACGCCGAGCTCCTGCTGGCACGGGGCCTGGCGTCCGACGCCCTCGCTGTGTTGGAGCAGGGACGGCTGGACGTCTGGTTCCAGTACGCCGTGTCGTCGCCATTCTATGCCGGCACCTTCGAGCGGTACCTCCGGGCCGACCTGCTGGCCCGCGCCGGCCGGGTTCCCGAGGCAATCAGGTGGTGGGAATCGATCGCGGAGCGGACCCCGTTCGAGCTCCCGTTCCAGGCTCCCTCGCTCCGCCGCATCGCGGAAGCCTGGCAGGGTCTGGGAGACGACGACCGGGCCCGCGCCGCCGATCACCAGGCCCGGGTGTTGTGGGGGGACCGTCCCAAGTAGTAGCCTTCCGGTGCCGGGTCGCGGATCGCCGCGCAGCGCCGGAGTCTCTTTCTGGAGGAACACGATGCGGGCGGTGCAAGCGAGGCGGGTGGCCCTGGCGGCGGCGGTGGCGTTGTCGGCCGGCTGCGCGGGCTGGCGGGTTCAGCAGGTGCCGCCCAAGGAGCTCCTGAAGGACCGATCGATCGAGGCGGTTCGGGTGACCCGGGCCGACAAGTCCAAGGTCGAGATCTATAACCCGATGATCCAGGGCGACAGCATCGTCGGCCACCCCACCGACCGGGCCATCGCGCGCCTGGTGATGCCGATTTCCCAGGTGGAGACCATCGCCACCCGCTACCACAGCGTCCCCAAGACCATGTTGGCCGGCCTGGCGGTCATTGGCGCGGTGGGGGCTTACGCACTGCTCCAAAGCCTGAATCAGGGGTACTGAACCATCACAGTCTGACGCGGTGAGTCTCCGGCGCGAACAGCGTCGCGACCACGCTCAGGATGCAACTCGCCGCCATGTAGGCGGCGATCGCCCAGGCTCCATAACGCGCCAGCAATAGGGTGGCGATGAACGGCGCCGGCCCGCCGGAAAACGCCGAGGTGAGCTGGTAGATCAGCGAGGCCCCGCTGTAACGCACCCGGGTCGAGAACAATTCCGAAAAGTAGGCCGCCTGAGGGCCATACATCATGTCCTGGCCCACGTTGAGCCCCAGCACGATCGCCAACGCCACGAATCCCGGCCCCCGGCCCAGCAGCCAGAAGAACGGGAAGGCATACAGCAGCGAGATCACTGCCCCGGCCAGGTACACCGGCCTCCGGCCGAACCGGTCCGAGAGGGCGCCGAACAGCGGGATCGTGAACATGCCGACGAACGCGCCGGTGGCCACCCCGCCCAGCATGGTGCTCTTGGGGTAGTGCAGTGTCTTCTCGCCGTAGCTCAACACGAACACGGTGAAGATGTAAAACAGCACATTCTGCGCGAAGCGCATCCCCATCCCAACCAGCACCTCGCGGGGATGGTCCCGGAAAACCTGGATCAGCGGCGCCGCGGTGGTCTCGCTCCGGGCCTTGAGCTGGGCGAACGCCGGCGTCTCCAGCAGGCGGAGCCGGACATACAGCCCGACGCCGATCAGCAGCACGCTGAGCAGGAACGGCACCCGCCAGCCCCACCCGAGGAAATCCGCCTCCGACATCCGGCTCGACAACAGGGCATAGATCCCGGTCGCGAGCAGGAGCCCGAACGGCACGCCCATCTGGGGCCAGCTCCCGGAAAGGCCGCGCCTCCCTTCCGGCGAGTGCTCCACCGCCATGAGGACCGCCCCGCCCCACTCGCCGCCCACGCCGAATCCCTGGACGAAGCGCAGCGCCACCAGCAACACCGGCGCCCACACCCCGATCGACGCATAGGTGGGCAAGAACCCGATCAGCGCCGTCGCCGCGCCCATGAGCAGCAGCGACCAGACCAGCACGGTCTTCCGGCCGAGCCGGTCGCCATAGTGACCGAAGACCGCTCCGCCCAGCGGTCGCGCCAGGAACCCGACGGCGAAGGTGCCGTAGGCGGAGAGTGTCCCGGCCAGGCTGTCGAGATTGGGGAAGAACAGCTTGTTGAAGACCAGCGCGGCGGCGGTCCCGTACAGGAAGAAGTCGTACCACTCCACGGTGGTACCGATGAAGCTCGCGAAGATGACCGGGCGGATGGAGCGCCGGGAATCGGGAGTCATGGCCCTGGGGAACGGGGTCTTCGGACCGTGGCCCGGCCCAGGAGCGGCAGCATCAGCCTGACGATCGGATCGAGCAGCGGCCGAAAGGGCCGGAGAATCCGCTTGACCGATTCGAAGCGGCGCGGGGCGTGCGATGGGCGCGCCAGGGCGCCCAGCCCCGCCAGGGTGGCGGGCGGGTAGGAAACCACGATCGCGCCCGGAGCACCGGGAAGGTCGATCGCTTCGAACGCCGCCTGGAACCGGCGATAGAAATGATCCCGGGCCCGGGAGCGGTACTCGCGCATGTCGGCGGGCATGGCGCCCTTGGACCGCGACCCGCGTCCGATGGTCGGATTCAGATTGATCTCCCAGGTCTCGATCATGTCACCCTTGATGGCATAGTCAATGCGTCCGTACTCGACCTGTGCCACGTTGAAGATCTCGCGCAGCCTGGCCTGGTGCGGATTCTCGAACATATACTCTCGCTCTTCATCGAGGCGCTTCCGGGTGAATTCCGACCCGGAATGCTTGAGGGCCCAGTTGGTACCATGGGACAGGCTGCGGGGAAGCACCTCGGAGCCGACCACGAACGCAGCATACTTCCGGTATGAACCCTCCGGATCCGCCGTGTCGCAGAACTCCACCACCAGCAGCTCGTCCATCGGCAGGCCCCGCACCACGGCGCGGCCCAGCTCGAGCTGGAGCTCCTCGGCGGTATGCAGCAACGGCGTGAGCGCACTGGTGTGATGGAATTCTTCCCGGAGGAAGACCGGGTAGCGGAGGCTCGAGAGATCGGCGCCGGCCCGCAGGGCGCGGTGACGGTTGAGCCCCCGGCGGTAAAGCGCTTCCAGTAGTCCGAGCCGGCGCAGGGTCCGGTCGGGGTGATTCATCACCCGCATACCGGCCCCGGCAAGCTGGCGCGCCGCTTCGCCGGCCAGGCGCAGGCCCCGGGGCAGCAGCTGGTCCAGTGCGGAAAAGAGGTAGACTCCTCCCGGCAATGAGGAGCGGGCCGGCAGGTCCTCGTAGTGGAGCACCGCGATCCGCGCCGCCAGGGGCAGGCCGTAGACCTTCAGGTAATCCCGGATGCCGAACTCGGAGTCCCTCGGCACGACGAAATGGATCACGCGGTCGCGTCCACGGTCTTGCCCCGGGACAGAATGGTCGCCACCCCCATGTCGCCGGTGACATTGAGGACGGTCTTGAAGATGTCCGGAATGACATCCACCGCCTCCAGAAGGACGATCGCTTCGATCGGAAGGCCGGCGGCAAGGTAGGCCGGCAGGTTCCGCATGGCCCCTCCCCCGCCCGGTACGCCGAGACTGGTGAAGCTGACCATGATAACCGTCATCACGAAGGTGACGATGGTCCCCGGCGTGAGGGGAATGCCGAACACGTGGGAGATGAGCAGGAGCCGGACCGGACCGGTGATCGTCATGTTGACCTTGAAGGCCGCGACGGCGAGCGGCAGCACGAAGCCGGTCGCCGCGGCCGAGAGTCTCAGCTCATCGTGAGCGCCCTTCACCAGCGCCGGGAGCGATGCGAGGGAGGACCGGGTCCCCGCGGCCACCAGCTGGGCCGGCGCCACGGCGCGGGCGAACCGGCGAATCGGCACCCGCCCCAGCAACGTGGTGATCGGATAGAGAAGGATCGTGAAGGCCGCCATCAGCAGGCAGCTGATCAGGACGAATGCCCCCATGAACCCGGCCGCGCCCCACCCGGCCCCCGCGGCCATCACGACCGAGAGCGCGAATACTCCCACCGGGGTCACTTGAATGATCCATCGCACCAGGACCATCGCCGCGTCGGAAACCGCCCGCCCGATCCGCAGCAGCAGCTCCAGCCGGTCCGGCGCCACCCGGGTGGCGGCCAGCGCGAAGAGGATGGTGAACACGAGCAGCGGCAGAATCTCCGACCCGGCCGCCGCCTGGAAGACATTGATCGGGATCAGCCCGGTCAGCCACCCACCCAGCGATTCATGCCCGCCCGGGGGGACGGCGCGCAGGGCCTCGGGCACCACGGTGCCGGCCTTGAGGGAGGCCACCGTAAATGCGTCAGTCGGGAAGAGCGCGACCATGGGAGCGCCGGCGGCGACGGTGAAGACGGCGGCCAGCACCATCATGCCGACGAACAGGAGGAGCGCCTTGCCCCCAAGCGCCGCGAGGGAGCCCTGTCCGTGGGATCCCAGGACGGCCACGAACATCTGGGTGACAACCAGGGGAATGACCGTCATACGGAGCAGCCGGAGCCAGACTTCGCCGATCGGCGACACCCATTGAACCAGCGTGGTGGTCCAGGGGGCGGTCGATCCGTGCAGCGCCATCCCGATCCCCAAGCCGGCGGCCAGCGCCAGGAGGGACCATAGCGTGAGATTGTGGGCTCCCTGGCGGGGAGCCGCCGGAGGCGACACCACCGGTTCGGATTCGATAGGGCTACCCGGACGGATTGTGACCGAAAATGTGACGGTCCCTTGAAGGATAGGGACTCGCCCAGGTTGGTGCCAATTCGGACCAGCCGGTCCACCAGCGACACTGGATGCTGTGTTATGGCAGGTTAATCATCGAGGCGGGTTCCCTTCGGCCGGGCAGTCGGATTCGCGCCGAGGCCGACAACGAAGAGGCGGGCCCGAATCGGACCCGCCTTTCGCTGCAGCGTGGATGTGGAACGGGGAAATACTTAGGAGCAGACGATCACTCCATCCGCGGTGGACGTGGCACCCGCGCCCACCTGCACCGTGCACTGGGTAAACCCGGCGGAGATGGAGGCATTGGTCACGGTCGCGGTGAAGCCGCTGGCGACGCCCACGGCGGCGCCGGTGTTGCCGCTCGACAGCGTGAAGTTGCTGGCGGTCTGGAGCTGGGCGAACGAGCCGTAGATTGCGTAATCCGAGAAGTACGCTTCCTGGGCCGTCATCAGGTTACGCAGGTCGGTCTTGACCGAAGCCAGCTTGGCCTTGTCCTTGGTGGCTGCGAACTTCGGAATCGCGATGGCGGCCAGAATGCCGATAATCACGACCACG
>JBGPLG010000038.1:0-37289 GCA_041486305.1 Gemmatimonadota bacterium
CACCCCCGAGGCCGGGATGCGCCTCTGCGATACCCGCCCGTCCTGACCGTCCTGCCCGCCGTGCCTGCCCCTCTATATTCCTCTCGTGACCAACGAAACCACGGATATCACCATCATCGGCGGGGGCCCCACCGGTCTCTTCGGGGCCTTCTACGCCGGCATGCGCGGCGCGACCTGCCGGATCATCGACGCGCTTCCGACGCTCGGCGGCCAGCTGATGGCGCTGTATCCCGAGAAATTCGTCTTCGACGTCGCGGGATTCCGCCAGGTGCTCGCCAAGGACCTGGTGAAGGGCATGGCCGAGCAGGCCCTCCAGTTCGGCTGCGAGGTTCGGCTCGACGAAATCGTCACCGGCCTGAACCGGGTCGAGGATGGGGGGCTGGGACACTTCCTGCTGGAGACCGGCCGAGGGGTCTATCCCAGCCGCACCATCCTGATCGCCGCGGGCATCGGGGCATTCGAAGCCCGGAAGCTTCCGGCCGAAGGGGTCGAGAAGTGGGAAGGGCGGGGGCTCGAATACAAGGTGCTGGACCCGAAGGCCTTCGCCGGCCGCCGGGTGCTGATCGTGGGTGGCGGCGACTCGGCGTTCGACTGGGTCATGAATCTCGAGGATGTGGCCCGGTTCATCATGCTGATTCACCGGCGGGACGGTTTCCGGGCCCACGCCGCGACCGTGCGCCAGGTGGAGCGGATGCAGCGCCAGGGCAAGTGCGAAGTGCGCACCTTCTCCGAGGTGACCGCCATCGACGGCGGTGACCGCGTGGAACGGGTCACCATCCTCAACAACAAGACCCGGGAGGAAGAAACCCTCCCCTTCGATGTGGTGGTTCCCCAGCTCGGCTTTCATTCCGATCTGGGCGCCATCAGGGACTGGGGACTGGATACCGCGAAGGCGCAGATCAGCGTCGATCGGGTGATGCGAACCAACGTGCCGGGCATCTACGCGGCGGGTGACATCGTCACCTACGAGGGCAAGCTCGAGCTCATCGCCACGGGTGTCGCGGAGGCCTGCACCGCGGTGAACAACGCGGTGCACTGGATCGATCCCAAGCGGAAGGTGGATCCGGGGCACAGCTCGGAGCTCAAGATCTTCGCCACCAAGCAGCACGGCTAGACCCCGACGACGGCGCTGCGGCGCTCCAGGTTGAAGGTGTCGGTCCAGAGTCCTCCCCGCAGCGCGATTCGCTCCCGCCGCCCGATCATCCGGAACCCGCACTGCTGGTGCAGCGCCAGGCTGGCCGGGTTGTCGGTGTGGATGGACGACCACAGGGTCCAGATGCCTTCCACCTCGGACGCCGGGATCAGCGCCTGCAGCAGGACCAATCCCACCCCGGCGGCCCGGCGCCCGGCGGCGACATAGACACTGACCTCGGCGACTCCGCGAAAGCAGGCCCGGGCCGACACCGGCATCAGGGCGGCCCAGCCGGCAATCTCTCCGTACTGTTCGGCCACGAGACGGCAGCGGGGCAGGTGGCCCGCATTCCAGTCCTGCCAGTCGGGCACTTCGGTTTCGAAGCTCGCCTTCCCGGTGGCGAGGCCCTCGGCGTAGATCCGCCGGACCGCGGGCCAGTCGTCCCGCGTCATGGCGCGGATCAACCGTGATGGGGGCTTCGGTGGGCCGCGGTTCGTCACTTCTTCCCGATCTCCACCACCAGGCTGTCGATTCGCGCGATCATCGCGCTTCCACCAAGATCGTGATTGTTGCTCTGGATCGAGAAGATCCGCACTCTCCCATTGGGAAGGGTCACATAGCCGGAGAACGCATTGACCCTGAAGATCGAGCCGGTCTTGCCCTTGACCCTCCCCTCCAGGGCGGTTCCCACCATCCGGTTGCGGAGCGTGCCGCTCCGCCCCGCGACCGGCAGCGCGCTCTCGAACCAGGGATAATTCGGGCGGCTCCGAAGCCAGAGCAACAGACGGGCGAATGTCAGCGGGCTCACCACGTTCACGTGAGAGAGGCCGGAGCCGTCCCGGAGGGAAAACTGGGTGGAATCGGCCCCGACGGAATCGATGAGGAGTCGCCGTTCCACCGCGAGGCCGGCGCGCCAGCTTCCCTCTCCCCCTGCCTGCCGCCCCAGCTGCTTCAACAACATCTCGGCAAAGAGATTCTGGCTGGGACCGAGGATCGGCACCAGCCATTCCCGGAACGGCCGGGAGGCCGATTCCGCGAGCGGCGCAGTGGCCCGGGCGCCGGCATACCGCAAGGAATCGGTGGTCGATTCGGTGGCGCCCTGCACCGAGATGCCGGCCTCGGCCAGCGCGCGCCGCAGGGCGCTCGCGGCGAGCCGGTTGGGATCGGCTAGGGCCACGTAGGAAGTCCGGCTGGGGGCGTCGCGCGAGATGGTCCCGCCACCCCAGAGCGAGAGTGGGCCCAGGGGGCCCACGTCCAGCCCCGAACCGGGACCTTCCACGGTCGTGGTCCGGTTCTCGATAGTGACGTCTCCCAGATCGGGCGAGAGCGTGATCACGCCCGGTGCGCCGGGCGTGGGTCCCGGGCCCCAGTGGACGTCGAGGCTGTTGTCGTTGAAGGCCAGGCCGGAGACCGGCGCCGCGTACCACCAGATCAGGTCCCCGTGCTCCCAGGTTTCCTGGAGAAGGGTCGGCTCGAAATAGCTCCCGTCCCCGACCACGCTCCCCGCGATGGTGCGGATGCCCCGGGTCCGGAGCTGGGCCGCCAGGTCGCGAAGCCGGCGCATCGGGTCCGACTCGCAAGCCCCCTGCCTCGTGGTGTCGGCGTCGAAGCAGCGCCGGCTCATGGTGGGATCGCCGCGGCCGTAGAGCACCAGATCTCCCCGGACCACGGCGCCGTCGACCGGCCCGGCGGCGTAGACGCTGGTCAATACGGTGCCGTCGGGCGGGAGCAGCACCGTCGCCGTGGCCGCGGCAATCAGCTTGGTGTTGCTGGCCGGAATGAAGAGCCGGGTGGCATTGCGCTGATAGAGGAGCTTGCCGGTGGTGTCGAGCACCACCACGCCCCAGGAGTGCCGGTCGAACGGCGGGGCGTCCAGGAGCCGGTCGAGCCGCTTGGACAGCGACTGGGCCGGGAGACCCGGGGCGCATAGGACGGCGCAGATGAGGCCAATCAGGCAGCGGCGCATTGGAGGTTTCTGAGAGTGGCGTAACACAATAAGAGAAATAGATTTAGGACGTGTCGTCAATCAAAGCCACGAAACCGCGCCGCCCTCGGGGCCGGCACTGGGTGTCAACTGTCCGTACAGGGTTGGTCCTCGCGATGCTCGGCTGCTCCGGGTTTCGCGCTGCCGTGGCACAGGCCGTCGAGGAAGGCCTCGTGGTACGGCAGCTCAAGTTCAGTGGCAACAAATCGTTCGAGCGGGCGATTCTCGACGCGGCCATCGCCACCACGGGCTCGAGCTTCTTCGCGACTTCCTGGTTCACCCGCTGGATGGGGATCGGCGCCACCCGGCGGCTCAACGAGCGAGACTTCCGGACCGACGTCGAGCGGCTGAAGACCTTCTATCGGATCCATGGGTTCCTGGATGTGCTGGTCGACACCGCCGTCATCCGCACTCCGAAGGACGTCTACATCACGTTCCGGATCACCGAAAACGAGCCGGTCCGGGTCCGCAGCTTCGAGATCACCGGGCTCGATACCGTGCCGGAATGGCATCGCCTCACGGCGGCCCTGCCCCTGCGGGAGGGCCAGCCGTTCGACCGGATCCTGCTCCTCTCGACCGCGGACACCCTGGCCACCCGGCTGCAGGACTTGGGCTATCCGGAGGTTCGCGTTCTGCTCGGCAAGCGGGACGTACACCGCGAGGAGCATACCGCGGATGTGTCGCTCGTGGTCGAGCCGGGGGTTCCCTCGGTGATCGGGGAGATCCATGTCGAGGGCACCGAAACGGTGGACACCTCGTTCGTGCGCTCTCTCCTGGCCACGGCGCCGGGCCGTCCGTTCAGCTCGAGCGCGGTGGCGCAGAGTCAGCGCAATCTCTACCGCTCCGAGCTGTTCCGGTTTGCTACGGTCCGGCTGGATACCGCGCATTTCAAGCCGGGCTCCGGCGTGGTGCCCCTCACGATCGTGGTCACCGACGGACCGATGCACCGGGCCCGGTCGTCCGTGGGCTACGGCACCAACGATTGCTTCCGGCTGGGGATCGGCTGGACCGCCCGTAATGCCCTTGGCCACGGACAGGTGTTCGACGTCTCGGCCCAGACCTCGAAGGTCGGCGTGGGAGAGCCGACCCTGGTCACGGCGCTCCGGAACTCGATCTGCTCGGCGCTCAAAGACGACACCGTCGGCTCCGCCAGGCTCAACTACAACATCAACACGTCGTTCCGCCGGCCGGTCTTCATCTCACCGGCCAACACGCTGTCGCTCTCGCTGTTCGCCGAGCGGCGCAGTGAGTTCGCGGTGTACCTGCGGGAGGACGTCGGCGGCGCGCTGACCCTGGTCCGGGAAACCGAGAGCCGGGTTCCGGTTTCCCTGGCGTACCGGCTTTCCTACGGGAGAACCGAGGCGAACAACGTCTCCTTCTGCGCCTTCTTCAACGCCTGTACCGAGACCGACATCAACCAGCTCCGGCAAAGGCGTCTGCTCGCGACCCTGACCGTAAGCGCGGTCCGGGTCCGAGTGAACAACCCGCTGGATCCCTCACGGGGGACTTCCCTCACCGCCGAAGTCACCCACAGCTCGCGATTGATCGGCTCCTCAAAGTTCGCGCAGTTCACCCGGTTTCTGGGCGATGCGTCCTATTACCAGCCGGTGGGCGGATCGGTGCTGGCGCTGCATTTCCGGGCCGGTGCGGTGCTGTCGCCCACCCTGGTCCTGAGCTCGGCGCAATCGAATTTTGTCCCGCCGGAACAGCGGTTCTACGCCGGCGGGCCCAACGACGTTCGCGGCTACAGCCGCAATGAGCTCGGGCCGCTGGTGTACGTGGTCGGTGAGGCGGATACGACGGACGCGGGCGGGGTGGACGAAGGGAAGGTGCGCAGCTCGGCCACCGGCGGGAACACCCTGATGGTCGGTAACGCCGAGATCCGGATCCCCTCGCCGATCTACCGATCCTGGCTCCGATTCGCGGCCTTCGTGGATGCGGGCACCGTCTGGGAACGGGGAGGGGGCGCCGGGTCGGGTCCCGCGCTGCGTGTTACGCCGGGAGTCGGGCTGCGCTTCATCACGCCGCTCGGGCCGGCGCGGCTGGACGCCGCGTACAACGGCTATGCGGTTCAACCGGGCCGCCTCTTTCTGATCCACCCCACCGGAAACATCGAGCTGCTCCAGGCCTCGTACCAGCCACCCAAACGCAACGGTCGCCTGGTACTCCAGCTCGGTGTGGGACAGGCGTTCTGATGCGCCGCCGCCTGCTGCGCTGGATCTTCGTGGGGCTGGTCGGTGGAATCGCCGCGGTGCTCGGCGTCGCGACTGCGGTGCTCTATTCCCCGCCGGGCCGCAGCCTGCTGGTTCGGGTGATCAGCGCGAAGGCCGGCGCCGTGATCCGGGGCTCGCTCTCGATCTCCGCGCTCAGCGGGCGCTGGGTGAGCGGATTCAACCTGGACGGCGTGGTGATCAAGGACAGCGCCGGTATCCTGCTGGCCGACATTCCGCGGCTGGAAATCGGCTACCGGATGGCCGACCTCCTGGCGGGACGGTTCGTGATCAGGTCCCTCCGGCTGCGGCACCCGGTCATCCAGATCCTCAAGCACCGCAGCGGCCGGGTCAACTACGAAGAGATCTTCCACTTGAGCGAGGGCACCGGACCGGGCGGTCCGCCGAGGCTCATCGAGATTCACGATCTCGTGATCGACAGCGGCAGGGTGACCATCCGGCTGCCGTGGCATCCCGATGGACGGCTTCGCAGCCAGCAGCAGGTGGATTCCGCCCTTGCCTTCGAGCGGAGCAAGCCGGGCCGGCGGATCGAGCCGGGACCCGAAGGGCTCGAGATGGTGCGGACGATCGAGGACCTTTATTCCGCGATGCCGCTGGTTCGGCTCTCGAGCCCCGACAACGCCCCGACCCTGGTAGACATCGGGAGCCTCCGGGCCCGGATCAGCGATCCGGCGATCCAGTTTGGCAGCCTGAAGGCGGAGCTCCGGACCAAGAACGACAGCCTCGTCTTCAACGTGGACCGCGCCGAGCTGCCTAGTACTTCGCTTTCCGGCGCGGGACGTCTCGACTGGCCCCGGGACACCATCCTCTACCACTTCAGTCTCGAGGCCAGCCGGCTTGCCCTCCGGGACCTGCGCTGGATCTCGCCGGGGTTCCCCGATTTCAGCGGCACCGCCCACATCGAAGCGAGCTCGGTGAGCGGCTCCCGTACCGAGTACGATATTCGAAGTCTCGCCGTGGGCGACTCGACCAGCCGGGTGACCGGACGTCTGGTGGCCATCTCCGATATTTACCAGGGCCTGGGCTTCCGGCGCCTGGGTCTCGAGCTCCAGAACCTCGACCTCGACGTGGTGCGGCCCTATCTCGACTCGGTGCCGTTCTACGGGACCATCACCGGGCGACTCGGCGCCGACGGGTTCTTCGAGGCGATAACGGTCTCCCTCGACTGGCTCTTCCGCGATGCCAAGGTTCCCGGGGCCGAGAGCCGGCTCGGCCTTGATGGGCCGCTCACCCTCGGCGGGGCCGACGGAATGTTCTTCCACGGCGCCCAGCTCTCCAATACCGACGTGGATCTCGGAACGGTTCGTCGGGTGGCGCCGGCGGTCATCCTCGAGGGCAGGCTCGGGCTGGCGGGCTCCCTCGCCGGCCCCTGGAAGAACGCCCAGTTCGATGGCACCGCCGAGCATCGGGACGACAGCCGCCCTCCCAGCCGAATGGTGGGAAAGGTCCGCCTCGACACCCGCGGGGAGGTGCTCGGCCTCGAGACCGACGTCGTGCTGGACTCGCTGTCGTTCGACGGGATTCGTCGTACGTTCCCCACCCTCACGGCCCGGGGCTCGCTGGGCGGCCGGGTGCAGCTCTCCGGCACGCTGGACCGGCTCGCGATCGACGCCGAGGTGGCTGGGGCGATCGGGAAGATCCGCGCGCTGGGCTCCGCCACGCTCGAACCTCCGCGCTGGGGCGCCGATTCGCTACGGCTCGCCTTCCGCGACCTGGACCTGCAGATACTGTCCGGATCGGGGCCGAGCACCCGGCTGCAAGGCTCCCTGCAGACCAGCGGCACCGTAGACTCCGGCATAGCGCCGTCAGGTCGGCTGGCCATCAGGCTGGGCCGGGGACGGATCCGGGAGTTCATCCTGGATTCGGCCATGGCGGTGCTCAGCGCCGCCGACAGCGTGATCCGGCTCGATACCTTGCGGGCGAACTTTGCCGAGGGCCAGCTCGGCGGTGGCGGCGCCATTGGTTGGGCCCCCCCCAAGGCCGGCCGGATGGCCTTTCACGTCGAGGCCAAGGACCTCGCCGCGTTCGATTCGCTGGCGCTCACGCTCACCGGCTTTACCCGGGACACCGTCACCGGTCTTCGGATGACCGGATCCGCCCACGGCGACATGACAATTGAAGGGGCCCTG
Organism: Gemmatimonadota bacterium; assembly: GCA_041486305.1. GTDB lineage: Bacteria > Gemmatimonadota > Gemmatimonadetes > Gemmatimonadales > GWC2-71-9 > JABFSM01. Next base: position 7,477 of record JBGPLG010000038.1, read on the forward strand.
GGGGCCCTGAAGCTGGAAGCGGCGGTCCAGGTCGATTCCCTGCGCTGGCTCACGTACACCGGCCGCAACCTCGACGGACGGCTGTTCTGGCTGAGCGGTGATTCGGTGGTGACCGCCGGCGTGTCGGCCGACAGTGTCTCGAACGGGACCCTGCAATTCACCGCGGTGCAGCTGGGTGGCCACGGTCGCCTGGACTCGCTCAGCTGGATCGGCTCCGCCGAGAGCAGAAACTCGGTGCGGCTCGCCGGCGCCGGCGCCTACCAGCGCCGGCCCGACGCCACCCTGTTCCGCACCGACACGCTGAGCCTCGACCTGCTGGGCCGGCAGTGGTGGCTGGCCCGGCCGACAGAGGCGCTGATCCGCGACTCGCTGGTGACGCTGGATACGGTGCGGTTCGTGACCCGCGACGGGTCCGGTAGTGTGGAGCTCGCCGGCACGCTTTCGCGAGGCGCCCCGGGCGATCTCTCCCTGACGGCGCTCGGAATCGAGCTGCGGGAGTTCTACGCGCTGACCCAGCGGGATACCACCGGCATCCAGGGCTCCGCTGCAGTCGACGCCCGCATTGCCGGCACCGCCAAGTTGCCGGAGCTCCGGGGCAGCGGCAGCCTCACCGGCGCCGTCTTTGGGGACTTTCAGGCCCCGCTGGTTCGTACCGCGTTCGACTATCGAGGCCATCTGCTCCGCACCAACCTGACCTTCTGGCGCACCGGCGTGCCGGTGGTGGAGGTGGATGCGTCGCTCCCGCTCGACCTCGGGTTCACCGGCGTGACCAAGCGGCAGCTGCCGGGGCCCATCACCATCGTGGCCAAGGGAGACAGCGTCGACCTCGCGATCGTGGAGGCCTTCACACCCAACCTCCGGAAGGTGACCGGCTTCCTCAGCATGGACGCGAGGGTCGAGGGGACCTGGGACAAGCCCCGGCTGGCCGGCCAGGCAAGCCTGCTCGGGGGCGGCGCGGACGTACCCGCGCTCGGCGTGCGGTACGGGCCCATCACCGGCGGGCTCCGGTTCTCCGGCGACTCGATCGTCGCCGAGAACGTCAAGGTCCACGGGAGCACCGGCGAGCTCGACGTGACCGGAGCGGTCCGGCTGGAACACCTCACCACCCCGAGGCTGGGGCTGGCCCTCTCGGCCCGGGAGTTCGAGCTGATCGATGTGCGGGAGTACCTGAAGATCACTACCTGGGGCGACGTCCAGCTGACCGGGACCTTGCTGCACCCGGTGCTGACCGGATCGGGGCGGTTCACCAACAGCATCATCTATTTTTCGGACCTGGTGTCCAAGGACATCGTGAACCTCGAGGATCCGCTCTTTGCCGACCTCGTGGACACCCTCGCTCTCCGCCAGCAGGGCCTGGGCGCGAATTTCCAGAGCCGGTTCCTCGATTCCCTCTCCATTCGGGATCTCGATTTCATCGCCGGCACCGGGGTCTGGCTCCGTTCCAACGAGGCCAATTTCCAGCTCGAGGGGCGGCTTCGGATCAACAAAACCCGCAAGCTCTACCAGGTCGAAGGGAGCCTGAACACCCCCCGCGGCACCTACACTCTTGCCATCGGCCCCACGATCTCCCGGACCTTCACCGTGGAGCGGGGGTCGGTCCGCTACTTCGGAGACCTGAATGCCGAGCTGGATGTCCAGGCCCGGAACGTGGTGAGGGCGGCACAGGGAGATCAGGGGGAGATCCCGGTCATTGCCCATATCACGGGCACACTGGAGGTGCCCAAGCTCTCCCTCGCCACGACGCCGGATCGGCCCCCGATGTCCCAACCGGAGCTCATTTCGCTGCTGGTGTTCGGCACCACCCGGGCCGGCCTGCAGAACGGACTGAACGTCCAGGCCGGCGCCACCTCGGCCGCGCTCAACGCACTCGCCAACGAGCTGCAGCGCTCCCTGACCGCGGCCAATCACGCTCCCGACATACTGGAGATCCGGCAGGGCCTGTCGCTCGGCAACGGGCTCGGAAGCCAGGTCCAGTCCGCCACCGAGATCGCGGTCGGGAACTCGATCGGGAGCAAGCTGTTCGTCACCGGCAACGTCGGCTTCTGCCTCAACTCCAGCCAGTCGTTCAGCGCAAGGAACTTGGGGGCCAGCCTCGAGTACCGGTTCAGACGGGAGCTCCGTATGGTGATTTCCGCAGAGCCGGTCCAGAGCTGTTTCGCCGGTGCGGAATCATTGGTCAATACCCGCCGCTATCAATTCGGCGCCGAGCTCCGCTGGGACCGGGACTACTAGGGGTGAGCCGCGTCCTGCTCATCGCCAATCCGGTCGCCGCCCGGCACCAGGATGCCGTGCGTCACCGGGTGGTCGAGTACCTTGGCCGCGAAGGGTGGCAGGTGGAAATGGCCGTGACCACGGGTCCCGGCGACGCCCGCGAGCTTGCGGCCCAGGGGGTCACCGCGGGTGTCGACGCCGTCGCGGTTTTCGGCGGGGACGGCACGACCATGCAGGCGGCGGCGGCGCTGGTGGGAACCGGGGTGGCGCTGGCGCTGATCCCCGGGGGCACCGGCAATCTGCTGGCGGGGAACCTCCGGATTCCCACCAATGCGATTCGGGCCGCCCGGTCGCTGATACGGGGGAAGCGCCGGACCATCGACCTCGGGAGGGTGTCGCTTCCCGATGGAGACCACTACTTCGGGGTCGCCTGCGGCGCGGGGGTCGACGCCGAGGTGATGGCGGGGGCGCCGACCGCCAGCAAGCGGCGCTGGGGCATCGGCGCCTACTTCGCGAGCACCTTCCGGGTCCTCCGCACCATCCGGAGCTCCCCGTGCACCGTGACGGTGGATGGAACCTGTCTCGATGTCCAGGCGGCGATCATCCTCATCATGAATTGTGGCGAGATGATCCCTCCCTTCGTGCGGGTCCGCCCCGAGATTGCCCCGGATGACGGCGTGCTCGATCTGGTCGCGATTTCCGCGGACAGCCCGTGGGAAGGAATCAGGGGGTTGCTTCGGGTCGTGCTCGAGGGACACCGCGAGGACATCCGTCACACCCCCTACATTCGCTACGCGCGGGGCACCCGTTTCGAGGTGGCCGCGGCCGAATCGCTGCCGGTGCAGTTCGACGGCGACCCGGCCGGCCACACTCCATTCGTGGCCGAGGTGATGCCCCGGGCGCTCACCGTCATGGTCCCCGGGGATTGAGCCCGCGAAATCCTCTCATATTGCGCTCGGGAGCGACTGCCTACATTCTTGACAGACGATGACCGACTCCGTCCTCCTGATTCACGACGATAGTGGCTTGCTCCGGAGCATCGGCGCCCGATTTGAACAATCGGGGTCCGAGGTGCTGCGGGAGCTCACCGGCGAGGCCGGCGCGGCCACGCTCGCGCGGGCCCATCCCGACGTGGTGTGCGTCGCGATGCACCTCGCCGATGGCGCCCCGGCCCTGGTGCAGAAGCTCGCGTCCGACCACGCCCTGGTGGTGGTGTTCGGAGAACAGCTCGATCCCGCCGCCGCGGCGCGGGTCACGACTGCGGGAGCGAGCCGAGTGGCCGATACCGCTCACGATGCCGACCTCCTGCTCTCGGTGGCCCAGCGCGCCGCGGCGGAAGGACGGCGGCGGCGCGCCGCGGACCAGCAGTTCCGCGACGGCTCACCCCGGTTCGGGGTCGATTCCCTGGGCAGCTCGCCGGCGCTCCGCCAGCTCGCGCATCAGATCGGGCTCCTGGCGCAGAGCGAACGGACCACCCTGCTGATCACCGGCGAGGCCGGGGCGGGCAAGGCCTGGGCGGCCCGGGTGATTCACGATCTCGGGACCCGCTCGGGGCGGCCGTTCCTCTCGGTGCGCCTGGGAGGCCGGAATCCGACCTATCTCGAATCGCTGGTCTTCGGACACGAAAAGGGCGCCTTCATCGAGGCCACCGAGCGCCGGCGTGGTCTGCTGGAGCTGGCCGAAGGCGGTACCCTGCTGCTCCGCGAGATCGCGGATCTGCCCGCCGAGCTGCAGCCCAAGCTGCTCCGGGTGCTGGAAACGCGGACCTTCCGGAGGCTGGGCGGCACCCAGGATATCGCGGCGGACACCCGACTCATGGTCACGACTCGGCGTGACCTCGCGGCGGAGGTGGACGCGGAGCGGTTCCGTCAGGACCTGTTCTATCGCTTGAGCGTGATGTCGCTTGCGATGCCGCCGCTCCGGGAACGCTCGCCGGAAGACCGGGCGGGACTCATCGCGGCGATTCACGGTGAGCTCAAGAGCGTCTACCCCGAGGGTCCGGCCGTGATTTCACCCGACGCGCTGGGCCGCCTCAACGAATACGCCTGGCCGGGCAACCTCCGCGAGATGGAGCAGGTCCTGGAGCGCAGCATGGTCATCGCGCGGGGGCAGATCGCCATCGGGGTGGAGCACCTTCCGGGGGAATTCCGGGCCCGTCCCGGCATCGGCGACCGGCGCCACACGCCAATGAGCATCGAGGACCTGGAACGCCAGCACATCGAGCGGACCCTGCGTTACCACGGCGGCAACCGGACCCGAGCGGCCAAGGAGCTGGGCATTTCGCGCGCGACGCTGATCAACAAGATCAAGCTCTACGGGCTGACCGACTGAGCCATGACGCCCCGGCCCCGAAAGCCCGCCACGGATGTGATGGAGTGCCGCGCGTGCGGGCGGCAGGAGCGCGCGTCCGAGGGATATCCCTGCACCCGCTGTGAGACCTTCATCTGCCTGATCTGCAACCTGCGCGGCGTCACGCTCTGCCGGAAATGCGCGGTCGAAACCGGAGGCGGAACGACGAACGCGTGAAGCGCAAGCTGGTCCTCTTCGATATCGACGGCACCATCCTCCTGTCCGCCGGCGCCGGCCGCCGCGCGCTCCATGCGGCCATGGGTGAGCACGGCATCGACCTGGGCCCGGGCTCCGGCATCCGGTTCGACGGGAAGACCGACCCCCAGATCATCGTGGAGCTGCTCGAGGCCGCCGGAGATCCCACTCCCGACGATCCGGCGCGCATTGCCACACTGCTCGAGCTGTACGTCAGCCACCTCGAACTGGACCTGGCCCGGCACGGGCATCGTTCCCGGGTGCTGCCCGGTATCCCCGCGCTGCTGGATGCGCTCGAGGCAGACTCGGGAGTCGTACTGGGGCTGCTCACCGGCAACGTGGCGACCGGCGCTCGCCTCAAGCTGGCGGCGGCCGGAATCGATCCCGCCCGGTTCGTCGTCGGCGCCTACGGATCGGACCATCACCATCGCAACGAGCTGCCGCCGGTCGCCGCGCGGCGGGCCGAGCCGCACTTCGGGCGGGTGCCCGCCGGTGCCGAGGTCGTGGTCATCGGCGACACGCCGGCGGATGTGCGCTGCGGCGAGTGTATCGGGGCCCGCACCATTGCCGTCGCGACCGGCGGCTACAGCGTGCGCGAGCTGACCGCCACCGGCGCCGACCGGGTGTTCTCCGATTTCGCCGACGTCGAGCAGGCGAGGGAGGCGATCCTATTCTAGAGCGCGAGGTCAAGGCGGTCGTCCCCGATCCCGATCGAGTTCGCGACCGGCTCCGTGCGGCTGGCGCCCGGCCCGGGTTCGCCGGGATGATGATCGACGTCCGGTACGACCGGAACGGCGAGCTCGCAGCGCGGGATCAAGTCCTGCGACTCCGGATGTTCCGGGGGACGGGCGGCGAGCGGGCGGTGATCGGGTGGAAGGGCCCGGTGTCGACCAGCCCCGAGGGCGCCAAGCTGCGGCACGAGCTGGAATATGAAATACAATCCGCCGGCGCCCCGCTCGAGGCGTTTCCCGTGGCGCTCGGGTACCTGCCGGTGAACACCATCGAGCGGTACGTCGAGTATTACCACCTGGCCACCGCGGAAGCCCGGCTGGAGTGGTACCCTCGGATGGACACCCTGATCGAGATCGAGGGTGACCCGGAAGGAATCGACTCGGTCATCGACGCCACCGGCATTCCCCGTTCGGCATTCACTCCGGAGCCACTCGCGGTGTTCGCCGGACGGTATGCCACTCGCACCGGGGCCGCGGCGGCGATGACCCTCGCGGAGCTGGGCGCGGAATTACCCCAATGGCCCGGGCCATGACCGGCTCAGCGGCGCCCTCCACGTTTCCCGAGCTGGGCCCCTTCCTCGGCCACCTTGCCTCACCGGATGCCCCGGGATCCCGGGATCCCGAGCTGGAACCGGTGCGCCTCGCGATGCTCTCGGCCCTGTTCGAGCGGGCCGGCCGGGCCCGCGCGATGCTCGCACGCGGCGATGCCGCGGGGTCGCGCGGGGCGCTCTCGCGCGAGACCTGGCTGGGGATCTGGGGGGAGGCTGTAGCCGGCGCGGCCGGGGCATTGCTCGGCGGGACCGAGCGACGGCTTCGCGATGCCGCGCTGGTTTCCCGAATCCGGTCCCGGAGGATCGCGGCCCTGCTCCCCGGTGGGGAGGACCGGCGCATCCTCGGAGCCCGGCTCGCGTCAGCCGGCATCGGACTGGAACAGGCCACCCTCGAGCTCGCCCGAGACTCCCTCGATTGGGACGAGACGGTCCGCCGCTGCGCGGGCGAGCTGACCGGGGCGTGGGATCAGCTGATGGTCCTGGCGCGGCAGGAGCGGGAGTTCTGGGACCGCAGGATCGCCGATGTGCGGTCCTGGCGACGGCCCTGGCGCCCGTTCATACTGGGCGCGGCCGCCCTGCTCCTCCTCGCGGCCTGGCTGGGGCTGGTACTGGGTGGATACCTCCCGGTTCCCGGGTTCCTTCGTCCGCTGACCGACTGGTACTGGAGCTTGCCTTGGCCGTGATCGGGCTCGGCGTCGATCTGGTGGACGTGGAAGAGGCCGAACGGCTATTGGAACGCTGGGGAGATCGACTCCTCCGGCGCCTGTTGACCAATGCCGAGCGGGAGTATGTCCTGCGGTTCGAGCGCCCGGCGCCGTACCTGGCCGTTCGGCTCGCCGCGAAAGAAGCGGTCTACAAGGCGCTGCAGGCCCTGCCCGGTGCGCGTGAGGTGCGCTGGCGCCACATCGAGGTGGTGCGACGGCACGACGGGGCTCCTTCGATCCGCCTACACGATGAAGCGGCACGACTTAGCGAGGCCGCTGGAGTGGTCCGCATTTCGCTTTCTCTCTCCCATACCAGGCGTACGGCCGGGGCGGTTGCGCTGATCGAGCGAGACTGACGCCGGACCGTCTTTGAATTCCGAATGCGCGACTCTACTTTTCCCGCGATGCGTGAATATTACTTGAGAATTATTCTCATCAACGGTCTCGCCGCTGTTCTCGTGAGCATGGGGGTGGTAACACCCGCCGTCGCCCAGGATCCGGCAGCGGCGGCCCGCCGGGTCGCGGCGACCGCGCAGCTCGCCGCCGAGGAGTACCGTCTGGGTGTGAGCGGCGGTCGGGTCGTGGCCCCGGAAGAGGTGAGCGAAGCCCGGCTCTTCCTGGCCGAGGCGCGTCGCAACGTCGCCCTGCTCCCGGTCCCGTCGGTACGGCCGCTTTCGGCGTCGCTCGATACGCTCGACGCGATGGTAGCCCGTACGGCACCTCCCGATTCGGTCTCCGGCCACGTAACCATGCTGCTGGCCACGATGAGCCGAACGCTCAATCTCGTGTTCGACGAGGTTCCCGCCGAGACGCCGTCCCTGGCGCAGGGCGGTGACGTGTATCAGAGCACTTGCGCCGCCTGTCACGGTCGCGCCGGGCGGGGGGATGGTCCTCAGGCAGTCGCGATCGTTCCCAAGCCGGCCAACCTCGCCGACGCGGCGGCGCTATCGCAACGCTCTCCGCTTGATTTCTATCGCCGGATCACCGTGGGTGTGGCCGGAACGGCGATGGTTCCCTATGAAACTATGCTGTCCAAGGAGGAGCGTTGGGCGGTGGCGCTCTATGCGTCCACCCTTCGCCTGCCGGCGCCGGCCGGCGAGGCGCCCGTCTCGCTTCGGGCCTTCGCCGCCACCGCGCGGCTGAGTGACTCCGCGATCGTCGCGGCGATGGGGCCGGGCACGGGCGCGGCCCAGGTGGCCGCAGTGCGGACGGCGCAGCGCGGGTTGCCGGGGGTTGGGTTGTCCGACCGGGTGTTCGCCGTGGTGCGGGCCCAGCTCGACAGCGCCTACAACCTGGCGGTCGCGGGCCGCAAACAAGAGGCGCGCGCCACCGCGATGGATGCCTATATCACCTTCGAGCAGGTCGAGCGCACCCTCGCCGTCAAGAACCCGGCGCTGACCGCCCGGATCGAGGCGGCGTTCTCGGAGCTCCGGACGCGCGCGGGGTCGGACGCCACGGCCTCCGAGCTCGGGAGGATCCGCCAGGACCTGGCCCGGGAGCTGGCGACCGCCGAGCGCACCGTGGTGGATCAGCAGTCGCCGTCCAGCCTGCTGGTTCAGTCCTTCACCATTCTCATGCGCGAGGGGCTGGAGGCGATCCTGGTCATCGGCGCGCTGATGGCCTTCTTGGTCAAGACCGGAAACGGGCACCGCCGTCGCGACATCCACCTGGGTGTCGCGGCCGCGGTGGTGATGAGCCTGCTGGTCGCGGCGGCGCTCGAGACGGTGTTCGTGCTGAGCAGCGCGCACCAGGAAGGGCTCGAAGGCGCGGTGCTGATGCTGGCCACCGGCACGCTGTTCTACGTGAGCTACTGGCTCCTGTCCAAGATGGAAGTGGCCAAGTGGAATCGCTTCGTGAAGGGCAAGGTGCAGGACGCGCTGACCGGAGGCTCGGCCCTGGCGCTGGCGTCGGTCGCCTTCCTGGCGGTGTTCCGCGAGGGGTTCGAGACCGTGCTCTTCTACAAGGCGCTGGCGGTGTCGGGTGGCCCGGGCGCGTGGGCTCCGGTGCTCGGAGGGATCGCGGCCGGCAGCGTCGGCCTGGCCGCAGTGTATCTGGCCATGACCCGGTTCGGCGTGCGGCTCCCCCTCAAGCCGCTGTTCGGCGTGACCAGCGCGCTGCTCTACTACATGGCCTTCGTGTTCGCGGGGAAGGGCGTCGCGGAGCTGCAGGAGTCCGGGTGGGTCTCGCTGACGCCGGCCGGCTGGGCCCCGCGGATCCCCGCCCTGGGCATCTATCCCACGGTGGAATCACTGGCGCTCCAGGCGCTGCTGGTGCTCCTGGCGATCGTGGCCCTGGTCTGGACCTTCACGATCGAGCCGCGGCGGCTGCAAACCACCAGGGTGCTGGTGCCGGAACCGGAGCCGGCGCTTGAGACGGACAAGCCTCAGGCGAGCGGCCGGCCGGCCCGCGACGCCACCTTGCTGCGCTCGATCGACCGGATCGAGACCGACCTGAACGAGGTGCGGTCGGAGCTTTCGAGGATGCGGGATCGGGTGAATCCGGAAGGAAAAGTCAGCGGAGAGCGGGGAGCCGGCAGCGGGGAGAGGTAGCTATCGCTTCCCTTTCTCCAGGTAGTCTCCCCCCGGGATGACGGCGGCCCCCTTCCATTTCGAATACAAGACGGCTCCCGACACCATCAAGCCGATCGCGACCAGCTGGGCCACGGTCAGGCCGCCGCTGATGTGGTCTTCCTTGGCGCGGACGAACTCGATCAGGAACCGCTCGGCTCCCGCCAGCATCAGGTAGACGCTGAACAGCCACCCGGTACCGTGCCGGTGGCCTCGCAGCCGCCACAGCACCATGAATACCCCGATCATCAACGCCGCTTCGTAGAGCTGGGTGGGGTGCACCGCGAGCACCGCGTCGGGCGGCGTGCCCGGGGCCAGGGTGACCCCGAACTCGCGCGAGAGCGATTCGGCGGTGGTGGGCGGCAGCCCCTGGGGGAATTTCACGCCCCAGGGCAGCGAGGTGGGACGGCCATAGTCGTCGCCCACCAGGAAACAGCCGATCCGGCCCAGCGCGTAGGCGGCCGGCAGGGCGGGAGCAGTGATATCCAGGGTCCACCGGATGGGAACCTTGAGCCGCCGGCTGTTCAGCAGCACCGCGATCACGCCCCCGAGGAAGCCGCCATACCACACCAGGCCGCCGCGGCTGAACAGGGCGCCGATGTCGTGTACCTCGACCACGTACCAGAGCTTGGCGCCCAGGATCCCGCCGACCACCGCGGCGACCGTCATGTCCGCGGCGTAATCGTGGTTCCAGCCCCGGCGGCGCAGCTCGCGGTCCATCAGCCAGCCGCCCATGAGGAAGCCGACCATCATCATCACCCCGTAGCCGGTGATGTTGAGGGGGCCGACATGCAGGTTCAGGGGATAGACGGTCGTCATTGGGGGAAAATAACCGGTTGAGTGCCGGGGATCGGGCCGCGGTCGAAGGGTTCCAGGTCGAGTCCATCGCGCTCGCCGCGGGAAAGACGCCACGCGCCCGCCGCCGCGATCATCGCCGCATTGTCGGTGTTGAAGCGGGGCTGCGCCACCACGACCCGGCCCCGGCGACCCACCCGCGCCTCGAGTGCCGTCCTGAGGGCCTGGTTGCAGGCCACGCCGCCCACGAGCACCGCGGTCTCGCGGCCGGTCTCTTCCAGCGCCCGCACCGTCTTGGTGACCAGCACGTCCACGGCGGCATCCTGGAAGCCACGCGCCAGGTCGGCGCGGTCGGCATCAAGATCGGGCGAGGCCCGGACCGCCCGCAGCACCGCGGTCTTGAGCCCGCTGAAGGAAAAATCGAAGCCCTGCCGCAGCATCGGCCGGGGAAACTCGAAGCGGCCCGCGCGGCCCTGACCCGCCAGGCGCTCGACGCCGGCGCCGGCGGGATAGCCCAGTCCGAGCAGGGTGCCCACCTTGTCGAAGGCTTCTCCGGCCGCGTCGTCCAGGGTCTGCCCCAGCAGGCGGTAGTCTCCCCAGGCGGCCACGTCGAGCAGCATGGTGTGGCCGCCGCTCACCAGCAGCGCGATGAGAGGAGGCTCGAGGTCGGGATGGTCCAGGAGCGGGGCGAACAGATGACCTTCGTGGTGGTGCACTCCGATCAGCGGCTTGCCGAGGCCCATCGCCAGCCCCTTGGCGTACATCAGCCCCACCAGCAGCGCGCCGATCAGGCCGGGGCCGGCGGTGACCGCGATGCCGTCGACCTGGCCCGGGCCGATGCCGGCTTCGGCGAGCGCGCGATCCACCACCGGGCCGATGGTGCGGAGGTGCTCCCGGCTGGCCAGCTCCGGCACCACGCCGCCGAAGACCCGGTGGATGTCCTGGGAGAGGATGACGAGGCTGTCGAGAACGGGACGGCCGTCCTCGGTACGGAGGACGGCCGCGGAAGTCTCGTCGCAGCTGGTCTCGATGCCCAGGGTGCGGCTACTCGCCACCGAGCAGATCGGCCACGAGGCGCTGGTTCGACGGCGAGCTCCAGGGGTGCTCGCCGATGACCTTCTTCACGATGATGCCCTTCCGGTCGAGCAGGAAGCTCTCCGGCACGCCGGTGGTCTGGAAGACCTTCTGGATGTCGCCGCTCTTGTCCTGGAGGATATCGAAGGTGAGTCCATAGTCCTTGACGAACTGCCGCACGTCCGCGGTGCTGCCTTCGTCCACGCTGATCGCGATGATCCGCAGTCCCCTGGGGCCGAGCTCGCGGTAGAGCTTCTCCATCGCGGGCATTTCTTCCCGGCAGGGAATGCAGTAGGTGGCCCAGATATTGATCAGAGTGACCCGGCCCTGGGAAGCTTCGTGGAGGGACACCGAATCCCCGCGCTGGATGTCGACGGCCGTGAAATTCGGCGCCCGCTTGTCGACCTCGACGCCCTCGATGCTGGGCCCGAACTTGACCAGCGCCACGGCGCCGAGGGCGAGCCCCGCCACGATGACGCCCACCAAGGTCCATTGCTTCGACATACGCCCTCTCCTCAGACCGCTGTGGTGCAGGCCAACTTGAGTCGCTTCACCGCGGCGGCCGGGTCGGACTCGCCGAACACCGCGGTGCCCGCCACGAAGGTATCGGCCCCGGCCTGCCAGGCTCGACGGATCGTCGCGGGGGTGATGCCGCCGTCCACTTCCAGCGCCGCCTTGCTCCCCTGCGCGTCGAGCAATTGTCGCACCCGGTGGATCTTTCCGGTGGCTGCTTCAATGTAACGCTGGCCGCCGTAGCCGGGGTTCACCGACATCACCAGGACCAGATCGAGGTCGTCGAGGACCTCTTCGATGAGGGCGACCGGCGTCCCGGGGTTGAGCGCGAGCCCGGCCTGCATGCCCCGCTCCCGGACCCGGGCCAGCTGCCGCTGCACGTGGATGGTGGCCTCGGGGTGGAAGGTGAAGACCGTAGCGCCGGCGTCGGCGAAGTCCTCCAGGTAGTTCTCCGGCTCGGTCACCATCAGGTGTACGTCCAGCGGCAGGCCGCTGAGCTTCTTGAGGGCTCTGATCAGCGGCGCCCCGAAGGTCAGGTTGGGGACGAAGCGCCCGTCCATCACGTCCACATGGATCCACTCGGCGCCGCCGGCCTCGATCTGGGCGACCTGGTCCTTGAGGCGGCCCAGGTCGGCGGAGAGAACGGATGGCGCGATGCGAACGCTCACGGGCGCTCCCGGTTCGGGCTCAATTGCTGATGACCAGGCTGACCCGGCCGTCGTGGGGACTGAACACGCCGGCGGAGGGTTGCTGCTCCAGCACGATCCCCGGCGCGTTGCGCTGCCGCTTCTGGGTGGTGACCGTGCCGACCCGAAGACCGGCCGCTTCCAGCCGCCGGCGCGCCTCGTCCTGTTTGAGGCCCACCACGTCGGGCACCCGGATATCCGCCGGGCCCTTGCTCACCAGCAGGTCTACCGCCGACCCCGGCTGGCGGGTGGTCCCGATGGCCGGCCGGGTGCCGATGATCAGTCCCGGCTCGGAGGAGCTGGGAATCGAATCGATGCTTCCGATTCGGAGGCCGGCGGCGTCGATCACCTGGCGGGCCTGATCCAGGTCGAATGAAGCCACGTCCGGCACCGTCACCGGCCCGGGTCCGCTGCTCAGCGTGAGGTGTACCACCGTGCCGCTGGCGAGCGACGTCTCCGGGGGAGGATCCTGCCAGACGACGTGCCCAGCCGGTATGACGGGGTCGGTGTCCTCGTCCTCCACCTTGGACCGGAATCCCTGCTGGCTCAGCTCCTTCTCCGCTTCGGCGCGGGGCAGGCCGAGCACCCGGGCCACCTGGCGCTCCCGCGCGATCAGAGGGGCGGGGTAGGCGACGCAGGTGACCAGGTAACCCGCCAGCGCCGCCGCGCCGAGGATGATGCCGATGCGCAACCGGTCCCGCCCCCGGACCGTGCTGGGCCACAGTTTCCTGAAACGGTTCCGGAAATGGACCCAGACCGGGGGGGAGGTCACGTCAGCCTATCCGCCGGAGCCGGGCCGCATAGGCTCCATCGGTGCCGTGCCGCTGGGGGAGCAGCATGAGATCTCCCGCAGGGGTGACCAGCTCCGGAGGCACCGTCGAGGACGGCTCGCGGCGGAATCGCGCATCGCCCGCGAGAAAGGCCTCGATCTGCACGTCGTTCTCCTCGGGTTCCAGGGAGCAGGTGGAGAAAAATAACAGCCCGCCGGGCCGGACGGTTTCCGCCAGGGCCCGGAGCAGCCGGCCGCCCTGGTCGGCCAGATGGGCCAGGGCGGCCTCGGAAACACGCCAGCGGGCGTCGGGGTGACGGGCAAAGGCGCCGGTGCCCAGACAGGGGGTGTCGAGCAGGACCGCCTGCTGGGGCCGCACCGCCGGTGCCTCCGCGGCCGCCACCAGAACGGCCGCGGGACCGGCCGCGGCGCGATCGAGGTTCTCCCTGAGCCGCCGGGCCCGGGCCGGGCGGAGGTCTCCCGCCGCCACGAATCCGGCGTGGGCCGTGAAGGCGATCGCCTTGCCCCCGGGCGCGGCGCAGGCATCGAAGAGGACCGCTCCCGCGGGGAGGTCGAGGTATCGGACCACCAGCGCCTGGGCCGGATCCTGGACATAGCAGGATCCCGAAGCGAACCCCGGCAGCTCCTGGGGTCGCCGGCCGGTGATCACCAGCCCGGCCTGGAACGGCGCGAGGTCCCACGGTATGCCCTGCTGGTCCAGCCCCGCGATGAGCGCGTCCAGGGTCCAGCGGGCCGGCTGGATCACCAGCGGCGGGCGGGTGTTGTTGGCCTGAAGCAGTTTCTCGGTGTCCTCCGGTCCGAACCGCGCCAGCCACCGATCCACCAGCCAGGCGGGGTGGGAATACTCGGTGCCGAGCGATTCGGCGTTCCCGGGCCCCGCGCCCGGCTCCCCGCTCTCCACTCCCTGTTCCGCCAGCTTCCTGAGCACCGCGTTGACGAATCCGCCCACCCGGGCTCCCGCGATGCGGCGGCCCAGTGTCACGGCGGTATCCACCGCGGCATGCCGGGGCACCCGCTCGAGGAAGAGGAGCTGATAGGCGCCGAGCCGGAGGATGTCGAGCAAGTCGTCGCGGACTCCCGTCACGCCGCCGGTGACGTGCGGGGCGATCGCGTGGTCGAGCGGACTGCGATGTCGCAGGACTCCCGCGGCGAGCTCGTGGGCCAGGCGCTTGTCGGCCTCCGGCAATCCGGCCAGCGCCCGCTCCAGCGCGCGATCGAAGGGCACCTCGTGGCGGATGTCGTGCAGAACGCGCCAGGCGGCGGCGCGGGGCGCTAGCCCGGGGGACGACCCCTGGTTCAACCCGCCATGCCCCGGGTCGGCGAGGACGGCACCGCCACCTCACGACGGGGCATCCGGCCGGCGAGATAGGCCAGCCGCCCCGCTTCCGTGGCATGGCGCATGGCCTCGGCCATCGCGACCGGATGAGTGGCTTCGGCCAGGGCGGTGTTCATGAGAATCCCGTCCACGCCCTGCTCCATCACCAGGCAGGCATCCGACGCGGTCCCGACGCCCGCGTCGACGATCACCGGCACGCCGAGCCTTCGCTTGATGGTGCGGATCGAGAAGGGATTGAGCAGGCCGAGCCCGCTTCCGATCGGCGAGGCGAGCGGCATGACCGCGGCACAGCCGATCTCCTCGAGCCGGAGCGCGGTGATCAGGTCGTCGTTGGTGTAGGCCAGGACCTTGAAGCCGTCGGCGACGAGCTCCCGGGCCGCGACCAGCAGTCCTTGGACGTCGGGAAGCAGGGTTTCCTTGTCGCCGATTACCTCGAGCTTCACGAAATCGTTGAAACCCGCCGCGCGCCCCAGCCTCGCGTAGCGGACCGCCTCGTCGGCGGAGTAGCAGCCGGCGGTGTTGGCCAGCAGGAAATACCGCGCCGGATCGAGGTGGTGGAGGACGCCGGCTTCCTTACTGCGGTCCAGGTCCACCCGGCGGACCGCCACGGTCACGCAGTCGGCGCCGGACGCTTCGATGGCGGCGACCATCTGCGCGTTGTCGGCGTACTTGCCGGTGCCCACGAAGAGCCGGGACCGGAAGGCGCGCCCGCCGATGACCAGCGGTGGGTCCAGCGTGTCGCTCATGTCACCCGCCTCCGACGAAGTGCACCAGCTCCACCTGGTCGCCGTCGCCCAGGGGTGTCTGCGCCAGCTCGGGGCGCCGCACGATGCGGCGATTGAGCTCGACCACGACGGCGCGAGGATCCAGCTCCAGCGCCGTCAGCAGACCGGCCGCGGTAAGCGGTCCGTCGAACCGCCTCGATTCTCCGTTGACGACCAGCTCCATGCTCAGGCCTCCGCGGTCCAGGGCGCCACCAGCTCCACGGCCACGGCGGCGGGGTCTGCGGCGTCCCAGATGGCCGTGATGGCCGCCGCGCCCCATGCACCGGCCCGCTTCACGTCGCCGGCGCGCTCCGGCGTGATCCCGCCGATCGCCACCACCGGCGCACCCAGGGTGCAGACCTCGGCGAGCCAGGGCAGTCCGCGGGCGGGCCGTCCCGGATGCGACGAGGTCTCGAACACGTTGCCCGCCACCAGGTAGTCGGCGCCCTCGGCAATGGCGGTCTCCGCTTCCTCCCGGCTGTGAACCGAGACGCCGATCCAGCCGCTTCGGAGCACCAGCCGGGCATCGCGGGGCGCGAGGTCTTCGCGCCGGAGCTGCACCCCCTGGGCAGCGACGGCGCGGGCCAGGTCGGGGCGGGCATGCACGACCACCGCGGCCTCTGGTGCCCGGGCCAGGGCGGTGACCCGCTCCGCAAAAGCGGCCAGCTGGGCGGCGGTTCCCCCCGGGGCGCGCACCACCAGCGCCGCCGCCGGGCCGAGCGCCGCCACCGCCGCGGCGCGCACTCCGAAGTCGGCGGCGCGGCAGATGGTATCGGTGGTCACGGCAAAGAGACGCGGCAACGGCCTCATTGGAACACCCGGCCCTTCTCGGTGCCCCGTCCCCGGATCCAGTCGCGGGCCGGCATCCGCGCTTTGCCCGAGGGCTTGACGTCGTCGATCTGCACGGCGCCCTGACCGGCTGCGACGGTAAGCACCGGTTCCACGGTCAGCACTTCGCCCGGCGCGCCCGAGCCCGCGACGACGCGGCCGCCGAAGAGCTTGATCTCATGCCCGGCGAGCGTGCTCCACGCTCCCGGCTGGGGGTCGAAGGCTCGGATCCCCCGGCTCACGGCGGCGGCGTCGCCGGTCCAGTCTATTCGGGCGACGGTACGGTCGATCTTGGGCGCGTAGGTGGCGAGGGCGTCGTCCTGTGGCACCGGAGCGATCCCGCCGAGCCGCATGAGCGCCAACGCCTCCACCAGGGTATCGGCTCCCAGCTCCGCGAGTTTTTCGGTCAGGGTTCCCGCGGTTTCCAGCGGGCCGATCGGGATGGTGCTCCGGTGCAGGACCGGACCGGTGTCCATTCCGGGGCCCATTGCCATGATGGAGATGCCGGTTTCGGTGTCGCCTTCCTTGATGGCCCAGTGGATTGGCGCGGCGCCGCGGAAGCGGGGCAGCAGCGAGGCGTGGACGTTGATCATCCCGCGGGATGGAAGCAAGAGCACATCGGGCCGCAGGATATGCCCATACGCCACCACCACCCCGATCTCGGGCTGCCAGTGCCGGAGCGAAGCGAGAAACACATCGCCCCGGGGCCGGTCGGGTTGCAGCACCGGCAGGCCGTGGCGGAGCGCCGCCTGTTTGACCGGAGGGGGCACCAGGATGGAACGAGAGCGGCCGTGCGGCTTGTCGGGCTGGGTCACGACGCCGACGACCTGGGCGCGCTCGGCGAGGAGCGCCTCGAGGCTCGGCACCGCGAATTCCGGAGTGCCGAAGAAGACGATGCGCATTACAGCGGCGGCGCGTGCTCCGGACGAATCGTCTTGATGACGCCCTCCCCGCGATGCTCCTTCCTCCACCGAGCCACCAGGAGCTGGCGCTTCAGCGCGCTCAGGTGGTCGATGAACAGGATGCCGTCCAGATGGTCGATCTCGTGCTGAATGGCCCGCGCCAGGAGTCCGCTGGCCTCCTTGCGGTAGGTCCTGCCGTTCCGGTCCATCGCCTCGAGGACGATATGCTCGGGCCGGGTGACGTCTCCATAGGCTTCGGGAATGGAGAGGCAGCCCTCTTCGGCCCGGCTCTTTCCCTCCGCGCTCAGGACCACCGGGTTCACCATGACCAGGCGCTCGTCTTCGACGCCCACCACCGCTACCCGGGTGGCGACGCCGACCTGGTTGGCGGCGAGGCCCACGCCCTTGGCGGCGTCCATGGTCTCGAACAGGTCGTCGATGAACCGGCACACCTCGGCATCGACCGCCGGCACCTCGGCGCTCTGCTGGCGGAGCACCGGCGACCCCAGCAGGTGCAGATCGCGAACCGCCATGCTATGCCGTCGGAGAAGTGTTCTCGCCGACCCGGACGATCCGGCCCCGCTCCACGACCAGGGTCGAGGTCCCGCTCTCGATGGTCACCCGGTCTTCCTTGATGTCCTTCACCTTGCCGATGATGCCCCCGGCGGTAGTGACGTCATCGCCCTTCTTGAGGCTGCCCAGGAGGTCGGCATGCTTCTTCCGGGCCACCGATTGAGGGCGGATGAGCAGGAAATAGAAGATCAGGATGATCGCGCCGAACTGGAACAGCAGGATGCCGAGCTGGCTGCCTCCACTTCCGCCGGACGGGGCCATCAAGCTTGCGAGCAGCGTGTTCATGCTTCCTCTTTGGCATGGTAGCACCGGAGCCACTCGTGGCTCCAGCGGTCGAAATTCCGCGCCAGGATCGCGGCGCGGGCCAGCTCACCGATCCGCAGCAGGTACCGCACGTTGTGCAGCGAGATCAGCCGCAACCCGAGGATATCGCCCGCCACGAACAGGTGGCGGAGGTAGCCCCGGGAGAATCTCGCGCAGGTCGCGCAGTCGCACTGGGCGTCCAGCGGCCGCTCGTCGGTGCGGTTCGAGGCCTTGCGGATGTTGACCCGGCCGGCCGAGGTCCAGGCGCTGCCGTGGCGGCCGTTGCGGGTCGCGGCGACGCAGTCGAACAGGTCGACGCCGCGGGCAATTCCTTCGACCAGATCCTCGGGAAATCCGACGCCCATAAGATAACGGGGACGGTCCCGGGGGAGCGCGCCGGCCAGGGACTCGAGCACGCGATGCATCACCGGCTTGGGCTCGCCCACCGAAAGGCCCCCGATGGCGGTGCCGGTCCAGGGTCCCTGTTCCAGCGTGCCCTCGAGGGAGCGGGACCGGAGGTCGTCGTGGGATCCCCCCTGGACGATGGGCCAGAGTGTTTGACGGACGGCTGGACGGTGAGGACGGATGGACCGGCCGTCCCCACTGTCCCCACTGTCCCCACCGTCCGTCAAGGCATCGTGCTTGGCCTTACAACGATCCAGCCATCGCAGCGTCCGCTCCATTCCTTCCTTGGCCAGCTCCCGGGACGCCTGGCCCGGTACCACGTGGTCGAACGCCATGGCCACATCGGCCCCCAGCGCCCACTGGATCTCCATGGAGGATTCGGGCGTCAGGGTACGCACCGAGCCGTCGATGTGGCTGGTGAATTCGACGCCGTCCTCACCGATCTTCCGGAGGCCGGCGAGGGAGAATACCTGGAAGCCGCCCGAGTCGGTCAGCATCGGCCGTTGCCACGAGGTAAACCGGTGCAGGCCTCCCATGGTGCTGATGACCTGCTCCCCCGGCCGGAGGTGCAGATGGTAGGTGTTGCCCAGGATGATCTGCGCCCCGGCCCGTTCCACTTCCTCCGGGTGCAGCCCGCGGACCGTGCCGTAGGTGCCCACCGGCATGAAGGCGGGGGTGAGGACGTCGCCGTGGGGGAGACGCAGGGTACCGGCGCGCGCCTCGCCCTCGGACCCGTCCAGCCTGAACCCGAACAGGCCGGGTTTCTCCCGCTCCCGGTCGACGGTCACAGAATCACCATCGCATCGCCATAGCTGTAGAAGCGGTACCGCCGCCGCACTGCGATCCGATAGGCCGCCATGGTGGCGTCGTAGCCGGCGAAGGCCGCCACCAGCATCAGCAAGGTGGATCGCGGTAAATGGAAATTGGTGATCAGGTGGTCCACCACCTGGAAGCGGTGGCCCGGTGTGATCATCAGCCTGGTTTCGCCGCGACCAGGTGTGACGGTTCGATCGTCCCGGGCGGCCGACTCCAGCGCCCGCACCACCGTGGTGCCGACGGCCCACACCGCGCCGCCCCGCCGCCGGGCGGCCGCGATGGCGTTGGCCACCGACTCGGGAATCTCGAACCGCTCGGGATGCATGGTGTGGCGGGCCAGGTCTTCCGTTTGGACCGGCTTGAAGGTGCCGGGCCCCACCTCGAGGTCGAGCTGCGCGATGCCCACCCCGCGCGACTCGAGCGCCCGCAGCAGCTCCGGGGTGAAGTGGAGCCCGGCCGTAGGGGCGGCCACGCTGCCTTCCCGCTCGGCGAATACGGTCTGGTACCGGATATCGTCGTCGGGGGTCGGATCACGCTCGATGTAGGGCGGGAGCGGCAGTCGCCCCACCCGCTCCATGGCCTCCTCGGCCGTGGCGCCATGAAACCGGACTCGACGATAGCCGTCGGGAAGTTCTTCGATCGTCTCGATTTCGATCCCGCCGCCGAGGTCAATGCGCTTGCCGGGCTTGAGCGCGCTGCCGGGTTTCCCCATTGCCACCCAGGTCTCGTCGCCGGCGGGGTGCAGCAGCAACACCTCCGCCGGTGCCCCGGAGGGACGGCGGCCGAGCAGCCGGGCGTGGCGCACCCGGGTGGAGTTGAGGACGAGGAGGTCGCCGGGGGGGATGAGCTCGACGAGGTCGGAGAAGCGGCGGCCTTCGGCGCGGCCAATCTCGAGCCGCGGGATAACACGGGAGGGTGGAATCCGCATCGGGCCGTCCGCCTTGCCCGTCCCTTCCTCCCGTCCTCCCGTCGTCCCGTCCGCCCGCCGCACCACCAGCAGCCGGCTGTCACCGCGGACCGGGCTCGGGGTCTGGGCGATCAGCTCCTGGGGCAGCTCGTAGTCGAAGTCGGAGGCGCGAAGCGACACCGCCAGGTCACCCATCGAACAGAGCGGCCTGGCCTCCCGCGGGCGGCGGGGTGATTCCGAAGCGGCGGTAGGCGTTGGCGGTGGCCATGCGGCCCCGCTGGGTCCGCTCGATGAACCCCTGCTGCAGCAGGTACGGCTCGTAGACTTCCTCGAGGGTTCCGGCGTCTTCGCCCACCGCGGCGGCGATGGTACCGAGACCCACGGGGCCACCGCCGAACTTCTCGATGATGGTGGTGAGGATGCGGGCATCCATGTCGTCGAGGCCGAACTCATCCACATTGAGCCGCGCCAGCGCCTCCGCCGCCACTGGGGCGGTGATGATGCCGTCGGCCTTGACCTGGGCGTAGTCGCGCACCCGGCGAAGCAGCCGGTTGGCGATCCGCGGAGTGCCGCGGCTCCGGCGCGCGATTTCCACCGCGCCCTCCGGCTGGATCTGCACCTTGAGAATCCCCGCCGAACGATTGACGATCCGGGCCAGGTCCTCCGGCGGATAGAAGCTGAGCCGTTCCACGATGCCGAAGCGGGCTCGCATCGGCGGCGTGAGCTGCCCGAACCGGGTGGTGGCCCCGACCAGCGTGAACGGTTCCACGGTCATCGGGATGGTCTGCGCGTTGGGCCCGTCCGCGATCCGCACGTCTACCCGGAAGTCTTCCATGGCCGGGTAGAGGAATTCCTAGAGCTGGGGCCGGAGCCGGTGGATCTCGTCGATGAACAGGATGTCGCCCTTGCCGAGACCGGTGAGCAGCCCCACCAGGTCTCCGGGCTTCTCGAGCACCGGGCCGGACGAGGTGCGGAGCTGCACCCCCATTTCCTTGGCGAGCAGGATCGCCAGCGTGGTCTTCCCCAGGCCGGGCGGGCCGAAGAAGAGGATATGGTCGAGCTGGTCGCCCCGGCCCCTGGCGGCGTCGATGGCGATCTGGAGCGAGGCCTTGAGCGCCTGCTGGCCGACGAATTCGTCGAGCCGGGACGGCCGGAGCGCCGCTTCGGCGCCGCCCTCATCGGGCAACGCGGCGGGCGTGGTGACCTCGATCCGGCTCAGAGCGCGCTCGCCTTCCAGCGCACCGGGCGCATCCCGGGGGTGAGCTCGTGCTTCGCGTGGCACGAAACGCACTGGTCGGCGACCTTGGTCGTGCCCGCGGGAACGAACTTCCGGTTGGTGGAGCCACAGCGGGTGCACTGCCACTCGGCGGTCACGTGAGGGCTGCTGGAAACGGCGATCATGCCCGTCCTCCTCGTGGGGTAGTGAGATGCTGCAGGGCCCGCCGGACCAGCGCGGCCACGTCGTCGGTCCGGCCTTCGGCGAGCACCGCCCGGACCGCCTCATCCGCCACGGCGGGGGCGTACCCCAGGGCCAGGAGCGCCTTGGCGGCCTCATCCGCGGGGCGGCTTCGGCCCGGTGCCGGTGCAATGGCCAGGTCGCTGAACCGATCCGACAGCTCCACGATCAGCTTTTCGGCCCGCTTCTTTCCGATGCCGTTCACCGTGCTCAGCGCCGCGACGTCCTTGCCCTGGATACTGCGTACCGCCCGCTCGGGCCCCAGAGTCGACAGGATGGCCAGGGCCAGCCGCGGCCCGAGGCCGGTCGCACCGAGCAGCCGCTGAAAAATGGCTCGCTCGACCACGGAGTCGAAGCCGTACAGGGTCCAGGCGTCTTCCCGGACCACCAGCTCGGTGTAGAGCAGGCAGCGGGTGCCCTGGGCTGGCAGCCGCTCGAACACGCCCAGGGGCACCGACACCTCGTAGCCGACGCCCCCCTCGGTCTGGATCAGCACCGAACCGCCTTGGCGGTCGGCCAGGATCCCGGCCACGGTGGCGATCATCGCGCCGCTCCCGGCCGCGCCGCGGTGAAGAAGTGGGTCAGCGCCACGGCCACCGCGTCGGCGGCGTCGGCCGGGCTGGGCGGGCCTTCGAGCTTGAGCAGCTTCGCGACCATGTACCCCACCTGAGGCTTGAGCGCCGCGCCGCGTCCCACCACGGTCTTCTTCACCAGCGCGGGCGAATACTCGGTCACCACGACGCCCGCTTCGGCGCCCGCGAGCAGGATCACTCCCCGCGCGTGGCCCAGGACCATGGTGGTGCGCACGTTGGTGGCGTAGAAGATGCCCTCGACCGCCAGCACGTCGGGGCGGTGCCGCTCGAGCAGCTCGGTGAGCCCCTCATGGATGATCAGAAGCCGCCGGGCGAGGGAATCGCGGGGGCCGGTCCGGATGATCCCGCACTCGACCAGCCGAAGCGCCCGGCCGGTATCGCGGAGGCGCTCCACCACGCCGTATCCCACCGTCGCGGTGCCCGGGTCGATGCCCAGCACCCTCATCGGGAGAAGGCGATCAGGCCTCGGCCTCGGCCAGCGTCGCGGTGTCGATATCGAAGTTCGAAAACACCTTCGAGACGTCGTCGAGGTCTTCCAGCGCTTCCATCAGCCGGAGCAGCTTGGGCGCGTCGGTGCCTTCGACCTTCACCGTGTTCCGGGGCACCATCGCGAGCTCGGCCGACTCGATGACGTATTTCTTGGCCCTGAGCGCATCCTGCACGGCGTGAAAGGTGCCGGGCAGGGCGCTCACCACATACTCGTCGCCGTCCCGGAGGAAGTCTTCCGCCCCGGCTTCCAGCGCGTCCTCGAGCGCCTGATCCTCGGGGTAGCGCCCGGCGTCGAGATAGATCTGGCCCTTCCGCTCGAACATCCACAGCACCGAGTTGGTGGCGCCGAGGTTGCCGTTGTTGCGGCTGAAGGCGTGGCGCACCTCGGCGACGGTGCGATTGGGGTTGTCGGTGGTGGCCTCGATGATGATGGCGGCGCCGCCGGGCCCGTACCCTTCGTAGGCCACCTCTTCGTAGGTCTCGCCCTCGAGCTCGCCGGTGCCCTTCTTGATGGCCCGCTCGATGTTGTCGTTGGGGCAATTGACCGCCTTCGCGGCGTCGATGGCGGTCCGCAACCGGGCGTTGCCGCCCGGGTCGCCGCCGCCGGCCTTGGCGGCCACGATGACATCGCGGATACGCTTGGCCCAGACCGCCGAGCGCTTGTTGTCGGTGGCGGCCTTTTTGTGCTTGATCTGTTTCCACTTGCTGTGGCCGGCCATCGCCCCGCTCCCGTCGTCGTTCAGGGGGTGAATAATGGCAGCGGTCGAGGGTTCCGGCAATTCGGCGTGGTGGCGCCGCTCAGGACGGAGGAGCGGTGCGCTGCGCCGCGCTCCGTGCGGCGCGGCTCAGCACCTCCGCGGCCTCGCTCCCCAGCACCTCGCGGGCCGGCGCCACCAGCAGCTGCAGCACCTGCCCGGCCTTCTCGCGACGAGGTTCGTTGAGCTCGGCCAGCGCCCCGACCAGGGCCCGTCGGAGCGGCCCCGGGAGGCTCAGGCTCGAGAGCCGCCGCTCCAGCGCGCTCACCCGCCGCTTGACCGCCCGGTCGGGCTGGGGCGGCGTCAGGAGCAGATCTTCCGCCAGGCGCAGGGTCAGCCAGAGCGCGAAGACGCCCTCCCTCCGGGGCCCCCGGGGCGTCTCGCCCATGAGCTTGACCAGCGACGCGCCTCCGGGGCTGAGCAGGCTCATCGGGGCAGCCTTCGCAGGGCGTCCAGCACTGCGTCGGGCGTCAGGTCCTGGAGGCAGCGGTGGTGCACCTCGGGGCACCTGGGGCCGCCGTGGGCGGAGCAGGGGCGGCAATGGAGCTCCCGCTGGAGCACGGTCGCCTTGGCGTGATAGGGAAAGAAGCCGAACGGCTCCACCGTCGGGCCGAACAGGGCCACCACCGGCGTTCCGACCGCCGTCGCAAGGTGCATCACCCCGGTGTCTCCCGACACCAGGGCCCGGGCCCGCTTGAGGACCGCCGCGGAGCCGGGGAGGTCGAAGACCCCGGCCGCGCTGACGGCACGCTCGCCCACCGCCCCGACCACCGTAGCCGCGAGCTCCCGATCCTCCGGTCCGCCGACCACCACCAGGTCGTTGCCCTGCTCGACCAGGCGGCGCCCCAGCGCGGTCCAATGGTGCAGGGGCCACCGCTTGGTGAAATGCGCCGCGCCCGGGGCCACGGCGATGAGCTGCCGGGTGGTCCCGATCCCGCGGGTGGAAAGAAACTCCTCCGCGGCGACCAGGGTGGGGCGGGGCAGGAACATCTCGAGCGATCCGTCGTCGGGCGAGACCCCGAGACCGCGGGCCGCGTCGAAGTAGCGCTCCGCCACCGGCCGATGGTCGCGATACAGGTTCCGCCGGGTGCGAATCAGCACGGTTCGGGCGACCCGGTGCTTGGGGTAGCTGGTCCAGGGGCCGCCGACGTATCGGCGCAGCGCCAGGCTCCGCAGGCTGTTGTGCAGGTCCAGCCGGTGGCTGAATCCGCGTCCCCTGAGCTGCCGGCCGAGCGCGGCGAGCGACTGGGATTCATCCCAGCCGATCACTTCGGTGACCCGAGGATTGTGGCTCAGGAGCGGTGCGAAGACCGACCGGGTGACGACCGTGACCCGCGCGTCGGGATGGGCTCGGCGCAGCGCGCGCAGCAGCGGCGTCATCAGGAGAATGTCTCCGATGGCGCTGAATCGGACCATGAGGATGTCGGGCGGCACGGCGGGAATGTAGCCATGTGAAATGGGGTCGCCAGCGCGTTAGCTTCTCCGTATGGCGGATCGCACGGCGTGGCGGCTCCTCGGCGCGGCAAAACCGTATTGGGGACTCTTTCTTCTGGGACTCACGGCCACCCTGCTGGCCTCGCTGCTCGACGGCGTCACCGTCGTGATTCTGGTGCCCCTCCTCAAGGCGTTGTTCGGCACCGCGGGCGCTCTGGCGGGGCAGGGTACGATGCTGGAGCGGGGCACCGACCGGATCCTGGGCCCGCTGGTGGCGGGCCTCACATCCCGGGAGGCCGCGGCCCGCCTGGTCCTGGTGCTGCTGACCGCCCTGGTAGTCAAGAATCTGGCGCAGTACGCCGCCAATCAGCTCTCGGTGGCGGTGCAGGAAGGGCTGGTGCGCGACCTCCGGATCAGGCTGTACCGCCACCTCCTCTCGCTGGACCTCAACTTCTTCCAGCGGACCCGCGCGGGGCACCTCATTTCCGGTGTGATGGTGGACGCGGACCGGGTCAAGCAGGCGGTGACGGCGTCGCTCGCCGCGCTGTTCCAGAACGGGGTCGTCATCCTCACGACCATCGCGATCATGGCGTTCATCTCACCCCGGCTCACCGTGATCACCCTGGCGGCGGCGCCGTTCCTGGTGCTGGGGATCCGCGCGCTCCTGACCCGGCTCCGGCGCCACTCGAGGCTCTGGCACCAGGAGCAGGGAGAGCTTACCGCCACGGTGACCGAGCGGCTCGGCGCGATGAAGCTGATCCGGGCCTACGGCGGCGAAGAGGCGGAGGCCCGTTTCTTCGCCGACCAGGCCAGCCGGTACCGGAAACGGGTCCAGCGGACCCAGCGCTACTCCTCGATGACCAGTCCGGTGAGCGAGGTCTTTGGCGGGCTGCTGCTGATCCTGATCATCTGGGCCGCGGCCAACCCCTCCATCAGCGGGGTCACCCTCGGCGCCGGCGCTACCATCGGGTTCCTGGTGGCGGCGCTCAAGATCATGTCGCCGATCAAGTCCATCTCGCAGTTTCCGGCCTCCTGGGCCATCGCCGTCACCAGCGCGGAGCGGGTATTCGGGATCCTGGACGAGCCCTCGGCCGAAGTGGACGGTCCCGACGCGCGCCCCGCGACCTTCGAGCGGGAGATCGCGTTCGACCGGGTGAACTTTGCCTACGAGGCCGGCAACCCGGTGCTCCGGGAGGTGTCGTTCACGGTGGCCAAGGGGAGCGTCACCGCGATCGTGGGTCCTTCTGGCGCCGGCAAGACCACGCTGCTCGAGCTGCTGCCCCGGTTCCACGACCCGGCGTCGGGTGAGGTCCGTCTCGACGGCACCGCGCTGCCGAGCTTCCAGCGGGCCTCGCTCCGGTCCCTGCTGGGCGTGGTGAGCCAGGACACCGTGCTCCTCAACGACACGGTGCGCGCCAACATCGCCTACGGACGGCCCGGGGCCGGCGCCGAGTCGGTGGAGTCCGCGGCCCGGGCCGCCAACGCCCACGAATTCATCACCCAGCTGCCCCAGGGATACGACACGCTGCTGGGCGAGCGGGGCACCCGGCTTTCGGGGGGTCAGCGCCAGCGCATCGCGATCGCCCGCGCGCTGCTGCGCGATCCGCCGATCCTGTTGCTCGACGAGGCCACCAGCGCCCTGGATACCGAATCGGAACGCCTGGTGCAGAACGCCATCGAGCGGCTGATGCAGGACCGGACCGTGCTGGTGGTGGCCCACCGGCTCGCCACGGTGCTGGATGCGGATGAGATCCTGGTGCTCGACGGCGGCCGTCTGGTGGAGCGGGGCAGCCACGCGGCGCTGCTGGCGGAGAACGGACTCTATCGCCGGCTCTACGACCTCCAATTCCGCGGCGCCGAGGTGATGGCGTGACCCCGCCGACGGTGCTGGTGGTGGCGGCATTCGACGATGGAGTCCACGCTCATGCGGCCCAACGCTGCCGGGCGCTGGAGCGGTTGGGGTGCAAGGTGGACGCGTTCGACCTGCTCAAGCGCCCCGGCCTGATCGGGCGGCTCACCGGGAGCGATCTGCGCTCCCGGCTCCGGAAGGCGGTGGAGACCGCCCACGCGCGGCTGGTCCTGGTGATCGGCGGGCACGAGCTCGAGCCGCCCACCATCGAGCTGCTCCGGCGCGACACCGGGATTCCCTGGGTCAACTGGTTCCCCGACGACATGCGCACGGCGGATGAGGTGGTTCGGCTCGCCCCGGCCTACGACTCGGTGTTCGTCTCCGGATCGGACGTGGCCACCCGGCTCGAATCGGCGCTGCGCCGCCCGATCGAGGTCGTGCCGCCCGCCGCGGACCCGTCGGTGTACCGGCCGCTCCGGTCCAAGGATCAGTACCGCGCCAACGTGGTGTTCGCCGGCTCCGCCACGGCTCGGCGGGAGACCCTGCTCAGCGGGCTGGTGGAATTCGGGCTGGCCCTCTGGGGCCCGGGGTGGCGGCGCACCTCGCTCCGGGACTATTGCCGGGGAGAAGTGTCGAGCACCGAGGAATACGTGCGTGCGTACGGCGGGGCGTCGGTGGCGGTCAATATCCACCACACCGCCGGCGGCAATGGAGACGGTGAGGCGTGCGTCAACCAGCGGCTCTTCGAGGTGGCGGCGATCGGGGTGCCCCAGGTGGTGGACTATCGCGGCGACCTTTCCCGGCACTTCAAGCCGGGCCGCGACCTCATGGTGTTCCACGACGCCGACGGGCTCCGGTCGACGGTCGCGGCGGCGCTGCAGGACTTGCCCACTGCGGAGCTGACCGGGGTGAGTGCGCGCCGCGAGGTGCTGACGCGGCACACCTACATGCACCGGCTCAAGATCATTCTGGACACGGTAAGTCGGTAAGTCGGTAAAGCGCGGCGAGTCAGATACCGACCTGCTACCGACCTACCGCCCTGCCAACAATCCGCCCGGTTTCGACTACCTCCCGGTACAACGCCAGGTACCCCTCCGCCATCGTCCGGTGGGTAAACCACAACATCACGCGTGCCCGGCAGGCCTCCGGATCGAGCTTCGCGATGCCGGGCCGGAGCGATACAAGGTCGTCCACCGAATCGCCCAGCAGGCCGGTGTCGGGCGACACGATCTCGGGTAAGGCGCCCCGGTGGGTTCCCAGCACCGGCGTTCCGCTCACCATCGCCTCGATCAACGTGAGCCCGAAGGGCTCGTTCCAGCGTGCCGGCATCCAGAGGCACGACGCGCCGGCGAGCAGCTCCCGCTTCCGCTCGCCGCCGATCGGTCCCAGGGTTCGCACCCCGGGCCGGAACAGGGTCCTCCAGGTTCCCGCCACCACGAGACGGCGCTTGGCCCGGCGGGCGCCCTCGACCGCCCACTGCACCCCCTTGGTGGTGTGGTGCCTGCCGAGGAAGAGGTCGTAGTCGTCCTTGACGCCGCGGAAGCGATAGTCGGCGGGGTCGAGGCCGTTGTAGACGTACGCGATGGCCCCGCTCCGCCGCGCATGGTCCCGGCTCAGGGCGACCATGTTCGGGGGGTAGTCAGGCCGATTCGCCGTACCGTGGAGGGTCCAAAGGGTGGGAACCCCGGGAACCGCGATGGGACGATGGGCGTGGAGCACATCGATGCCGGGCGGCAGCAGAGGGCGCGGGTCAAATCCCGCGGCTTCCGCGATCGTGGGGTCCACCGGAATGAGTCGCGCCTCCGGCACCCGGGAGCCCGGGCCCGCCAGCAGCACGACCTCGTGGCCCAGCTCCGCCAGCCCGCGCGCGAGCCAGACGACGACCCGCTCGGTGCCGCCATAGCGCTCGACCGGAAGTCGGCCATGATAGAGAAGGGCAACGCGCATCGGCGGACAAAGTACCACGGGATTACCTTTCGCGCGTGCCGCCCGACTATGCCGGCGTTCGCATCCTGCTCGTCGCGAAGTTCAACCTCCGCTATCATCGCACCGGCCTCGCGCTTCGCGACACGCTTCGAACCATGGGGTGCGAGGTGGCCTGGGTCGAGGAGCGGACCCGGGGACTGAACGCACTGCTGCGGCGCTCGCTGCCGTGGCGTCTCGAATCGGCGCTCCGGCGCCGGCGGCCCGACCTGGTCCTGGTGTTCAAGGGAGCGAGGCTCCCGCCCGACCTGATCGACCGGCTTCGCCCGCGGAGCCGGGCCCGCTGGATCAACTGGTTCCCCGACAGTCCCCACCAGCTCGACCTCTCGATCCGGATCGGCCGCGCCTATGACCGCTGCTTCATCTTCGACACCTCGATGGTGGAGCGGCATCGGGCCCTGGGCCGCAAGGCGGCCTATCTCGCCGAAGGATTCGATCCCGGCTATCACCGTCCGCTGCCTGACCCCGGCGCGCCGCGTGTCAGCATTGCGTTCGTGGGCACCCACGAGCCCTATCGTGCCAGGGCGCTCGAAGCGGTGAGCGATCTCGGCGTGACCGTGCGCGGGCCCGGGTGGCCGGGCGGCCCGGCCTATGGAGACGATTTCGTCCGGTTGTTCTCCAACGCCGACGTCGCGCTCAATATCCACCAATTCTTCGGTGAGCCGGCCGAGGCAGGGCGGTACGGCACCGGCGCCAACCGGCGGGTCTTCGAGCTGGCGGGCATCGGCACCGCGCAGCTCTGTGACGCCAAGGCGGACATCGCGAGGAATTTCGAGGCCGGCTCCGAGATCGTGCTGTTCCGGAGCCCGGACGAACTCCGCGCCAGGGCCATCGAGCTGCTCGCGGCCCCGGCCGAGCGGATGGCGATTGCCGAACGGGCCCGGGCGCGGGCGCTGCGCGAGCATACCTGGCGGCACCGCCTGGAAGAGTTGCTCACGGTGTCGCTCCGATGAAGGTCTCCGGGTTCACCATCGTGCGGAATGCCGAATGGCTCGACTTTCCGGTCGAGGCCAGCATCCGGTCGCTCCTGCCGATTGTGGACGAGATGGTGGTGAATGTGGGGCGCTCCGAGGACCGCACGCTCGAATTGGTGCGGACCATCGCCGATCCGAAGATCCGCATCGTGGAGAGCGACTGGGATTTCAGCCGGGGGGAGTCGGTGCTTCGAGAGGAAACCCTCCGCGCGATGCGCGCTTGCCGCCATCCCTGGGGCATCTGCGTCCAGGCCGACGAGGTGCTCCACGAGTCCGGCGC
>JBGPLG010000039.1:0-37278 GCA_041486305.1 Gemmatimonadota bacterium
CGACGTGCGCGGCGCCTTCAATGTCGCCGATAAGGTCGCCCTGCTGTCCGAGGGCAAGATCGTGCTGCAGGGGACTCCGGAGGAGTTTCGCGAATCCACCGACCCCAAGGTCAAGGCGTTTCTCGAGCGGGACTTCGAGTCGGACAACTCCTTCGCGGCCTGAGCGAGGCTATGGATCTTCATTACAAGCAGGAAGTCACGGTGGGTACGCTGGTCCTGGTCGGCGTCCTGCTGTTCATCGGCGGCTCGCTCTGGCTCCAGGGAAAGACCATTTCCCGCGCGCCCAAGGTCAGCGTGCAATTCGAGGATGCCGGCACGCTCAAGCGGGGGAGCCCGGTCAAGGTCTCGGGGGTGGAGCTGGGCACGGTGTCCGATATCACCTACCAGGGCTACAAGAAGGTGCTGGTGCGGCTCGATCTCCAGGCGGCGGTCGATCCGCGCAAGGACGCCGCCGCCTCGCTGGCCACCGTCGGCCTGGTGGCGGATGCGGTGGTGAACTTCGTTCCCGGCACCTCGACCGAGCCGTTGCCCAAGGACGCGGTCATCATGGGAACGGTTGCGCGGGGGCTGACCGATGTCGGCAATGAAATCGGCGAGAAGGCCAAGGGCCTCCTCGACAGCCTCAACCGGGTCCGGTTCCGGGAGCTCTCCGATAATCTGAACAAGACCCTGACCTCGTTCCAGCGGGTGGCCGAGCTGTATGGCGACACCAAGAACGGCCCGATGAGCGAGCTGGCCGGCACCATGAAGCGGCTGCAGGCGGTGAGCGCCCGGATCGACACGGTGCTGGCGGAGGCCAAGGTCACGGAGACCCTCCACACCGCCGATTCCCTGATGGCGAGCCTCACGAAGCTGTCCGAGGCCGCGCAGGGTACCTCGAAACAGCTCGATGGGATCCTCGGCAGGATCAACCGCGGCGAGGGCAGCCTGGGCAAGCTGGCCGCCGACACGCTGCTCTACGAGAACGCCCAGCGGCTGGTGAAGTCGCTGCAGGAGTTCGTGGACGATCTCAAGAAGCACCCAGGCAAGATCGGGATCACGGTGAAGGTGTTCTAGGTTCCCGATGCTTTCCCTGACATTTCTCGGCACCGGCGCCGCGTGCCCCACCGTGGACCGCAACGTCGCCTCCCTGGCGCTCCATCGCGAGGGAGAGATGCTGCTGTTCGACTGTGGCGAAGGCACCCAGCGCCAGATGATGCGTTACGGGGTGGGCTTCTCCTTCAAGGACCTCTTCTTCACCCACTATCACTCCGATCACATGCTGGGCGTGATCGGGCTCTTCCGGACCATGGGCCTCATGGACCGCAGCGACGCGGTGACCCTCTACGGACCCAAGGGCGCCGACCGGATCCTGCGGGGCGCGCTCGCGGTGGGCATCGAGCGGACCCGGTTCCCGGTCGAGATCGTCGAGGTGAAGCCGGGCGACCGGCTGGACCGCGGGGAATACGAGATCGCGGTGTTCGAGACCGAACACCGGGCCGACACCGTCGGATACGCGCTGGTCGAGCAGGACCGCCTCGGCCGATTCGATCCCGACAAGGCCAGGGAGCTGGGCATACCCGAGGGCCCCTTGTGGGGCCAGATCCACAAGGGCCGGTCAGTCGGACTGGCGGACGGACGGACGGTGTTTCCTGCGGAGCTGGTGGGTCCACCTCGTCCTGGTCGTACCGTGGTGATCTCGGGTGATACGCGCCCGCATCCCGCGTTGATCGCTGCCGCGCGGGGGGCCGACCTGCTGGTCCACGAATCGACGTTCGGCGAGGACGAGCGGGCCCGCGCGGTCGAGACCGGCCACTCGACCGCGCGCGAAGCGGCCCAGGTGGCGCGCGACGCCGGGGTAACCCGCCTGGTGCTCACCCACATCAGCCCCCGCTACACCCGGGACGCGCCGGAGCTTCTGGCCGAGGCGCAGGCGGTCTTTCCCGACGTGGTCATCGCCCGGGACGGCATGACGGTGGACGTGCCGTTCGTCGATAAGTCGGTGAGTCGGTAGGTCGATACGAGCCTAGCCGCGTTTCGCGGTGCATTGCGGAGAGCTAATCCTAGCTTGTCCGCTTGAACTCCCTTCCCACGATGACGTTCCGGTACCTCGGCGTGCGGTACGCGAGTTGCCGTTGACTCGAGGGCGCGCCATCACGACGCGCAATGCGTTCACCGAACAGGCACACCCGGAGCGATCCGGGGCCGCAAAGCCAAGGGTCTCCACGAGACAGCCTGGCTACCGAAGGAACGTGGCATTCCGCCCGGCTCCTCCGGACCATTCAACTGAGGAGGTCGCCGTGCGCTCACTGGTCGTTACTCTCGCATTCGCCTCTACCATTGCCGGCTGTAGCACCACGCCTTCGGGCCCGGACACCGGGGCCGCTCTCACAGTCTATGGCACCGGCGCCGCCGCGCCGGCCGCGGTCGCGCCGTTGACCGGGGAGACACCGGATGACGCGATCTTCGGCGCCGCGTCTTCGCTGACCATCCGGCTCTACGCGCTCTGGATCAGCCCGAACACCGATTGCTCCGCACCCGTCCTGGTACAGCAGTACTCCGCGGCCGGCACCGACAAGGACTTCATGCTGAACCCGGTGCTGTTTCAGGGGACGCCGAGCAGCGGCTCCTATCAATGCGTCATGCTCAAGATGTCCGATGTGCTCCGGATGAAGCCGTCCACGAGTTTCGGCGCGTGTGCCGCCGGAGTGGAGTACAGCGGCGACATCTACCGCGATGGCGAGTCGGATTGGAAGGACGTGAACATGGCGACGGTCGTCGGCACCGGCACCGACGAGGTCCCGATCGATGACCACGTGACCATCTTCATGACCACGGACCCCGCCGCGGCCCTGGCGCGCGGTATCAGCGAGCACCAGCTGGTGGCGCTGCTCTCGCCCATGGTGGTGCCCGGGCAGAACACCTTCGTGATGGACGCCTCGCACGCCGTGATGTCGAGCGGTGCCAACTGCGGGCTGGAGAAGATCGAGCCGTCGTTTCGATAGAGGGAGGAGGGAGGAGGGAGGAGGGAGGGGGGAATCAGTTCCTCCTCCCTCCTCCCTGTTTTACGGCACCACGCTGACCGCAATCTGGGTCACCGGCGGAGCGGGAGTGAAGATCCGGTTGTGCACGTCACCGACCGGAACCACGGTGAGCGAATAGCTCCCCGCGGCGGGCCAGGTCAGCGAAATCATCAGGTCCTTGGCCGGATCGAACTTGCAGGTCCCGCTCCCGGGGGCCCAGGTGCATCCCGGCCTCGGTTGAGGGACGGCGCTGCCGGTCCAGGTCAGCTTGTAGTGCACATCCTCGTTGTAGGGGTAGCACGAGGGCATCCGGACTTTGTAGGTGGCCGGCTTGGCGGCCATGGCCTGGCCGGTGCTCTCGGCGACCGCGACCAGGGCGTTGGAGCCGCCGGGCGCGAGGTCGCGGAACCAGAGGTGCTTGTCGTCCATCAGCTTCGTGACGTAGGGATTCTCCACGATCTTGCCGAGGACGAGTGCCTCGGCCCGCAGCTCGGTACCCCAGTCCAGGTCGGCGCTGAGCAGGTGGTTTTCCTGGGCGCTCGAGGCTCCGCCCGCCGTCTGGGAGCCGGCGGCCGCGGCGCACCCGGAGGCGGTGCCCAGGAGATAGGGCTGGGGACCGACGCGGGCGCTCAGGGCCTCGTAGTCAAAGTCGAGCTGCAGGGCGGTGTAGATGGCGGGCTTCAGCTTCAGCGTCCCCTGGATCTGGGCGCTCTCGTTCGATGTGGTGCTGGACGGCTGGGCACGGGTCCCGGCGGAACAACCCTTCCCGCTGCAGGTGAAGCCGAACCGGATCGGATTGAGGTTGGTGATCTGGAAGCGGCCCTCGGCGCTGCCTGACGCGCTCACCTGGATGTTGCCTTCGATGTAGGCGCTCACGTCCATTTCCGCGACCGGTACGCCGCCGATCACGATCGGGATGACCTGGATCGGGATCACCGGGCCGCCGGTGGGCGGAATCGTAAAGGTCTTGTCGAAGCTTCCGGTGGCCGAGACGGAAGCCTGAAGCTGTTCGCCCACGGTCAAGATGCCGTCACCGGCGATCGCCTTGGGGCGGACCGCGAAGGGCAGACAGGGGATGTAGAAGAGATCGAGCCTCGCCGCGAAGTCGGACTGCATCGGGATGCCGAGGGTCGCGCTTCCGCTGACGGTTCCCTGAGCCGAGCCGTGCGAGCCGCTCTGGGAAAGATTCACAGTGATCGAGGGCGTGATGGCAAACTTCACCGGGATATCGCCGGACGAGATGGTGCGCTCGGTGAAGCACGCCACAGAGGTCTCCCACGCGTCCGCCAGGGTCTTCTCGGCGTCGTTCCACTCCTTCACGGCGTGGTCGTAGGTCCGCTGCCACTCGTCGCTGACCGCCTCGGTCGCGCAATCCCACGAATCGTACCAGTTGCCGCACTTCTTATCGCTCGGCTCGGTCGGCTTGACATCGTCGGGGACGTGGTGGGTCGCAATCCAGTCCTTCGCCAGCTTGGTGTTGACGATGTAGTGGTCGGATTCGCCCATGGGCACCCGCCGAACCATCATCACCAGGAGCCGCCTTGCGTCGTCGGGGAGACCCGGCGCCTGTTCAACCGCCTTGAGTCCACGGAGGTAGAGCACCGGAGCGGTGACGCTTCTCCCGGCCACCTGGGTCGTGACGGTACCGCTCTGGAACCGGCTGGAGGCCCGCGCCCTCGTCTTGGTGATTGCCACGGGCGGCCCGAAGGTGACAGTGGGCATGTTGCTCAGGATCGCGGGATTGATCGCGGCATTGGTCATCGTCGCGGGGTTCGACGCGGGCCCGGCGCGGCCTGGAGGCGCCGCCGCGGTCGGTGGCGCAGGAAGGGGAACCGGCGGCGCGGCGGCCGGGGGAAGGGAAGGAGTGCGCCCCGCTGGTGCCGCGACGGCCGGTGTCGGCCCACTGGTGATGGCGCAACAGGCCGAGCGCCCGTCCAGAGACACCTGCTTGCCTCCGAAATTGGCGAACACTCCCTGTCCGACCCGGAGGGACGCGAGGGTCCGCGGGTCGGGGGCCTTGAACTGAAAGGTGTTGCCCGTGGCGGTGACCTTGGCGGTGATGAGGCCGGTGGCCGCGTCGATCGAGACGATCCCGCAACACGGTGTGGCGGGCTGCTGGGCGGGCGCCCGCGACCCCGCCAGCGCGATGAGTGCCGTCAGGGAGAACGCAATCATGGTGTGGCCTCCTTCTGGAATGCCTGCCGGGTCGATTGCCTGAGCGAGCCGGCCGCGCCGCCGAGCCGCAGCAGCGCCGCCTGGGCGCCCTGCTTGTCGGTGGCACTCTTGAAATCGCGGAGGGCGCTGCGCACATCGCCGAGCTGGGCGGGCATGGTCGAGAGCATTCGGAGCCCCGCCACCAGCAGGTTGGTGTTCTTGAAGCGGGTTACGAACTGGGGCAGGCTCTGGAGCACCGCGCCCAGAATCGCGTTCAGCTTGTTGACCGGCTTGCCGCAGCAGGAGGCGACGAACGGCGAGGGCGGCGCGGCGTCCTGGACGAAGCCCCCGCCGGCCGGGTTGTCCGGCGCCGGGGCCACCAGGGCCGTCGCCGCCGGCGAGCCCGCCGAGTCCGGGAGCTGGGCCACTACCGTGGTCAGGTCCTGAACGAAGCCGGCCAGCTCCGGTACCTGGGTCTCCAGCGGAGACGCGAACGCCGGCATGACGGGCCCGGGCCTCGAGGCCGCCGGGACGGCCTGGGCCACCGGCACCACGCTGTACCGGAACACCATGCCGTGGTCGCCCACCAGGTAGGCACGGTCGCGGCGGGGGAAGCTCCAGGCCCGGGGATTGGCGGGGAAGCGAATCTCGCGCGAGTTCCAGCGGTTCCCGGCATCGGTGGTGTAGCTCAGCTTGAATTCCTCGAGGAACCAGCCCACTTCGGGGTCGGCGAAGCTCAGGCTGCCGTAGGTCCCGGTGCTGGCGAGCAGACCCCTCCAGGTGGCCCCGCCATCGGTGGTGCGCGACAGCTTTCCGTCGGTGGTGCGGACGATGCCGGTATTCTCATCGGTGAAGAACAGATCGGTCGCACCCACCACGTCGGCGTCGCCCGGTCCCACGAAGAACCGCCAGCTCTCGCCGCCGTCCTCGGTCTTCCCGAGGATCGGCGGCGGCGCGCACCCCGATCCAACGCACTGGTGATGCGCGACCAGGTACCCCACAGTGGCGGTGACAAACTGGATGCGATCGACCGAACAGGTGAGGTCGCGATTGAGTCCCTCGACCATCGCCTTGACGCTGCACATCGTCACTGGTTTCCAGGTCTTGCCGCCATCCCGGGTCTTCAGGAGCGTGGTGGGGACCGTGCCCATCCCGAGGAATCCCGCCGCCACGCCTTCCGTGGGCGAGCTCATGGCGAGCTCCTGGATGTATTGGGGGGCCTGGCCGAGGTCTTCCCACGACTCGCCGTCAACCGTGCGAAGGATCCGGACCTTGCTGCTGCCCGTCCCCCCGAACACCGCCCATCCATGCTGCTCATCGAGGAAGCGCAGAAGCCTTACCGGGTCTTCGCTCGCCTGGGGGTCGCCACCCATCTGTGCGGTCCAGGTTGCTCCGGCGTCCCTGGTGTGGAGGATGGTGCCCTTGTCGCCCGCGACCCAGCCCCGGTTGATCGTCACGAAGAACACTTCGCGAAGCGAGATGTCCTCGGAGAAGCTCACCGGCTCCCAGATTCCCTTGAATTGGGGTGGGGCCGGAGCCGGCTGCCTGGCTCCGGCGGGGCCCGCGAGCCAGGTACCCAGTGCCGAGGCCGCGAGTCCCACCGCGGCCAGTCTCCCAAAGCGTGAACCCATGAGCGGTTGCCTCCCGGTATTGCCGGACTTCCGGCGGGGTCGTATGATCGGACTGACGCCCCTTCCGCGGCGTCGGCCTCGGGAGCTATGTCGCCTTTGCAGGGAGATCGTTACAGCGGAGGGCCTCCGGTGGCGGTGGACCGCGATCTGGCGGGGCCCTACTGGGAGCGGGTCCGGCTCTTTGCCCTCCGCCGGGTCGGGGACGCGGCCATGGCCGAGGACCTGGCCCAGGAAACCCTGCGCGCCGCAGGCGCGGCGCTGCGCGACGGCCGGCTTCAGAATCCCGACGCGCTTCCGGGGTTCATTTTCCAGACGGCGCGCCACCTCTGCCTGCAGCGGCATCGTTCGGAGGCGCGGGAGACGCGCGCCATGGGCCGGCTCCAGGCCGAGCGGGCCGGAGACCCCGCGCCGCCCGACCCGCTCCACCTCATGGTGGGGGAGGAACGGCGGGCCGCGGTCCGACGCGCCATCGCCCGGCTCGACTCCGGCGACCGGCACCTGCTGGAGCTGCTCTACTTCGACGACCTCTCGACCGCCGATGCGTCGGCCCGCCTGGGCGTGAGCCCGGAAACGCTCCGGGTCCGCAAGCATCGCGCGTTGCGGCGTCTCGGGGTGGTCCTGGGCGACGCTCCGGATGTAACGCCATGAGCTTCCCGGCCACTCTATGAACATGCCCGAGCCCATCACCTGCGAGCGGGTCGACCGCGAGGAGCTCGACCTCCGGTATGTCCGGGGCACCCTGGCGGAGCCGGAGGCGGAGGCCTTCGAGGAGCACTATTTCGGCTGCGACCGATGCTGGGCCCTGGTACGGGGTGGCAACGAGGTGCGCGCGGTACGCCCCACAGGCGGAACCCGGAGGTGGCCGCGGTCCCGGACGCTCGCGCTGGCGGCGGTGCTGGTGGGCGCCGCAGGTCTCGGGTTCTGGCGGCTGGCGCCGCGGACGGAGCCGGCGGTCTCGGCGCCGAGTCTCGAGCGGGGCGGGACGGCGGCGTCCATTGCGCTTTCGGCCGCGTTGGCGGACCGGCGGCTCCTGGCGCATTGGACCGGTGTCCCCGGCGCGGCGAGTTACCGGGTGCGGTTCTTCTCGGCGGACGGGAGCGTGCTGCTGACGCGGGTCAACAGGGATACCCTGATCGTGGTGCCGCAGGACTCGCTCCGGGTTCCGGCGGGGGGCGCGGTGCTCTGGCAGGTACAGGCACTGGACCGGCTGGGGGCGGAGGTCATGCGATCGAAGCTGGTGGAAGTCCCGGGGAGCGGGGAGCGGTGAGCGGAGAGCGGGGCGTAAGGTGGGGATTGCTTCGGCGGCTTGGCCGCCTCGCAACGACACTTGTCGTCGCGCTGGTGGCGGCGCTCGGGGCGTGTGGAGGCCCGGCCCGGGGAGACCGCCCGCTGGCCGACACCGCCGCCTACCGCGAGCCCCGCGCCCTGGTGAGCTCGGGGCGCTTCATGCCCGCCGCGGCAGCCTACGCGCGGATCCGCGATTCATTCGCCGCGCGGAGAGATACCGCCAACCAGTGGTTCGGGCAGCTCTGGTGGACCGAGAGCATGGTGCGGGGGGGAAGGCCCGACAGCTCGGCTGTGGGGCTGGTCCTCTCCCGCGCGCTCGCCGGAACCGATCCGCGCCGACTGGGATGGGTGGCCGTGATCGAGAGCCACGCGCTGGAGCGGCGGGGCCAGCTCGATTCCGCGGTCACCGCCGCCGAGGAAGCCATCGAGGCCTACCGGCGCAGCGGCGATCGCGAGCTCGGCGTCTTTGCCTACGACGCGCTGGGAACCCCGCTCTCGCGGCGGGGCCGGTACCGGGAGGCGCTGCTGGCGGACAGCACCTCGCTGGCGCTGCGCCTCGCGATACCGATGAGCCAGCGGGTCATCGCGGGGGGCTGGAACGAGGTGGCCATCGGCTACCGCCACCTGGCGCGCTTCGACGAGGCCGAGGCGGCCCTCAGGCAATCGTTCCGCCTGGCGGAGGAGCAGCACGACACGCTCGCGATGGCGCTCGCGCTGGGCAACCTGTCCAGCGTGCTCGACGATACCGGGGACAAGGACGGCGCTGTGGCCGCCCTGACGCAGGGCAGCGAATACGTCGAAGCGATTCAGCACCAGCGGTTCATGGCCGAGTTCCACAGCGAGCTCGGGGTGCTCTTGCTGGACTCGGGCCAGCCCGACGCGGCGGTGGACCACGCCGTACGCGCGCTGGCCGGGGGCCGGAAGATGGCCAACCGCAGCGTCGAGATCCGCGCGCTCATGGTGCTGGGCGGGATCGAGCTGGCCCGGCATCATCTCGCCGCCGCCCGCGATACCATCGGACGGATGCTGGCGCTCGCGGACCGGCTCGGCTTCGGCGCCGAGCGCGTGGCGGCGCGGATCCAGCTGGTCGACGCGGCGGTCGAGGCGAAGGATCCCGCCACCGCCCGGCGGATCGCGGACGCGGCGCTGACCATCGCCGATTCGCTGGGCGATCCTTCGATCCAGTTCAACGCGCTGGAGGCGCGGGCCAGGGCGCTGGAGGCCGGCGGCAGCGCCGACGCGACGGCGGCCTATGGCGCGGCGCTGGCCCTGCTCGAGTCGATGCGGGGACGACTGGCGCTCGGCGATCTCCGCATGGGTGTGGCGGCGCCGCGCCTCTCGGCGTACGAGGGCGCGATCCGCACCTTCATCGCGGCGGGACGCCCCCTGGAGGCCCTGTCCACCGCGGAGCGGGCCCGGGCCCGGATGCTGCTCGAGCTGATGGCCGATCGCGGCGTCATGCTTCCGGGATCGGAGCAACACGCCATCGGCCAGCGGATTCGCGAGGCCTACGACACCCGCGAGCGGGTGAGCGATTCGGCCGGGCTGGCGCGGCTCGACCGCGAGATCGGGGCGCTGGGCGATTCGCTGGCCCGGCTCGAATCCGCGCAGCCGCTGCCCGCCGGGCGGGTCGCCAGCCCCGACGAGCTGCGTGGTGCGCTGTTGGGACGACCGGGGGGACGCGCGCTCCTGGCCTATTTCTGGGGTGAGAAGCAGGTATTCGGCTGGTGGATCACCGGCGATTCGGCGCGCGCGGTGGTCCTGGGCGGCGCGGACTCGCTCGCCGCCGTGGTGGATTTCCTCTCCGGGGCGCTGGCGCGTCCGGCCGGCGACACGCTGTGGCGCGCCGCGGCTCGGCGGGCGTACGCGCGGTTCGTGGCTCCGCTTCGGCCCGATGCCGGCTCAGGCCTGCTGGTGGTGCTCGATGGTCCGCTCCACCGGATACCCGCCGAGGTGATCCTCTCGGGGAACCCGGCCGGGTACGACGCGGCCCGGCTGGTTTCGTACGGGCCGTCGGCCTCGGTGCTCGCGGCACTGGTCCGGACCCCGCCGGGGCGCTGGGGCCGTGCCATGCTCGCGGTCGGCAACCCGACGCTGAGCAACCCCGACAGCGCCCTGGGGCAGGGCGCCCTCCCGTTCGCGGAGCGGGAAGCCCGCGCGGTCCGGGACCTGTTCCGCGCCGACGGGGCCGAGCTGCTGGTCGGGCGCAAGGCCACGGTGGCGCGGTGGCTGGACCTTTCCCCCGGCCGGTACCGTTACCTGCACTTCGCGCTGCACGCCCGCGCCAGCGATCGCCGCCAGGAGCAAAGCGCGCTGCTGTTCGCCGGGAAAGCGCTGTCGGTTCCGGAAATTCGACGGTTGCACTTGAACGCGGAGCTGGTGACCCTGTCGGCATGCGAGACCGCGGTGGGCCAGTGGGTTCGGGGCGAAGGAGTGGTGGGCATGCAGTACGCCTTCCTCGCCGCGGGCGCCCGCAGCGCGCTGGTGACGCTCTGGAAGGTGCCCGACCAGGCGGCCGCCGATTTCATCCAGGCCTTCTATGCCGAGCTCAAGGCCGGCCTGCCGGCCGCGACGGCGCTGGCGCGGGTCCGCGCGCGCTGGATCGCGGCCGGGGGCGAGCGAGCCCATCCGTCGCGCTGGGCGGCCTTCATTCTCGTGGGCGCCTAGTAAGGAGCCGCTCCTAGCTCCCGCCGCCGGATCGGGCGTATACTAGGAGATTGCATCCCCGTTTCTCCCAACCAGAGGATCCGTTCCATGAACAGTCGCGTACTCGGTCTCATCGCGGGCGTTGTCCTGTCGGGCTGTGGAGACAAGGCCCAGGACATCAGGAACGCGACCAGCGCTCTCGGGGCATTGGCGCAGGCGGGGAGCGGCATCGTGGAGTCCCAGAAGGAAGCCGAGAAGTTCTACACCGACCGGAAGGCCCGGGGCGACACGCTCGCGGTACCCTACGCCGAGCTGCAGAAGTCGCTGCCGTCGGCCCCGGGCGACTACGCGGCGGCCGAAGCGGCCAGCGGCTCGAGCCAGAGCATGGGCGCCTTCTCGATGTCGCAAACCGAGCAGACCTTCACCAAGCCGGCCGGCCCGGACGGCAATTCGCCCACGATCAAGGTGAGCATCGTGGATTTCGGGGGCACCCAGGCCGCCTACGGCATGATGGCGCTGCCGATGATGATGAACCTGAGCCAGGAAGACGCCCATCACCGGATGCAGACCCTGAAGATGGACCTGCCCTACACCTGGGGCTCGGAGGAATACAACAAGGACGACAAGTCCTCCAAGGTGACGCTGATCACCCGCTACCGGTATGTGATTTCGGTCGAGGCCCGGAACCAGGGCGAGGACATGTCCGCCATGGCCCGGGGCATGGCCGAGGACATCGCGAAGAAATTCACGGGGAAGTAAGCGCGGCCAGGCGGTTTCGGGCGCGCTCGAACCGGTCCCGAAGCACGGGATCGGCGTGAGCCCAGCCCTTCACGACGGCGCCGTAGTGGACCACGGCGCTGTCTTTTTTTCCGGCCGCATCGAACGCCTCCGCCGCGAGCAGGTGCAGCATGGTCCGGTTGGCCTGGCCCGACATCCCGTACATCTGGCCTCGGAGCGCTTCCGAGCTCACCGCGGCCGCGTCGGCGGGCCGGTTCAACCGAAGCAGCACCGTGGCCAGGGCGACGTTGGTCATGGTGTAGCTGTTGGTCGGCGAGAAGATCGCCGCGCGCAGCTCACGCTCGGCATCGTCGAACCGGCCCCGGGCCACCAGCAACAGCCCCCGGATGTGATGGTGGGCCCGCCGATCGCGCCCGGCGCCGCTCTGGGGTCCCCACATCGCCACGCTGTCCGCCAGGGCTCCGAGCGTCACGGTGTCATTCGCCGCGGCCAGAGCGGTGGCGCGATAGGTCTCGGCCCAGATCCGGTCGCTGGTGCGCTCGGATGAGG
Source organism: Gemmatimonadota bacterium (assembly GCA_041486305.1). Taxonomy (GTDB): domain Bacteria; phylum Gemmatimonadota; class Gemmatimonadetes; order Gemmatimonadales; family GWC2-71-9; genus JABFSM01. The sequence goes on from JBGPLG010000039.1 coordinate 12,008, forward strand.
TCGAGGCCTGTTCCAGCCGCGCGATCGAATCGTAGATGGCCGCGGCGGCGCGAGGCTGCCCGGCGTCGAGCAAGGCCTCGGCCTCGTAGACCGCGTTCCAGGGCGCCGTGCCCCGCGGCCCCGGCGGCGAGCCGGCCCGGATGGCGCGGGCGGTCTGGCGCGCCTCCTCGAGGCGGCCCTGGGTCCGGTAGCTCCGCAGCAGCCACTGGAGCGCGTTGGAGCGCTGGGCCGGATTTCCCTCGCGGGCTTCGCGCTGCCAGTACTGGTCCGCGGCGGCGAACTCGGCGGCCCGCAGACGGATCATCGCCTGGAAGGGCGCCTGGTCGATGTTGGGTCCCACCGCCGCCGTGGTCTGGGTGGTGACCATCGCCTTCTCGAATTGATCGGTGAGGTAGTACACCTCGCCCAGCCCGCCCCACGCCAGCACCGACCCCGGCTGCACCGCCGCCCATCCCCGGTACACCCGCTCGGCGGCGGGGAACGAATCCACCAGCTCGTAGACGACCGCCAGCTCGGCCAGGGCCTGACAGGCAAGGCATACCGCCGGAGCGTCGGGGGAGCGCGGGTCGAAGCGCAGGCTCGCGGTGTCCAGGTGTACCACCCGGCCCAGCAGCGCAATCGCCTCGAGGAAATCACCGTCCCAGATCCGCGCGTGGCCGAGTGTCAGGTAGCCCTGCAGCTCGGCCGGATACCGGGTCACCAGGCTCTCGGCGTAGACGGTGCGCAGCGGATTGGCCGACTCCTCCGCCCATCCGGCGGAGATCAGCAGGCGCTCGCGATCGGTGGTGTGGGCCGCGAGCCGCAGCGCGCGCTCGAACTCGGCCACGGAGCGGTTCATCTTCGCGAGCTGATACGCCGCCATCGCGAAGGTGGAGTCCTCCCGGAGCGCCGCCTGGAATAGCTCCCGGGCTCCGTCGCGGCCGACCGCCGCCGATCGGAGGCCCTCCTCGTAGAGTCGGTACGCCGTGGCCGAATGGGTGGTCACATCCGCGAGGGAGGTGCGCGGCGCCTCGATCTGCAGGTCGGCCGCGACCTGCCGGGTGCCGTCCTCGACCAGCGCGAAGAGATCCTTTCCTTCGATGGTGTAGGTCCGGCCTACCTTGCCGCTGGCCAGGTCGGTGCGCCGAAGGTCCAGCCGGATCACGCCGGGGGCGCGGCGGTAGAGCGCGCCATCCATCAGCTCGGTTGCCCCGGCCCGGCGCGCGGCGGCCATGAAGGCGGCGTTCGAGTCGCCGGGTTGCTGGGGCCTGGCCAGGAGCTCGTACATCCTGGCGGTGCTGATGACCTGGAGATCCCGGGCCCGCGCCAGGTTGGTGGCCAGCATGTCGGCGAGCGGCCGGGCGAACCCGGTCGAGTCGCTGGTGTAGTCCTCGAATCGCCCGACGGCGATGATCGGGACCGGGGTCGCGGCGGGAGCGCGCTTCCATCGCACGGCGAGAACGACGAGGGCGGCCAGGACCGCGAGGCCGGCCAGCAGGAACCCAGGAGCGGTGACCCGGGAGCGGGGCGCGGGTTGCGAGGAAGCAGGAGCGGACAGGGTCACCCGGGCCCACTCGGTGGTGACGTAGGTCGGTGAGTCGGCGGGACGGTAGGTCGGCAGCACCTCCGCGGCGGGCACCGACCCTGGAGAGGGTGTCGGATAGTCCGGCGCGGGCTCGGTCTTGATCGCCTCGACGTACCGATGGAATCTGGCGTCCGGCGCTGAATCCAGCTCCTGCCGCAGCAGTTCCTCATATACGCGCGCGTGCTGGAGGGCGCCGGCCCGGTCGCCCGAGGCAGCCATCGCCTTCATAAGCGCCACCGCGATCGCCGAGTTGAGCGGATCGGCGGCGGCGAGCCGGCGCCGCCATCCCACCGCGGCGCGGAGGTCGCGCCGACCTTCCGCCGCCTCGGCCAGCCGTTCGAGCGCGGCGGCATAGTCATGGGCCAGGCTGGCTCGCTCGGTCTCGACCCAGCGCTCGAATTCGGGCGCCTCGCTCAGATAGAAGCCGTCGAGATAGGGGCCGGCGTATCTCGCGACCGCATCTTCCAGCCGTCCCCCCTTCACATCCGCCAGGAACTCGCGACGATCGCTCCCGATCGCCTCGAGGTTGAGCCGCACATCCGGCGTCGGCAGGAACAGGTCCTCGCGCCCCAGGTCCCGCTTGATCGCGTAGAGGGCCTGGGCCAGCGCGCCGCGGGCCTTGTCGGGGTCACCGTCGGGCCAGAGCAATCCGAGCAGCTTGTCCCGACTCAGACCCCGATCCCCCGCGGCATCGAGCAGCGCCAGGAGCGCCATCCGGCGTTTCTGGGCGCCTGCGCCCTCCACGGGCCCGGCTTCTCTCGCGACGGAGAGCCCACCGAAAGCCTTGAGTCGCAACACGATGAGCCGGGGTGATGGGGAGGTCATCACCAGGTCATGCCGAGGTGATGACGCGTCCTATTGTACTCCCCGTGCGATGGACGATCAAGGAAAGGCTCGGGCGATGCGGTTGACGTGGACAGGCCTGCTGCTGGCGGCGCTCGGGAGCTCGGTGGGGTGCGAATCCCGCTCCGGGTCCCGTCCCAACGAGATCCTGGTACTGCTGGTGGGCGGGCCGTCGACCGGGACCTACACCGCCAACTCTCCCGCTGTGGAATGCACCCGCGGCACGGCGGGCATCGACCGGTGGAGAAGTCACTTCATCGACGGCGCCGCCGCCAACCGGCTCGCCGGTCTCCAACTCGTGGTTCCCGATGCCGGCGGCAGGGCCGCCACCACCCACGCGTTCTACTTCGGACTCAGGCTCGGCCACTTCCCGTCCGACGCCCGCTACGAGATCGAGACCCGTCATAACGCAATCCGCAGCTCCGGCGCGGGGACGGTGCGCGTGGAGGAGCGGGGCGGGGTTCGCACGTTCACGCTGGACGGTTCGGTGGGAGACAGCATCCACATCGCGGCCACCATCAGGTGCCGCTGGATCACGCGCGGATCCGTGCCGGGGGCGTGAGCCACGGCAGGTGGCAGGCGGGATGAACGACGGGGCGCGGCCGTATGCGGCGACGGCGGCGATTCGGGACGGACCTGGCGCCGAGGCAGGATTACACCATGAGGAGGATGTATGCGGGGCATTCGGTCGATGCTGGTGATCGGGGGACTGGTCGCGGGGGCGATGCTGTCGGCGCCGCAGGGCGCGGCGGCACAACAGCAGGCGAAGGCGGCCCGGAAGGCCCAGCGGGCGCAGGTGGCGAACGAACTGCTGAAGCTGCACCAGGCCCAGCTGATCTTCTTCCGCCGCCTGGCCAGCGACGACGGCTACGCCGATCAGTTCGACAACTCGGTAGGGGCCCGGGATTTCGGCGGGGCCCGACGCGCGGCGGCGCTGGCCACCGGCCTCTCCGAGACCCAGATCAGCGTGGGCGACGGCGTGGGCGTCGGCGGGGAGGAAGAGGCGCTTGATGGGCCGATCCTGCACGCCTCCCAGGGCCCGTCGGCGGGCGCGATGCGGCTGCCCCGCGGGATGATGAAGTCGAGCGGGAAGATCTGCTTCGACTTCGGCGTCGTGCAGGGCTGCGTCGAGTGGTAACGACACCAGCGGACGGGCGCCTCGAGCCGCCCGTCCGGTCTCACCCATTCACGGAAGAGGAACCACCATGTCGAGCTACCTGAAGCGCGCCGCCCTCCTGGCGCTCATCGCCGTCTGCGCGGTCTCGGTTTCCCGCGGGGAAGCGCAGCTGGGATCATTGATCAAGAAGGCCAAGGGGGCGCTGGCCAAGCCGGTGATTCAGGCGGCGGCCGGCGCCGTGACCCCGGCCAAGCCGGCCACCGACTCCACCGCGACGCCGGTGGCTCCGCCGGTCAGCGGCCCCGCGTCGGCGCCCGCGCCGCCGCCCAGGTCCGGCCGGGTCGGCAAGGCGGGAGTCCCCAGGGCAGAGCCCGCGCCCGGCAGCCTCGGCACGCTCACCGCCGAGCTTCTGGCGCGGTTCGAGACCGGATTGCGGGCGGAAGTCGAGGGACGGAAGGCCATCATCGCCGCCTTCGGGAGGACCCTCTCCCCGGCCGACTACCAGGCCTGTTCGCAGAAGGTCTGGGCCTCTCCCGCGGTACTCAAGATCTCGAACGAGCGAACCGCCGCGATGGAGGGTGCCAAGGACGCCGACATCCTCAAGGCCACCGAGGTGATGAATACCAAGGTGCAGGCACTGCTGAAGAGCCAATGCGGGAACGACCCGGCCGGTCCGATCTCGGACGAGGACAGCCGGAGGATCGCGAAGACCGAATCGGACGGCGCCGCGGCGGCGGGGGTCAAGGCGAACGAGTACGGGACGATCAAGGAGCGGGTGCTCCCGTTCTGCCGGCTGCAGCTGTCGTCCAAGGGGATCTCGATCGATGACGCCTCGTTCAGCATACCCTCGGGCGGATCCGGGAACAGCTACATGTATCGCGCGCCGGAACCGGCCGCGCTCAAGACCGCATGTCCGACGCTGCTGCCGCTCCTCGCGGCGATGCTGTGAGACGGAGCATCGCGGGGGTCCTGGCGCTGCTGGCCGCAGGGGCCGCCCCCGCATCCCGCCCCGCCGGAACGGCGGGAGCGGCCCGACGCGCCCCGGTGCCGTGGATCCCGGTCGAGCCGGGTCTCGACACCGCCAGCGTGGCGCTCGAGGGTCCCGGCCCGCTCGGCATGATCCGCCTGGTGATGGTGCGGCTCGATCCGGCCCGGCTCACCCTCCACCTGGTCGAGTCGTACCATGACGCGGGAACCCGGGGCGCATGGACCACCGATTCGCTCCCGGCGGCAGCGGTGTTCGCCGCCAACGCCGGGCAGTTCCGGGGCGGCGTCCCGTGGGGGTGGCTGCTGCGCGAGGGTATCGAGCGGAAACCGAGGGGCACCGGCTCGCTGGCGATGGATGTGGTGCTCGACTCCCCGGGCGGAGCCTTCCTCCACGCGAGCAGCGCGGGCATGGTGCCCGCCGGTGCCAGGGAGGGATTCCAGTCCTACCCGATGCTGCTGGACCGGGGCGAGGTTCCCCCGCCGCTCGCGGCCCCGGGGCGGGGAATCGACCTCGAGCATCGTGACAGCCGTCTCGCGCTGGGTCGGTTCGAGGACGGACGGCTGCTCTTCGTCCTGACCCGCGTGGCCCGGCTCGGTGAAGCGGGGGAGCGGCTGCCCCTCGGTCCGACGGTCCCCGAGATGGCCGAGATCATGAGCTGGCTCCTGGTCCGTGACGCGGTGCTGCTCGACGGCGGGATCTCAAGCCAGATGGCGGTGCGGGACCGGCGGGGACGGTTCACGGCATGGGGTAACTGGCGACCGGTGCCGTTGGCCATCGTGGCCGAACCCGGCCTCCGCAGAACGGACCGGGATGTGATCGGGAGATGATCCGCAGGAGATAGCGGTGTGATGGCCCAATCGTATTGTAGCCGCCTTGCGATGCACGAATCGAGTCAGGGGGCAAGGCGCTCTGACCGGTTTTCACACCTTACTCAAGTCGGAGTCTGGCCGTACATTGTGAATCCTTCACTTTTATCCTACTACCGGGGTCGAGGCTCTATGTCAGTCATCAGCAGGCGCTTGCGTCGCTACAGCCTGGTTCTGCTCGGTGTCACCGCGCTGGCCGGGTGTAGCTCCGGCGGAACCGACAACAACGTCCCCGGCACGATCGCACTTTCGCTGAACCCCACCAGCGGGTCGGTGTTGCAGGGTGGCCAGACCACCGTGGTCGCGACTCTGACGCGGGGCGGCGGCTTCACCGGCACGGTGAACCTGACCGTCACTGGAAACCCCGCGGGCGTCACCGCGACGGTGTCCGGCGTGGTGACCACCGAAACCACCACGACCGCCACGGTCACCGTGGACGTCGCGGCCTCGGTGGCACCGGCGATCTATCCGCTGGTGGTGCATGGCACCGGGAGCGGAGTCACCGAGGCCACGGCGAATTACGGCCTCACCGTGACGGCACCGGGCAGCTTCACTCTGGCGGTGACGCCGGCCGGCGGCGTGAACATGGTGCAGGGGGCCAGCGACAACAGCAAGACCATCGCCATTACCCGCACGAACTACGCGGCGGGCATCACCCTCACCGCAGAGAACCTCCCTGCCGGCCTCACGGCGAGCTTCGCACCGAGCCCGACCGCGACGAACGCGTCGGTGCTCACGCTCACCGCGACCGCGGGCCTGGCGCCGAACACATACAACATCACGATCCGGGGCACCGGACCCCTCGCCCTCAGGGTTCCGGACGAAGGCGGCCTGGTGTCGATCGAGGCGACCACGACGCTGGCCGTGACGGTCGCGGCCCCGACGCCCAGCTTCACGCTGACGCTCACGAACGCAAACCTGACCATTCCGCAGGGCAGCGCCGCCCCGACCACTACCGTCAACATCAACCGGGTCAACTTCCCGGGTGACGTGACGCTGTCGGTGCTCAACCTGCCGACCGGGGTCACGGCGGCCTTCGCGCCGGCCAATCCGCAGCAGGGCAACAGCTCGGTGCTGACGCTGACGGTGGCGCCGGGCGCGCCGACCGGCACGTTCACCACTCTCTCGGTCCAGGGCGTGGGCACGCCAGGGACCCAGGCCACGCCGCTCACCCTCACCATTTCGGCGGGGGTGCCGGCGGGGAACTTCAGCCTGACTACCACGCCGACCACGGCGGTCAGTGTGGCGCAGGCGGCCAGCGGGCCGGTCACGGTCAACATCAACCGCACCGGCGGCAACACCAGCGCCGTGACCCTCACCACCACCGGCACGCTGCCCACGGGCATGACCCTGGGCTTCGCGCCGAACAACACCACGGCCAACAGCTCGGTGCTGACGATCACCACCACGGGCGCCACGCCGGTGGGCGCCACGCCGATCGTGATTCACGGCAACGTCAGCGGCCTGGCGGAGCAGACGGTGAATCTCACCATCAACGTCACGGCACCGGGTGGGAGCGGGAACGTCACGGTGACTTTTGCCAACTGCAACGCCACCGACAAGGCGGTGTGGCTGGCGTTCCTGGACGGCACCGCCGGCACCTGGACCGCGGTGACCGGTGTGGCGGACGTGTACCACTTCAATATCACCCAGAGCAAGGGGAGCTTTGCCTACGTCACGCTCTCGTCGGGCGACTCTCAGATCTTCGTGCAGAACATGACCCAGGCCGAGCTGACGGCGGGCCCGTTCGATTTCTGCTCGGCGGCGGTGCCGCCGGTCGGCGAAACCATCAATGGCACGACGAGCAACATCGCGAGCGGCTTCTCGGCCTTCATCTCGTTCGCCGGCCAGGGCACGCTGGCGTTCTTCGACGGCCCGTTCGTCATCAGCCACGCGGCGGACGGGACCTTCGACCTGGTCGGCTACATGCGGGCCGCGTCGCTCGGCGGAGGCGACCGGGTCTTCATCAAGCGGGGTGAGAATCCGGCCAACGGAGGCAATTTCTCGGTGCCGGTGAACTTCCTGGACGGCACCCGGTCGGCGTCGGCCGCGGCGGCGAACGTCGCCCTGACCGGGCTGGTCGGCGGTGAGACGGCGGTCAGCCACAACATGACCTTCTACACCGGCGGCACGGCATGTACCCCGGCCACCCTGTACTTCGGCGCCACCGCGGCGGCCAACTTCAACATGTACGGGGTCCCATCGGGGCTCCGGACGGCCGGCGACATGCACAGCATCAGCATCATCGTCGCCAACGGGTCGTCTTCCTCCCGGATCATGGGGGAGAACTTCCTCGACCTTACTACGCGGGCACTCAATCCATTCGTGCTGCCGGCCCAGCTGCCGGTGCCGGTTGTGACCCTTCCCGTCAGCCCCTACAAGCGCCCGCAGGTGGTCGTGACCGGGGTGCCGGCCGAGTTCAACGTGTCGCACTCGATGACCTATGAGGACCAGAGCAGTGTGAACGACATCAGCGGTTTTGTCAGCGCGACCCAGGGCTGGGTGGGCGGATCCACGGTGACGCTGGTGCTGCCGAACTTTGCCGGCGTCGGGACCTTCAACAATGCCTGGGCCCCGACGAATTTGGACGCAGTCCAGTGGACCGCCAGCAGCTCGGGCGGTGTGTTCACCACCGCATGTGCGGCGGGGCAGCGATTCGTCAGCGCTTCCCGGAACGGAACGATCTGATGCAGTGAGCGGTGAGTGAGCAGGGAGCGGAGGGCCGGCGGAGACGCCGGCCCTTCGTGCGTCCGGGGCCGGCCACAAGGATCGGGACGTTCTGAGGACAGAGCGACTTGTGGGAGATTGCTTCGGCGGCTTCGCTGCCTCGCAATGACCAACGGGGGCAAACCCGATAAATTACGGGAACGCCATAATCCTCGAGACAACCCATGTTGCCGTTCCGACTCGCGCCCCGCCGTTCCGCCTCGATGGCCCTGCTCCTTGCCGTCGGCCTGGGCGCCGGGTGCAGCTCCAATGGCACGACCAACACCGAGCCCGGATCGATCGCGCTTTCGATCAACCCCACCAGTGGCACGCTGCAGCCGGGCGGGTCCATCCTGGTCACGGCGACCATCACCCGGAGCGGGGGATTCACCGGCACGGTGACGCTCGCCGTGACCGGCGCGCCGGCCGGGGTCACCGGGGCGGTGTCGAACGTGCAGACCAACGGCTCGGTCACCACCGCGACGGTCACGATCAGCGCCGATGCCTCCACACCGACCGGCATGTTCGCGCTGGTGCTGCACGGCGCGGGAAGCGGCGTCACCGAGGCCACGGCGAACTTCGCCCTGACGGTGGAGCCGCTGACGCCGGCCTACGTCATCATCGTGAACAACACGCCGTCGATCGTGCAGGGCAGCAACGGCATTGCCAGCATCGTGGTGGTGCGCCAGAACTTCACCGGCACCGTGACGCTCTCTCTCGAGGGGAACCCGACCGGGATCACCGGCGTCTTCACGACCAACCCGGTGACCGGCACGACCTCCTCGATCACGGTGACCGTCGCGGCCAGCGTGGTGCCGGGCACCTACAACATGACCATCCGGGGCACCTCGAGCCTGGCCGCCGACCGGACCCAGACGCTGAGCGTCCTGGTGACGGCGGCGGCGCCGACCGACAACTTCACCCTGACCACCACCCCCCCAACGTCGGTGAACCTGGTGCAGGGAACCAACCTCGTCGTCAACGTCAACGTGGTTCGGACTACCGGGTTCACCGGGGCGGTGACTCTGACGGCCACCGGCGTTCCCACCGGCCTGGGCGCGAGCCTGGCCCCGAATCCGACCGGCGGCGACGCGACCCTCACGCTGACCGCCTCCGGCACCCTCGCGGTGGGCGCCTATCCGATCGTGATTCACGGCAACGCGGCCGGGATCGCCGAGCGGGTGGTCACGCTCACGGTGAATGTGCTGATCGCCACGGGGAGCGGGAACGTGACGGTGAGCTTCGTGGGCTGCCCGATCTCGGAGAAGCCGCTCTGGGCGGCGGCCCAGAACGGCACCGGGCCCTTCCAGGTGGTGACGCCGCTGAGCGAGGTCTACACCTTCACGATCAATCAGGGCAAGGGCGCGCTGGCGTACATTCTCCGCGGCGGCAGCGGGACCAGCGAGGTGATTCAGATGCACATGAGCCAGGCGGAGTGGACCGCCGGGACGATCTCGCTCTGTCCCGGGAGCGCCACCGCGGGCACCAAGGTGCTCGACGGCACCGTCGCGGGGCTGGTCGCGGGAGACATGGCCAACGTGTCCATCGGCGGCGGACAGGCGTTCGTCATCTTCCCGGTGACCGCCTGGCACATGACCGGGGTGCTCGACGGTCCCCACGACCAGATCGGGTTCAAGCGCGCGGTGGCCGGGCCGGGCGGCTCGAGCCGGGGGTTCCTCATGCGGAACCAGAACCCGCCCCACCTCTCCCCCACGGTCCTCTACGACTTCACGTCCGGGGCGAGCTTCACCCCGATCACCGCCGCGATCAACGTCGCGGGCCTGGCCGGCGCCGAGAACCTGGGCCACGGGATGTTCTATCACTCGGGGGCCACCTGTGACGCCGCCACACTCTATGCCGGGGTTCCTGCCGGCGGGCCGACCAGCTTCACGGCCTACGGGGTTCCGACCGGACTCCAGCTCGCCGGCGACCGCCACGGCCTCTTCGTCAGCGGCTCGGCGCCGCCGCGGTTCCGCTCGGTGATCGAGTACGTCCACGACCTCCTTGCGCATACCGTCACCCTGCCGGGCAACATGCCGGCACCGGTCGTCACCGAGTTGGGCGTGGGTTACAGCCGGCGGCGGATGGTGGTCACGTTGCCGGCCGACGTGCCGGGGTCGGTGACGTACATCTATGCGCAGAACGGAAGCCAGAGATCGGCGACCCTCACCGCGACCCAGGCCTACCTGGCGGGGCTGTCGGTCGATCTGGTGCTGGGTGACTTTACCGGATTGGCGGGCTGGGATCCCACGGCGGCGCCCAGCGTCGGATCCCTGGCGGATTACTCGGTGACCGCGTCGAGCAACAATGCCAGCGGGGGATTCTGCACCGGAACCAACGTGAAGGTGCTGACCACGTCGTTCTCGGGGACGAACTAGGAGGTTGGCGGGCGGGTACCGATTCGGTAAGTATCTGTCACCCAATGGTTTGGACGGCAGGAAGGCGGGGTGACCAGGCCGGCAGGCGATCCGGGGGCGCTGCAGGCCTTTGCGGCGCGGGATATGCAGGGTATATTGGTGGCAGATAAAGAGCGGTGACAGTTGAGTTGGGCGAGGTATAGGTCTACGACCCCTCCGCCCGTTCAGCTGATCATCGCTCGATGCATTTATGGGGCTGAGGTTTTCGGGTCTGGTCGGTGGGTGGCATGGCGATTAGTTTAGCGAGCCCGGAGCTGGAGTTGGGGGCGGTAGCTCAGCTGGGAGAGCGCTGCGTTCGCAATGCAGAGGTCAGGGGTTCGATCCCCCTCCGCTCCACTGACAATTGAAAGCCATCCAGATCGCTGCCCCTTGGTGTAACTGGCAACACGCCTGACTCTGGATCAGGAGAGTCCTGGTTCGAGCCCAGGAGGGGCAACTGCAAGCGGCGGCCTTAGGGCCGCCGCTTTTGTTGCCCCTCCGGTCTCGTCGCCTTGCTGACGCCGCGGCGTCGAGCCCAGGGCCGCCGTTTCTATTGCCCCTCCGGGCGCCGCCTGACGGGCGCATGGCTCGGTGGTCAGCTGGAGTAAGGCGAGCTCCCACGGCCGCGCCCCGCCGCTCGTGTTGCCCCCCGCTCTCCTTGCTCCGCCCCGCTGCCGGCCTTACCTATCGAACGTGCTCTCTCGAGCAGGGTTCTCATGATTCTCTCGCGCGCAGGCGGCTTGGGCCTATGGTCGTTGACCGTCGCCCTCGGTCTGCCGCTCGGCGCCCGCCTGCGAGGTGAGCGGCAGGTGGATTCGACGAAGGCGTTTCGGGATAGCGTCGCGACGGCGCAGAAGGCAATTGACGCGGGGCGGGATATTTTCCACGGTCGGGGCACCTGTTTCGGCTGCCATGGCGCCAAGCTCGAGGGAACTGCCATCGCGCCCACTCTTCGGGCCCACAAGTGGCGAAACGGCGACGGGAGCCTGGAAATGATCCTGCGCGTGATCGACAATGGGGTGAAGGGCACGGCAATGGTCAGTCATCCCGGCGGTATCACCGAAGGACAGGTGCACCTGGTGGCGGCCTACGTCTACGCGGTCAGCCACGGCGTGGCGTCACCGTAGTCTGGAGGGAAGGGCGGGGAGTCAGGGAAACAGCACCGGGGACCGGTCAGAGACCGGTCCCCGGTTTCGCTCCATGGGCAGCGAGGACTAGAACGCCAGCCAGGCCAGGAAGAAGAGGGTGTTGTTGTCCCCCGCATTCCGGCCGGCGCCATCATAGTTGGTCTTGGCGCCATTGAACTTGTTGTAGGCGACATACTCCAGGCTGAACCGGGTGTTGAGCCAGGGGTAGGCCGACAGCTCTCCGATCACCCCGCTGCTCCTCGGACTGCCGGTGGCGCTGCCGCCCACGGCTTCCTCCGGAAAGAGCCCCGCATCGGAGCTGCCGGTGGTGGAGAAATACCCCAGGGTCACTCCGACGCGAGAGGCGGTATAGGCGGAGGCGTCGATCCGCAGGGTCTTGAGCGTGTTCTCGGCATGCTCGGCCGCGCCCGACTCGAAACCCGCGTCGAGCTTCTGCTTTTCATGAATCCAGATGGCGTGGGCCGTGAGGTTGCCCCCGCCGAGACCCCGCTCGTACTGGGCATCGAAGGCGATATCGGTGAAGCGGTTCCGCAGCCCGAGGACTCCCTCCGGATACAGGGAAGAACTCATGCCGATGGTGCCCAGCATGAGGGACTGGCCCGACCACTGCTGCTGGAAGAACGCCCGCCAGTAGGGGGCGACACCGTGGATGGTGCCGGTCGAGGTCGAATCGGGCGGGGACGCGCCGCCTTGCGCGGCGGTGCGATAGACGCTGAATTCGCCATAGAGGTGGTTGTCGAAGATCGCGTATGCGCCCAAGCCCGCCACCTGCTGGCCGAACGCCCCGTCGAGCAGCACGCCGGCGGCGGGGGTCGGGGCCACCTCGGACCCGGCAAACGGGAAGCCCCACGCCGGGACGGTGTTCCATACGTCCTGCACGGTGGGGTTGTTGTTCATCATGAATCCGTATCCCAGCACCTTCTTGCCGAGGTTCGCGCTGTTGGCGTAGCGAATGTCCACGTTGTCGATCCCGATGCCACCCGATCTCGGATCATAGGTCACCTGGAGGAAGGTGCCCAGGTGGGGGGTGATCGCTTCCCCGAAGAAGATGCTCAACTCCTGGGGAAACTCGACGTTTCCGTTCTGGGTGCCCGGCTGGGTCTTCTTGACCCGGGTCATGGAGGTCATGAACATCGCCGAAACCGGCGGAATGAGGTCGAGCTTCAGGACCTGCCGCTTCCCGCTGTCGCCGGCGGTCACCGACGGCTGACCGGTCAGGGTGTAGCCGTTCAGCTTGAAGGCCCGGCCAAACGGCGTCAGCTGCGGAAACGTGGTGTGGCACACATTGCACGCCAGCCCGGTCTGGCGGGAGAAGCTGGGCAACCGGGCGTGGGCACTCGCGGCCGCATAGTCCCGGATGTATCTGCGGGTCAGGTCGGCGAGGGTTTCGGCGTGGAGCGAGGGAATCAGGAGCACAGCAGGAAGGGCCAGGCGGAGAAGCCGTCGCAGCATACCCATGGGTGGTCCCAGTGAAGGAGGGCGACCGCGCCGGACAACTCCCGGCGCGACCGGTTGCCGCCCGGAATCAAGGGACCCGGTTGTGAAGAAGCCTCGAAGCTGAGGTGATTTTTTCTTCAGGAAACGCCTGATATCGGTCACTCGGCGCCGCAGATCAGTCCCAGGATCCCGCCGTAGGCGAGATGTCCAATGAAGCTGCCCAGCAGCATCGACGCATCGCCCCGGGAGAACACACCGGCGCCTACCAGAGGCATGAACAGCACCTGGGCCACGATGAAGATCATCACCCCGTACAGCAGACCCCGGGTTAGCGGAGAACCGGGAAGCCGGTCGCGGACGAGAATGGCGTAGAAGAGTGCCAGGACGATTCCTACGGTGAAGTGCAGCGCCCAGCCGAGGACGGGTCCCAGCGATGCATACGCCGTGACCACCGCCAGGAGGCTGCTCAACATGTCTCCCGCGGCGAGCCGGTCCAGGCCGAGCTTGGGCTCCACCAGCCAGAGGGCGGTCATCGCCACGGTGCCTACCAGCCCCGCTACCACCGCCCGCTTGGCGTTCATCCCGACACTCCGAGTCCCCAGGGTTCATCAATCGTAACCCCTTTGAGCCGGGTCTGGCGTCAAGATGGTCTCGTAGTGCACCGAATGCTCGTCGAACCGGAGCAGGATCTTCCGAGCCGGCGGGTGAATCACCGCACGGGTCTCGTCGGCGCCGGCGAAGGCCCTGACCGCGTCCATGTCGGTGAACCGGGTGATGGTGACGAATTCCACTTCCGGTCCCACCTGGCGGCGCAGCAGGTGGGCTCCGAGGTAGCCCACGATCCGATGGATGCCCGGAAGGACCTCGGAGCGAAGCATCGACTCATACGTGTCCGCGTCCGCAGCGCGGGTCCATCCGTGCCAGACTCGACTGATCATGATCCCATGCCACATGAGGGTGGAAGGCACTCGCCGATTCCGGGAATCTGGCGGCCACGGTTCGAACCCGCTTTCAAGTTCTTGCGCAAATGGTTCCTGCTCGTGCCCGGTGCACAAGGCGGTGTCCTGTTCTATATATATCTATCGAACCTGCGCGCTCCCAACGCGGATACTCCGTGACTTCGGGTCGCGAGAAGGGCAGCCATGATGGCAACCGGCCTCCGCTGAGCAGTCGAGGCGCATGCGCCAGGTGACGGCGTCCTACCCGCTCACTCCGCTCCAGCACGGGATGCTGTTTCATCATCTCCTGGAGCCGGACGGCGGCCTTTACCTGGTGCAGCAGGTGTGCACCCTCCCGCATCCCGTCGACGCGCCGGCCCTGCGGCGGGCCTGGGAGGCGGTGACGGCGCGGCACGATGTGCTGCGCACTTCTCTCCGCTGGGAAAACCTCGAGTCACCGGTCCAGGACGTTCACTCCGACGCAGCCATCCGCTGGGCCGAAAAGGACTGGCGGGGCTCCGAAGGAGCCACGCAGGAGCAGCGGCTCCGGGCCTTCCTCGACGCGGAACGCCGCGCGAACTTCGACCTGCGAGAGGCGCCACTCCACCAGCTGACCTTGCTGCGCCTCGCGGACGACCGCTATCAGCTGGTGTGGACCTGGCATCACACCATCATCGACGGCCGATCGAGCACGATCGTCCTGCGCGACGTGTTCGCGCGGTACGACTCGGCCGGGGCGCCGCTCGAGGAGCCGGCCAGTCCGCCTCCGTTCCGGGTCTTCGTAGAGTGGCTGCGGGAGCAGCCCATCGCCCAGGCCGAGGGCTTCTGGCGGGAGCGCCTGAGCGGGTTCGGAGCGCCGACGCCGGTGCCCGGGCTCCGGCCGGAGCCCGCCGGCGAGGCCGTGGGCCTCCGCGCCGGCCAGCTGGTGACCCCGCTCTCCGCCACAACGACCGCGGCACTGAAGCAATCGGCACTGGATCACAACCTCACCCTCAATACCATCATCCAGGGCGCCTGGGCGGTGCTGCTCTGGCAACACTCGGCGGAAACCGATGTGGTGTTCGGCGTGACGCGTGCCGGACGCCACGATGTGCCGGGCGGAAACAAGCTGGTGGGGCCGTCGATCAACACGCTGCCGTTGCGAATCCGGATCGACCCGCATCGCGGCATCGCCGACTGGCTGGCCGATGTCCGGCGGTGCTGGTCCGAGCTGCGTGAGGTCGAGCAGACCCCGCTGGGACGGGTCCAGCAGTGGAGCGAGCTTCCGGCCGGGACGCCGCTGTTCGACAGCCTGGTCATCTTCGAGCGCGCCCGCCAGCATGACATCCTGCGCGCCGGGGGTCCCGCGTGGGTTTCGCGGACCATCGTGCCGTACGGACAGGGGAACTACGCGTGGGCCCTGGCGGCCTGGGGCGGCGAGGTCCTCACGCTCCAGATCCGATACGATCGCGCCCGGGTCGATGACACTGCGGCGGCGGGGGTCCTCTCCCACGTCCGGACCCTGATCGAGCGGATCGCGGAGCGGCCGGACCTCCGACTCGAGGAGCTGCCATTCCCCGCCGGGGAACCATCGGGAACCCGGATCGACGCGGCGATCGATGAAGGTCCCGCCGCGACGCTGGTCGACCTGTTCGAGCAACAGGTGGCGCGGGTGCCCGATCGCGCCGCGGTGGTCTCGGCGCCGACGAGTATCCTGCCGGCGGGCGGGGTCTCGGACGCCGTGACGCTTACCTATCGGGACCTGCAGGCACGAGCCCAGCGGGTGGCGGAGGACTTGAACCGGCGCGGACTGGCTCCCGGAGAGTGCGTCGGGCTGCTGCTGGATCGTTCGGTCGAGGCGATCGTCGGCCTGGTCGGCATTCTCGAGGCGGGCGGCGCGTACATGCCGCTCTCCATCGACGCGCCCCCCGCGCGGATCGCGCAGCAGCTCGAGGAGAGCGGAGCCCGCTACGTCGTGACCACGGCCGCGCTGGCGCCCCTGGTCACCGGGCCGCCGGACGGCGTGACGATCGTGCTGCTCGACGGCGCGGCCGCGCGGGGGCCCCGTTCCCGCCGGAAGTCCGCTGCTCCGGCGCGCCCGTTGCCCGGTTCTCCGGCCTACGTGCTCTTCACCGGCGGGAGCACCGGCGTCCCGAAGGGCGTCGCCGTCACCCACGCCAACGCGGTGCACTATGCCCGCGCGGTGAGCCGGGAGCTGGCGGACGTCCCGCGCACCACCCCCGGCGACGGGCTGGCCGCGCTCGACGGTCTGCAGCTCGGCATGGTGACCACGCTGGGCGCCGACTCCGGCAATACCAGCCTCATCACGGCGCTCATTGCCGGGGCGACCGTGCACGTCCTGGCCCGCGACGTCGCGACCGAGCCGCGGCGATTCGTCGAGTACCTGACCGCCCATCCGCTGGACCTGCTCAAGATCATGTCCAACCATTTGCAGGCGCTGGTCACCGGCCGCTCCGGCGCCGCGCTGGCGGAGGTCCTGCCGCGGCGCTGGCTGGTGCTGGGCGGCGAGTCGCTCTCCCTGGCGTTCGCGCGCACGGTCCTCGAGACCGGGCGGTGCCGGCTGCTCAATCACTACGGGCCCACCGAGACCACTGTCGGGGTCCTGACCTGTGAGGTCACGGCCGAGTCGCTCGGGTCGTGGGAGGGGTTCGGAGCGGCGACGGTGCCGGTCGGGCGTCCGCTGGCCAACACCAGCGCCTACATCGTCGATGAGCGAGACGAGGAGCAGCCGGCCGGGGTTCCGGGGGAGCTCCTGGTGGGCGGCGCCGGCGTGGCGATGGGATATCTCAATCGCCCCGAGCTCACCGCCGAGCGATTCGTGGCGCACCGCGGCGAGCGGGTCTATCGCACCGGCGACCGGGTCCGCCGCCTGCCCGACGGCACGGTGGAATTCCAGGGACGGCTGGACGACCAGGTGAAGGTGCGCGGATACCGGGTGGAGCCCGCCGAGATCGAGCATGTGATGCGGACCCATCCGGGCGTCACCCAGGCGGCCGTCGTGGCGCGGCGGAGCGCTGCCGGAGACACCGAGCTGATCGGATTCGTCGCGATCCGCTCACCGGCGCCGACGGATGGGGAGCTCGGCGAGTGGCTTTCGGCGCGGCTCCCGGCGCACATGGTGCCGGCCAGGATCGTCCGCCTCGACGCGCTGCCGCTGACCGGCGGGGGCAAGATCGACCGGCCGCGACTGGCGGGGACCCTGGCGCCGGCCGCGGAGCCCGAGGGGGCGTTTCAGGCGCCGCGGACCGAGACGGAATCGAAGCTGGCGGCGATCTGGGCCGAGGTGCTGAAGCGAGACCGCATCGGCGTGACCGACACCTTTCAGGCCCTGGGCGGCCACTCGCTGGTCGCGATACGGATTCTGGGGAGGATCACCCGGGATTTTTCCATCCGGCTGCCGTTGCGCGCCCTGTTCGATACTCCCACCATCGCCCGGCTCGCGGAGGTGGTCGATGGCGCGGTGACCGGGGCGTCGTCGCCGGCCGGTCTCCCCGGCGGCATTCCGCGCACCGACCCCAGCGGCGCGGCCCCGCTTTCGATCGGGCAGGAGCTGCTCTGGCTGGTCGAGCGGGCCACCAGCGGGCAGGCCGCGTACAACGTGCCGCACAGCATTCGCATCAAGGGGCCGTTCGACGAGGCGGCCTTTCAGCGGGCCCTCGACGCGCTGGCCAAGCGCCACGACGTCCTGGGCAGCCGCTATCCGGCGGTCGGAGGTTTGCCGGTGCAGATCCGGGATCCTGAGCTTCGTCCAGAGGTCGACACTGCCGACTTTCGCCGGCGGCCGGCGGCCACCCGCCTCGAGGAGGCCCGGGCCTGGGTTCTGGCGGCGGCGCGGCGGCCCTTCGACTTGACCGAGGCGCTGCCGATTCGCGCCGCGATTGCCCGGATCGGGAAAGACGAGCGCTGGGTGGTGCTGTTGCTCCATCACCTCGTCTCGGATGCCTGGTCGCGCGATGTGCTGTTCCAGGAGGTCTCCGAGCTCTACGAGGCCGGCGCGAGCGGGCGGGCGCCGGCTCTCGCTCCGCTCCCGGTGCAGTACCGCGATTTCGCGCGGTGGCAGCGGGTTCAGCTCGAGGGCGCGGCGCTGGCGCGGCTGCTGGAGTTCTGGCGGGGCCAGCTGCCCGAGGCCGCCGAGCCGATCGCGCTTCCGTACGATCGCGCCCCCGCGGCGGCGCCCAGCTTTGCCGGGGAGCGGGTTACTCTGGCGCTGGGCCCCTCCGCGGTCGAGGGGGTGAGGGCCCTGGGCGCCTCGTGCGGGGCCTCGCTCTTCGTCACGATGCTGGCGGCCTTTCAGACCCTGCTGCATCGGTACGGGGGACAGGGCAGCGTCACGGTGGCCGCGCCAGTAGCGGGACGGGAGCGTCCCGAGGTCCACCCGCTGATCGGGTACTTCTCGAACACCCTGTTCTTCCGGGCCGGCTTCGCCGACGACCCGAGCTTCCGGACCGTGCTGGCGCGGGGCCGGGACACGGCCTACGCCGCCTTCGCGCACCAGGATCTTCCCTATGAGCGGCTGGTGCTCGACCTGGACGGTGACGGCCGTCGGGGGGCGGCGCGGTCATTCCAGGCGATGTTCTCGATGGAGAGCGAGCGCAACCTGACGCTGCGGCTGGGCGCCGCCGAGGTGGCCCCGCTCGACCTGGCCGGGTTCGGAGTGGCCAAGGCGGACATCGTGCTGGTGGCGCTGGAGACCGACGACGGGCTGCGCCTCACGATCGACTATCGGGTGGACCGGTTCGAGCGCGACACGGCGGCGCGGATGCTGGCGCACCTCGATACGCTGCTCCGGGACGCGGTGGCCCGCCCCGACACGCCGGTGTCGCGGCTGGCGCTGCTGCCGACCGATGAGCGCGCGACCCTGGCGCGCTGGAGCGGAGCGGTTTGCCCGACCGCGACGGGGCCCGCGACGCTCCACGCGATGGTGGCCGCGCAGGTGGACCGCACGCCGGAGGCTCCCGCGGTCAGCGACGGCACCACCTCGGTCACCTACGCCGAGCTGGCGCGGCGCGGGGCCGCCGCGGCGAGCCACCTGCGGCGGGCCGGCGTGGGCCCGGGAAGCCGGGTGGCCGTGCTGGCCGACCGGTCGATCGACCTGGTGGCCGGATTGCTCGGCGTTCTGGAGGCCGGCGCCGCCTACGTTCCGATCGATCCCGGCTATCCGGCGGGGCGGATTCGGCGGATGCTGGACGATGCCGGTGTCGCCGCGGTGCTGGTGGACCGGGCCGGCGCGGCGCGGGTGCCGGCGACCCCGGTGCCGCGCATCCAACTCGGAGACGCGGTGGCGGCGGCGATCGACCCGGCCGATCCGGCCGCCGCCGCCGACGCGCCGGCCTACGTGATCTACACATCGGGCTCGACCGGGGCGCCCAAGGGGGTGGTCATCGGGCATGGTGCGGTGGTCAATCATATGCGATGGATGCAGGACGCGTTTCCGACCGGTCCGGGCGATACGGTGCTCCAGCGGACGCCGATCGCCTTCGATGCCTCGGTGTGGGAGTTCTGGGCTCCGCTGGTCTCGGGCGCGCGGCTCTTCATCGCCACTCCATCGGGTGGACGCGACCCGGCCTACCTCGCCGAGCTGCTGGGGAGCGGAGCGGTCACCACGGTCCAGTTGGTTCCCACGCTGCTGGAGGCCCTGCTCGAGCAACCCGGTTTCGCGCCGAGCCCGCGCCTGGCGCGGGTCTTCTGCGGCGGGGAGCCGCTCACGACGACGCTGGTTACCCGCTTCCGCGCGGTGTGCGACGCCTTGCTGGTGAATCTGTACGGACCCACCGAGGCAACGATCGACGCGACCAGCTGGACCCATCGCGCCGGGGAGCCGGTCCCGGACATCGTTCCGATCGGGAAACCCATCACCAACACCTGTGCCTGGGTGCTGGACCGGCGCGGCGAGCTGGTGCCGTGTGGGGTGGCGGGCGAGCTGTTCCTCGGCGGCCTGGGGCTCGCGATCGGCTACTGGGGCCGGCCCGATCTCACCGCCGAGCGGTTCGCTCCCGATCCGCTGCGGCCGGGACAGCGGATGTATCGCACCGGCGATCGGGTCCGCTGGCTCGCGGATGGGAACCTGCAGTACATCGGGAGGGCCGACGACCAGGTCAAGCTGCGCGGTTTCCGGGTCGAGCCCGGGGAGATCGAGGCGACCATGGCGTCGCTCGAGGGGGTGCGCGGCGCGGCGGTCGTGGTCCGCGAAGCCCGGAGTGGACTGCAGCGGCTGCTGGGCTACTTCGTCGCGGACCCGGCGAGCGGGCTCTCGCCGGCCGAGGTGCGCGCCGCGCTGCGGGACCGGCTGCCCGAGTTCATGGTGCCCGCGGCGGTCACCCGACTGGCGGAGCTCCCGCTGGCTCCGAACGGGAAGGTGGATCGGGCGGCGCTCCCCGAGCCGCAGGAGTGCGGGCCGGCGGAACGGCTGGCGCCGAGCACCGAGACCGAGGCACGGATCGCCGAGGTCTGGCGCGAGGTGCTGGGCCGCGGCGCGCTCGGCGTGACCGAGAATTTCTTCGAGATCGGGGGCCATTCCCTGCACGGGCTGCGGATCCTCGCGCGCATTACGGCGCTGTGGGGCGTGCGGCTCACGCTGGAGGCGATCTTCGACGCGCCGACGATCGCCGCGCTCTCGCTCCGGGTGGACCAGGCTCGGGCCTCGGAGGACCAGCGCGACGCACCGATCCGGCAGGTGAAACGGGCGAGGCGAAGACGGTAACCCGCGCGTCCGGCGGCCTGTAGCCGCATCCGGCGAGCGCTTGGGCCGTGCGGCCTCTTGGCCCGTCCGGCGAGCGCTTGAACCGTGCGGCCTCCTGGCCAACGGGGTCCTGCTCGGCCACCATCGCAGGTCTCGGGAAGGGACCCTACGGCGGTGTCGGCCGCACGGTCCTTCGCGTCGCCAGACGGGCGCATGGCTCGGGAACCCCACCGTCGCTCGCCAGGAGATTGCGGCCGTGCGGCCGGTAGCCGCGTCCGGCGAGCGCTTGAACCGTGCGGCCTCCTGGCCAACGGCGTCCTGCTCGGCCACCGTCGCAGGTCTCGGGAAGGGAGGTTGCTTCCGCGGCCGCGCCGCGTCGCAATGACAAGAGCTGCGTCGGCCGCCCGGCCTGCGCGTCGCCTGACGCGGGCATGGCGCGGTGGTTGGCGGGCGAGGGCGAGATGTCCCCTGCAGGCGCGTCACCCGGCCACTCGACTGAACCACGGAGTTAGGGCATGCCCGGCGGGTGCAGCGCCGAAGGGGAGAACCCGCCCGAGGCCCGCGGGGTCGTCGCCTCCTGGCCAAGGGGGTCCTGCTCGCCCACCGTCGCGGGTCTCGGGAAGGGAGGTTGCTTCCGCGGCTGCGCCGCATCGCAATGACAAGAGTGGCGTCCGCCGCCCGGCCCTTCGCGTCGCCGGACTAGCAAACCGCCTGACGTGTTAGGGTCTTAGCTCCTTTGCGTCGCGCCGCCTCCACACCCCGTGGCCCCGCCGCCACTCTTGCGCCCCTCCCCGCCGAAGGGCATCATGACGGCAGGGGGAGTTCCCTTTTTGGAGGTGCTATGCGAAAGCGTTTCGTTGCTCCGGTGCTGCGGGAAGAGGCGACGCTCAGCAAGCTGACTCTGCAGAGTCAGGCCTGCTCCGGCAACACCTGTGACGCGATCTTCGACGGAATCGGCGGCTAAGCCGCTCGTCGTGGACCAGTCACCAAGGAAGCGCCCGGCCAACCGGGCGCTTCTGTTGTTGTGGGCCTGTGGTGTCGCCTGCGCCTCCTGTCGCTCGGCCCCGGTGACGCTCCGCGCCGGCCTGCTCCTCGACGGGCGGGGCGGTCAGATGCGGGACGCGGTGATCACGGTGGTGCACGGGCGGATCACGACGGTCGCGCCCTGGCGGGGGGACTCGGTCGGCTACGACCTGTCCCGATACACGGTCCTCCCCGGCCTGATCGACGCCCACGTCCACATCACCGGATACATCAACCGCCAGGGGAGAGTGCGCACCGGTGACGACGGTGAGACCGCGGAACAACGGGCCGCGGCGCGCGCCGCCAACGCCCTCGCGACGCTGCGCGCCGGGTTCACCACGGTCGCGAGCATGGGGGCCGCCATCGACCTCGATCTCCGGGACAAGATCGACGCCGGCTCGCTCCCGGGCCCCCGCATCCTGACCTCGGTGAACCAGGTCCGGGGGGGCTCGCTGGGCCCGGACTCGCTCTTGGGCCTGGTGCGCCGGCTGAAGTCTCGCGGCGCCGACTTCATCAAGGTGTTCGCTTCCAGCGCCGTCACCGGTGGCGGCGTTCCGGTGATGACCGACGCGCAGGTCGCGGCGCTCTGCGGCGAGGCCCGCCGCCTCAACCTCCGCTCGGTGGTCCACGCCCACACCGATGCCGGGTTACGCCAGGCCGCGGCCGCGGGGTGTACCGAGGTGGAGCATGGTTTCCTGGCCACGGCGGAGGGACTCAAGGTCCTGGCGGACCGGGGGGTGTACTTCGATCCCCAGTGCGGGCTCCTGGCCCATAACTACATCGAGCATTGGGCCAGCTTCGAGGGGATCGCCGGTTTCGATTCCACCCAACTCGAGCAGCTCAAGCGGTTGCTTCCGGTCCTGCCGAGGGTGGTGCGCGCCGCGCTGGCGACGCCCGGGCTCAAGGTCCTGTACGGGACCGACGCTACCGCCGGGGCCCACGGCCGGAACGCCGAGGATCTGGTGTGCCGGGTCAGGGAGGCGGGTGAGTCGCCGATGCACGCGCTGGTGTCGGCCACCTCCCTGAACGCCGAGGCGCTGGGGCTGGGGGACCGGATCGGCAGCATCGCCCCGGGGTACCAGGCCGACCTGATCGCGCTCTCGGGCGACCCGCTGGAGGCGATCGAGGCGGTCCAGAGGGTGGTGTTCGTGATGAAGGGCGGAAAGGTGCTGGTGGACGGTAGGCGCTAGGGCATCGGGTCGTAGCGCGTTCCATTCGCCAGGACCAGCCTGATCCGCCGGGTGTTCCGGATGTCGGCCAGCGGGTCGGCGTCGAGCAGCACCAGGTCGGCCAGCTTGCCGGGCGCGATGGTCCCCAGCGAATCGGTCATCCCGAGAAGCCTGGCCGGCTCCAGCGTCGCGGCGACCAGCACCCGCCAGGGCGACATCCCCGATTCCACCAGCCAGGCCAGCTCGAAGTGGAGCCCGAAGCCGGGCGGGCTGTTGCGGAGCGGCGCGTCGGTGCCGGGCAGCACGATCACGCCGGCTCGGTGCATCGCACCGACCAGCGCCAATCGTTTGGCGAACACCGCGCGCCCAACACTGTCCGCGCCGGGGGGAACGTCGTCGGGCATCGGGAAGATCGCGGCGGTGTAGCGCCGGAGGGTGTCGGGCAGATAGTGGGCCAGGGAGTCGCCCGGCAGAGCCCGGATCGGCCAGAGGGCCACCTCGTATTGCGCTGTGAAGGTCGGCGTGACCCGGGTGCCGTTCCGGGCCAGCTTGGCGTAGAGCGGCGCGGGATCCTCCGAGGAGCAGCGGCCCAGGGCGCCCTGCACGGCATATCTCGGCGCCAGCGCCAGCGATTCGGCCGGGGTGCAGGGCGTGGGAATGGCGAGCAGGTGCTCGATGCTCGCGATGCCCGCGTCGGACGCGTCGGCGGCACCCACCACGCGGGGCACGTGGCCCGCGAAGGGCAGGTGATGATCCCGCGCGGCCTGGGCTCCGGCGAGCCAGGCGTCCCGGGTGAGCCCGGTGTGCAGCTTGATGAAGTCGACGCCGAGCGAGGCCAGGGTGTCGACCGCGGCCCGCGCCTCGGCGGGGGTGCGGGCGAGGTAGTGGGGAATCGGCTGGTCGTTGCCGTCGAGGTAGGGACCCGATGCGACGATGCGCGGCCCCGCGAGCTTTCCGGCCTGGATGTCGGCGCGGAAGCCGGTGAGGACGGCCCAGTTTCCCGCCATGTCGCGCACCCCGGTCACTCCGTTGGCGAGGTACAGCGGCAGCACCCGGCGCGCCCCGGGCACGTCGGTGTGGACGTGCATGTCCCAGAGGCCGGGGATCAGGTATTTCCCGCGGCCGGCGATGACGCGGGCGCCGGCCGGGATCCGGGTAGAGGCGGACGGCCCGACCGCGGCGATGCGGCTGCCGCGAACGACGACGGTGAAGTCGCGGCGGGGCAGGGAGTCGGTGGCGTCGATCAGGGACACGTGGGTGATGGCGATCGGCCGCTGTGCCGGCACCTGGAGCAGGAAGGCGAGCGCTATGGACCGCGCGGCCTGTCTCGGCGAGCGGTGCGGCTGACCCTCGCGGCGCTGCAGGGGCAGTAGGCTCATTGTTCTCCTAGCCGGGTCCGGCGAGCGCTTAGACGGGCGGCGTGTGCACCCGTCCGGCGAGCGCTTGAACCGTGCGGCCTCCTGGCCAACGGGGTCCTTCTCGGACACGGTCGCAGGTCTCGGGAAGGGACCCTACGGCTGCGTCGGCCGCCCGGCCTGTCGCGTCGCTCTCACCCATTATCGCCCGGGCGCCGAGCCCGCCCTTCGCAAAGGCGGCCGGACGGTCCTTCGCGTCGCCGGACGGGTGCATGGCTCGGGGCCCGGTGGGCGCTCGCCGGGGGCTACAAGCTACGCTCGGCCGGCTGGGGACCGGAAGTGTGCGATCAGACTCGTTTCCGTTCCCTTTCGGCATCGCCGCATTTTCGGCCGTACTCCGGCTCCCGCCGAGTCCGTCCTAACAAGAGAGGACGTCATTCGCGAAGGAGCCGACCGATGTCCATCTTCGAAGCCTCACGTACCCTGTGGACCAGCCGGATGCTGAGCGGGTTCCGCATCGTGGCCGGCCTGATGTTCATTTCCTACGGCACCATGAAAGTGTTCGGCTATCCGCCCGGCCCGCAGCCGCTGCCCCCATTCAACCCGGCGGCGCTGCTCGTTATTGCCGGGATGGTGGAACTGGTGGGCGGCACCCTGATCGTGCTGGGCCTGCTGACGCGGCCGGTCGCGCTGGTCCTGGCCGGCGAAATGGCGGTGGCCTACTTCCGCAGCCACCTCCCGCTGTCGCCCTTCCCCACGGTAAACCAGGGAACCGCGGCGGTGCTGTACTGCCTCCTGTTCCTGTACCTGACCTTCGCGGGCGCCGGCGTCTTCAGCCTCGACGCGCTGATCGCGCGGCGGAAATGGCTGGAACGTCCCGCGCCGAATCCGGAGCTCCGGCCGCGGCCGGCCAACAGCAATCGTGGGAGGGGCGGGCCGGTGTTGCATAGAGGCTAGGATGCTACGACGCTACGACGCTACGACGCTACGACGCCTAGAGGCTAGGGGGCTCCTAGCGTCGGAGCCATTTCTTTCCGTCGAA
>JBGPLG010000040.1:0-36999 GCA_041486305.1 Gemmatimonadota bacterium
GCCGCGACGGTGCCGAAGAGCCGGGCCGGGATCACACCCAGGCCACAGACCGACTGCTCGAGGACGCCCTCCGAGCCGGCCCCCTGAACCAGTATCCAGGCGAGGAGGTTCGCGGCGATCAAGGCCACGGTAACCACCGGCACCCGGAGGGTGGGGTTCTCGTCCTTGTAGGGGAACATGAGACGCTAAGGGGCTAGGACGCTAAGACGCTATGTGACATTGTCGTAAGGTAGGTCCAATTCTTCGGAATGGCATACGCAGCGTCTGAAACGTTCCGGGCCACTCGTGCGTCGGTACATTGTTGGCCCTGAGGCATCATCTCCTAGCGTCGTAGCGTCGTAGCATCGTAGCGTCTTAGCCTCTTAGCCTCTTAGCCTCCTAGCCTCCTAGCCTTTCTCCGGAGTCCCACATGCGCCTTCTCCTGCTGACCGCCGCCCTCCCCGCCATCCTGGCCGCCCAGCAGCCGGCCGGCCCCGCGCCCGGCGGTGCACCCCCGGCCCGGCCCGCCAGTCCCTATAAGCCGTTCGCGGAGCTCACCAAGGATGCGGTGGTTCGAACCGGCTACTTCGACACCTACCAGAAGGAAGACAAGCTCTACCTGGCCATCCCGAAGGACCGGCTCGGCAAGGACTTCCTGATGGAGATGAAGATCGCGCAGGGCATCGGCGCCAACGGGTTGTTCGGCGGGACCATGCTGAACCTCTTCGAGGGCAACGTGGTGGCGCTGGAGCGGCACGGAGAGCAGGTCTTCCTGGTCCAGCGGCCCCACCGGTTCACCGCCACCGGCAACGCCGCCGCCGCCAAAGCGGTGGACCTGACCTTCGGCTCCTCGGTGCTCGACGCGGCCAAGATCGAATCCTTCCGGGACGACTCCGCGGTCGTCGTCGACGCGGCCAACTGGTTCGTCTCGGATCTGTCCGGAATCAGCGCAGCGGTGCGCCAGGCCGTGGCTCCCGGGCCGGGCCGCCCCGGCGTCGCCGCGTTCGACCGGCAGCGCAGCTACCTCGAAACGGTGAAGGCCTTCCCCCGGAACCTGAACGTCCGGGCCAAGCTGACGTTCCGGCCGGCGGAGCCGGTCGGACTCGTCTCCGTGCCCGACGGCAGGTATCTGCCCCTCTCGATCCACTACACCCTCGCGGCGCTCCCCGAGCAGCCCATGACGGTCCGCCTGGGCGATGACCGGGTCGGGAACTTCTGGACGGTGCACAAGGACTTCTCCCAGGACGACAGCACCACGTTCGTCCGGATCGTGAATCGCTGGCGGCTGGAGCCCGGTGAGCGAGTGGGTGACAGGTTCCGTCCGGTCAAGCCGATCGTGTACTACATCGACCCCAACGTGCCCGAGCAGTACCGGGCCGCGATGAAGGCCGGTGTCGAGGCCTGGAATGCGGCCTTCGAAGCCGCCGGATGGGTTGGCGCGATTCACGCCGAAGACCTGCCCGAGGGCGCCGACGCCGAGGACATCCGGTACGCCACGCTGCGCTGGAACGTGTCGGACCAGCCCGGTTACGGCGCCATCGGGCCGTCCACTGTGGATCCCCGCACCGGGGAGGTGCTCGACGCGGACGTGCTGTTCGAGTCGACCTTCTTCGGCGGCTTCCGCAATACCTGGCGCAGCCTGGCGGGACCGGTGAGCGCGGCGGGCGCGCTGGAGGAGGCGCTGGGCATGACCGCGCAGCCGGATGCGGCGCCGGGTCTCGAGCTGGCCGGGCTGAGCAGCACGTTTGCGGCCCAGGGCTCCCTCCTCCAGGCGGCGCTGGTGTCCCGCGGAGAGATCAAGCCGGGAGACCCGGTGCCGGATCGCTTCGTCATGGAGGCCGTGAAGTGGGCCGTGATGCATGAGGTCGGCCACACGCTGGGGCTGCAGCACAACTTCCGCTCCTCGGCGAGCACGCCCTTCGCCAAGCTGCATGACGCGGCCTGGGCCGACGCCAACGGGCTCTACGGCTCGGTGATGGAGTATCCCTCGGTGAACCTGGCCCCCAAGGGAATGCCCAACGGTCCCTACTACACCCCGGGGGTCGGCTCCTACGACAGGTGGGCGATCAGCTACGCCTATACTCCCGATGCCGCCCGCGCCCGGCAACTGGCTCGCGATGGCGCGGCCAAGGGACACCTGTACGGAACCAACGCCGAGACCCAGGGCCCCGGCGCGCTCGACCCCAGCATCAACATCTGGGACCTGGGTGATGATCAACTGGCGTGGGGCAAGGAACGCACCGCCCTGATTCGCGATCTGCTGCGCGACCTGCCGGCCAAGGTCATGACCGACAACTACGGCTACAACGACGTCACCGGCGCCTACTTGAGCCTGATGAATCAGTACGCGCTGGCCGTGGCGCCGGCGGTCAAGTTCATCGGGGGACAGTATATCAACCGCGATCACTCCGGCGACCCCGATGGCCGGCTTCCCTTCGAGAACGTGCCCCGGGTAAAGCAGCGCGAGGCCCTCGACTTCATCGTGGACCGGGTCTTCGCGGAGAACGCCCTCACGCTGCCGCCGGCGGTATTGCAGCGCCTCGGCTCGAACCGGTGGCTCCACTGGGGCAGCAACACCACGTTCAACGGCCGGCTCGATTTTCCCTATCACGAGCAGAACCTGCAGTTCCAGGGCGCCATGCTGGCCAACCTGCTGAACCCCTTCCGGCTGGCGCGGATGCGGGACGGGGAGACCAAGTTCGGCACCGGCAGCGTGGTCACCATCCCCGAGCTGATGGCCTCGCTCACCCAGTCCATCTGGACCGAGTCGTGGGGACCAGGCGCGCGTACCACCTCGGCGACCCGCCGTGACCTGCAGCGGAACTACATCGATCAGATGACCCAGTTGCTGGTGCAACCGGCCGACCGGACGCCCGCCGACGCCCGCTCGGTGGCGCGGATGCAGCTCAAGGATCTCAATCGCCGCCTGGGTACGGCGCTGGCCGCCGGCGCCGGGCTGGACGCGTATACCCGGGCCCACCTGGAGGAATCGAGAGCGAGGATCGACAAGGCGCTGTCCGCCGGGCTGGAGGCGGAGCGGAAGTAGACGCTACGACGCTAAGACGCTAGGAACCTGCTCTTTCCTAGCGTCCTAGCGTCATAGCGTCATCGCGTCTCAACTCGTACCTTAGAGGGTGCGCCTTACCCTCGTATCCCTCCTGATCTTTGCGGGTGCGCTGAACGCGCAAGCCCGCCAGACCTCCGCCGGCGAGTACACCCGCTATGAGCTGCTCGCCCCGGGAAGCGGAAAGTTCCGCATCCTGTACGAGGTCTGGGCCACCACCCCGGGCGCCCGCTACTTCTTCAACCCCATCCGGAAGGGCAGCGTCGCCTCCGACGAAGCGGTGTACGACCGCGCCGGCGGAAAGCCGCTTCGGTTCGAGGTCGTAGACGGCGCCACCGCGCGGGCGGCCGGGCTCGCCGGAGCGGATACCACCGGCAGTTACATCCGGGTCGAGCTGCTCCATCCGGTACCCCGCGACGGGACCGCGCGCATCCTCATCGACAAGACCTACCTGGACCCCAAGAGCTACTACGAAGAAGCCGGCGGGACTATCGTCTTTGCCCGCTCGCTCGGTATCAAGCGGAACGCGGTGGTTCTGCCTCCGGGCTACGAGCTGATCGGCTGCAACGTGCCCTCCCAGGTGCTGACCGAGGCCGATGGCCGGACCCTCATCAGCTTCATCAACGATGGGCCGGACGCGGCGTCGCTGGTGCTCAGGGCCAGGAAGCTGCCATGACACTGCACGCCAGCGCGAGGCCGGCAATCGAACACAATGTCATTGCGAGGCCGCGAAGCGGCCGAAGCAACCTCTCCCGGAGATCGCCACGGGTCCTTCAGACCCTCGCGATGACAGCCCCGGCCGTGGCCCTCGCGATGACGATCGTATCGGCACCAGCCTTCGCCCAGGCCCAGACCCCCGCCACCGGTTCGGCGGCACTCGCGTCCCGCTTGGCGGAGCGCGCCCTCCAGACCCGCGACATCGTCTACTTCCTGCGCCAGCCCGAAACCCACGCCTTCGATCTCTACCACGACTATACCGAGACCCGGGAAGGCGCCGACCAGTACATCAATGTCGTCCGCGGCGGCAGCAGAGTGTCGAATCCGTCGGCCTACATCATGGACACCGGTGAGACCCTCACCACCCGGTTCCTCAAGGGCGACGAGGTGACCCGCTCCGGGCTCGACATCGGTGAGCCGGTCAGGCCGGAGACCGAGGTGGTGGTGATTCCCTTCCCGCCCGTAAGGAAGGGAGAGTCGCTCCGGCTCCGGATCTCGGAGACCTACACCGACTCGGCCCGTTACCGGGTCGAAGGAAACGAGCTGATCTGGGACCGGAGCTTCGGGCGGCCCACCAACGCGGTCGTGCTTCCTGATGGCTGGTACCTGACCTACAGCGCGGTGCCGGCCACGGTCTCGCTCACCGCGGACGGACGGGTGCGGCTGGACTTCGTGAATCCCCGTTTGGACGAGATTGCGGTGCTGATCGTGGCGCGCCGCCGCACTCCGCGTTGAGCGGGCTCCGCCGGGTCATCCGGCTTCCCCACGCCACCGCGATGGTCGTGGGCACGATCATAGGCGCGTCCATCTTCGTACAGCCTTCGGAGGTGACCCGCGGGGTTCCCAGCGTGGCCGGAGTGCTGGGAGTCTGGCTCCTGGCCGGCGCCCTCACCCTGATCGGCGCACTGGTCACCGCCGAGCTGGCCTCCACCTTCAGCCGTACCGGCGGGGTCTATATCTACCTCACCGAACAGTACGGCCCCTGGCTCGGGTTTCTCTGGGGCTGGGCGATGTTCTGGAGCATGCACTCCGGGATCATCGCCGCCATCGCGGTGATCTTCGCGCGCTACGCCGGCTACCTGGTGGCGCTGGGCCCGACCGGCACCCGCCTCGTGGCGATCGGCGTCATCGTCCTGCTCTCCCTGATCAACTACCTCGGCGTCAAACAGGGTAGCGGTCTCCAGACGGCCTTCACGACCGGCAAGCTCGTCGCGGTGTTCCTGATCGTGGCGGTGGGGTTCGGACTCGGCGGCCGGGTGAGCCAGCACTTCGTGGACGCCGCATCGGCGCGCCCGATCTCCGCCAGTGATTTCCTCACCGGGCTGGTGGCCGGGCTCTTCGCGTTCGGCGGCTGGCACATGGTCACCTACAGCTCGGAGGAGACCGTCAACCCGACCAGGACCATCCCGCGTGCCCTCCTGCTCGGCACCTTGATCGTCACCGCGTCGTACCTGCTGATGAACGCCGTGTACCTCTACGTCCTGCCGCTGGACCAGGTAGCCTCGTCGACTCGGGTCGCCGCCGATCTGGCCGACCGGCTGCTTGGCGGGGGTGGCGGGGCCGCCGTATCCGTCGTCGTCCTGTTCTCCACGTTCGGCGCCCTCGCCGGCATCATCCTCGCCGGACCGCGGGTGTACCTCGCGATGGCCCGGGACGGCCTCCTCTTCGGCTGGGCGGGCGCCGTCCACCCCAGGTACCAGACCCCCCATCGCGCGATCGCGCTCCAGGCGATCTGGGCCTCGGTGCTCGTGGCGCTCAGCTCGTTCCGGGGGTTATTTCTGCAGGTGGTGTACACCGAGTGGATCTTCTTCGGCCTGATGGCGCTGGGACTCTTCACGCTCCGGCGGAGGCCGGGGCTCCGGCGCGAGTACTCGGTCTGGGGCTATCCCCTGTTGCCGGCCATCTTCGCCGCGGCCGCGTTCACCGTCGTGGCGAGCCGGATCTATGCCGATCCGGGCAATACCCTCAAGGGGCTGGGGCTGGTCCTGCTCGGCGTACCCGTCTATTTCCTGTGGGCCCGGAAGGGCTCCGTTCCCAAGGGCGTGTCATGACCGTTCTCGATGTCCACAACCACTACTATCCGCCCGCCTTCCTCGACGCCCTGCGCCAGGGCAACAGTCGGCTCACCGTCCGCGATGACGCCGACGGCAACCCGGTGCTCTACTCCCCGGGCGATGCGAACATCGCCGTGCCGGGCCACCGCGACATCGCCTATCGGGAACGGGTCCTGGACCAGGAAGGCGTAGGCCGCCAGCTCATTTCGCTCACCTGCCCCGGCACGCTGCTCGAGACGCCGGCGCGCTCGGTGGCGCTCGCGCAACTGGTGAACGACGCGCTGGCCGAGATCATGGCCACCCGGGGTCGGCGCTTCACGGCGCTGGCCACGCTCCCGCTCAATGATCCCGCGGCCAGCGTCGCCGAGTTCGACCGGGTGACCCGGATCGGCTTCAAAGGGGTCATGCTGATGGGCAACGTGAACGGCACGCCGCTCGCCGACCGGCGCTTCTGGCCGCTCTGGGAGCGGGCCAGCGACGCCGGCGCCGTGATGTACATTCACCCGACCTTTCCCCTCGGGGTCGAGGCCATGCAGGAATACTGGCTGATGCCCCTGGTGGGATTCCTCTTCGACACCACGCTGGCCGCCGCCCATCTGGTCTTCGCCGGCATTCCCGAGCGATTCCCCGGCATTCGCTGGGTGCTGGGGCATCTGGGCGGGACGATCCCGTACCTGGTGGAGCGGCTCGACCGCGGATTCGAGATGTTCGCCGATTGCCGGAAGGACTTGAAACAACCGCCGAGCGTGCACCTCAAGAAATTCTTCTACGACACCGTCAACTTCGATCCCCGCGCCATCCGTCTCGCGATCGAGTTTGCCGGCGTCGGCCAGATCCTCGCGGGGAGTGACTATCCCCACCAGATCGGGAGCATTCCGAAGATGCTCTCCAGCATCCGGTCCCTCGGCCTGCCCAAGGCAGACGAGGCCCGGATCCTTGGCGGCAACGCCGCCAGTCTGCTCGGCGTGTGAGCAATCCGGCGCGCTGGTACCGTCGTGCGGGGCTTCTGTCCGCCGTGGCCGCCCTGCCCGTCTTGCCAGTCTTGTCCGCCCTGCCCGCCCTGTCCGCTCAGACTCCGGCAGTCGTCCCCGCCGAACGGCTGGCGGCGCGGGAGTGGTTCCGGGACGCCCGGTTCGGGATGTTCATCCACTGGGGCGTCTATAGCCAGCTCGGCCAGGGTGAATGGGTGATGCAGAACCGGAGCATCCCGGTCGATGCCTACGAGTGGGTCGCCTCGGCGTTCAATCCGGTGCGCTTCGACGCGAAGGCCTGGGTGAGCGCCGCGAAGGCCGCCGGGATGCGCTACATCACGATCACGGCGCGGCATCACGACGGCTTCTCAATGTTCGCCTCGGACGCCACCCGCTATGACATCATGGACTCGACCCGGTTCGGCCGGGATCCGCTCAAGGAGCTGGCCGAGGAATGCCGTCGCCAGGGCGTCAAGCTGTTCTTCTATTACTCCCAGCTCGACTGGCACCACCCCGACTACTGGCCCCGCGGCGGCACCGGAAAGGCCACCGGTCGCCCCGAGAACGGTGACTGGAACCGCTATCTCGACTTCCTCGACCGCCAGCTCACCGAGCTCCTGACCAACTACGGCCCGATCGGCGGCATCTGGTTCGACGGCATGTGGGACAAGCCGGAGGCGGACTGGCGCCTGGCGCAAACTTACGCCCTGATCCACCGGCTCCAGCCCCAGGCGCTGATCGTGCCGAACCACCACCAGGCGCCGATGCCGGACGAGGACGTGCAGACCTTCGAGCAGGACCTTCCCGGCGCCAACAGCGCGGGGTTCAACACCACCGAGGTCGGACGGCTGCCGCTGGAGACCTCGCTCACCATGAACGATTCGTGGGGCTTCAACCTCACCGACCGGAGCTTCAAGTCGGTGCGGGCGCTGATCCACTACCTGGTCCGGGCCGCGGGCAACGACGCCAACTTGCTGCTCAATATCGGCCCCCGCTCCGACGGCACCATTCAGCCCGAGGCGCTGGAGCGGCTGCGCGGACTGGGTGAGTGGACCACCGCCTATGGCGCGTCGGTGTACGGCACTCGCGGCGGCCCGATTCCTCCCCGGGCCTGGGGCGTCACCACTCGGCGCGGGGATTCGGTGTTCGTACACGTGCTGGACTGGCCCGATCCGCTCCTGACGCTGAGCGGGTTAGGCCGGAGGGTGCTCGGCGCGGCACTGCTCAGGAGCGGCGCGGCGGTGCCGTTCACCGAGTCGGAGGGCGGGGTGACCCTGCGGCTCCCGGCGGCGGACCCGGCCGTACCCGATCGGGTGATCGTGCTGGTGACCCGGAGGGTGCCCTAGCCAGGATGTTCTCCGGTGACCAGATCGTCTCGCTGGTGCGCGGCGCCGGCATCACCCACGTGGTCTCGGTTCCCGATTCCACCCTCGGCCAGTGGGACGACGCCATCGGCCGCAGCGAGATCACCCTGATCCGGGTCTGCCGGGAGGGCGAAGCCTGGGCCGTGGCCGCCGGCCTCTACCTCGGCGGGGCGGTGCCCCTGGTCATGATTCAATGCACCGGCCTGTTCGAATCGGGCGACGCCCTCCGGAACGCGCTGCACGACTGGCGGCTCCCGATCCTCTCCATCATCGGCTACCGGAGCTACCTGAATCAGGACACCCTGCCCGGCGATACCTGCCTGATCTTCACCGAGCCGATCCTCAAGGCCTGGAAGATCGACTACCGGCTCATCACCAGGGCCGATCAGTTCCCGGTGATGGTCCGCCACCTCCACGAGCGCCGCGCCGCCGGCGAGCCCGGCGCCCTGCTCATCGCGGAGGGAAGGGCGTGAGCGTCGTGCCGAGGATGCCGCTGGTCGACGCCCTGCAGGCGTTGCGGAGCGTCCGTCGCGACGGCGACGTGGTCGTCGCCGCGATGGGGGCGGCACGAGAGTGGATGGCCCTCGGCAGGCATCCGCTCGACTGGATCTTTGTTCCCTCCAGCATGGGCCAGGCCACCTCGCTGGGGCTCGGAATCGCCCTCGCCCGTCCCGACCGGAGGGTGATCGTGCTCAACGGCGACGGTGCAATGCTCATGAACCTGGGATCGCTCGTCACCATCACCGCCTGCGCCGCGCCGAACCTGGTGACCCTGCTGTTCGACAACGGGGTCTACGAGGTGACCGGCGCGCAGCCGACCCCCGGGGCCACGGCAGGGCGAGGCGGCGCCGAACCGGTAGATTTCACCGGCCTGGCCCGTGCGGCCGGATTCCGCTCCCTGTTCCGGTTCGGCCGGCTCCCGGACTGGGTCCGGGCGGTGGACCAGGTGCTGGCGGCGCCCGGCCCGACCTTCGCCGTGCTGGACGTCGCGCCGATTCCCGGGGCCCCGGGCCCGCGCTCACCGGGCCCCGCGCCCGAGCGGGCCCTGCGATTCATGACGGCGCTCCGGAGCACCCCTCCTTCGTGAAGGTGATCGCCATGCCGATGCCGATCGCTCGAGTCCTGGTGGCTGCCGCGCTCGGTGTCACTCCGGCAGCGGCGCAGGCCCACAAGGCCGACTCCACCCGCCCTGCTCCCCGCACCATTCCGGAGCTCGAGGCGCGCATCCGGGAAGTGCTCGACAGCACCCATACGCCCGGGGTCGGCCTCACCCTGGTCAGCCGGGACAGCGTCCTCTACGCCGGGGGCCTGGGGCTCGCGAACGTCGCGAGCAAACGCCCCGCCACCGCCGGAACCCTGTTTCGGATCGGCTCGACGTCCAAGGCCTTCACGGCCCTGAGCGTCCTGATGCTGCAGGAAGAGGGAAAACTGAAGCTGGAAGATCCGATCCGGCGCTACATCCCGGAGATCACTTTCCAGAATCGATGGGAGGCCACCGATCCGGTGCGGATCGTGAACCTGCTGGAGCATACCTCCGGATTCGACGACAACTCCTTCAAGAGCTACGCCAGCAACGACCCGACGCCGCTGACCCTGCGCCAGGGACTCGACCTCGACGCCGCGACCCACGTAGCGCGGTGGCGGCCGGGAACCCGGGTAGCGTACTGCAATTCCGGCCCCGCGATCGCGGGTTACATCGTCGAAAAACTCGAGGGCAAGCCGTTCGAGCAGGTCATCCAGCAACGGCTGTTCGATCCGCTCGGCATGACCACCGCGACCTACCTGTTTCCCGATACCGCCCGGATTCCCACCGCCACGCTCTATAAGGTGGACGGCAGGACGCCGGTGCCCTACTGGCATGTGTTCATCCGGCCGGCCGGAGCGATCAACGCGTCCGCGGAGGACATGGCGCGGTACGTTCGCTTCCTGCTGAATCGCGGCTCGGTCAACGGCAGGCAGCTGCTGCCCGTCGCCGCGATCGAGCGGCTGGAACGGACCGAGGCGTCCCTCACGGCGGCCAGCGGGCTCAAGCTGGGATACGGGCTCCACATTTCCCGCTACGCCGACTCGGCCGGCTTCGTCTGGACCGGGCACGACGGCGGCGTGGAGGGCGGGCTCACCAACATGGCCTACATCCCGGAGCTGGGCCTCGGCTTCGCGTTCATGATCAACAGCGGCAATTCCACCGCCTACCTCCGGATCGGCCGGTTGATCCGGGACTATCTCACCCGCGATGCGGCGGGCCCGGTCCCGCCGGCGCGAGGCCCGATGCCCGCCGAGGCGCGCACCCGGTTCGCCGGCTGGTACCGGCCCGACAATCCGCGGGTCCAGCACATCTATTTCCTGGAGCGCCTGCTCGGATTGTCCCGGCTCGGCGCGACCGACACCTCCCTGGTGCTCGAGCCGATCATCGGTGACGAGCATCGTTACCTGCCGGTGAGCGGCCTGTTCTTTCGCGATGCGCGGGAGCCGGTCGCGACGATGGCGCTGATC
The DNA here is from genome assembly GCA_041486305.1 of Gemmatimonadota bacterium. Taxonomy (GTDB): domain Bacteria; phylum Gemmatimonadota; class Gemmatimonadetes; order Gemmatimonadales; family GWC2-71-9; genus JABFSM01. Next base: position 10,643 of record JBGPLG010000040.1, read on the forward strand.
TCCGATTCCGCCAATGGGCGCCCCGAGGCCATCGAGGCGATGGGGTACCTGCTTCCGGCCTCGTTCGCCCGCGTGTCCACCGGGCGGGCCTGGACCGAGATCGGCGTGGCCGCGCTCTGGCTGCTGGGAATCTTGGTCACCGTGCTCGTGGCACTGGTGGGCGCGGTCCGCTGGCTGGTGCGCGCCATCAGGCGCAAACAGCCCGGGCCGTCGATCACCCGACACATGTGGCGGGTGACGATCCTCGCCGTGCTGGCCCTGGCGGTCGGCCTCGGGCTCTTCGCCTCGATGGCGGTCGGCGGCGATCTCTCCATCGGCAGGGCCTCGCTCACGACCGTCGGAGCCTGGCTGGCCTTGCTGCTGTTCGCCCTGCTCGCCGCGGTCGCGGTGGTGGTGACCTTCCGCCGGATCGCGGCTGCGGCCACCCCTCGCCGGCTCTCGCTCCTCGCGGTGCGCGCGGTGGCGATTCTCAATGCCGTCGCCGCCGGGTATCTCATCTACTGGGGATTCATCGGGTGGCGGACGTGGGCGTAGGCGGCGCCTTCGAGTCGCTCAAGACGGCGCTGGCGGACCGGTACGCCCTGGAGCGCGAGCTGGGCCGGGGAGGCATGGCCACGGTCTACCTGGCCCGGGACCTCCGCCACGACCGCCCCGTCGCCCTCAAGGTGCTCAATCCCGATCTGAGCGCCCTGCTCGGCGGAGAGCGCTTCCACCAGGAAATCCGGGTCACCGCGCGGCTGCGGCATCCCCACATCCTCCCCCTGTACGATTCCGGGGACGCCGCGGGCGCGCTCTACTACGTGATGCCGCTGGTGGAGGGAGGGTCGTTGCGCACCCGCATGGATCGCAAGCCGGCGCTGTCCGTGGAGGAGGCGGTCCGGCTCACCCGCGAGGTGGCCGACGCGCTGGCCTACGCCCACGACCAGGGCGTGATCCACCGGGACATCAAGCCGGAGAACATCCTGCTCGAGAACGGCCACGCGCTGGTGGTCGATTTCGGCATCGCGCGGGCCGCGATCGCCGAGGCGGATCCCCGGCTCACCCGCACCGGCCTTTCCCTCGGCACGCCGCTGTACATGAGCCCGGAACAGGCGGCCGGCGACCTCGACACCGACGGGCGGAGCGACATCTATTCGCTGGCCTGCGTGCTCTTCGAGATGCTGACCGGCGAGCCGCCCTTCTCCGGCGGCACGCCCGAGGCGGTCCTGGTTCAGCGGTTCACCCGTCCCCCGCCCCGGATCTCCACCCGGCGGGAATCACTGCCTGCCGGCCTGGACAACACGATCTACCGGGCGATGGCGCGGGCTCCGGCGGACCGGTTCGCCACCGCTACCCGGTTTGCCGAGGCCCTCAGCGCCCCGGCGGCGACCGGCGGGACGCCCGAGAAGTCCATTGCCGTGCTCCCGTTCACCTGCATGAGCTCGGAGGCGGATACCGAGTACTTCGGCGACGGGATGGCCGAGGAGATCATCAACGTGCTGACCCAGCTTCCCGGGCTCAAGGTCGCGGCGCGGACCTCGTCGTTCTCGTTCAAGGGCAAGAACGAGGATCTGCGCCAGATCGGGGAAAAGCTGGGCGTCAGAACGGTGCTCGAAGGCAGCATCCGGCGATCCGGTCCCAGGATCCGGATCACCGCGCAGCTGATCGAGACCGCCACCGGTTACCACCTCTGGTCGGAGCGCTACGACCGTGAGTTCACCGACATCTTCGCGATTCAGGACGAGATCGCGACCGGCATCGCGGCCAAGCTCAAGGTGACGCTCGAAGGCAGGGCGGGGCAGCCCCTTGTTAAGCCGGGCACCAGCAACGTGGAGGCCTACGATATCTACCTGAAGGGCCGGGCGGCCATGCGGCACCGGGGCGCCGAGCTCTGGAGCGCGATCGAGCACTTCGAACGGGCGATCGTCCTCGACCCGGCGTTCGCGCTGGCGCACGCCGGCGTGGCGCAGGCGCTCTCGCTGGCGATCTTCTGGGGCCTGATCCCCTCCAGCCAGATCCGGGACCGCGCCCTGTCCGCGGCGGCCGAAGCGCTGGCATCGGATCCGGAGCTGCCGGAATCGCATCACGCCGTGGGATTCACGGCGCTGATGATCGAGTACGATCGGGACCGCGCCCGCCGGGCATGGGAGCGGGCCATTGCGCTCGATCCGGGCAACGCCGAGTCCCACATCCTGCGCGGGGTGTTCGATCTCACCTATGTCCGGCGGGATGGCGCCGCCGCGGAGGCCGAGCTCCGCACCGCGGTCGCCCTGGATCCCCAGAGCGCCTACGCGCACACCAGTCTGGCGGTGTCGCTCACGTTTGGCGGTCGCTCGCCCGAGGCGATCGACATCGCCGACCACGCGATCGAGCTGGACCCCAATTCGTTCTACGCCCATTGGGTGCGCTTGATGGCCACGGCACTGCTCGGGCGCCACGGGGAAGTGCTGGCGCTGGCGCGGCGGCTCAGCGAGCGGTTCGGCCGTCACCCGTGGATCCTCATGGCGGTCTCGATCGCCGCCGGAGCCGCCGGGGAACCGGCCACCGCGGAAGCGGTCTACCACGAGATCAAGGGACGGGCACTGCTGGAGTTCGTGCAGCGGCCGATCCTTGCCGTAGTGGCCGCCAACGCCGGCCGGCGTGACGAGGCCTTCGCCTATCTGCACGAGGCGGTGCGGGATCACGATGCCCTGATGGCGGCGCTGGCGGTCGACTGGCCCGGCTTCGCTCCCATCCGGGATACCCCGGAGTTCGATCAGGTGCTTCGGGAGATGGGCTGGGCCGACGCGATCCGCCACCGAGCCGGAGCGGCATGACCGTGGATCTCCCGAACGGCGTCCCCGAGCTTGCCGGCCTGGCGAGCTACGCTGAGGCGGCCAGGATCGGCTACCCGGTCGAGGAAAACGTGCGCCGCTTGCTTCGGTATCAATGGGTCGAACGGCGGCTCATGAACGACCTGCTCTCCCACCTCACGGCCGAGCCGCTCTGGGAGATCAAGTGCGGGTATTCCCTGCACCAGTGGCAGGACGCCGAGCACGCGGATTGGCTGCGCCGGCGGATCGGCGAGATGCGCCATCCGGTCCCGGCCCTGGACACCGCGCCGGACCGGAGTCTCGACGCCCTGCTGGAGGAGGCGCTCCGCTCCGCCGGTCTGGTCGAGCTGCTGGCCGGCAGCTACGGCGTGGTGCGCGCGGCCCTGGCGCAGGCGTACCGCGACCACCTGGCGGAAACCAACCCGCTGGTCGATCACCCGACCCGGAGGGTGCTCCAGCGGGCCCTGCCGGATCATGAGGCGTCTCTGGCCTGGGCCGCGAACGCCCTCGGTGCGTTGACCCATGGGGATCCCGCTGCGTCCGCCCGCGCCGCCGGGTGGCGAGATCACCTGGGAACCTACCTGCGCGCCGCCGGGGGAATCGCGGGCGCGGCGCCGGATCCGCCGCCTGCTCTCCCGTCGAGCCGGGCCGCTCTCCCGTTCGCGCCGGACTTCCACCCCCGCCGGGACCGGCGGTTCATCGGCCGGCACGATTTCGAGTTCCCCCCCCACGCCGTGTACAACGATCCCCGCGTGCCGGCCGACGAGCGCAACCTCGCGCTGTTGGCCAAGCGCACGCTGGAGATGGACGTCCCGGAGATGATGGCGTCCATCCTGGTCGAGCGCACCGGTCAGCCCTGGGAGTTCTACCTGGACTACTCCCGCCAGCTGTGGGACGAATGCCGCCACGCGATGATGGGCAGCGTGGCCTTCGAGGCACGGGGCGTGGATTGGACCGGGATTCCCCTCAACATCGGGTTTTCCCTTCGCCTCAACCTGCACGCGACTCCGCTGGAGCGGCAGACCATTCTCTATGCCATCGAGCAGTCGCTGATGCCGGCGGAAACCGGCAAGCGATTCGAATACCAGACCGCCGCCGACGCGGGAGATCCCCTCTCGACCCACTTTCACGACTATGACTGGGCCGACGAAGTGCTCCACGCCCAGATCGGCCGCCGCTGGCTCAAGCGCGAAGCCATCTCGACCGAAGCGGCGCTGGAGCGGGCCAAGGACATCCACGAGCGGACCTGGGCGGCGCTGGCGCAGTACCGCGAGGGCGAGCTCCCGGCCGAGTGGTGGGACGAGTTCGTCCGGAAGGTCCTCGGCAAGCCCAGCGCGCTCCAGCCCGAGGAACGCGCCGATCTCAAGATCATCGCCGAGTAGCCGGCGACCTCATGAATTCGTCCGCCCGTCCGCCGGTCCGCCCGTCCGGCCTCACGTTCCATCTCATCCCTCACACCCACTGGGACCGCGAGTGGTATCTCCCCCGCGCGGCGTTCCAGGCCCGGCTCGTGCCGGTGCTCGACGACGTGGTGGAGCAACTCGAGCGGGACCGGGACGCGCGATTCGTCCTCGACGGCCAGACGGTGCTGCTGGAGGACTACCTCGCCGTCCGGCCGGAGCGCGAGGCGAGGCTCGCCTCCCTGATCCGGCGGGGCGCGCTCGAAATCGGCCCCTGGTATGTGCTGGCGGACCTCCTGATTCCCGGCGCGGCCTCGCTCCGCCGGAATCTGGCGGAGGCCATCCGGGACGCCCGGCGCTTCGGCCGGCGGCTCGACGTGCTCTACAGTCCCGATGCGTTCGGTCACCCCGGGGCGCTGCCGAAGCTCGCGGCGGAATTCGGAATTCGCTGGGCCGTGATCCGGCGGGGACTGGGACGGCCCGGCGGAGTGGACCGCGACTTCTACCGCTGGGAGGCACCGAGCGGCGAGGCGCTCCTGGTGTACCACTTGCCGGCCGGGGGCTACGACATCGCCGTCGATCTCGCCGACGCGGGGGCCGACCTGGAACGGGCCTGGACCCCGGTCCGGCGCGAGCTGGTGGATCGCGCGGTGTCCGATCAGATCGCGGTGTTCCTGGGGGCCGACCACCACGCGATGGTGGAGAACATCGCGGGCCTGCGCGACCGGCTCCAGTCGCTCGAGCCCGGCCACGAGGTCCGGGTCAGCGGACTCACCGAATTCTTCCAGGCGGTCGAGCGGGCCCGGCCCATCCTGGCCGCCGGCCGTGGGGAGCTCCGCCGAATCGACGGCCACGCCTGGGTGCTCCAGGGGGTGCACTCCACCCGGAGCCGCATGAAACGGCGGCATGCCCTGGTGGAGCTGGTGCTTTCACGACTGGCGGAGCCGCTGGCCCGAATGGCGGCGCAGAGCGGCGGCCCGGACCGGGAAGGCCTGCTGTCGCTCGCGTGGCGAACCCTGCTGCAATCCCAATTCCACGACACCCTCGCCGGCACGACCGCCGACCCGGTGCAGCGCGAGCAGGAGACTCGGCTCGGAGCGGTCGAGGCGCTCAGCCGCGAGATCGCCGGGGGCAGCATGCGAGACCTCGCGCACCGCGACGCCGCGCGCGGCGCATCCAGCCTGATCCGGTGGAACCCGTCGTCGCGCCCGCGCGCCGGGGTAGAGACCGCGGAGTTGACGTTCTTTCGCCGGGATGTCCTGGTCGGACCGCCGTCCGGACGAACGCCGAGAACCGGCAAGGGGAACCAGCCGTTCGCGCTCACCGACTCGACCGGCGCCGTGATCCCGGTCCAGGTGCTGGCGGTGCGACGGGATCAGGAGCGGATCGACTCGATGCGGCACTATCCCGATCAGGACGAGGTGGACCGGGTCTGGGTTGCGTTCCAGCCGCCGCAACTGGCGGGTGCGGAGCTCGTCTCCCTCGGTGTGCGAGCCGGCGTCCCTGTCCTGCCGGCAAATCGGCGCGGGCTCGACGTGCGCGAGGACTTCCTGGGCAACGGGTACGTCGCGATCGCGGTCTCTCCGGTGGGCGTCCTCCGGCTGACGGATCAGCAGACCGGAGAGCGCTACCCCGGCCAGGCCGAGCTCGAGGACGAGGCCGACCGCGGCGATACCTACACATTCTCGCCCGGGCCCGGCCCGGCGGCCCGCGGCGGAACGCCGGTGTCCCGGAGAGTGATCGCCCGCGGCCCGCTGATCGGCGCCGTGGAAACCCGCTGGACCATGCGGTCCGCGGGCCGCGGGGAGCTGTCCGCGCGCCTGCTGGTGGCGCTCCACGCCGACTCGCCGCTGGTGCGGCTCCGGCTGGATATCGAGAACCACGCCACCGGACACCGACTCCGCGCGCGGTTTCCGGTCGGTGCGGGAGCGGCGGCGGTCGCGGGATCCGCTTTCGGGGTGGAGCAGCGCCCGGCGGTCAGCCCGGTGAAGGACCCGGGCGCCATCGAGCGGCCGGTGGCCTCGGCGCCGGCCCAACGGTTCGTGGCGGCGGGCGAGGGCCCCCGGGGTCTCGCCGTTCTCGCGCCCGGCTTCTTCGAGTATGAGTGGACGGGTCGGCAGGACCTGCTGGTGACGCTGCTGCGATCGGTGGGCGAGCTGTCGCGGAACGACTTGCCCGAGCGCCCGGGTCATGCCGCCTGGCCCGAGCCGACTCCGGATGCCCAGGAGCCGGGACGCCACACCGTCGAGCTGGCGCTCCTCGCGGGGCCCGTCGCGAGTCCGGAGCGGCTGGAGGAGCACTGGGAAGACGCGTTCCTTCCGGTGCTGTCCCTTTTCGAGCGGAACCACCGGCCTTAGGTCCCTTTCCCGGTCTCCCCTCGTTCCCGTACCGCGTCCGCCACCAGCGTACACCCGATCACCACCAGCACCAGCGCCACGCCCGGGGCGAGCCCCACCCACGGCGCGTTCACCACGGTGTCCCTTCCCGAGGCGATCATCGTGCCCCACGAGGCCGCCGGCGGCTGAACCCCCAGTCCCAGAAAGGAGAGGCCCGCCTCGAGCGTGATCGCGTTCCCCACGCCCAGCGTCGCGAGCGCCAGCACCGGAGCCATGCCGTTGGGCAGGGCGTGCCGCACCAGAATCCGGAGCTTGCCGGCCCCCAGCGCCGCCACCGCCTCCACGTACGGGCGGGCCAGCTGCGAGCGGGTTTCGGCGTAGACCAGCCGCGCCACCGGCATCCATCCGGTGATCCCCAGCACCACCACCACCAGCGCGGCGCTGGGCTTCCACAACGAGGCGAGCAGCAGCAGCAGCACCACGCGCGGTATCCCCAGCGCAAAGTCGGTGACGCCCAGCAGAATGGGCGCCACGGTCCGCGGGCCGGCGGCCGCCGCCGAGCCCACGGCGAGGCCGATCAGCAACGACACCCCCATGCCCAGTAGCCCGACCGTCAGCGAGATCCTCGCGCCATGCACCAGCCGGGCCCAGACGTCCCGGCCCAGGCGGTCGGTTCCCAGCGGATGGAAGACCTGGTGCATGTCGGTGGCGCCGGGCGGGAGGAACCGGGTCTGTACCACATCCCGCTGGAGGTCCGGACCGACCGGAGACACAGCGGGGGCCAAGACCGCGAGGCCCGTCACCAGCACGAGAATCACCAGTCCGGCGCGACCCCGCCCGTCGCGCCAGAGCGCCGATCCGCTACCGCTCGGCATGGCGGGTCCGCGGATCGGCCAGGGTCACCAGGAACTCGGCAAGCAGGTTGCCCGCAACCACCAGCACCGCGCTGATTGTGGCCGCGGCCATCACCACGGGATAGTCGCGCGCCTGCACCGCCTGGACCAGCACCTGCCCGACTCCCGGCCAGGCGAAGATGGCCTCGACGAACACCGCCCCCGAGAAGAGCGCGGGCAGCGCCAGACCGAGCAGGGTGAGGATCGGCACCAGGGCATTGCGGAGCTGATGCCGGAGCACCACCCGCGATTCCGAGAGGCCGCGGGCCCGCGCCGACACCATGAACGGCGCATCGCGCAGCTCGCGCATGGCGGCGCGGGAAAACCGCGCCGTGCCCCCCAGCCCGATCAGGGTCAGCGTGATGAGCGGCAGCGCCAGGTGGCGCAGGCGATCGGCGAGGCGAGCCGGACCAGTCAGGAATTCCGCGTCGAGACCGGCGGCGCCGAACGCCGGGAGCAGACCCGCCTGGTAGGTGAACACCATCACCAGCACCAGGCCGAGCCAGTAACCCGGCATCGCATTGAGCGCGACCGTGAGCGCCGAGCCCAGCGCGTCGAGCCCGCGCCGCCGGGTGTTGGCCTGCCATGCGCCGATCGCGATCCCGCCGGTCCAGCTCAGCAGGATCGAGAGCGACACCAGCAGCGCCGTCGCGGGCCAGGCCTCGGCGAGCAACGCGGCGGCCGGTCGGCCATGCGAGATGCTCTGGCCGAAGTCCCCGCGGGTCGCGCGAGACAGCCATTGCCCGTACTGCGCGGCGAGAGGGCGGTCGAGGCCCAGGGCGTGTCGGGCCGCCTCGACCTGCTCCGAGCCCGCGGCGGGACCGAGCAGCCGCTGGACCGGATCGCCGGGCGCCAGGTGGAGCAGGAGGAATGTCAGGGTCACGACGCCCAGCACCACGGCGACGCCGCGCAGAAGGCCGTGCAGGATTCCCCGAGGCATGCCGGAGAATCTACTCCCGGTGTACACTTGGGGGTGCGCCCTCCGGCCGCCTGCCTGGTCCTCTTCGCCCTCGCCTGTTCCAGCGCGCCCCGGCGGGCCAACACCGTCATCCTGGCGTCGGGGGCGGATCTCCAGAGCGCCAACCCGCTCCTCACCACCCATCCGCTCGCCCGTCAGGTCCAGCGCTATGCCCTGTTGGTGACGCTGGTCCGCTACGACAGCACGCTCACGCCGGTCCCGTATCTCGCCCGCTGGTGGCACTGGTCGAAGGACAGCACCACCATCACCATGGGCATTTATTCCGGGCTGACCTGGCACGACGGCGCGCCCACCACGGCGCGCGATGCCGCGTGGACCCTCGAGGCGGCCCGGGTGCCCGCCACCGGATACCCGCGCCAGAACGACCTCGCGACGCTCCTCTCCGCCGTCGCGCCGGACGATTCGACCCTGGTGCTGCACTTCTCCCGGGCCACGCCGCGGATTCCCGACGTGCTGACCGATCTGGCCCTGCTCCCGCGGCACCTGCTGGACACCGTGCCCCGGGGCGAGCTGCGCCGCGCGGCCTGGAACCAGCAGCCGGTCGGCAACGGCCCCTTCCGGTTCGTGGCCCATGAGGCCAATCGGCGCTGGATCTTCGTCAGGAATCCCGATTTTCCTCTCGCCCTGGGTGGCCCGCCCCGGCTGGAACGATTCGTGGTCGCCGTGGTCGACGAGCCGACCACCAAGCTCGCCGCGCTCACCTCCGGTGAGCTCGACCTGGCCGGCATCAATCCCGCCCATGCCGAGTTCGTGCGGCGGAACCCGCGGCTCCGGGTGCTCGACTATCCCTTGCTGTACAGCTACGCCCTGTTGCTCAATACCCGCCGGACCCCCTTCGACCGCCTGGCGGTGCGCCGGGCGCTCGATGCCGCGATCGACCGCCGCGCCATCGTCGATGGAGTGCTGTTCGGATTCGGTACCCCGGCCACGGGACCGGTACCCCCGCCGCTCGCCGTCACCCAGGATTCCGGCGTGGCGCGGGGAGACCCGGCGGCGTTGCGGGACGCCGGCATTCGATTCGAGATGCTCACGGTCGGCAGCGGCGAGGCGGCGCTGGAGCAGATGCTCCAGTCCCAGCTTCAGATCGCCGGGGTGCGCGCCGAGATCCGCCAGCTGGAGCTCTCGACCTACCTCGACCGGGTCGAGGGTCCCCGGCACGATTTCGACGCCGCAGTGCTGGGCTTCTCGGGAGACCTGGGGCTCGGCCACCTCGCCCGCCTGGTTGCACTGGCCGGTTTGCGCGCCGAGGGCGGGAGCGAGAATCTTCTCCGTACCATTCAGGACTCGGCGCCGGCGGTGTTCCTGTATCATGCTCGTGGCGTGCAGGGCATCAACCGGCGGGTCAAGGGAATTCGGATGGACCTCCGGGGTGAGCTGGTGACGCTCTCGCAGTGGTGGGTGGAGGACCAGGATCAGTGAACCGTGAACAGTGACCGATAACGCGGCCTTCCGGGCCAGCGCCCCGGTCCGCCTCGATTTCGCAGGTGGCTGGACCGACGTGGCCCCGTTCCCGGTCCGGGAGCGCGGCGTGGTGGTCAATGCCGCCATCGACCTCCGCGCCCGCGCCGAGGTGCGCCTCGGCGGCGACCGCTACCGCCTCCATTCGGAAGACCTGGGGGAATCCCAGGAGCTCGGGGGTCCCGGGGCTCTTGCCGCGCACGGTGGTCTCGACCTGCTCAAGGCGGCGCTGCGCCGGTCTGAGATCGGTCATTGCGCCCTGCGCACCAGTTCCGAGGCGCCCCCCGGCTCCGGGCTCGGCAGCTCCGGCGCGCTCGACGTCGCGCTGACCGCCGCACTCGACGCCGCCCGCGGGGTGCGGCGCGGCCGGTCGGAGCTCGCCGAAGAGGCCTTCTTCCTGGAATCGGTGGACGCGGCGCTGCCGGGAGGCCGGCAGGATCAGTACGCGGCGGCGTTCGGCGGATTCCACAAGTTCACCTTCGAGCGTGGCGCCGTCACCGTGCAGCCGCTGGCGATCGATCCGGCCTTCGCCGACGAGCTGGCTCGGCGGACCGTGATCTGTTATACCGGGGTCTCCCGGGTGTCGTCGAGAACGATCGAGCGGGTCACCAGCGCGTACGAGCGGGGCGATCCCGAGGTAACGAGCGCGCTGCGGGCGCTGGTGGATCTGGCCGAAGCGATGGCCGATGCGCTCGAGGCGTCCGCGCTCCGGCGGGTCGCCCATCTGCTGGCGGACAACTGGACCCAGCAGCAGCGCCTCGATGGCGCCATGCGCACCGGCGGCATGGCCGATCTGGAGGCCGCGATGACCCGGGCGGGCTCGCACGGCGGCAAGGCCGCCGGGGCGGGCGCCGGCGGGTCCATGTTCTTCGTGGTGGAGGATCCCGCGCGCGCCGCGCGCGCCGCCGTCGAGGCGGGCGTGCGGGTCCTGCCCTGTCGCTGGGCCATGGAGGGGGTCGTCGTGGAGCAGAAACGGTGAGGGTCTCCGGCTTTACCTCCACCGGCAGCAAACGGCCCGAAGCCCTGTTCGGCGCCGAGTCGGACGAACTGCCACTCCGGATGACCCGGAGCGCCGGGGCCCGGGTCTGGGACGAGGAACGCCGGGAGTACCTCGACTTCATCATGGGACTCGGCGCCGTGGCCCTGGGCTATGGCCATCCGGACGTGAACGCCGCGGCGCTCGACGCGCTGGAGCGCGGCGGGATCGGGCCGCTGGCGCCGGTCGAGGAGGAGCAGCTGGGCGAGGAGCTCGCGGCGATGCTGCCTGCCCTGGAGGAAGTTCGCTTTCTCAAGACCGGCGCCGAGGCGGTAGCCGCCGCGGTGCGACTGGCTCGCGCGTTCACCGGCCGGGATCGCGTGCTGGGCTGCGGGTATCACGGCTGGCTCGACTGGTGCTCTCGGGGGGCCGGCGTGCCGGATTCCGTTTCCGCACTCTATGCCGAGCTGCCGTTCAACGATCCCGAGCGATGCGGGGCGCTGATCCGGCAAGCGGGAGACCGGCTCGCCTGCGTGGTGGTGGAGCCGGTGGTCGAAGCGGCGCCCAACGCCGAATGGCTGCGGGTCATCAGGGAAGAGACCCGCCGCACCGGGGCGGTGCTGATCTTCGACGAAATCAAGACCGCCTTCCGGGTGTCGCTCGGCGGCGCGAGCGCCCGCTGGGGGGGCGAGCCCGATCTGATCGTGCTCGGCAAGGCGATGGCCAACGGATTCCCGTTGGCGGCGGTAGGCGGGCGCAGGGAAATCATGCGGCAGGTGCGAAACACCTGGATCTCTTCCACCATGGCCACGGAGTTCATATCGTTCGCGGCCTCCCGGGCCACCCTGCGGGTCGCCCGCCAGACCGCCCTGCCGGATCGGCTGGCCACGGCCGGCGGGATGCTGTACGCTGGACTCGAGCGGCTGGCGAAGGCGTTTCCCGATCGGGTGGCGTCGGTGGGCGGCATTCCCGAGATGTGCTACCTCCGCTTTGCCGACGACGGCCGGTCGGAACAGGCGGCGCGGGCCTGCGCCCGGCGCGGGCTGCTCTTCAAGCGGAACGCGTACAATTTCGTGTCCCTGGCCCACACCGACTCCGACATCCGGGAGGCGCTGAGCACGCTCGAAGCCGTGCTGCGCGAGCTGGCATGACCCTGGTCGACGTCCACGCCCACTTCCACTATCCCGGAGGCCTCCGGGCCGACTGGGCGGAGCGGAACGCCAGCCGTCTCGCCGCGGGGGAACGCATCGGCATCACCTGCCACATCGCCTCGATCCTGGGTACCTGGGGGCGGACCTCTCCCACCTACTTCCCCTCCCCCGACGATGTGGTCGCCGGCAACGACGCCATGCTCGCGCTGGCCCGCCAGCATCCCGGACAGATCCGGGGCTATGCCTGCGTCAACCCGAACTACACCGGGCCCGCGCTCCAGGAAATCGACCGCTGCCTCGCGGCGGGGATGATCGGCGTCAAGCTCGCGGCCAGCCGCCGCGCCGACGATCCGCTGCTCGATCCGGTCTGCGAGGCGGCCAAGCGGCACGGAGTGCCGATTCTCCAGCACATCTGGCAGCACCGCCGGAGGGATTGGCCCGGCCAGGAAGCGTCCGACGCAGTGGAGCTCGCCACGCTGGCTCGCCGCCACCCGGAGGTCGCCTTCATCCTGGCCCATATCGGCGGCGGCGGCGACTGGCTTCACTCACTCCACGCCGTTCGCGGAGTCCCGAACATCAACGTGGACCTCTCGGGCAGCGGCGTGGACGGCGGCATGCTCGAGGCCTGCCTGGACGCGGTCGGCCCGGGACGCATGCTCTGGGGCGCCGACATCACCCTCGACACCGGACTCGCCAAGCTCCGGTATCTCACCTGGCTGCTCTCCTCCGAACAGATCGAGCGCATCCGCTGGCGGAACGCCGCGGCCATCTTCCCGAGAGACAGCTTCGGAGCCGCCTGACCATGCGTATCGACGTCAATGGGTTTCTGGGTCGCTACGCCTATCGAAAGGTGCCCGGTGGGTCGCCCTCTTCGATTCTGGAGACCATGGACCGGATCGCGATCGACCGGGTATGGCTCTCGAATCTTTCCGCGATCCTCTGGAAGGACCCGACCGAGGGAAACTCGGTGGTCTACCTGGCCGCCGCCCAGCAGCCACGTTTTCGCGCGGTGCCCGCGGTGCACCCGGCGCTCGCCAACTGGAAGACCGTGCTCGACGAGGCCCGGCAACGCCAGGCCCCGTGCGTCCGGGCCGATCCGTCGTTTTATGGGGTGGATCCCGCCGGCGGCGAGATGCGGTCCCTGGCCGGTGCCTGCGGTGAGCTCGGTCTGCCGCTCATGATGGCGGTCCGGCTCGAGGACGGCCGGCAACGGCATCCCCACGACCGGGCGCCCGAGCTCGAGCCGGGCGGCGTCCGTGCGATCGTCCGTGCGGACCCTCGCGTGCGGTTGATCGTCACCCACGCCGACCGGGAGTTCATCGAGCAGGTCCACTTCGGATCCACGCCCGAGGAAGCGGCGCGGATTCTCTGGGACATCTGCTGGATCTGGGGCCCGCCCGAGGATCACCTGGCGCTGCTGCTCCGGACGGTAGGGCTGGAGCGGTTCACCTTCGGCACCGGCATGCCGCTTCGGCTCCCCGAGAACAGCGTGGCCAAGCTGGATCTGCTCGACCTGGAGCCGAAGCACCGGGCGCTGATCGAGTCGGGCAACCTGGGGGCGTTTCTCCGGGGGTGATGCCGGACTACCGCAGCCACCCGTCCAGCCGCTCCCGCACGAAACCGTCATCAGTGAGATGGGGATAGGCCCCGCACACCCGGTCGATCTCCTTCGCTTGGCCGGCTGAGAGCTCCTCGCTCGGGTCCAGGCACCACCGCCCCCGCAGCAGCCCCTGGCGCCGGAGCACCTCGTGAATTCCCGGAATGCATCCCTGAAAACCGTGCCCGGCGTCGAAGACGGCGCCGTTGGCGTCGGTGATCTGGGCGGCCAGGGTGAGATCGCGTCGCTGCGCTCGCGATGACGACCGGATGCGCTCCAGCAGGTGCACCGCCTTCCGGGTCCAGAACGCCCAATGCCCGAGCAGTCCGCCCACCGTCCTCGCCCCACCGGGATACGTCGTGAGCAAGTCGAGCAGGATATGGTCGTCGTTGCCGGTGTACAGCGCGATCTCCCGCTCTCGCCCCGCATCCACCACCGCGCGGACCACGTCCAGCGTGTCATAGCGGTTGAACGGCGCGATCTTGATGGCCACCACGCTGGGCAGCTCCACGAACCGGCGCCAGAAGGAGTAGGGCAGCCGCCGCCCGCCCACCGCCGGCTGGAGGTAGAACCCCATCAACGGGAGCACCTCGCCGACCCGCCGGGCATGCGCGATCAGCTGGGTGTCACCGGCGCGGGCCAGGGCGCCGAGCCCCAGCAGGGCGACGTGGTAGCCCAGGTCGAGCGCGACGCCCGCCTCGCGAACCGCCTGACCGGTCCGTCCGATGACGCCGGCCACCCGTACCACCGGCCCGCCGTGCCGGGCCTCCCACTCGCGCGCAGTCTCGGCCGCGAGCTCGAGCACCGGCCGGTACAGTGCCACCTTGGGATTCCGGATGCCGAACTGCGTGGTATGCACCCCGACCGCAATGCCCCCCGCTCCGGCGTCCAGGTAGTAGCGCGTCAGGGCGCGCTGGCGCCGCTCGTCGAGCCTCCGAGCGGCGGTCAGCGCGAGCGGATGCGCCGGGATGACCACGCCCCCGCGAAGCCGGCGGAGCAGGTGTTTGTCCATCATCGGGAATCGTCTCCTTCGATGCTGAGCCGCCGCCCTGATTGGAGATCCGCTACCATGACGCGACCCGCCGGAATGCTCATCCTCGCCGCCTTCACCAGCCTGACCCTCGGCGCCTGCAGCGACACCGCCGCCAGCGGGGACGCCGACGCGGCGGTAGGCGTGTACACGCTCCGGACTGTGGACGGCGTGGCCCTGCCGTTCGTGGTGGACCAGTCGGGCGCCGACATGGTCGAGATTACCCAGGGAACCGTGACCCTCGATGCCGACCGGAGCTTCGACGACTCCACCGTCCTTCGGTTCACGATCGCGGACGTCGTCTCCAGCGAGACCGACGCCGCCTCGGGCTCCTGGACCCTCTCGGGGCGAACCGTCGAGTTCACCCCGAGCGACCAGTCCGGGGCCTACGAAATGACCTGGGATGGCGGAGACCAGCTGGTCCAGCTCTTCGACGGGCTCACTCTGGTCTACCAGCGGCAGCACTGAGCTCAGAATCTTCCGTCCCGGGTCTCGAAGTGGGTCGGCTTGCCCAGCGAGCGGCCGCCCTGCTCGACCCACTCCGCCACCCGCTCGATCATCTCCCCGATGCCGGTCTCGGGAGCGCCGAAGATTTCCTCGCAACGGGCCGAATTGCTCAGCAGCGCCGTGGTTCCCGCCCGTCCCTCGAACACCGGCTCCCTGTGCCAGCGCCAGCCGAACTCCATGGCGAGCGAGCGCACCGGGTGCGCCGGCCGGCCGGTGACGTTGAGCACCAGGGGCGGGGTCGCGCAACGCGCCAGGGCCATGAGGGCGATGGCGTTCGCATCCCGCTGCCAGATCAGGTTGACCCGCCCCATGGCCAGGCTCACCGGCCGGCCCTCCCACACCCGGTCGGCGATGTCCCGCAGCACTCCGTAGCGGGGCTCGACCGCGTAGTTGAGCCGGAGCACGGCCATCTCGGTCCGGTTCTTCCTCGAGTAGAACTCCAGCACCCGCTCCCGGGCCAGGGCCGATTGAGCGTACTCGCCCAGCGGATCGACCGTGTCGGTTTCCGCGGGACCCTCGCTGTCCACCGGCCAGAGCGGATAGACGTTGCCGGTGGAGAACGCCACGATCCGGGCCCCGGGGAACCGCTCCACGACGACGGCGGGCAGCACCGCATTCACCGCCCAGGTGCGGGCCTCCTGACCCGTGGTTCCGAACTTCTGCCCCGCCAGGTACACCAGGTTCGGCGCCTCGGGAAGCGCGGCCACCTGCTCCCGATCGAAGAGGTCGCAGGCGAACGTCTCGATGCCGTCCGCCCGGAGCGCCGCCTCGAGCCCCGCCTCGGAGAACCGCGCCACCGCGATCACCCGACGCCGGGTGCCGGCCTGCTCCGATGCCCGCCGCGCCAGCCGCGCCAGGCTGGGTCCCATCTTGCCGCCGGCCCCCAGCAGCATCAGGTCGCCCGGGAGGACTCCCATCGCCTCCACCAGCGGGACGGTCGGCCGGGAGAGGATCTCTTCGAGCGCGGCGTCGTGGGTCACGCGTTACTATAGTCCCATGCTGACCTTCGAGGAATTGGAGGCGCTCAAGAGCCGGGTCGCCGGAGACTCCGATTCGGCGCGCCTCCTCGGCACGCTCGAGGCCCGGTCGGAGCGAGTGCTGCGGGAGATGCCTCCGATCCCGAAGGTCAAGGCGTTCCTGTCCCGCGATGGCGGGGTCTGCCCCGCGGACGGCGCGCCGCTGGCCTTCGACCCCTGGAGCCCCGACCGCCACACCTGCACCCGCTGCGGCCAGCCCGTGAGCGGCGAGCGGCATCACTCGCACTGGGCCCGCGCCCAGCATCTCTGGCTTGCGGAACGCGCCGCCGAGCTGGCGCTGATCTCCGTCGTGGGCGACCACGCCCCCGCCGGCGAGCGCGCCCTGGAGCTGCTGGCCGCGTATGAACACCTCTACCCGGCCCTGCCCAACCGCGACAACGTCCTCGGCCCGTCGCACCTCTTCTTCTCCACCTACCTCGAGTCGCTCTGGCTCACCTCGTACCTCGCCGCGGCGTTCATCCTGCGGGAGGCGGGGCAACTGCCCGAAGCCCGGGTCGAGGGCGTCAACGCCATCGCCGAGGAAGCGGCCCGGATCATCGGCGATTTCAACGAGGGATTCTCCAACCGGCAGACCTGGCACGCCGCCGCGCTCACCGCGGTCGCGGCCTGGTTCGGAGATCCGGATCTGGCCCGAACCGCGGTGGAAGAGCGGACCGGGCTCGTCGGTCACCTGGCCGATGGGTTCGGGGAGGACGGACTCTGGTGGGAGGGCGAGAACTACCATCTCTTTGCCCTGCGGGGCGTGATGCAGGGCATCCACTGGGCTCGCGCGGCCGGATACGACCTCCTGGAAGACGAGGAGATCCGGCGCCACTTCCGTGAGGCGCTGCTCGCACCGGCCCGCTCCGCCCTTCCCGATTTCACCTATCCGGCGCGGCGGGACTCGCGCTACGGCGTCTCCCTCGCCGAGGCGCCCTCGCTCGAGCTCTGGGAGATCGGACGCGGGTGGCTGGGCCGGGATGCCGAGCTCGACTCCTGGCTCGGCGCGCTCTACCGGCTCGAGTCTCCCAGGACCAATCCGCTCCTGTACGATGCCTGGCTCCACGATGCCGGCCGCACGGTCCCCGAGCCCCACCAGCGGGACCAGCTCTCCTGGTGGGCACTCAGCGCGCTGGGGCCGGCCCCCGATCCCGCGCAGGTGGCTCCCTGGAACCCGGGCAGCGTGCTCATGGCGGCCCAGGGACTGGCGGTGCTCCGCCATGGCGACCTCTACGCCGGCGTCGAGTGCGGTCGCGAGATCGGCGGGCATGGGCATCCCGACCGGCTGCACCTCACCCTCCATGCCGGCGGCGTCCATTGGCTGCCCGATCCGGGAACCGGCTCCTACGTCGAGCCGGTGCTCCAGTGGTACCGGTCCGCCCTGGCGCACAACGCGCCGCGGCTCGATGGCGTGAACGCCGGCGGAGCGGACGCCTGGTGCGCGGCGTTCGAGGCGGATGCCGATTGGGCCTGGTGCCGGGCCAAGGCCGGCCTCTTCACGCGGACCCTGGTGGCCGGGCCCGGCGTTCTCCTGGATGTGCTGGACCTGGCCCCGGAGGCCGAGGGAAGCCTCGAGCTGCCGTGGCACTTCCATGGCGCCCTCACCGTGCTCACGCCCGGTCGGTGGGAAGCGGCCGCGCTGGAGCACCCGTTCGTTACGAATCCGGAGCGGTTCATTCCCGAGGTCACCGGCCAGATCTCCGTCGAAGTCGTCAATCCCCGGAGTGAAGCACCGCTGCGCGCCCTCATCGCGGCGCCGGGAGCGGAGCTGTTGCGGGCCGACGGACCCGGGCTCCCCGACACCCGAGAGCCGCAGACCTTCCTGCTGCTCCGTGCCGGGGGCGGCGGGGTCCGCTGGGTCACCGCGTTGAGCATGGCCCCGCCCGGCGCTCGCGCCATGACCCTGTCGGTGGGCGAGGAACCGATCGAGGTCACGACATCGGGAGGAGTCTTTCGCTATCATCTCGCGGAATCCGGCGTCACCATCGAGCACCAGAAACGGCGTCATGGCCTGGCCGGTCTCCGGGCCGAGCCACCCAGCCACCGGCCCATCTTCCAGGCCCGGGACGATCATGCGGCGGAGGCGCTCGCGCCGTTCATCCCCGCACCGCCGGCGCTCGACGGAACTCCGGCGGGCTTCGATACCAGCGCCCCGCTCGATCTCGACAGCGAGCACCAGTATCGCCGTAGCGAAGAGCCTTTTGACCCCGAGTCATTTTCGGCCCGCGCCTGGGTGAACTGGGATGGCGAGGCGTTGTATCTGGCGGTGGCCGTGTCGAAGCCCGAGGTGATGTTCCGCCCCGCTGCCGCGGCCTCGCTCGACCTGGACAACGAGCCGGAAGACATCAACTCGGACGGGTTGCAGGTCTATCTTGGGATCGATGACGGCGTCCAGGGCGTGATGCTGACGCCGAGGGTAGGCGGCGGCCTCCTGTCCCGGCCGCTCCATCACACCACGGAAACGATCGGGGTGCATGGCACCTGGAGCCCCACCGAGCTGGGCTACCTGGTCACGGTCCGGCTCGCCGACCCGCGTCTGGCCGGTCAACACTCCGGCGCCCGCCTGGGCTTCGACCTGCTGGTCAACGAAATGCAGCCCGACCGGCTTCGCCGCGCCGGACAGCTGGTGTGGAGCGGCGGGGGAGGCTGGATCTACCTCCGTGGCGACCGCCACGATCCGTCCGGAGTGCTCGAGCTGGGTTGACTCTCTCGGAGGCAGGATGATCAAGCGTACCCTCGCACTCGCGGCACTGCCCCTCGTCCTGCTCTCGTCGCCCTTCCGTCAGGGCCCGGCCCGGCTCCGGGTCGCGGTGAGCTTTCCCGCCGCACGGAGCCCCGTGCCGCTGGATGGCCGGCTCCTGCTGCTGGTTTCCACCGACTCGGCCGCCGAGCCCCGGGATCAGATTTCCGACGGCCCCGAGACCCAGCTGGTGTTCGGGACCGATGTCGACGGTTGGGCCCCCGGTGCCGATGCGTGGGTGGACGGCAAGGCGTTCGGATATCCGGTGCGGAGCCTCGATCAGCTCCCGCCGGGACGCTACTGGGTCCAGGGGGTGCTCAACCGCTACGAGACCTACCACCGCGCCGACGGCTTCACCCTCAAGCTTCCCCCCGACCAGGGCGAGGGCCAGCATTGGAACACCAAGCCCGGTAACCTCTACAGCACCCCGCGCTGGATGCGGCTCGACCCCAGGCTCCGGGTGCTGAACCGGATCGTGCTGGACCGGGAAATCCCGCCGATTCCCGAGCCGGCGGACACCAGGTACATCAAGCATATCAGGATCCAGAGCAAGCTCCTGAGCGCCTTCTGGGGCAAGCCCGTGTTTCTGGGCGCGCACGTGCTGCTGCCCGAGGGATTCGACGAGCACCCCGCCGCGCGATATCCGCTGGTCATCGATCACGGTCACTTTCCCGGGGACTTCGAAGGCTTCCGCACCGAGCCGCCCGATTCGAGCCTCGTGCCCGACTACAGCGCCCGCTTCAACCTGACCGGCTACAACCGGATCCAGCAGGAACGCGCCTGGCAGTTCTACAAGGATTGGACCGCTCCCGGCTTCCCCCGCGTGCTGCTGATCGAGATCCAGCACCCCACGCCGTACTACGACGATTCCTACGCCGTGAATTCCGCCAACAACGGCCCCTACGGCGATGCGATCATGCAGGAGCTGGTGCCGGAGATCGAGCGGCGTTTCCGCGGGATTGGGCAGGGCTACGCGCGCTTCACCTACGGTGGATCCACCGGCGGGTGGGAGGCGATGGCGGTACAGATGTTCTATCCCGACCAGTTCAACGGTGCCTGGGTCGCGTGCCCCGATCCGATCGACTTCCGGGCCTACACCGTGATCGACCTCTACAAGGACGAGAACGCCTACTTCCTGGACAGCCGGTGGAAGCACACGCCCCGTCCTGCCCATCGCAACTACCTGGGCCAGGTGCAGACCACCATCGAGGAAGCCAACCATCGCGAGCTGGCGCTCGGCACCCATGGCCGTTCCGGCGATCAGTGGGACATCTGGCAGGCGGTGTATTCCCCAGTGGGCGCCGACGGTTACCCCAAGCCGATCTGGAACAAGGTGACGGGAGCAATCGACCGGTCGGTGGCCGCCTACTGGAGAGATCACTGGGATCTCTCCTACATCCTCAAGCGGGACTGGAAGACCCTCGGCCCCAAGGTCCGTGGTAAGCTCAGGATCTATGTGGGGGAGGCGGACAATTACTTCCTGAACGACGCGGTGTACCTGGTGGAGGATTTCCTCAAGACCGCCACCGACCCCCCCGCCGACGCCGAGGTCGACTACGGCGCCCGGGCTGAGCATTGCTGGAACGGAGACCACACCCAGCCCAACGCCATCTCGCGACTGCGGTACGCCCAGATGTTCATTCCACGGATCCTGGACCAGATCCGGAGGAATCATCCCGCCGGAGCAGACACCCTCAGCTGGAGATACTAGCGCGTGAGCCACCTGGCGTCTTTGCGTCTTAGCGTCTTGGCATTGCTCGTCGCCGGTGCGTCGATCCCCGGGTTCGCCCGGAAGGCGGCGGGCGAGCGGACCGTCGTCCCCAACGACAATCGGGTGTCCGCAGGACGGCTCCGGCATGACACGCTGAAGGTCCGGTTGGCGGTCGTCATGGCGCGGTGGCGGCCCGAGTCGGAGTCCGATTCCGGCATCGTGGTGGCCGCCTTTGCGGAGGAAGGCAAGGCACCCACGATCCCCGCGCCACTGCTCCGGGTGCCGGAGGGGACCGTCATCGACGCGACGATTCGAAACGGACTCGCCGATTCGGCCCTCACCCTCCGCGGCTTCGTCGGTCATCCCGGCTCCCGGGCCGATACCCTGGTCGTGCGACCCGGCGAGACGGTCCACGTTCGCTTTGCCGCGGGAGCGCCGGGCACCTATTGGTATGGCGCCTCCCCGGGGTCCTACAACCCCGGCGTGAGCCCGGTCGAACGCGAGACCTCCCTGGGCGCGTTCGTGGTGGACCCCAGGGGTGGCTCGCCGCCGGACCGGGTCTTCGTGCTCAACATCTGGAGCGGGCCGATCGATTCGGCAAACTCCGCCAACGCGCTCGCCATCAACGGACGCTCGTGGCCCTGGACCGAACGGATCGAGACCAACCTGGGAGATACCCTGCGCTGGCGCTGGGTCAACACCACCATCCGCAATCACCCGATGCACTTGCACGGGTTCTATTTCCGGACCGAGTCGCGCGGAAACGGCGTCCGGGACAGCGCGTATCCCGACGCCGCCCGACCGCTGGTCGTCACCCACGACGTCCGCCCCTTCGAAACCTTTTCTTTGACGTGGTCTCCCGACCGCCCCGGGAACTGGCTCTACCATTGCCACATCGGGTTCCACGTCATCGCGGGCGCCGCGGACCTGCACCCCGAGGACTCCACCCACCGGGAGATGTCCGGCGACCCGCGCCGCCACATGGCCGGGCTGGTTCTCGGTATCACGGTGCGAACACCCTCGGCCTGGGTGAAGCCCGCCCGGCCCAACCCGAGGCGCCTCGATCTGTTCGTCCAGGAGGCGCCCCGGCGCGGGCGCGCGGCCCGGGCCCTCGGCTTCGTATTGCAGCGGGGCGCGTCGCCACCCCGCCCCGATTGGGTCGAAACCGGGAGCTCGGTCCTGGTGCTCACCCGGGGCGAGCCCACCGACATCACCGTCCACAACCGGATCAAGGAACCGGCGATCATCCACTGGCACGGGATCGAGCTCGAGAGTTATTCCGACGGGGTGTCGGGCTGGAGCGGGGCGGGACGGCTGGTCGCACCGATCATTCAGCCGGGCGACTCATTCGTGGCCCGGCTCACCCTGCCGCGCGCCGGGACGTTCATGTATCACACCCACTTCAACGACGTCGAGCAGCTCAGCTCCGGACTCTACGGGGGTATCGTCGTCCTGGAGCCCGGCCAGCGGTTCGACCCCGCGACCGACCACCTCTACGTCGGGGGCTGGGACGGCCCGGAGGATCCACCGCACCTGCTGATCAACGGCGACTCGATCCCCCCGGCACTCGAGCTCGCCGCGGGGGTCCCGCACCGATTCCGCTTCGTGAACATCGGCGTGGCGGGGGGATACTGGCCCTCCCTTCGCCGCGAAGGGAACCTGCTGACGTGGAGATCAGTGGCCAAGGACGGCGCCGACCTGCCCCCTGCTCTGGCCATCCCGCGCCGAGCCCAGTTCAGGATTCAGGTCGGGGAGACGGCCGATTTCATGTGGACGCCCGAGCCAGGCACCTACACCCTGAGCCTGGGTACCCTCGTCAATCCGGCGTGGGTACAGCGCATCATCGTGCGAGCGGGCGGACCCCCATGATCGCCTACGAGGTGACGGTCGAGGTGGACGAGGCGCTGGTCGAGCGCTACATCGCCTACGTGCGGAACCACCACATCCCCGCGCTCCTCGCCACCGGGTGCTTTGCCCACGCCGAGCTCGACCGCGCCAACGAAACCCGGTTCCGGCAGCGCTACCTGGCCCACACCCTCGGCGACCTGGAGCGTTACCTCGAGGAACACGCACCGGCGCTCCGCCGCGACTACGACGACCACTTCCCCACCGGCACCAGCCTGACCCGGGAAATCTGGGAGGAGCTGGGGCGCTGGGATCCGCCGAGGCACCGATGACCGCCTGCGTACTGTTGCTCACCGCCGCCCTGGGAGCCGGGCCCGGATCCGACACCCTCCACTCGAAGAGCCGCATCCCGGTCCACGGGCAGAAGCTCGCCCACACCTACTCGATCGTCGCCTGGGATTCGGTCACCGGCGACCTCGGCGTCGCGGTGCAATCGAAGTTTCCCAATGTCGGCGGCCTGGTGCCCTGGGCCCGCGCCGGGGTCGGCGCGGTCGCGACCCAGAGCCTGGCCAATACCGACTACGGCGAGAAGGGGCTCGAGCTCCTCGCCAAAGGCGCCACGGCGGAGGAAGCGCTCCGGATCATCATGCGCACCGACACCATGCTCGGGGACCGCCAGGTCGGCATCGTGGACGCCCGGGGAAACTCCGCGAGCTTCACCGGGGAGCGGGACTTCGATTGGGCCGGCGGTCGGGTCGGCAACGGAAAGGGTGGCAACACCGAGGGCGGCAAGGGGATGGTCATCGTGGGTCACGGATTCTCCACCCAGGCGAACATCATGATGTCCGACCAGACCGTGAAGAACCTCGCGGAGAGCTTTCAGGCGAGCCACGGGGCGCTGGCGGACCGGCTGGTGGCGGCCCTCAAGGCCGGCCAGGCCGGCGGCGGCGACAAGCGCGGGATGCAATCCGCGGCCCTCCTGGTGGTCCGGAAGAATGGAGGCTACCTCGGCGCCACCGATCGCTTCATCGACATCCGGGTCTACGATGCCAAGGATCCCATCGCCGAGCTCGAACGCCTGCTCGCCCTTCACAAGCTGCATTTCTTCCCCAGCGAGCCCGGCGACCTGGTGCCGATCACCCCGGACATCATGCAGCAGCTGCAGCCGATTCTCCTGGCCGAGTCGGCCAATCAGCCGAACAAGTGGCTGACGGCACCGGAAACCACGGTCAGCCGGCGATTCCTCGAAGCCTTGCGTGATTTCATGTATTGGGAGAACTACGACGTGCGGGTCCGGATGGACGGAAAGATCGATCGGGTGGTGCTCCGCGACATCCTGGCCAAGCGCCGGGGAGGCTGAGCGCTACCTTCGAACCGCCCGGAGCACCACCACCGTGACGTTGTCGGTACCGCCGCCGTCGAGGGCGTCCTGCACCAGGGCTTTGCAGGCCTGTTCGGACGACGTGAGCTTGCTCAGGCATTCGCGAATCCGCTCGTCGGTCACGTGCTTGGTGAGGCCGTCGGTACAGAGCAGGTGCACATCGCCCGGAGCGAGCTGAAGCCCGGTCACCACCGGGTGGGTTTGCCCGCCGATCGAGCTCGAGAGCACGTGCGCGAATGGGCTTCGAAACACGTTGGCCCGGGGCAGGATTCCCTGGTCCACCAGATCCTGCGCCACCGTCTGGTCCCGGGTCAGCTGCTCCAGGACGCCGTCCCGGAGCCGGTAGATCCGGCTGTCCCCCACCTGCAGGATGTAGAGCATTGGCCAGACACCGATGGCCAGCGTGAGGGTGGTGGACATACCGGCCACTCCGCCGCTCGCCTCCCCGGCACGCTTCACCGCGTCGTGCGACTGCATCGCCGCCTCACGCAGCGCCTCGAGAAATACCGCTTCCTCGCGTGGATCGGCGCGGTAGAAGCACTCCATCGCGTTGGTGACGTACGAGGCGACCGCCTCGAGCGCCGCCCGGCTGGCGGTCTCCCCACCGGCATGCCCACCCACCCCGTCAGCGACCATCGAGAACGAAGCCAGCCGCTGACTGGGCAGCTCCAGCAGCTCCGGATTGGGGAGGCTGGTGGAGATGACCTTCATCGTCTTGTGGAGGCTGCAGAGCAGGAAATTGTCTTCGTTCTGCTTGCGGACCAGCCCCTGGTGGGTGAGTCCGTAGAAATCCAGGTCCTCGTCTCGCGGCTTGGGCGGAGAGGCCTGCTCGGAACCACCGATCTGGCCGGAGGTCTTCATGCAAGTCAATCTACCGCCCGGGGCCGGGACCGCCAAAGGCCGGCCGGAACGGGCGATGGCCTGCCCGGAAGGCAGGCCATCGCGCACTAAGCCAGGCCAGCGAATCAGCTTCCCGGCAAGCGCAGGTACAGGAGCTGACCGCCCTCCTTGGGATAGTGGGACTGGCCTGCTGCAAACGGGAGCGTGTGGGCCTGGACGTCGAACAGCCAGGTCCCCGGGCCAAGCCATCTTTCCGTGCTGATGATGCCGCTGGTTTCCCAGCAGAGGGCGGATGCGTCGACGCACCTGCCGCTGGGCCCCGGGATCAGCTGCTCCTGGAGCACCTTCACCACCTCCTGGAAGGACCCCAGACTCCCCTGGGCGCCGAACGGAGCATTCCAGATCCCGGGCTCCCGCGTACCATCCCAGCCGTCGTAGGCGGGATCCTCCATCACCATGATGCTGGTCCTGGTGACGGCGAGGTTGTCCGGCGAGGGCCAGCCGGTGGACTGGCCTGGCGAGCGCTTCAGCAGCACCAACGAGGCTCCCGTGGTGGGGTCCGCTGGGTTGAGCTGCAGCCGGTACAGCGACCCGGCCAGGTCACAGACACCGCCGCAGTCCGCGTTGACTTGGGTTCTGCCGGTTACCGATGAGGTGCCGGTATCCACGAAGTAGATCGCTGGAGTCGTCAGGGGATCGAGCACCAGCCGCTGCGCCGGCTGATGGTCAGGAAACTGGTTACGCCCTGGATCTGAGCCTCGGGAAGGGTGGCATGGCTGTCGCCGGTGGTCGGAGGCTCGCTACCGCACGCGGTGAGCGCGCCCCGCTCCGTCACGACCCCCCCGGCAAAGGCGTCATGGTCCGGTCAGCGTGTGGTGCCGTTCAGGTTTACCTAACTGCCAAATCATGCCAAAACGGCGCATTCCGGCGGTACAGGCGTTGCTTGTTGAGGCCTGAACCCTGAAAACCGAGGAACCAGCATGGCCTCAAAAATCATCGGCATCGACCTTGGTACGACCAATTCCGTCGTTGCCGTCATGGAAGGTGGCGATCCCGTCGTCATCCCGAACGCCGAAGGCGGCCGCACCACGCCGTCGGTAGTGGCGTTCACCAAGGATGGTGAGCGGCTGGTCGGCCAGGTCGCCAAGCGACAGGCGGTCACCAACCCCAAGCAGACCATCTTCTCCATCAAGCGGTTCATGGGACGCCGGCTCGAGGAGATCAAGGAAGAGATGAAGCGCGTCCCCTACAAGGTCGAATCGGGTCAGAACGGGCTCGCCGCGGTCGAAATCGCCGCCAAGAAGTACACGCCGCCCGAGATCTCCGCGATGATCCTCCAGAAAATGAAGCAGACCGCCGAGGACTACCTCGGCTATACGGTGGACAAGGCCGTCATCACGGTCCCCGCCTACTTCAACGACGCCCAGCGGCAGGCCACCAAGGACGCCGGCAAGATCGCCGGCCTCGAGGTGCTCCGGATCATCAACGAGCCCACCGCGGCCGCGCTGGCCTACGGGCTCGATAAGAAGAAGGAAGAGAAGATCGCGGTCTTCGACCTGGGCGGCGGCACCTACGACATCTCGGTGCTCAGCATCTCCGAGGGCGTGTTCGAGGTGAACGCCACCAACGGCGATACCCACCTGGGCGGCGACGACTTCGACCAGCGCATCATCGACTGGCTGGCCGACGAGTTCAAGCGCGACCA
>JBGPLG010000041.1:0-35395 GCA_041486305.1 Gemmatimonadota bacterium
GTAATCCGAGAAGTACGCTTCCTGGGCCGTCATCAGGTTACGCAGGTCGGTCTTGACCGAAGCCAGCTTGGCCTTGTCCTTGGTGGCTGCGAACTTCGGAATCGCGATGGCGGCCAGAATGCCGATAATCACGACCACGATGAGCAGCTCGATCAACGTGAAGCCCTTCCGGTTCGACATCGGGGTGTCCTTTCCGGCGTGATCGTGCACGCCCTGTGGTAAAGAGGGCGCGGTGCATCCGGCTCCTCGGGAGGCAAGTAAGGCAACTGTGGTGCCACGGGGCGGGGAGGAGCCATAGCTCCGCCATTGCCATGGAGTTGTGCGAGGGCGACGCGTGTTAATGTTCTCCCCCCGGGCTGGCGCATTATCGTACCCTGCAATGCAACCGGCCTCCCGGCGCCCGGTCCGTGCAATGATTGCAGGGATTGCAGGAGACTGCAGTACCCGTAATTCGAGGAGGTGCTCCAAGTCCCGCGAGCCGCCCACTTCACTGTTCATTCCTCGGTGGCTGCCCCGCGCCCCTCGGGCGATCTTAGCCGCGAATCCCCTGATCACCCGGTCCCGGAGCACCCCATGTCGGAGGAGGCCACCCTGCGGAGGCTGAACGCCAGGTACATCAGCTCGTACCTGACCGGCGACGTAGTCTGGTACGACGAGCACCTGGACGACGACTTCATCTGCATCCAGTCGGACGGGTCCGTGCTCACCAAGCCGCAATTCCTCTTCCAGACTGCCAGGGGGCCGGATGTGGCCCGGTACCATCTGGATCAGGTCCGGGTCCGTATCATCGGGAGCACCGCGCTGGTGCATGGCACCGGGTTGTTCACCAAGCCGGACGGCAGTGAGGGGACCAGCCGGTACACCGACGTCTACGCGAAGCTGGCCGGGAAATGGAAGGTGGTGGCGGCTCAGATCACCCGGGCGCCGAAGGCCGCGGCGCCGGTGGGACTCAGGTCGTCGGTCTGATCCAAACGGCCCTTCGGCACTGGAGGGGGTTGGAGTGGATAGCAGGGGCGGGACTCGATCCGCAGGATGAGGCCCAAAGAAAAGGCCCGGGGAACCTCCCCGGGCATAGCAGGGGCGGGACTCGAACCCGCGACCCCGGCATTATGAGTGCCGTGCTCTAACCAGCTGAGCTACCCTGCCGAAGTCGGGCAAAATAGCGCCCGCACGGCCCGATGTCATCCGGGCCCTATTTCTCCTCCGGCGGCACCACGGTGAACTCTATCTCGCCCTTCCGGAGCATGCCGTATTGTTCCCGGGCGATGCGTTCCTGGGTCGCCGGGTCGGTTTCCACCAGCTTCCGATACCGGGTCAGGCTGTCCACCTCCCGGGCCAGCGATGCCACCTCGGCCCGCATTTCCTTTTCCCGCTTCCGCAGCGACAGCCACTGCGGGGTGCTGTACTCCCCCGCCTCGACCGCGAAGACCAGGGCGGCCAGCACCAGCAACAGCATGAGCCACCGCTTCCCGGTCACAGGTGATACATATCCCGGCCCGGGTAGTGGGCCACCGAATCGAGCTCCTCCGCGATCCGGAGCAGCTGGTTGTACTTGGCGGTCCGGTCGCTCCGGGACGCGCTGCCGGTCTTGATCTGGCCGGCGTTGGTGGCCACGGCAAGGTCGGCGATGAAGGTGTCTTCCGTTTCGCCCGAGCGATGGGAGATCACCACGCCGTACATGCTGCCCTTGGCCAGCTCGATGCACTGCAGCGTCTCGGTGAGGGTGCCGATCTGGTTCACCTTGACCAGCACCGCGTTGGCCACGTTTTCCTCGATGCCGCGGGAGAGCCGGTCCACGTTGGTCACGAAGAGGTCGTCGCCCACCAGCTGCACTCGATCCTGCAGTCGTTCGGTGAGCAGGGTCCAGCCCTCCCAGTCGTCCTCGGCGAGGCCGTCCTCGATCGACACGATCGGGTACCGGTCCACCCAGTCCGCATAGAGGTCCACCATCTCTGCGGCGGTGCGGCGGCTCTTGTCACCCTTCTTCATGACGTAAGCGCCCTTCTCGTAGAATTCCGAAGCCGCCGGATCCAGCGCGATACCGATGTCCTGCCCCGGCTGGTACCCGGCCGCCTCGATCGCCCGCATGATCACGTCCAGCGCCGCCTCGTTGGACGGCAGCATCGGCGCGAAGCCGCCCTCGTCACCCACCGCCGTGGACAGGCCCATCCCGCTCAGGACCTTCTTCAGGCTGTGGAAGACCTCGACGCCCATCCGGAGCGCGTCGGGAAAGTTGTCGGTCCCGATCGGCACCACCATGAACTCCTGCGCGTCCACATTGTTGCTGGCATGGGCGCCGCCGTTCAGGATGTTCATCATCGGCACCGGCATGACCCGCGCCATCGGGCCGCCCAGGTACCGGTAGAGCGGCAGGCCCACCTCGTCCGCCGCAGCGCGCGCCGAGGCCAGGGACACCGCGAGGATCGCGTTCGCGCCGAGCTTGGCCTTGTTGGATGTCCCGTCGGCGTCCATCAGCTCGGCGTCCAGGGTGATCTGGTCGGAGGCGTCCATCCCCTCGAGCCGGGGTCCCAGGACCTCGTTGACGTTGCGTACCGCCTCGGTCACGCCCTTGCCCAGATACCGCTTGGGATCGCCGTCGCGCAGCTCGGCCGCCTCGTGCTCCCCGGTGGACGCCCCGCTCGGTACCGCCGCGCGGCCCCGGGCACCGCTCGCGAGCACGACGTCGGCCTCGACCGTGGGGTTGCCGCGGCTGTCGAGGATTTCGCGGGCGTGGACTTCGATGATTGTGGACATGGACCGAGTGGCTCGGGGATCGGGAATCGGGCTTGTCTCCGGCGGGAATTGTAATCCGGCGCCGGTGATTCACCTAATGGGAGCTCGGGGCTCCTGTGCCCGCTTCCAGGCCCGGTAATCCTTGGGAACCGGGAGCACTTTCAGCTGCCTCCAGGCTCGGATCGCCGAGGCATGGGTGGCACCTGGCTCCGCGGCCAGGAAATCGCTCAGGAAGTTGATGTATCGCCCGATGGGAACGCGCGCGAACCGCGCGCCGGCCCGGTTCAGGCTGATGTACTGGTCCACCAGGTCGCCGTAGGTGATCCCGACTCCCTTCCCGATCTGTTGCTCCCGCCAGCGGTTGAGCCGATAACGCGCGCCCGATCTCCGGCGATGACCCGGGAACCGCTTCCGGGCCTCGCACTCGAGAAAGTCCTTGGTCTCCCGATCGTTGGTGTAAATGACGACGGGAAGGCCGGGACGCAGCCCGCGTTCGACGTCTCTGACGGTCTTGCTCGAGATCCTCCGAGGAATCGGGCCCCTGATTACGCCGGTCCGCAGAAAGGCCTGGCGTAGCGGCGACGCGAGAGCCGGTGTCCTGGCGGCAGCACGACGACCAGCTCATCATCGAACAGCGGCACGGTGCGAAAGCGCGCCAAGGCAGGACGGGCGCTCACCACGGCCACATCGAGCTCGCCCCGCGCGAGCGCCTCCATGGGGCGCCGGGTGGCCTCCGCGACGATCCGGAGCTCGACCCCGGGCCACCGGCGCTGAAAGGGCAGTAACACCCTCGGCAGCCAGTGATAGCAGGTGTAACACTCGGTACTGAGCCGGAGCACACCGTAGGCGCCCTCCTTCGGGCTTGAGCGATACTCACCTCCGCCTCCTCCACTGGACCGAGGACCAGGTCGCCGAGCTCCGACAGGCGCTCCCCTGAAGGGGCCAGGACCATCCGGCCGCGAACCCGGAGAAAAAGCCGGGTGAACAACCGCCCCTCGATTTCGCGGAGCTGATGACTGAGTGCGGTTTGGGTTAGCGAGAGCGCCTTGGCAGCCCTGGTGATGGTGCCTGTCACCTTGATTGCTCGAACCAGGCGGAGGTGTTTGAGCGCGATATGCATCAGGGATCCCATGGGCAGAGTGTTCCATGCAACTAATTCGTGGAGTTGACCAGAATCAATGAGACCCTCGGATGGGGCGCGAAACCAGCGCCCGAGCAATAGCTCGATAGCTAGGATGATATTCGGCCAGGAGGATCGTCGAGAAGGCAACTTGTACCGAGTGCTCATCCGATGAACGCCCCGGGGGCCGCTCAATGGCGGAGGCGTTCGGCCTTCACTCGATCGTACTCCCCTTTGATGCCCGGACCGGCAAAGCCGATATCGAAGAGACGGCGACGACGCACGTCGTTGCCCGCGAAACGTCGCCGATAGGGCTCCAGGTCGACCAACCTTCGGGTGGTCTTGAGATCCAATCCCATCCTCACCGCCTCGCCCGTCTTGGCACGAGCGTAGGTCAGAAGACTGACGAGCTGCCGGACGTACTCCATGTTGTGCTGCACCGGCCCATGGCCAGGGACGATAACTTTGGGTCCTAGCGCCTCGATGTGGCCCAGTACCTCGATCCATTCCTTGAAGAACGACTCGTACGCGTAGGGCGTCGGGCTCACCACCAGGTCACCGGTGGCCACGACCTTCGCGTCGGGAACCAAGACCACGGCATCGTCTGCAGTGTTGCCGCGGCCGAGGAACATCACCTGCGCCTCCCTGCCACCCAACTGAAGCGTAAGACTCCGATCGAAGGTCAGCGTCGGCAGGGTCAGGGTAACGCCCCGCCACCCCTCGAGGGCGTCCTCGAGGTCGCCCAGCGTGGCGGCGTAATACTCCGTCACATCGGCCCTTTGAGCGGAACCCGGTTTCTCGTTCGCGAGTTCTCGGAGCTTTCGAAGGGTGGTTGAATCCTGATACCTCGACACATAATCCGGACCCTGCCGTTCCATCTCGGCGCGAGTCACCTCCGTGCTGAGGATCGTCACCTCGGGAAAGGCGCGCCGGTATTCGGCGTTTCCGATCCAGTGATCGGGATGCCAATGAGTGTTGGCGAGGTAGCGCACCGGCAGCGTGGTGAGCCGCCGAATCGCGGTGATCATCTGGCGGGTGACCAGCGGAAAGTGCCCTGAGTCCACCACCAGCACCGCGCTGTCGCCGATCACGACCATCGAGTTGCCGCTAACCAGGCCTCCAAAGCTCTCGGGCGCGATGAAGGCGTAGATCCGGTCGGCAACTCGGACGGTTTCGACATGGCGGGTGACCGAGGAATCGGGAGGGACCTTCCCGTGCACCTGGGGGACCATGGCCAGCGTAATCGCCAGACTGGCACCGACGACCCGGCACCTGAGAATACCCATACCGCGGCTCCATGACCGGACTGGTGGGTGACCCGGGCCGTCACAATCAGGGGACCCTCGCCGAGCCAAGCGAGGAACGCTATCAAGCGGTTGCTGGTCGATTTCGAGCGGGCAACGATTCGATAGCGCCCTTCCAACTCCCATACCAACTTTCTCCTGCGAGCGGATTGGGTAACGCCGCCACTGAGCTTCGATCTTCCCTCCCCCACGCCTCACGGAACTCCGATGTTGACACTGTTCCTTCGTATCGCAAGCCCGCTCGTCGCGTTGATCTCGTCGCCCCCCGCTCAGTGGCGGCTCCGGTACATCGACCTGCAGATCACCATCGACCCCGCCCGCCATCAGGTGAGCGGGGTCTCCCGGCTGACCTTCACCCCAGCCAATCGCGCTGCGGCCGACTTGATTGTCGATCTGGCGGATTCCATGACGGTCGACAGCGCCCGAGTCGTCGAACCGTTGGCAGGCGCCGTGGTTGGCATTCGCGAGCCGGGCACGGTGCGCTTCCCGCTTGCCAAGCCGGCTGACTCGAGCTATCGGGTCGCGATCTGGTACCATGGCACTCCGGTCCGAAACGCGGTCGGGTTCGGCGAGCACGCCGGTGTCCCGAGAGGGGCCTCGTTCGGCATTCCTCGCTCCGCACGCCAGTGGTGGCCCTCCGCCGACGAGCCCGACCAGAAGGCCGACTCCGCCGACATCCGCCTCACAGCACCAGCCAGCCTCACCGTCGCGTCCAACGGGCGGCTGGTCGACCGGATCGTGTCCCCGGATGGCAGGACCGCGACCGCCCATTGGTCGGTTCGCCATCCGATCTACTCCGATGTCGTTTCCTTTGCGCTCGCAGACTATGCCGTGACCCGCGAGAGCATCACGCTCGCCGACGGCCGCCGGATGCCGCTCGAGTTCTACGTCTTCCCTGAAGATTCGGCCAAGGCCGCCGTCGACTTCGCCGCGGTGGCCCAGATCATTCCGTTCCTCGAATCGGCGCTTGGCCGCTACCCCTTCGGCGACGAGAAATACGCCCTGGCGGAATTCGCGCGGCCGTCCTTCCGGGAAGGCCAGACCATCACCAACCTCGGTGCGAGCCATATTACCGGCCGGCGCGACATGGAGCAGATCATCTCCCACGAGGTGGCACACCAATGGTTCGGCAACTCCCTCTCCGTCAAGCGCTGGGAGGACATGTGGCTGAACGAGAGCCTGTCCGAGTTCATGGCCTGGCAGTGGACCCGCAAGACCCAGGGTGATTCAGCGTATCAGGCGCTGTTCGATCAATCCGCGGCTGCGGAGTACACCGCGCCCATCGCGCCGGCCGATCCCACCAACTTCGGCAGTCTCTTCGGACTGGGCACCTTCGCCAAGGGGCCGGTGGTTCTCTCGATGCTTCGCGACGTCATGGGCGACGCCCCCTTTGCCGCGGCGTTAAGGAACTACGTCAAGGACCACTCCTATGGCTCGGTCGAAGGCGCCGACTTCGAGCGCGCCGCTGAGCGCGCCTACCACAAGCCGCTTGGCTGGTTCTTCGACCAGTGGATTCGGGAGGCCGTCATCCCATCGGTCAGCCTCAGCTGGGAGCCGGCCGGCACGACGGGCATCACCGTGCGGCTGCAGCAGACCCACGCAGGCAAGCCGTTCCAGTTGCCCCTCGACGTCCTGCTGACTCGGCCCGACGGCACCGGCAGCACCCACCGACTCTGGATCAACACCGCCGATCAGCGAATCACAATCCCGAACGTCGGCGAGGTCCGGAACGTCTCGATCGACCATCGCCGGCAGCTGGTGAAAGTCGTCCCATGATTGCTGGAGGCCGGACTAGAGTGAGTGTGGAGTACGGGCATTCTACGGCTCGCCGGGTGGGGTGGACCGTGCCTGCAGCGCCAGCCGCAAGTCGTCAATCGTGCCGATCCGCCCGTGCCCGCCGGCGATGGTCTCGATCTGAAGGCCTAGCTTCGAGATCGCGTCGGCAAAGGCCACCGTGACCGGTTCGGCCTCCCCCAAACCGCCCAAGTAGCTTACGAGAAAGAGGTCACTCACAAACACCAGCTTTTCCCGTGGCAGATATACCATCACCATCTCGTCCACGTGGGGAGTAGGCCCGATGTTGTACAGTTCCACGAGGTGCGCCGAATCGCTGAACACCCGCTTCCTCTCGAACGTTTCGATCGATGTCACCCGGGGTTGAGCGGAAAGCCGATCCGGATTGAGTGGATGCGCCACCGCGGACAGGAGCTCGACAAACCGGCGATTGCCTTGCGTCGTGACAATTGTGCTCCCCTCCGCGACATATCCCCGGATCCCGCCCAGATGATCGACATGATAGTGCGTGGGAACGAGATACCGGATCGGTTTGCCCGGCACCGTCTCCTTGATCTTGGCGATGACCGCTTGGGAGACCGCATCGCTCAGCGGTGCCTCGACAACCAGCACGTAGTCGTTGAACGCAACAAACATCGAGCTGTAGAAGAACACACTCCCAGTCTCAATCGCATTGACGTAGTAGACGTCCTTGGCGAGCATCCTCACCGTGGGCGCCAACTGCCCTGCTCCAACCTCAGGACCGACAATGGCGCCCTTCGGCCGGTCAAAGAGCGAGTCGGGTGGATGCGTGTTGATGGCAACGCTCGAATACCGCAGATCAGACGTCACCTGATTCTCCAGCCTAGTGACGACATGGAACGGCATACGCACCCCATCCACCATCCGGTAGTCGGAAAAGGCCGTTTCCGAAGTCGCCCATCCAACAATGAAGTTGTCACTGAGGGCTTCGATCTGGGACAGCAGTCCCGAGCGCCGGTCGAAGCAGAGGGTCACCAGGCTACCATCCACGTCGCTGAAGCTGATGGCGTCGGAGCGGACTCCGGCGCGGGTCCGCACCCCAGCCCAGCGGAGCGATGCCGCTCGCCTCACGGCGGTTTGCAGAAGGAGTACAGGAAATGCGCGCTGCGTACTGCGATTGGCGGCGGCGACCGCTGGTGGTGCGAGCGGATACACGGCCCCGGAACGGAGGTCTGCGGTGAACCCGGAGTTCCCGGTAATGACCACGCTGGTGGCACGGATGCCACTACCGAGGAAGTGGGTCCGACGCAACTGGTAGATGCGCCTGTGCTCCAGGTCAACGACCCCCTCGCCCTCGAGCGGGCGGGAGAAGTACGGCGCGTCCGGTCCTCGGCTCTGGCCAACCTCGGGCACCGTCGCCTTGGACAGGTACCGAAGGTTCTCCAGCGTCTTGAGGCGCGACGCACCACCCGTCGCAGCAATGCCTCGTTCAAGAACGTGGCGCGCGCGAGTATAGGACGCCTCGCTGAGCGATGGCGGGGATTGCGAGTGGGCGCGCGCACTGCCGAGCGTAGTGATCAGGAGAGCTGCGATGACTAGGGATCGCATGTGCACCTGTGGGAAGGTTTAAGCGCTGAGGAGCGTTACATCCTACGGCCGCTGCCGACCGCCGCGCTATCAGCCGATTGCGCACATCGGTTGCCCACCTGCAATGGCTTGATAGCGGCTTCCGCCGCCCGAGACCAGACTTGTCCGATGCTCTGGCATGGAACCATTCCAACGTCTCGCGTCCTCCCCACGAGAATTAGGCGCGCTCCCCGTTTCGGCTCCGCCGCCCTCCTGGGGTGCCTCGGCCTGCCGAGCGCCGGGGTGGCACAAGCCGCGCCTGACCTGGCGTCGCATTCGGTGGGCACCTGGGGTGTCGATATCACGGACCAGGATCGCACCGTCCGACCGGGCGACAACTTCTACATGTATCAGAACGGGGCCTGGTTCGCCCGCACCGAGATTGGACCAACGCTCCCCCAGGCGGCCTATTGGCGCGACCTGCGCCGCCTGGCCCCGCGCCGGTTGATCGCGATCCTCGAGGAAGTCGCGGCGAACCGGACCTCAGCCGCCGACAGTCCCGAGGGCAAGGCGGGCGCCTTTTACCGTGCTTTTATGAATGAAGTGACGATCGAGGCAAAGGGAATCACCCCGCTCAAACCCGAGCTGGACGCCATACGGGCGGCCAAGACCAAGTCGCAGATGGCCGCGGTGATTGGACGCGCCGGGGGCCCCGGCACGGTCCGGGCCCCTTCGGTCTACGGCCCACCGGTGGGCCGGGGGCTATTCCTGCTCAACATCGATCAGGACCAAAGTGATCCCAGCCGATACGCCGTATATGTGGGCCAGGGCGGACTCATTCTACCCGGGCCGGAGTACTACCTGGAGTCGCAGTTTGCCGACGTCCGGACCGCCTGCACGGCCTACGTAACACGACTGCTGACGCTGATCGCGTGGCCGAACGCCGAGGAACGCGCCCGGCAGATTATCGCTTTCGAGACCCGGGTCGCCGCCGTTAGCTGGTCGCACGAACAGATGCGGGACGTGGTCAGGACGTACAATCCCATGACCGTGGCCGAGTTGATCCGGTTGGCACCCCGCTTCGATTGGCGCGCCCTCCTGCAGGGGGCCGAACTCGGCCGCACCAACCGGATCGTGATCGACGCCAAGAGTGCCTTCCCCAAGATCGCCGCCATATTCGCCGAGACGCCGCTCGAGATCTTGCAGGCCCGCGAGGCCTTTGCCGCCGCCGATCGTGGCGCCGGCAACCTGAACGCCGATCTCGGCGCGGCAGGATTCGACTTCCGGGGCACGATGCTCGGAAACGGCGCATTCGTCGGTGGCGCCCGAAACATGCGCGCGGAACAGACCGCCGAGGCGACCATCGGCGATATCGTCGCCGCCTTCTACGTGGCTCGCTACTCCTCGGCGGAAGCCAAGTCCGAAGCGGAGGAGATGACGGCCAACTTGAAAAGGGCCCTCGACGCCCGGTTGGAGAAGCTCACCTGGATGAGCCCGATGAGCAGGGCAAGGGCCAGGGAGAAGCTGGCCCAAATGAGAATCAACATCGGCTATCCCGACCGGTTCGACGACTATCAGGGGCTCTCGATCAGCGACCAGGACCTGTACGGCAATGTGGCGCGCGCGGCTGCCTACGATTGGCAGCGCCAGGTCCGCAGCCTGACCCAACCCTTCGATCGGTCCGGGTGGACTCTGACACCCGAGTACCCGACCTACATTTACAACCCTACCACCAACAGCGTCGAGATCCCGGCCTCATTGCTCCAGCCGCCGTTCTTCGACGTGAAGGCAGACGAGGCGGTGAACTATGGCGCCATAGGTTCCCAGATTGGCCAGATGATGGTCGTGGCCTTCACCAATCAGGGAAGTCCCTACGATGGTGACGGTCGCCTCAAGCCATGGCTGGTACCCGCGGACGCCGCCAGGTACGCGACAATGAGCCAGAACATCGGCGCGCAATACTCGGCGGTGGAGCCGCTCCCCAGTTTGCACCTGAAAGGCGAGCTGCTCCTGGACGAAGCCATCAGCGACCTCGGGGGCGTGCAGATCGCGCTCGACGCCTATCATGCCTCATTGCAAGGCAAGGCGGCCGCGGTCATCGACGGTTACACCGGAGATCAACGATTCTTTCTGGGCCGGGCCAAGATGTGGAGAGCGAAGTTCAGCCCCACCTTCACCCGCAACCAGGTTGCCACGGGGTTCAACGCGCCGCCGTTCATGCGGGTCAACGGCCCGCTGGCGAACATCGATGCGTGGTACGAGGCCTTCGGCGTGAAGCCGGGCGACAAGATGTACGTGGCCCCGGACACGCGGGTGAGAATCTGGTAGTGCGCCCACTCAAGAGAGGCTTGATGTCCGCCACTCGACGGTCGGTTGGCAGATTGGCTGGCCGAGGCTGGTTCGTTCTAGTCGCTATCGTGGGCGGCCCGACAATGACCGCCAGTCCCCTGCTCGGTCAGGATCCCCCGCTGACGATCGGCGCCAAAGCGTTCGATCCCGTCATCTTGAAGCCGTACGACAATGTGTGGCGGTTCGATGTACGCCTACCCAGCGGTGCCACCCGGACCCAGGGACTCTGGACCGACCGCCTCGAGCAACGGCAGGTAGACGGCAAGCGGCGGCTGGTTCGAGTGCAAGGGATGACCTACGCCAACGGCCTGACATCGAGCACAGTCAATGTGTTCGAGGCCGACAACCTGGCGCCGGTTTCATCGCTGGGGCATCGGCCCGACGGCTCAACGATCCGCCGCGAGTTCGCGGGTGCGACGGTGGTGACGACGGTACATCGGCCGATGCAATCAGACTCCACGGTCTCCCGGGCCGAGCTTCCGCTTCAGGTCGTGGACTTCTGGGGCGGGATGTATGGGCTCCTCCTGGCGGCGCTGCCGCTTCACATCGGATACGCAGGTTCCTTGGCGGCGATCGACGAAAACGCTGATTCGCTCTACAGTGCAACCTTCAGAGTCACCGGTCGCGCACCACTGGCGGTCGGGACCAGAGAATTCGCGACCTGGATCGTCGAAGTACCTGGTCCAGGCTATAGGATGCGATTCTGGATCGCCAAGGAGGCGCCCTACATCATTCGCCTTGAAATGGACTATTCCAACGGTAACCATGCCAGCTGGAACATGATTGGCCAACCCATAGGAGCACACGAATGAGTCGCCGAGCCCGGAGCTCGCTGGCCGCCGCCGTTCTTGCCGCGGTGCTCATGGGCCTGCGCGCTGCCCCACAGCACGCTGTCGGCCCGCTGCAGCCGTACACCAACGCTTGGACCATGACATTTCACGGCGATGACGGAACCGTTTCGCCACCTCAGCTGTGGGAAGACAGCATGGACACTATCACCTGGAACGGCAGACCGGCGATGCAGCGGGTGCAGATCGAGCACCGCCTGGTGCCGGTGGGAGGATATCAGCGCACAGCAAATGTGTTCGATGCGCGCACCCTGGCGCCATATATGACGGAGGTGCGCCAGCGCAACGGCATGTTCGTGCGGCGGGAGTACGACGGACTGCGGGTACGGGAGATTCGCTCGGTGCGCTCGTCGGCCGGCGTCGACTCCGCAATGCGAGAATACACTGTGTCGGCGCCGTTCATCGATTTTTACGGTGGCATGTATGCCACGGTGCTCGCTGCACGGCCCCTGACGGCAGGACTGCAAGGGACGTTTCCGGCGCTGCTCGCACCTGACACGATCGTTCAGGTACCGTTCTCCGTGCTCACTCGGGACACGGTGCGCGGGGTCGGGGGAGCACTCACCTCGGCGTTCAAAGTCGATGTGGGGATCAGCAGTGGCCCCGGAGCCGGCAGCGGCACCTTTACTGCCTGGGTGATCGACAAGCCACCCTACGTGTTGCGTCTCACCACGAAACAGGGGAAACCGCCCGGCTACTGGTCCTGGGACGAGACCCCATGATCGCAGCCGGCCGCCACTCAGGCAGCCGAACTTCGCAGCACCTGCCGACAGTCGCTCGGCGTCATGCCGTAGCGAGCACGAAGCACCGCGGCAAAGTGACTGTGGCTCGAGAAGCCCAGCTCCGATGCCAGGCGCGACAAGTCGGTGCTTGAATCCGCGAGCCGCTCCATGGCGGTTCGAAGCCGAAGGTCAAGCCGATACGCGTGCAGGGTGAGTCCGGTCACGCTGCGGAACACGCGGCAGAGATGGTAGGGAGATGTGCCCAGGTGCAGCGCCAAGGCGGTCACGTCGGTCGCGCAGGTTGGATTCCGAGCCAGTTCGGCCCGGGCGGCCTCCGCGAGGTCGCGCCGTGCGGCGGCGGCGAACGCGGTTCGGGCCACCGCCTTGCGCGTCGCCGCGGCGGCCCGGACCACCACCGCCCCCACCAGGGAGAGCACCGATTCCTCCGCCTCGAACCGGTCGATCTCGCCCCGCTCCAGGCGAAGGAACAGCCGCCGCTGCCATAAGTAAAGGGACGGGTCCGATTCCGCCATTTCGAAGCGAAAGACGGCTTCGGTCTCCCCCGGGGCACGGGGGTCGTGCTCCCGGACAATGGCAAACGCGTGCTCCGGCGCGACGGCGAACCAGTCACTTCGGTCCCCATCCGGGCAAATCGGGTCCCGTTGATACTCCCGGCCCGAATTGTAGATGGTCACCACCCGCGGATCGGCGACCATGCGGCGAGAGCCCGCCTGACGAATCCACACCCCGGTACGGGGAAAGGCGACCAAGTGGTTCTGGATCGGCCCCGAATCGCGGAAGCGGGGGTCGCCAACGGCACACCGAAAGGCTCCAACTTGTACGTTTGGAGTGGCGAACAGGACTCGGTCGAGGGGTCTCATGGTTTCCCCACCGGACGGTGGGTCGGGACCGGCGGTTTCATCCAATGGGGGCGAGTCGGGTTGGGAGGGTCCTTCCTGGCTATCAAACCATTGCTCACACCGGTGATACGACCTCGTGTCCTTACCTTAGGCAACTGGTGGAGCATC
The DNA here is from genome assembly GCA_041486305.1 of Gemmatimonadota bacterium. Taxonomy (GTDB): domain Bacteria; phylum Gemmatimonadota; class Gemmatimonadetes; order Gemmatimonadales; family GWC2-71-9; genus JABFSM01. The sequence goes on from JBGPLG010000041.1 coordinate 13,426, forward strand.
GCTTGCTCCCTGGCCCCGCACCACCTGCCACCACACTCGATCCCGTTCGGTGGCCAGCGGGTACTCCTCGGCGGGACTGCCGCCGCAGCCGAGCACCGCAAGGAGCCTCACGACCGGCGGCAGGCCAACTTCAATCCGCAAAGTGGGGTTGCGTCCGAACCTAGCACAATCTCCCGCTGGGCGGCGCAGGCGAGCGCAAGTGCGCCCAGGGCAGTGCGCCACAAGCTAGGGATCGACGCCCACCAGAGCCCGGATGCAACCGGGGAGAAGTGATCCCTACTGCTCCTTGCGCCGGACGAAACGGCCGTCACTCCGGACGACCCACGTTTTGCCGCTGTCTGGAGAGGTGGAGAAGATATGCCGAATGAGCCCCGGGGACACGTCTTGCAGGACGTTCGACGCGTAGACTCGGTTCCCCTTGGGGTCGGTGACCCAGCCGAGGAATCGCATCGCGCCATCCTGGAAAGCGCCCTCCGTGAAGTCGTTTGACCCGTTGGAATCGTCGTTCCAAATCATTCGCCATGTCTTGCGGTCGACATCGTAGAACACCATGCTCATGCCGTTCGAGTGAGGGCTGGTCCACCGTTCGATAAAAACGCATCCATCGTATTCGCGCGTGTTGCGTAGCTGCCCGCCAGATGGCGCGTCCGGTTTGTTCCACGGCATGGCGTCAAACGTACCGACCCAGAAGTCGAACGTATGCACCTCCCGACAGGGATAGCGAGCGTTGTCTGCCGCGCTCTGCGCAGCGGCGGGACCGGACCTGAGACTGGCGGCGACCAGCAGGGTGGAGAGCTGAAAGCACAAACGGCGTGGACGGCTGATCATCGGAACCTCAGAGCGTGGGATTCCAGCGACAGTGATATCTTCACGGCGCCCTTCCCTGCTTCACATAGACCGAGTTCCACACGATGCGCCACGTCGCCCCATGATCGGTGGACAACTCCTCCAGCTGTTTCACCTTGCCGGGCTCCATCAGATACCAGGTCCACCGCGTCAGCGTGTTGTTCACATCGTCGGTCAGCATTACGATCTTGCCATCGGCAAGGGTACCCGCCATGGCGGGGAATGAGCCGGCATTGCCGGAGTTATCGATGTAGAGCTGATGCCATTTCTTGTCGCGAATGTCGTAGTAGTTGAAACTGGTGCCGGTCTGTCCGCCCGCGCTCGACGTCCAGTGCTCGACCACCAAGCACCCACTCTGCTCGAGGGTTACCGTGTTGTGCCCCGCGACCCCGCCCCTGGCGCCCTGCACTTCCCAGTCCCCGATCCAGAAATCGAACTGCCGATATGGAGCGGTGGTGCACGGCTTCATCAGGGCGGCGAGCGCGGTGAAGCGCGCATCGGTGCTGAACCGGCTCAACTCCGCCGATCCGAGGATGTAAGGGCGCAGCGCTCCACCGGCGCCACCATCCACCACGCCCTTGAGCAGCTCGAGCACCTTTTCGTCATCGCCCTTCGCCGCGGCGGCCCGCGCTTGGTCGACCATGCTGCGAAAGGGCCGGTATTTCAACTCCGTCGCCCTGGCGAAGGCGGCGATTGCCCGGTCGAAGTGCTTCAGCTGCAGCTCACTCTCGCCGAGATTGGCCCAGTTGGTGCCGACCGCGGGGTTGGCGGCGGTGAGCGACTGGTACGCCGCGGCCGCAGCCTCCCAGCGGTTCTGCGCGAACAGTGAATCAGCAGCCTGCTCCGCAGCGGAGCGCTGCGCGAAGGCCGGCGAGGCACTGACCGAGACCCATACGAGGACGATCGCACAACGGAAGGCAGCGCACCTGGCACGGGCGACCAGGCTCGCGAACCCGATCAGAGAGAACTGCATGTGTCGCTCCGACAAAGATGATGAAATGAGCCGCCGGTACGGCGCACTGACCAACAAGCTAGGGCGCCACGACCTCCGGAGGCTATCACGTCCTTGCTCGGGGGTTCTTCCTCGCTCAGCGGGCCCGCGGCGAACGTCGCACAATCTGAATCAAGTCTGCCTCTCTTCGCTCCAACGCTCCGAAGTACAGCCGCTTCCCGTCAGGTGCGATCGCGACCCCCCCGAGGCCTGCCGGCACGCGCACCGGCGAGGCGATCACTCGTACTTCGCCACCCTCCAGCTTTCGAGACACGAGTTGCTGCTCTCCCTGAGGACCTCGGCGGACGTAGTACAGGGCGTCACCGCTCCCCGAGACCACCCAATTGGTCCAGTCCGCCGCGGGCACATCCGTCACCACGCGCACATCCACGCCAGTCGCCAGATCCCGTTTCCAGAGGCCGTTGGTGCCCGGTTTGGTGTACAGCAGTGTCCGCCCGCCTTCGGCTTCCTGCGCCGACACGCCCCCCTCGGTCGTCACCTGTTGCGGTGCCCTCTCGCCCGAGCCCTTGCGCCACACATTCCACCGCCCGCCGCTCCAGGCCGCGAAGTACACCCGATGGCCATCGAGGCTCCAGTGCGCCGCGAACGCGTCAACACTGTCGGGCGTCCAGCGCTCGGCCCGACCCGTGGCGACGTCGAGCACGTAGATGCCCGTATGACTCGCGCCGCCGGGGCGCCCGATGAAGGCAATGCGCCCTCCGTCCGGCGACCACTGCGGGCCGGCGGCGTTCGCCTTGAGATTGGTGAGGCGCACCGAGTTGGTCCCGTCGCGATCGGCGGCCCAGACCTCCATCGTTCCAGAACGGTCTGATTGAAAGGCGATGCGCGACCCGTCGGGAGACACCGACGGCAGGGCGTCGACCCGCGTGGACACAATCGCGGCGGACGCCTTCCCGCCGCTCGCGTCCACGGCCCACACATCGATATCGGATTGCGCATCCTCGGCGACCAGCAGTGCGCCACTGGGTCCCGCGGCGAGCCCGTGCAGCGGCCGGTCCACCTCTCCCACGCGGGTGATCGCCCCCCCGTCTACGGCGACCTTCCACAACCCGGGGCCTGACCAGCGATCGGCGGAATAGAGGATCGAATGCCCGTCCGGGGAGAAAGCGACGGCGGTCACCGGGCGCTCCTCAGTCGTCAGGCGGCGCGCTGGGCCACCCCCGCGAGCCACAACCCAGATGTCGGCGTCCGTCTCCGATCCAAAGCGCGCGAATGCCAGTGAGGTACCGTCGGGGGAAAAGGTCGGAAAGGCGTCTCCCACGACCGCACCACCGGCGTCCGTCAGTGGCGAGACACCAAGCGTCGTGACGTCGACCAACCGGATGGAGAAGGGCGCCAGCGGGGCATCCTGCGTGGAAACCGCGAGCACGTCGCCGCGCGGGGACCAGGTGAGGCCGAGGACGTACGTTCCCCCGAGCCGCACGAGGAGCCGCTTCTGGCCGTGGAAGCCGACTTGGTAGACGCCCCACCCGGCGGAATCCCGTCGCGCCGCCGCGAGCACGCGTCCATCGGGCGACCAGGCTGGGTATCGATACTCCGCCGAATCGCGGGTAAGCTGTACCGGTGCGTTCCCGTCGAGGTCCTGCACCATGAGCCGCGACATGGCCGCGCCGCCCCAGGCACCGTCGCGCGGCGTCCAGGCATAGGCGACGCGACGTTCGTCGGGTGAAATTGCCGGGTCTCGCTCCTCGCCGGGAAGGGATGTCAGCGGGACCGGCGCACCGAACGGCGCGCCGGCCGGCCCCGACCAGCGGGTCACCCAAATCGTCGCGATAGCGCCGGCACCCACGACAATCGCGAACGCTACTCCACGCCGGCGGCCGCGATGAGCCGGTTGGGCCACAGGGCCGGCGGTTTGCGGCACGGCGAGCGTGTATCCTTGGCCCCGCACCGTCCGCACAATACTCGGCTCCTTGGTGTCGTCCCCGAGCACCCGCCGCAGGTCGGAAATGGCCCGGGAGAGGACATCGGCAGTCGCCAACTCCGGGCCCCACGCCGCACGAAGCAGGTCGTCCCGCGACACCACCGCACCCTCCCGCTCGATCAGGGCACGCAGAACGGCCGCGACCTTGGGCTCCAGGCGGTGCTCGCCTCCCGGTCCTTTCAGCCGCCGCTGCTCCAAATCGAGCGTCCAGGGCCCGAAATGAAGGAGCGAGCTGCCTACCATAGGCTACCTCCAATGCAGGTCGTCTCCCCTCCCCACAATATGGGTGCCCCTACGCCAAACCGGAGCCGAGGAGTCATGCTGCGAGTCGACATTCTGATCGTGATTGCGTTGGGAGTGATCGTCCCGCCCGTCGCGGGGCAGATCCAGGCCACCCCTCGGGGCGTGACGATTGATACGCTGGGAAGTACCCTGGTGCCCGACCCGTATCGCTGGCTGGAGGACATGCAATCACTCAAGACGGTCGCATGGATGCGAGCCCAGGACGCCGCGGCCCGGCGGCGCCTTTCCAGCGCGAAAGGACGGACCCAACTGCGCGACAGCATCGCTCGCGCCGCGACGGCCCAGACCTACGGAGCGCCGGTGAACGAAGGCGGAAGGTACTTCTACACAATTTTCCCGGCAACCGGCCCGACTCGTGACGTCTCGATCATGATGCGTGACAGTGCAACCGGCCGGGAAACCCTCGTCCTCTCAGCGGATTCCCTCAAGGCGGCGACGCATCGCGGCCCGAGGCGCGCCATTCCCGACCCAAGTGGCAACCTGGTTGCGTACGGGCTGGCAAGCGAGACGTCGGAGTGGGAGACGATTCGAGTGCGTGACGTACGCGCGGGGCAGGACCTCCCAGACTCAGTGACCGGATTCTACCGATACTCTGGGCTTTCGTGGGCCCGGGTCGGGGCCCCGGGGTTCTTCTATACGCGGTACCCGCTGCCCGCCGACGACCACGATCTCACCGGTTCAGTCACGGGAGGCGCCATCTACTTCCATCGCCTCGGGACGGCCCAGCGCGCGGACCGCCGCATCTACGCGAGTCCGGACAGTGCCGCGTGGGCGCTCAGCCCCACGGTCAGCGACGAGGGCCGCTATCTCATCATCACCGCCGTGAAGGGCGTCGGGCGCAATACTCGGCTCTTCATAGTGGACCTGTCGCAGTCTCCTGGCGAGGTACGCTTGCTCGCCGGCGGCGGTGACGCGAACTATGCCTACGTCGGGGTGGATGGCACCCGTGTGCTGGTCCAGACCGACCTTGACGCGCCGAGGGGCCGGGTGATCGCGATAGATGCGGACGCATCGGAACCCGCGCGTTGGACGGAGCTGGTGCCACAGGGCCCGGACGCGATCGACGCGTGGATCGGCTCCAGCGCGGTCGGCGATCGATTGCTGATCGCCTATCGTAAGAACGCGATCCTCACGGCCAAGCTCTTCGATCGCGGCGGCCGGTTTCTGCAGGAGGTCGAGCTTCCTGGCCTCGGTTCTATCTGGACCGGGTTTTCCGGGAAGATGGGCAATCCCGAAGCGTTGTATACCCTCCAGGGCGTCGCCGATCCCGGGACCATCTATCGCATGGATGTGCGGACCGGAGGGTCCAGCGTCTTCCTCAAGCCGAGCTTGCCGTATGAGACATCGCGATTTGTAACCGAGCAGGTGGCCGCCACCAGCCGCGACGGTACTCGCGTTCCGATGTATGTCGTGCATCGGAGCGACGTCCCTATCGATGGGCAGGCTCCGGCATGGATCTACGGATATGGGAGCCAGAGCTGGACGGCATCACCGTGGTTCCAGCCGCTGATAGCGCAGTGGCTCCTCGCGGGAGGCGTGTGGGCCGTACCCAATCTGAGAGGGGGGGGAGAGTTCGGCGAGGCGTGGCACCGGGCCGGTACGCGCCGCAACAAGCAGAATGGCATCGACGACTACCTTGCCGCAGCGGACTGGCTGGTCCGTCATCGGTATACATCGCGCGACCGGCTCGTGGCCCACACCAGTAGCGCCGGCGGCGTCCTGGTGGCCGCAGCCCTGGTACAACGGCCGGGGCTCTTTGCCGCCGCCGTACTGGAATACCCGGTGATCGACGTGCTGAGATACGACCGCTTCTCGGCCGGCAGTCGCTGGACCGACGAGTACGGCGTGTCGAGCGACAGCGGTGACCTGGCCGCCATGCTTCAATACGCCCCGTTGCAGAACATCCATCGGGGAAAGTGCTATCCGGCCACGCTGGTCACCCCCGGGGAGCGAGACCAGACCGCGGCCCCAATGCACGCGTTCAAGTTCGTGGCAGCGCTGCAGGCGGCCCAAGGGTGCAATCGACCGGTGCTGCTTCGGGTGACGTGGGGAGGGGGCCATACCGCCGGCGCCACCGTGCCGGATGCCGTTGAGAATTGGACCGATCAGTTGCGCTTCGTACGGGCCACCATCGCGCGCACGAAGCTCCGTGACGCGCTACGGCAGCGTGCCCCACACTTGGCGGATGACCCGCCAACGGCCGGAGGAATCGGGAGCCACCAGGACCAGGTCGGCAGACTTGCTGGACTGAGCCACTACTTCAGTACCCGCAAAGTCCCTCCGCAAATTCCAACCGAGCGCAGCGGTGCCGCGAACGTAGGCGAGCCCTCTGGTGCCCTCGATCTCGATGATCCGCCGGTCGAACGAGGTAATCCGGGTGTGTGTCCCATCGGTGGGCCACCAATAGGATTGGATGGCGGTCAGTCCCGAGACCGCCTGAGACCCGGGCGGCAGCAGGACCGCGTCGGCCCGGAATACGCTCAGGACGGCCGTGGTATCGTCGCGAAGCCAGCCCTGCACAAACGTAGAGTCGAGCGCCCGAATCGCGGCCCGATCGTCTGCAGTGAGGGCCATGGCGCTCCGGGTGTCTCCTGGCGCGCAGCCCGAGAACAAACCGGGCGCCAGAAAGGCCAGGAGCATTCCAAGACGGTATGAGGTCATCGCTCGGCAACTCGGGAGTAGTACGCGTCGAAGCCGACATCCCAGGTTCGGCCGCCGTCGATCGAGGTCTCGATGACCTGCCGCACCCGCCCATCCGGTAGGGGCGAAAGGGTGGTGCGGTCCAGCACGATTGACCCGTCCGCTCGGGGCAGCTCTCCCTGGAACCGTACCGCGCCGTCAGGATAGCGGGCAATCAAGCGCTTCTCCTTGACCCCGCCAGGCTGCACCCAGACTTGCTTCCAGTCTTTCCGGCCCCTCAGATAGTAGAAAAGGCTCTTGCCCTCTTCGCCGTTCACGTCCAGCCAGTTTTCGATGAGGGCGCACCCAGCGGCGAACTTCTCGATCCGGTTGTGCCCGACCACCACATCCTTTTCCTTGACCTCCCACACCCCGATCCAGAAATCCAGGAGGTGATACGCCGGGATCGAATCGCACACCGGGCTTGCTTGGGCCGGAGCCGGAGCCGATGCCGACGCCAATATGAGTCTGAGGATCGCGCTGATCATGGCGGGCTCCGTGCCGTGGCTGCCGGTGCTGGGCTCTGACTAGCAAGCTAGAGCGACACCAGCCCCGGAGGCTATCAAACCCTTGCTCCGGGGGCCATTCCCTCGCCCGGGTTTCGATCGCCGGCGCCGCGCTCCGCGGCCAGGAGGTCCCGCCCAAGCCTCCGTCGCGGACGACGCCGTTGCCGCTTTCAGTGCCCCTCGACGAGCGCGCGCCAGAGTGCTTTCGCAGCAGCCGAGGCAGAAGGCGCCAGCACGACGGTCGGGGTTCCGCCTGGGGGCTGTTCGAGGCGCAGGCCAGCGAGCGGGAGAATCTCGTCCAACGGCAACGGGCTGTTTCCCCTGATGTAGGAACTGTAGAACTGCTCCCACTCGTAGGGCGCCGTAGCCTCCAAGGCCGCGCGGATATCCGGCCAGCGGTATTCCCGGCGGCCGCTCTCGGTCTGTTGCCAGAGCGCGCTGAAGAAGTCTCTCAGGTCGCGCTTGCCGCCCGTCGCCCGCCGGATCAGGACATCCCAGGAGAACGCCACCAGGGCTCCGGCCGAATAGAGAGGCGGTCCCTTGCGGGTGCCCGGCGCCTCGAGCGTCGTGGTGAGCCTTCGGCTATTGCCGACGTGAGTCGTGAGCTTCTGGATGAAGTTCTCGGAGCCGAAGAGTCCGGCCTCGAGCATCGACCGGTTCGCGGCATATTCGGTGAACCCTTCGTGGAACCACTGCGACTCGGCATAGTCGGCGGCCCGCACCAGACCGCCGTTCCAGGAGTGAATGATCTCATGCGCGATCGTGTTGCCCCAAGCCGGGCTGGTCTCGCGCGAGGGGGCAACCTCCACCGTCAACGCAAAGCTGTGGGCAAACGACTCTCCTCCATGCTCCAGAACCGGCAGCAGAACAACCAGATAGTTCTCCTCCTCCTGAAGCCCCATGAGGCGAACGAGGCGAGGGACTACCGCACGCAGCACGCGCCTGACCTCGTTGCGCGCGGGCTGCCAGTGGCCCATGGCCACGACCCGCAGCCGAAAGTCCCCGGCGGTCACGACGTCGGGCGCGGTTTGGCTCAGCACGATGAGATTCTCAACCAGATCATCCACGGTGCGGGCCACGAACTCCGTTCCCGGCTTCGATCCACCGGCCCAGGGTGTGACGGGCTGCCAGCCCGGAGGCAGATCGAATCTGACAACACTGGAATCCTGGGCGCGGGTCGTGATGAACAGGGACCGACCGATCAGAGCCACGTGACCCGAATCAGCGAACCCCGATTCGCGCGGAGCGGGCCAGTCCTTGGCGGCCAGCGCGGCGTAGTCGACCTCGTAGCGCGCTCTGACCCGGCCGGTGTACGGGTGGGCCAGCTGCCACCCGGCGGGTCCCGCCCTGGTCACCTCGAGCGACCGTCCACCCGAGTCCAAGACCTGCAAGCCAGCTATCAGGAAAGGCCATCCTTGCGCGCCGAGGTCGGGGATGTCGCCAGGCCAGGAGGTTGCCATTTCGAGAGCGGTGCCGTCGACCGGCAGGTCAGCGGTAATGGCCAGTTTCAGCGGAGTGAGACGAACGACCTTCACCTGATACGCGGCGGGCGCCGGAACGCCGCTCGCCGACGCCACGAGGCTCCCGGCGGTCGACAGGATGACGATGAGTGACGCGTGAAAGACGCGAAGCATCTATTCCCCTGAAATGTTCAGGAGAAATATTGAGGGGAGTGGGAGGGATGTCAACCTGCGCTATTCTCTCGCCCCCATAGCAAGCAAGGCCGCGCGCGCCTGCCGGGCCAGCCGGTCCCGCGCCTCGTAATCCAGCCCCACGGTCGGAATCGGCTCCCCGATCCGGAGGGTGACGGTGCCCCGCTTCGGGCTCCAGCTTCCCCGGGGCATCAGTGCGTAGGTATTCTCGCAGAACACCGGTACCACTGGGGCTTCCGCCGCGATGGCCAGCACGAAGGGTCCCTTCTTGAACGCCTTGAGCCGACCATCGCGGGACCGGGTGCCTTCGGCGAAGACCACCGCCGAGCTGCCTTCATCCCGGACGAACTTGGCCGCCTCGTCGTAGGCGGCGAACGCGGCGGAGGCCTTCCGGCGATCGATCGGGATGTGCCGAGCGGCGCGCATCGCCTGGCCCATCAGCGGGATCCAGTCCATCCCCTTCTTGTAGATGAAGCGGATGGTGCCGGGGAATTCGGCGAGGATGGCCCAGATGTCGACGAACGAGGCGTGGTTGGAGATGAACACCTTGGGCTCCGGAGTCAGGAGCCGCTCCCGACCTTCCACCCGGACGGTGATGCCGGTGCCCCGGAGCATGCCCTGGGCCCAGTGCCGGGCCGCGACGTCGTAGACCCCGCCCGGCTGTTGCTTGACGCCAGTCAGGGCCGAGAAGAGAACCTTCCCGCCGTACCAGCCCATATAGATGATGAACGAGATGACGTACCGCAGGAAGCCGATCATGCGAAGTGGTCGTAGCCGCCGGGCTGGACCGGGCGGCCGTCGAGCGTGAACGTGACCCCGGATCCGGTCGAGAACTCTCCAATGCGCGAGAGGGGAAACTCGCTGGTGCCGGTGAACTCCGGCGGCATGGCGGCCAGCAGCTCGTAGTCTTCGCCGCCCCAGGCCGCGAAGAGGGCGGGCCGCTGGGACACCGCCTCAGCCTCGGCGCGCGCGGCCGGATGGACCGGGGCGTCCCGGAGCTCGACCTGGACCGCAAGATTCGAGGCCGCCGCGAGGTGCCCTAGGTCGGCGCCAAGGCCGTCGCTCAGGTCCATCATGGCGGTAGCGCCGCGCGCGGCCAGCCAGCGGCCCTCGGTCAGCCGCGGGGTGGGGCGCGCGAATCGCGCTCGGGCATCCGGGTCCGGCATCCGTCCCGCCACCCACGCCGCCAGCGCCGCCCGCGCCCCGCCCAGCTCCCCGGTCAGCCAGAGGCCATCGCCGGGGCGCGCGCCCCGCCGGGAGATCGGCTGCATGCACCGGCCGACCGCGGTCACGGCCAGGGACATCGCCTCGCCACGGGAGAGGTCGCCGCCCAGGACCAGGCCTCCGACCGAGGCGACCGCGGCATCGACGCCCTGCATCACCGCCGCAAACGTCGATTCCGGTTCGCGGGCCAGCGTGGTGAGCGCCACCAGCGCGCCGACGCATTGGGCCCCGGCCGCGGCCAGGTCGGAGAGCGCGCCGGCGGTGGCGCGCCAACCGATCTCTTCCGGACTCAGCCAGGTCCGCTGAAAATGAACGCCCTCGACGCTCACGTCGATGCTGAGGGCGATCAGTCCCTCCCCGGCGGGGATGTAGCGGACGTCGCCGCCGAGACCTTGCGCCCGGGGCCCGAGCGCCTGGATGATCCCGCGAATGCGGTCGAACTCCGGACCGCCCGCCAGGGGAAGCGTGGGCTCGGCGTCGTCAGGCATGGGCCGGCGCCGGCAGGTCATGCAGGACCGGCGGCCGAGGCGGAGCGGGCATCCGGCGGACCAGATCCCAGCGCCGCCAGACGTCGGGAAGGGCGGCCAGCACATCCATCGGCCGCATCGAGCGCGCGCTGCTGCGCCGCGCGGCCAGGTCGGCGCCCTCCCCCAGGGCAACGGCGGCCGTGGCCGCGGCGATCGGCGGATCCTCGCCCTGCGCGGCGAAGGCGGAGAGCAGCCCGCTGAGGGTGTCCCCGCTGCCGCCGGTGGCCAGGCCGGGATTGCCGGCGGCGACGGTGAGCGTGGATCCTCCCGCGTGGGCGATGACGGTAGGCACACCCTTGAGCAGGACCGTGGCGCCCATCCGCGTCGCGGCAGTCTCCGCGGCGCCCCAGGGATCGACATCGACCCGCGAGGCCTCCTCGGGAAAGAGCGCCCGGAATTCGCCCGCGTGCGGCGTGAGGACGGCGCGCCGGCCGACCAGTGCGTCGCGCAGGCGATCCACCTGGCCGGCGAATGCCACCAGCGCGTCGGCATCCAGCACGAGGGCGGCGCCAGGAGGGGCGGCCGCGATGGCGCCGAGGATGAAATCGGGGCGGGAGGCCCTGCGGCCGAGCCCCGGTCCGATCACCACGGCGTCGGCCCGGGCCAGGAGGGCGATGGTCCGCGGGGATGGCATGGCCTCGAACGGCTGGACGCAGGTCTGCAGATCCGGCTCGGCGCTCGAGACCACGGTGACCGACGCGGCCGGCGCGACCAGGTGCACCAGTCCCGCGCCGGCGGCGAACGCGGCGCGCGCCGCGAGGCGGGCCGCGCCGAGCATCCCTTCGTCTCCCCCGATCACCACCACCCGCCCGCGGGTTCCCTTGTGCGCGTCAGCCGGAAAGGGCGCCAGCGATCGCGCCGCGACGGACTCGGTGAAGAGGGTGGCCCATGCGGGGTCGGGCTCGGGGAGGCCGATGTCCACCAGCACCAGGTCTCCCACCTCGTCGCGGGCCAGCAGCTGCCCGCGCCGGTATCCGCCGAAGGTGATGGTGAGCGCGGCGCGGATCGGGCTCCGGTGCACGCCGTCGTCGAGATCCAGCCCGGTGGGCCCGTCGATCGCGGCGACCCGGATGTCGAGATCGGCCAGGCGGGGCAGCAGGGCGGCCAGCGCGCCGCGCGGTGCCCCCACCGCACCGGTGCCCAGCAGGGCATCGACCACCAGACCGGCATGGGGCCAGGGTCCCTCCGGAGCGACCTCGCGTACTCCCGCGTCGCGCGCCAGCGCCGCCATCGCCCGCGGGAGCACACCGGCGGGCTCGACCGGCGAGGTGACCCACACCGGTACGCCGGTCGCGTGCAGGGCCCGCGCGATGACCCAGCCATCGCCGCCATTGTTTCCCGGACCCGCCGCGACCAGGACCCCGTTACGCAGCCCGTCGGGATACCGGGCGGCGAGCACGTGCGCGGCGGCGCGCCCGGCGGATTCCATGAGCGTCGCAAGCGAAATCCCCGCCGATTCGGCGCGGCGGTCCCAGGCCTGGGCCTGATGGGCGGTGAGGACGGGAATCATGGATGGGGAGCGGGGAGCGGGCCGCGGGTGGAAGGCTCGCTTACCGCTCCCCTCCTCCGGGAATGCCCTGCCATTCGTAGCCCTGGTCGAACGCCTTCTCGAAGCCGTACACGCCGTGGAAATCTTCCACCCGGTCGCCCGGCTGGGTAACCAGCAGCCCGACCTCGACCAGCGTGTAGACGATCCGGCCGAAGTCCTCGGTGCCGCGGATGCCCCAGTGCTCCAGCACGGTACGGGCCAGGAGGCCGTACTGCTCCAGCGCGAAATCGCGGCAGGCGAGAGTGAGCTCCGGCCCGGTGACGTGGCGCCGCTCGGGCAGCCGGGTTTGCAGGTACTCGATACTGGCCAGCATGAAGAGAAAGGCGCGCTCGTCGTAGGGCTCGCCCTGGCGGCGGATCCGCTCCAGCACCTCGCCGGCAAACCGGATGTCGGTCATCGCGCGCCGGCCAGTGCCCGCCGCTGGGCCCACGCGTACAGCGGGAAACCGCTCGCCAGCTCCTCCACCTCGCCCCGGACCCGCTCGACGGTGGCACCGTCGCGGCCGGTCAGGACCTCGTCGATCAACCCGGCGATGCGCTCCATTTCCCGCTCGCCCATCCCACGGGTGGTCAGGGCCGGCGTGCCGAGCCGGATGCCGCTGGTCACGAACGGAGACTGGGGATCGTCGGGGATCGTGTTCTTGTTGGCGGTGATGCCGGAGCGCACCAGCAGCAGCTCGGCCTCCTTGCCGGTGAGGCCCTTGGGCCGGAGGTCCACCAGCATCAGGTGGCTGTCGGTGCCGCCGGAGACGATGGCGAAGCCGCGGTCCACCAGGGCCGCCGCGAGCCGCTTGGCGTTGGCCACCGTCTTCCGGGAGTACACCTTGAATTCCGAGGTCATCGCCTCGGCGAACGCCACCGCCTTGGCCGCGATGATGTGCATCAGCGGTCCGCCCTGGGTGCCGGGAAAGACCGACTTGTCCACCACCTTGCCCAGGTCGGTGGCGCAGAGGATCAGGCCACCCCGCGGGCCGCGCAAGGTCTTGTGCGTGGTGGTGGTGACGATGTGGGCGTGGGGCACCGGCGAGGGGTAGACACCGCCCGCTACCAGCCCCGCGAAATGCGCCATGTCCACCACGAACGAGGCGCCGACTTCGTCGGCGATGCTCCGGAAAGCGGCGAAATCGATGATCCGGGAGTAGGCGCTGCCGCCCGCAATGATCAGCTTGGGATGGTGCTCCCGCGCCAGGCTCCGGACCTGCTCGTAGTCGATCAGCCCGGTCGATGGGACTACGCCGTAGTGCACCGCGTGCCAGATGGCGCCGCTATGGCTCACCGAGTGGCCGTGGGTGAGGTGCCCCCCGTGGGGCAGCGACATGCCCAGCAGGGTCTCTCCCGGTTTGATCAGGGCCATGAACGCGGCGAAGTTGGCTTGCGCTCCCGCGTGCGCCTGCACGTTGGCGTGCTCGGCCTTGAACAGCGTCTTGGCGCGTTCGATGGCGAGCTGCTCCACCTCGTCCACGATTTCGCAGCCCCCGTAGTACCGCTTGCCCGGGTAGCCTTCGGCATACTTGTTGGTGAGCGGTGTGCCCATGGCGTCGATCACCGCGCGAGAGGCGAAGTTCTCGCTGGCGATCAGCTCCAGCCCGTCCCGCTGGCGCTCGAGTTCCCGGTCCACCAGGCGGGCGACCGCCGGGTCGGCGTCACGGAGGGGAGCGTTGTGATCAAGCATCCGGTGAAGTCTCCTCGATCTTCGCCACCCGGCGCGCGTGACGGCCGCCGGCAAAGGGGGTACTGAGCCATTCCCTGAGGATCGTCACACCTTGCTCCTCGTCGACGAAACGGGCCGGCAGCACCAGGACGTTGGCATCGTTGTGCTCCCGGGCCAGGTGGGCGATTTCCGGGGTCCAGGCCACCGCGGCGCGCACGCCGGGGTGGCGGTTGGCGGCATAGCTCATCCCCAGGCCGGTGCCGCACAGCAGCACCCCGCGGGCATTCTCGCCGCTTTCCACCCGCTCCGCCACGCGGTGCGCGAAATCCGGGTAGTCCACCGAATCGTCCGTATGGGTACCGACATCGACCGGCTGATACCCGAGCGATGCAAGCTCCTTTACCAGCCGTTCCTTGAGCCGGAACCCGGCGTGATCGGCCCCGATGGGAATCGCCTCAGGCATATCCCTGCAATCTAAGGCGAGACGGCGCGGCGGCTAGGAGCGGCTCCGCCACATCCGCCGCAGCCCGCCCACCGAGGCGAGCCGCTCCTCGGCCAGGCGGTCGGCGGCGTGGAAGGACGGAATTCCGTCCCGCTTGGCGATCGCGAAGATCTTGAGGATGGCGTCATAGATCTCCGCTGCCTTGCGCTTGGCGCGGTCCAGTGGCCAGCCCTGGAGCTCGCCGTATACGTTGATGAGTCCGCCGCCGTTGATCACGAAATCCGGCGCGTAGATCATGCCCTTCTTCTCGAGCGCGACGCCGTGCCGCTCTTCGGCGAGCTGGTTGTTCGCTCCCCCGGCCACGATCTCCACGGTGAGGCGCTTCAGGGTGTCGTCGTTGATGGTGGCGCCGAGCGCGCAGGGGGCGTAGATGTCGCCCTTCTGATCGTAGATCGCCGCGGGCGCGACCGCGGTGGCGCCGAACTCCTCGACCACCCGCTTCACCTTGGCGGCGTCGATGTCGGTCACCACGATCCGGGCGCCTTCGTGGTGGAGGTGGCCGCAGAGGTAGTAGGCCACCTTCCCGGCCCCCTGCACCAGCACGGTCTTCCCGGACAGCGCATCGTTCCCCCAGCGCTGCTTCGCGGCGGCCTTCATGCCCATGTAGACGCCGTAGCCGGTGACCGGGGACGGATCGCCCGAGAGATTCTGGAGCCCCGCCACGTGGGACGTTTCTCCCCGGACGTATTCCATGTCCGCGGGCGAGGTGCCGATGTCTTCGGCGGTGATGTAGCGGCCGCCCAGGGATTCGACGAACCGGCCATGGGCCCGGAACAGCGTTTCCCGGTCGGCCCGCTTGTTGTCGCCGATGATCACCGCCTTGCCGCCGCCGAGATCCAGCCCCGCCACCGCGGCCTTGTAGGTCATCCCGCGCGCCAGCCGGAGCGCGTCGGTCACCGCCTCGTCGGTGGACCCGTAATTCCAGAACCGGGTGCCTCCCAGCGCGGGGCCCAGGGTGGTGTCGTGAATCGCGATGATCCCGAAATACCCGCAGGACGGCTCGTGGCAGAACACGACCTGCTCATGACCCCACGACTTCATTTCTCCGAGAACGTCCATGACTCTCCTGTGAGGATACAGGATCCAGGACTCAGGAGTCCAGGGCCGGCCACTCCCCGGAGTCCCGATCCCGATCCCGATCCCTAGTAGGTATAGAACCCTCGACCCGCCTTCCGGCCCAGGTGTCCCGCGGCCACCATTTTCCGGAGCAGGGGGCAGGGCCGGTACTTCGGATCGCCGAGGCCCTTGTGCATCACCTCGAGGATCGCGAGACAGACATCGAGCCCGATGAAATCGGCCAGCGCCAGCGGTCCCATCGGGTGGGCCATGCCGAGCTTCATCACCGTGTCCACCGCCTCGGGGGTAGCCACGCCCTCCATCACCGCATACATGGCCTCGTTCAGCATGGGCATGAGGATCCGGTTGGCCACGAAGCCGGGGTAGTCGTTCACCTCGACCGGCGTCTTGCCGAGCGCCCTCGCGACCTCCAGCGTGCGGTGCATCGTCGCGTCGCTGGTGGCGTGGCCCCGGATCACTTCGACCAGCTGCATCACCGGCACCGGGTTCATGAAGTGCATCCCGATCACCTGCTCGGGACGCTTGGTGGTGGCGGCGATTTCGGTGATCGAGATTGAGCTGGTATTGCTGGCCAGGATCGCGCCCGGCCGGGCGACCGTGTCCAGGGTCCGGAAGATTTCGAATTTGAGGTCGGGCCGCTCGGTGGCGGCTTCCACGACCAGCTCCGCGTCCGAGGCGGCGTCGAGCGCCGTTCGGGAGGCGATGCGGCTCAGGATCTCCGCCGGTGCGCTCGCGGCGATGGTGCCCTTCTTGACCTGCCGTTCCAGGTTCCCCTGGATCGCCGCGAGCCCGCGCGCCAGCGCGGCCTCCGAGACGTCGATCAGCGCCACGGTCCAGCCATGCTGCGCGAACACGTGGGCGATGCCGTTCCCCATCGTCCCGGCGCCCACGACCGCCACGTTGCTCATGCGTTGTTCCCCCGTATGGTTCGCCGCCCCGCGACGACCATTCCGGCCGTGAGGCAGAGCGACGCCAGGATGCCGCCTTCAGGGCCGAACCCGCCTCCGGTGAGCCAGGCGGGCCCGCGCGCGTTGTAGTCGAGCCACGGAATCGGAAGCAGGAGCCCGCTGACCGGGGCGGCGAGCCCCGCCAGGGTGAGGTTCCAGCCGAAATGTGCGCCGGTCGAAGTCCAGAGCCCCCCCGGCGTGAAGAATGCCAGCCCCAGGAAGATCCCGGCCAGCGCAATATTGAACACCGCCAGCGGAGTGATCCCGTCGTTCCAGAGGTGCCCGGCTCCGAAAAGCAGGGCCAGGCTGATCAGCGCGAAGCCTCGGCCGAAGGCCCGGGAGAGGGCGATCATCGGCACGCCCCGGAAGATCAACTCCTCCACCAGCGCCGCGGGCAGCAGCAGCAGCGCGGTGGCGCCGAGGGTGCCCAGCCACCCGGCGACGGTGCCGCCGTCATCCCGCCACTGCGCCCTGCCGATGGCGACCGCGGCGGACATCGCCGCGGCGGCGAGGACGAACCCGAGGAGCAGCCCCCGCCCGAAGCCCCGGACCCCCTGGGGCACCGGCACCAGCCCGAAGGCCGCCGCTCCGAAGCCAAGTCCCCGCGTGCCCACCAGCCAGGTCATCAACGTAAAGACCAGCAGGAGGACGATGGTCTGCAGGACCGCCGACGAAAACGCCCCGCCGGTCAGGACGGGGCGCAGGGCGACACCCGCCCAGCGGACCGCGAGCAGGGAGAGGGCGAAGCCCCCTCCCAGGAAAACCAGCGAGCCTCCGAGCGCCCGGAGCCGGCCGATCAAAGCGCCTCGACCGAGAGCGCCACGGCGTTTCCGCCGCCGAGACACAGCGTGGCGAGCCCGGTGGAGACGTTGCGGTCCTTCATGGCATAGAGCAAAGTGGTGAGCACCCGCGCGCCGCTGGCGCCGATCGGGTGGCCCAGGGCAATGGCCCCGCCGTTCACGTTCACCCGGCTCCAGTCCCAGCCCAGCGCCTTGCCATCGGCCAGCGCCTGGACCGCAAACGCCTCGTTGGCCTCGATCAGGCCATAGGCGCCGATCGTGGTGCCGGCTTTCTGGAGCAGGTTCCGCACCGCTTCGATCGGGGCGAAGAACAGGTCCTTCGGCTCACCGCCCCCGGTAGCGTACGCGGTGATCTTCGCCAGCGGCTTGAGGCCGTTGACCCGGGCAAATGCCAGGGAGCTTACCACCAATGCGCTGGCTCCGTCGTTCAATCCCGGCGCGTTGCCGGCGGTGACGGTGCCGTCCTTCTGGAAGGCCGGCTTGAGCTTGGCCAGCGTGGCGACCGAGGTGTCCTTGCGGGGCCCCTCGTCCTGGGACACGGTGGAGGTCCCGCCCTTCCCCGCCACCTCGACCGACACGATCTCGGCCGCGAACTTGCCGGCCTCGATGGCCTGCACCGCCTTCCGGTGGCTCTGATAGGCGAACTCGTCTTGCTCTTCCCGCCCGATCCCGGCCTTCTGCGCGGTGTATTCCGCGTAGGAGCCCATATGGACGTTGCCGAACGAGTCCCACAGGCCGTCGTGGATCATCCCATCGAGCATGGCCTGGTTGCCGGCCTTGATCCCGGTGCGCATCCCGAAGACATAGTGCGGCGACGCGCTCATCGCCTCCATCCCGCCGGCGACGACGCACTGGGAATCGCCCGCTTTGATCGCTTGCGCCGCGAGCATCACCGCCTTGAGACCCGAGCCGCATACCTTGTTGACGGTGAGCGCCGGGATGGTGCCGGGCAGCCCGGCATGGATCATCGCCTGGCGCCCCGAGGCCTGGCCCGCGCCGCCCTGCAGCACGTGACCCATGATCACGTCGTCGATGCCACCCGCGGCGACCCCGGCGCGCTTGAGCGCTTCCCGGATGACGATGGCGCCGAGCTGCGGCGCCGTGAAGGAGGAGAGACCGCCGAGGTACTTCCCGATGGGAGTGCGGCAGGCGGAGAGAATGACGGGCGTCGTTGCGTCGGACACGGGAAGCTCGGTTGAGAGATGCGAGAGGAAAATAGTCGGTAGGTCGGCAGGTCGGTATGTCGGTAAGTCGGTAGTTTCGAGGTCTACCGACCTACCCACCTACCGACCCTGCGAATTCTAGGGGGTCAGCGCCCGGCTCCGAATCTCCCGGACCACCCGCTCCAGGAACGCCGCGACGGGCACGACCTCCTGCTTGTTCCCCGCGCCGCGCACCCGGACGGCGATCGTGTCGGCGTCGACCTCCCGCTGGCCGATAATGCCCATGTAGGGCACTTTCTGGACCTCGCCCTCGCGGATCCGGTAGTTCAGTGTTTCATGCCCGGCTTCGAGGTGGGCGCGAATCCCCGCGGCGCGGAGCCGCCGGGTAACCTGCTCCGCGCCGTCGCGCTGCTCTTCGCTGATCGGGATGATCCGCACCTGCTCCGGCGCCAGCCACACCGGGAAGGCGCCGGCGAAGTGCTCGATCAGGATCGCCATGAACCGCTCGAACGAGCCGCTGACCGCCCGGTGGATCACCACCGGGCGGTGGTCGGTGTTGTCCTCGCCGACGTACTTGAGGTCGAAGCGCTCCGGCGCCTCGTAGTCGAGCTGGATCGTGCCCAGCTGCCATTTTCGCCCGATCGAGTCGGCGACGTCGAAATCGATCTTGGGTCCGTAGAACGCGCCATCGCCGGGCTTGAGTTCATAGGGGAGCCCGGTGGCGTCCAGGGCCGCCTTGAGCCCGGCCTCGGCGCGGTCCCAGGATGCGTCGGTGCCGAGCCGGACCGGCGGCCGGGTGGCGAACTTGAGCGTGGCGCTGAGTCCGAACATCGTGTAGTAGGCCAGAATGAACTCGACCAGTCGCTGCACTTCCTTCGCGATCTGCCGCTCCATCAGGAAGACGTGGCAGTCGTCCTGCTGGAATTGCCGCACCCGGGTCAGCCCTGAGAGCGCGCCAGATACTTCGTTCCGGTGCAGCACGTCGAAGGTGGTCATTCGCAGCGGCAGCTCCCGATACGAGTGCTTCTTGGCCTGGTACAACAGGTAGTGCGACGGGCAGTTCATCGGCTTCAACGAGAAATCGTGTTCTCCGGTCTCGGCATCGAGTACCAGGAACATGTTCTCGCGGTACTTGCCCCAGTGCCCCGAGATCTCCCACAGCCCCTTGTTGTAGAGGAGGGGAGTCCGCACTTCCTGGTAGTCGTCTCGCTGCAGATCGCGAAGATTCTCGTTCAGCGCGTTGACCATCGTCGTGCCGCGATCGGTCCAGAACACCGCCCCGGGCGCGAAGGGGTGGAACATGAACAGGTCCAGCTCCCTGCCGACCCGGCGATGATCCCGTTTGCGGGACTCCTCGAGCCGGTGCAGATACGCGTCGAGGTCTTCCTTCTTGAACCATGCCGTGCCGTAGATGCGCTGCAGCATCTGCCGCTTCTCGTCGCCCCGCCAGTAGGCGCCGGCGCCATGCAGCAGTTTGAAGTGCTTCAGCCGGCCGGTCCCGGGCAGATGCGGCCCGCGGCAGAGGTCCACGAACGGGCCGTCGGTGTACACGCTGATGGTTTCGTCGGGGCCCAGCTCGGTGATGCGCTCGAGTTTGAGCGGATCGTCCGCGAAGCGGCGGTTGGCCTCGTCGCGGTCCACCACCTCGCGCTCGAAGGGATAGTCCTTTGCGACGACCTGGCGCATCACGGCTTCGATCTGCTCCAGATCCTCTGGCGTGAACGGCCGGGGAACGTCGAAGTCGTAGTAGAAGCCGTCCTCGATCGGCGGGCCGAAGCCGATGCCAGCCTGGGGAAACACCTCGCGAACCGCCGTGGCGAGCACGTGCGCGGCCGAGTGGCGCAACAACTCCAGTGCGTCGGGATCCCGATCCGTCAGGATCGAGACCGTCGCGTCCGCCTCGATCGGCCGGTTGAGGTCACGAATCTGGCCATTGACCCGGATCGCGAGCGCCGCCTTGGCGAGCCCCGGCCCGATCTGGCGCGCCAGCTCCATGCCCGTCGTGCCGGCGGGCACTTCGCGGACCCTGCCGTCCGGCAGAGTCAGGCGGAGATCGCTCACCGGTTTTCCTCCCCCACCGGAGTCACCACTGCCGGCGTGCTCCGCTCCATGGCAAAGAAAAGCACAAGGCCGGTCACCACGACCAGTACCAGCAGCAGGAGTCGGCCTATCGGCGGCCGGCCGGTCGATCGGGCACGCTCGGACATGGTCCTGTCTCGATTCTCGGGGCGCATTCGTCGTATTAAGTTAACCGCATGCAACTGCCTGTCACACGGCGTCTTCGGCGCCAAAGCCGCACCCCGCTCGGGCCCTGGGCGCTGCTCGGATTCGGAGCCGGGATTGCCGCCGGATTCCTGCTCGGGGAAATGTTCGGGGGAAGCGCGACCGCCCGGGTCGGACGGATGGTCGGATCCCTCAAGCGCACGCCCAAGCCGGAGCGGCGGTCGGATCGGGCCACCACCATCCTCGCGGTGCTCGAGGCCGAGCCGGAGCTCACCGGACTCCGGTTCTCGCTGGTGCCAGCCGGTCGAGGCGGTTTCGAGCTCCGGGGCTGGGTCCCGGACCGCGCGGCACGGGCCCGGGCATCGCGGCTGGCCCAGGCAGCGTCGGGAGGCCTGCCGATCGTGAACCGGCTCCTGGTGCGCGGGGAGGACGACGCTCACCCCGAACTCGTTCTCGACGACGAGCCCCGGTCGGCATGACGCAGGACTCCGACCTCCCGCCTCAGTACGATCCGACCGGCCTCGAAGAGCAGCTCTACCGCCAGTGGGAACGGCGCGGCCTGTTCGAGCCGCGATCGGACCTGGCCCCCGGATCGGCGGCCGCGCCGTCCCGTCCGTACGTGATCATGATGCCCCCGCCCAATGTCACGGCCCAGCTCCACATGGGTCATGGGCTCAACCTCTCGATCCAGGACGTCTTGGTGCGGTTCGAGCGCATGCGGGGACGGGACACCCTCTGGGTTCCGGGCACCGACCACGCCGGCATCGCCACGCAGAACGTGGTGGAGAAGCTCCTCGCGAAAGAGGGCAAGACCCGGTTCGATCTCGGGCGCGAGGCGTTCGAACGACGGGTCTGGCAGCACGTCGAGGAAACCGGCGGCGCCATCCTGAATCAGATCCGGGCCCTGGGAGCGAGTTGCGACTGGCACCGGGCCTACTTCACCCTCGATGAGGATCTGTCGCTCGCGGTGCGCGAGGTCTTCGTCTCGCTCTACGAGCGCGGCCTGGTCTACCGGGGCAAGTACATCATCAACTGGTGCCCCCGCTGCCTCACCGCCCTCTCCAACGAGGAGGCCGAGAAGACCGACACCGAGGGGAGGATCTGGCACTTCCGGTATCCCCTGGAGGATGGCGGCCACATCACCATCGCCACCACCCGTCCCGAGACCATTCTGGGTGATACCGGCATCGCGGTGCATCCCGATGACCCCCGCTACCGCGCCCTGATCGGCCAGCATGCCATGCTGCCGCTGGTCGGCCGCCGGATCCCGATCGTGGGCGACGAGGCGGTGGACCCGGCGTTCGGCTCCGGGGCGGTGAAGATCACGCCGGCGCACGACCCCACCGACTTCGAGATCGGCAAGCGCCACGCGCTCCCGGCCCTGGA
>JBGPLG010000042.1:0-34757 GCA_041486305.1 Gemmatimonadota bacterium
CCGTTGTCGGCGCCGTCCTGGACCAGCACCGCGAGCGAATCGAAACGCAACAGCGCCCGCCGGAAGGCGGCGGTGTCGCCGGAAGCGAGCACGGAGAGGAGCCTGAGGCGGGGGTCCGAGCTCGAAGTATCGGTCACCGGCCAGCGACGTCCCCGGACCTTGGGATCGACCCAAATCACCGTCCCCGTAATGAGTTGGGCGACCCGCGTGACTCCCTGGCTCGGGGTCAGGTTCTTGGCGAACGCGGCCTCGGCGTCGAACAGGCTATCACTCGTGAGGCCAAGCACCGCGTCGGCCTGCAGCCGGAAATAGCGACCGACCCAGGCCGGACCGTCCACCGTCTTCGTGATCGCTGCCGCGAGAGGCTTCCGGTGACCGAACACGCTCCAGACGACGTCGCCCAGGATGAGCCCCGGGATCGTATCGGTCAGGGTCCGGAGGGAGTCGGCGAGCATGGTGGCTTCCGCGATGCTGTCCAGCTTGATCGCTGATTCGATTCGATCGACCCAGAGATTCGAGACTTCGACCCGGCTGTGGAATGCGTTGGGAGGAATCTGGTGCAGCATGGCGCGGGCCCCTTGGGGATTCCCCATCCGGAGCAGAATCCTGGCATAGGCGGCCTTGGGTCGGGATTCGTTGGGTCCGGCCTGGAGCCAGGACTCGGCGGCCCGACGGGCCTCTTCCAGGTTTGCGGCGCGGGCGTGCTGCGAGCCCCATTTGAGTCCCTGGGCCGCATACGCCTCGGGGTCCCGTGACACCTTCACGGGAGCTATGACCAGCGAGTCGGCATCACGGAGGAGAAAGGCCTGGTAGAGCTCCGGGTTCTGTCCGACGCATTGGGTCTCCTCGCCCCGAAGCCTGCATCCGGTCCGCGACGAGACCAGCAGCGCGTCCTGGATGTGCTGGAAGGCGAGGTGGTAGGTCGGATCCAGATCCAGGGTCTTCCGGAACGCGCGGAGCATAGTGTTCCAGTCCCCCTGGAAGACCATCCGGGTGCTGTCACCGCCGGCGGGAACGACCGCCGGGTCGTGGTAGCTGCACTCGCCCAGGTTGTACCAGCCTTCGACGTCGGTGGAGTCGGCCCGAACCATCCGGCCGAAGATCCCGCAGGCCTCGGCATAGTGATGGTTGGAGAAGGCGGCGTATCCCGAGACCAGCGCCCGCTCCCGGGCCGGCAGGCCGGTGCCGAGTTGCGCGGCGAGTCCGGCGTGGCGGGGTCCTTCGGCCGATCCGGGAGCGTCCCAGCCATAGACCAGCGCGAGCTTGTAGTGGGCCAGGGCGAAAGTCGAATCCAGCGCGAGCGCCTGGGCAAATTGTACCCGCGCCGAGTCGAGGATCCAGCGATTGAGGAACGCTACCCCCGCGATATAGGACTGATAGGCCCCGATCGAAGTCGTACCGATGCCGCCGGCGCTCCCGCTCGATGGCGCGCCGAGGTTGAGGACGCCCCGGGCGAGCACTCCGAAACTCGCCATGATCGAATCGGGGTTCGCGGCTTCCTGGCGCACCGTGCGGAGCCGCTGTCCGGTGCGCACGTCGAACACCTTGCCCACGATCTGGGTTCGGGTGCCGACCTTGAGCAGGTCGCCCATGACGAGGCGGCCTGCCCCGGCGCGCTTTGCGACCGCCATGCCCGATTGGAGTGTGAGCTGCGCCCCACGCCGGGCCTCGGGAACCTCGCGGATCAGATCCGCGACCCGCTCATCGTCGATGACGTGGATGTCGGTCCACTTCGACATATCCAGGTAGAGCAGGTTGACGCTGGCGTCCTTGAGCCAGTCGATATCCTGGACCCGGGCGACGTTTTCGAATGGGACCACGATCCAGGTTTTGTCGTCGAGCGGGGGTACCGGACGGCGGGTCGCGGGCGCCGCAGCGCCCCGGCAGGGCGGCGGGGTGCCATCCGGGCATTGCGCGACGGCCGACCCGAGCGGAAGGAGACACCCTCCCGCGAGGACCAGGATGGAGCGGATGGTCAGGCGGATCATCCCGCAAGCTATGGCCCGCCGGGGAGCGGTACAAGCCGCGGGGATCAGTGGCTGGTCGGGATTCGCACCGGCATCACGCAGCGGAAACCGGTCTTGTCGAGGGTGGCCCGCGGGGCCGACGGATCGGCATAACCCCGAAGCGTCGTGGACGCCGTCGAATCGGGGGTGTTGAACGCACCTCCGCGAATCACGTAGTACCTGCCGGCCGTCCCGCTCGGCATCGCGGGGCCCCCGGCATAGGAGGCCATCGGGGTCATGGTCCACTCCCACACGTTACCGACCATGTCGTGGACACCCTCCTTGGTCCTTCCCCCGGGGAAGCTTCCCACCGGCGCCGGCGCGTTGCGCCGCGCGGACTGGGTGTTCGCCGCGGCGGGATCCCAGGCGTTCCCCCAGGGAAAGGCATTGCCCGCGAGCCCGCGCGCCGCCGCCTCCCACTCCTCTTCCTTGGGAAGTCGGCCCAACGGGGGGTGCCGCCAGCCGCAGAAGTTCATGGCCTCCGAGTAGGAAACCCCGGTGACGGGAAGCAAGCTGTCGGGCTCGACGCTCCATGGGGCGGTTACCCGTCCCGTGGCCACATAGGCCGCGTACTCCCCCACGGCCACCTCGCGGATGTCGATGCCGAACGGCTCCACCTTCACCTTGTGTTCGGGACGCGAGAGGGGGGAGCCGGTGTTGCTGCCGATGGTGTAGGCGCCCCCGCCGATGACCACCATGTCCGGATCCACCGGCCCGACGAACACGTCGGGCTTGCGGTTGAACACGAGGACGGCCGCGACAACGATGGCGGCCAGAGCCAGTCCGACCCCGGCGATCATGAGGCTCCGGGCGCGTTTTCGTTTCCGGCCCCGGAGCATGATCTCCGCGGTGGCATGGCCTCCCGAGGCCGGGGGCAGGCCATCCAGCGCGCGGACTACGTCGCCGGCGGACTGGAAACGCTGGGCCGGGTCACTGACCAGCATCCCTTCGATGACGTCGCGCAGCAGCTCCGGCGCCTCGGGCCGTACCTTGGCCAGCGCCGGGGGAGGCTCCCCCAGCCGCTTCATCAGGACGGCGGTCGGGGTGGCGCCGGTAAAGGGTGGCACCCCGGTGAGCATTTCATAGGCGACCACGCCCAGGGCGTAAATGTCGGCGCGGTGGTCACCACCCTCGCCGGCGACTTGCTCCGGGCTCAGGTAGGCCGGGGTCCCCACCAGCATTCCGGTGGCGGTGAGCGAGCCCCCCTCCGCGGTCCGGGCGATGCCGAAGTCGGTGACGAGACTCCGGCCGGTCTCGGCCTCGATCAGGATATTGTGGGGCTTGATATCCCGGTGGACGACGCCCCGCTTGTGCGCGTAGTCCAGCGCACTGGCGACTTCCCGGAGAATCCGGCTCACATCCGGCGGCGGCAGCCGGCCCTCCTTGGAAAGCCGGTCCGCCAGACTGCCGCCGTCGATGCACTCCATGACGAGATAGAGGAGATCGTCCTTCTGCCCGATGAAGTGAAGCGGCACGATGTGCGGGTGGCTGAGCTGGGCCACGGTCTCGGCCTCGCGGCGAAACCGGTCCAGCACGGTGCGCGACGTGATCAGGTCGGGCGACAGCACCTTGACCGCCAGCCGCCGCTTGAGGTTGAGGTCCCGTACCAGGTAGACGACGGCGAACCCGCCCTCCCCCAGCGGTTTCTCGACCGCGTAGGCCGGGCCGAGGGCCTCCTGGAGCTGGGCCGCGAGCTGTTCGTTGCTCACGAGCGGGATACCTCCGACCCGCCGTCCTTCTTGTCCCGGACTTGCCAGCCGTGCCCGGCCAGCAGGGCGCGGATCCGGTCGGCCTCCGCAAAGTTGCGGCGGCCCTTGGCCACGAGCCGCCGCCCGGCCCAGGCCTCGGCCCATCGTTGCTGGCTCTCCGAACCGGCTGGAGGAGTCTCCGACGGGGTTTCCCCGGCGGCGACCGTATCGCCCGGGCGGACTTCCCGGGTCTCGGACCGGGTGGACGCGTCGAGCACGCCGTCCACGAATCGCCAGGCCTGGAGCGCGCGCGGGCCGGGATGGGCGCCCTGATCGAGCAGCCGGTTTCCCGCCGAGACGAAGTCGAACACCTCCGCCACGGCACGCGGCGCGTTCAGATCGTCGTCCAGCGCCTGGATGAACCCGCGCTCGAGCCGTTCCGCCGCCTCGGAAAACGCGGCATCGTCGGCGCCACCGGCCGCCGTTTCGAGCCTCCGGGCAAACTCGCCCAGGCGCTTGGCGCCCTCGCCGGCCGCGGCGAGCGCGTCGTCGGTCAGGTCGAGCTCCTGGCGGTAGTGGGTCTGATACACCAGCAGACGGATGGCGCCCGGGTCGATTCCGTCCTGCCGAAGGTCGCGCGCGGTGGTGATGTTGCCGAAGCGCTTCGACATCTTGGTGCCGCGCACCCGGAGAAACGCCGCGTGCATCCAGACCCGGGCAAAGTCCGATTCGCCGGTGTAGGCGCAGCTCTGGGCGATCTCGTCCTCGTGGTGCGGAAAGATGAGGTCCACGCCGCCGGTGTGAATATCCAGGACCTTCGCGTTGTAGCGCCGGCCGATCAACTCCAGCGCCATCGCCGAACATTCGAGGTGCCAGCCGGGGCGGCCCCGGCCGAAGGGCGCGTCCCACGCCGCCGCTACCGCTTCGTCTTCCGGTTTGGCGGCCTTCCAGAGCACGAAGTCCCGGGCGTTTTCCTTGTCGTATTCGTCCGTGGAGACCCGGCCGGACGCGCCGGCTTTGAGCTCGCGCCGGTCGAGCTGCGACAGCCGGCCGTAGGAGGGAAACCGGTCGATGCCGAAGTACACCGAGCCGTCGTCACCCTGATAGGCGGTGCCCTTGGCGAGCAATCCTGCCACCAGGTCCACCATGGACGGGACGTGTTCGGTGGCCCGGGGGAAGTCGTGGGCCGGCACGATGCGGAGGTATTCCCGGTCCTCGTGAAACGCCGTGATGAAGGGCGCGACCAGTTCGGCGATGGTCACCCCACGCTTGCCGGCCTCGGCGATGATCCGGTCATCCACATCGGTCAGGTTCATGATGTGGTAGACCTCGTGCCCGCGCGCCGCCAGCCAGCGCCGCAGCAGGTCGACGAACAGGAAGGTCCGGAAGTTCCCGATGTGGGCGTAGTTCCAGACCGTGGGTCCGCAGGAGTAGAGCGTGACTCGGCCCGGCGTCACCGGCTCGAAGTCCTGGATGCTCCGGGTCATTGTGTTGTGGAGCCGGAGCGTCACGAGCCCTCCGCCGGAAACGCCGGTGCCGGGGCCCCCGGCGCGTCGCCGTGGTGCCGCACGTGGACGGTGCGCTGGGGGAACGGAATCTCGATCCCCTCGGCGTCGAGGCGGTTCTTGATGCGGCGGCGGAACTCCCGCGCCACCTCCCACTGGGCCCCGGGCGCGGTCCGGAGCAGGGAGCGGATCACCACGCCGTGCTCACCGAGCTGCTCCACGCCCAGCACTTCGGAGGCGCCCTCGAGGCGGCTCCGCCACTCGGTGTCGGCCTGGAAACTCGCGAGCTCGTCCCGGAAGACGCCGAGGGCGCGGTCCAGGTCGGTACCGTAGCCGATACCGACCTCCACCACCGCGCGGGACCAGCTTCGAGTCAGGTTGCTCAGGGTAGTGATCTGGCCATTGGGAACGACGTGCAGCACGCCCCGCAGGTCCCGCAGCATGGTGACCCGCAGGGACATGCGCTCGACGGTGCCGCTCTTGCCGGCGGCCTCGATCACGTCCCCAATGCCAAACTGGTTCTCGAAGAGGATGAAGAACCCGGCGATCAGGTCCTTGACCAGGCTCTGGGCGCCGAAGGAAAAGGTCAGTCCCAGGAGGCCGCCGGCGGCGAGGAGCGGCCCGATCGCGATGAATTGTCCGGCCGTGAGCAGTCCGACGATCACCAGGATGATCAGTCGCCCTGCGCTCCGGACCAGCGCGGCCACGGTGTGGCCCCGCCGCTCCGCGGCCGTCATCGTGGCGTCGTCGCCGTCGTCCACCGCGGCGATGATCCGCCGGGCGATGCGCCGCACCACCTGGTAGGCGAGCCAGCCGCCCACCCAGATAACCACGACATTCAACAGCCGGTGCACCACCGCGCCGCGGCTGGTGCCGAAGAACTCGGCGATGTTGGTGAAGATGTCCCGTACGGCGGCGGGCTGAAGCAATGGCGAGGCTCAGTTCGGGTCGGAGGTGATCTCCGGCGGAAACTTGGGCCCCGGGCGGAGCGGCGTCAACCGGATGGAGCCCGTGCCATGATACGGGTGGCCCGGGCGGTGACCCCGTAGCGGAGGAAGAGGGCGAGAAGCTCCTCGGGCGCGCGGTTGTCCAGAGGGATTTCCAGGCCCAGCGGCGTGAGGACGAGGCCCGGCAGGGACTGACGTAACCGGGCCAATGCGCCGGGCGTCAGCTCGGGCAGGAAGAGACGGAGAACCGGTGCGCGCTCGGACACCCCGCTACGGTATCACGAGACGGACTCGGCCCCGGGATCCAACCCTCGCAGAGCGGACCCCCTTGCCGCGCGCTCACCAGGACGTCCGGACCGAGTCATTGGCCAGGTTCAGCCGCGCGACACCGCCCAGCTCGTACATCCGCCGATCGCTGCCGCGAAACAACATCACCTCGGGGCCGGCGCTGAGGTCGTGGTGGATGAAGCTCAGGCTGGCAGAGATTCCGGCCAGCGCGCGCCCGATCGGAGGAGGAAAGTCGGCGGGCGCGTGGACACCCCCTGGGCGAAGCGCGGACCCGGCCCCCAGCTGTATCCGCAACTCTCCGATGGACGTCTGGGCCAGGCCGCTTCTCGGAGCCGCGAGCACCAACGCGGCAAGAACCGCGGCAGTCCCCCTCATGGATAGATCTGTTTCCACTTCGGTACCGCCGCCCCGATGGCGGCCCCGAGCAGGGTTCCGCCTCCAGCGAAGATCGGGATGGTCAGCAGGAACGGCTCCGCGCGGTCGCATACGGCCGCATCGCAGAGGGCGCCGATGAACCAGCCGAAGAACAGCCCCGCCGCGAGTCCGGCGGAACCGCCGATGATGGCGCCGGTCTTGGTGTGGCGGCCGCGGAGATCCAGGGTCCGGACCAGCCCCAGGGACAGGGTATCGGTCAGGCCCGATTCGGCACGGACTCCCAAGTGGCCGTCCCCCATGGCCACGAACCGGCCGGTCAGTCGCCGGCCATCCGGAAGCGTGGCCCGGACCACGGAGGTCGGGCCGAGGCGGCCAAGCTGCGGGATCGCCGGTGGGCCCTCCTGGCCATATGCGGGGAGAGTCGCCCCGAGGAGCAGCGCAACGGGTAGCAGGAGCGGCTTGAATGGATGACGGCAGACCTGGAACACGGCATCTCCCGGGCGGTTGACGATGTCACCATACCCGGTCGACGTGACTTCGGCGTGACCCGGCAGGCGGGGCCTGTCCGGAGCGCGACGCTCCCCAGGGGCCGAGGCTGACCGCGGGAAACGTCCCCAGCAGTTCCTCTACGCCGGAACCGCCGCCCAGGAGGGATGCAGTACCAGGACCGGCTTCGTGGCGGCACGGATGACCTTCTCGGCCACGCTTCCGATAAGCAGCCGGCGTACGCCCGCCGCACCGTGGGTGGTGAGTGCCACCATGTCGAAGCGCGATTCGCCCAACACGTTGAGAATCCCGCCCGCCGGACTGTCGCCCACGGCGACGCGCGTCGACACCGAGACCCCTTGCTTCCGAAGGCGCTCCGCGACGGCGTTGAGCCGCCCATGAGCCTGGTCGGAACGGCGGGCAAAGATTGCCGGGTGCTGGGGAACCGGGTGCGGCATGGTGGGTTCGGTGACGTCGAACGCAGGCGCCACCACCGTGAGGAGGGTGATCGGCGCGCCGGTGCTCCGGGCCAGATCGACGACCGGGTCGAGGATGGCGTCGGAAAACTCCCATTCGTCGAGCGCCACCAGGATGGAGCCCCCGTTCCGAGGCAGAGATTCGGTCGTGTCATGCCCCGGATGAACCACCAGAACCGGCCGGGTCGAGCAGCGCACGACGTGGTCGGCGACGCTGCCCAGAACCAGCCGTCCCAAGGCTCCCCGACCGTGGGTGGACATGACGATCAGGTCGGCCCCGATCCGGCCAGCCTCGTCGCAGACCGCCTCGCCCACCGGGCCCTCGATCAGCCGGAACTCGACCGGCCGGCCTCCAATCTGGCCGCATCGCGCGGCGATTTCGGACAGGTATTCCGCCCCCTGACGACGGGCCTCTTCATCGGAGTTGGACGCCATGCCGGCCAGCTCTCCCATGCCCGCCGGCACAGGCACCGGCTGGTTTGCCCGGGCCAAGTACAGGCGTGCCCCGGCGGCGGTTGCGAGCCGGATGGCGAGGGGAAGCGCGGCTTCGGCGAACCGAGAGCCGTCGAGTGGAACCAGGACCGTGGTGAGCATATCCGCCTCCGTTTTGGCGAGTTCCCGATGTGGGAGCATCGGTAACCTGCAAGGGGGCGAATGAAGAGAGAGTGAAGCTCTTGCGAATCAAATCGGCAGGTTGACCCACCCCAGCAGCCAGAAGCCGACCCCCCCGGCGGCGGTGAGAACCAACAGCCGCGGCACGGCCGCCTTACGGAATTCCTTGGAGCCGACCACCAGGGCAACCCCGCTCTTGAAGGCGGAGTTCACCGTGACCCCCAGGGTGATGGCGCGGGCGGCGAGGTCCACCAGGTCGGGGGCGGAAGCCAGGCGGCTCATGCCGAACGTGAGGGCGTCCATATCCGTCAGCCCCAGCACGCCGGCCGAGGCGAGCACACCCGCATCACCGAAGCGGGCGTTCAGGAGGCCGAGCAGGCTCAGCACCACCTGAAAGGCCACCGCCATCTGGATCGCCGACAGGAGCTGAAGCGGGTTCTTGCTCTCCGAGGATTCCTCCTTGCCGGTGACTTCGGACCAGGACCGCACCTCGAGAAGGAACAGGACGATCCCGGCCACCAGCAGCGGGGCCAGGCCCAACGCGACACCGGGAATCAGGGCGCTGTTGAGCACCAGGAGAACCAGCAGTATCCGAAGCACCAGCACGGTACAAGCGGCGACGGCGCCGGCCGACAGCGCATCGGAGCTGCCCGGCTGCTGACGGCTGCAACGGGCGAAGTTGAGGGTGACCGCGGTGGACGACAGCAGACCGCCCAGGGCACCCATGATCGGGTATCCGCGGGAATCACCCAGAGCCCGGCGGGCCAGATAGCCGGCGAAGTTGAGCCCGGAGAATATCAATACGACGGTCCACAGCGCGCGCGGCTTGATGCCACCGAACGGGCCGATCGGGCCCTCGGGCAGCAGCGGCAGGACCACCAGGGCCAGCACCGCGAACTGCAGCGCGGCGCGCATCTCCGCTTCGCCGATGCGCCTGAGAAAGGCGTGGATGATGGTCTTCTCGCGCAGCACCAGCACGACGACCGCGGCGGCCCCGCTGGCGACGGCCAGGTGATCCATCCCCGCCAGGACCCCGATCCCGAGCACCAGGAGCGCAGCCGCTTCGGTCGTGCCCTCGATCGTCTCGCCGCCTCGACGGGAGGCTGCCAGGTAGGCGGCCACCACCAATGCCCCGGCCGACAGCAGCAGCGCGCCGGCGACGGCCGGGTCGGCGACTTCGAGCAACCACCCGGCGATGCCGCCGAGGGCGCCGATCAGAAAGAAGGTGCGCACGCCCGCGAACCGGGCGTTGGGACCGGACGCGTGCCCCGACCACTCACGCTCCACCCCGACCGCCAGGCCGATGAGTCCGGCGATCGAGAGGCGGAGCGCGGTGTCGAGGTCGCTCATTGCGATCGACGCTGCTCTAGGTAGGACTCGCGTCCCTGTCCGATCGCGTCGAGGAGGGGGGCGGGGTCGAATCGCACCGGATCGGTACAGGGAAGCCCGGTGTTGCGGGTTGCCTCGACGCAGGCTTCGCAGGCCTCGGCATCGGTGAGATCATACGTGTTCATGGACACCGCGATCACCCTGGTGGGGTACACTGCGGAGCCGATCTGCTCGTACATCTTCACATAGTCGGCGAGGGGCGGAATGCGGAGCCATGGCTCGCCCCGGTACTCCCCGATGAACTCGCGGCTGGCCTGGTGGCAGAGGATCAAGGCATCGGGACAGCTTCCGTGCAGCAGGCCGAGGGTGACCCCCGAGTACCCCGGGTGGTTGATGCTGCCCTGCCCTTCCACCAGCACGATGTCGGCGCCCTTCGCCGCGGTCAGCACCAGCTCCTCGGCAGCCCCGGCAATGAAATCGGCGACGACCGCATCCACCGCGGTGCCCCAGCCTTCGATGAATATGCCGGTCTGCCCGGTGGCCGCGAACCGAGTGCGGAGCCCACGCTGCTCGAGCCCCCGCACCAGCTGGAGCTGGGCCGTCATCTTGCCGACGTTGCAGTCGGTCCCCACGGTCAACACCACGTACGGCTCGACCAGGCGGGCCATGCCCATCGCGACCGGGAGGTTGGGAGGGGGCCGCCGCACGTCGAGAATCGTGCGTCCTTTCTCCTTGGCCTTCGCGGCCAGCACGGGATCGTCGGAGAGGAAGGTGTGCAGCCCGCTCCAGAGATCACAGCCGGCGTCGAGCGCCTCGGCCAGCCAACCGCGCCATTCCTCGGGCAGCCGCCCGCCCGCGGGCGCGATACCGATGAGAACGGCCCCGGGCTTCCGCCCGAGCCCTTCCGCCATCGAGCCGACGATGGGGATAGGCCCGCCGAATCCAAGGACCTGTTGCACCGTCCTTCCGGCATTGACCCGGTCCACCACGGCCACCACGCGGTCCGGGAGAAACCGGATGACCGAGTTGGCGGTCTTGGAGGTCATCGGGGAAAAGTCGCCGTCGGCGAGGATCAGGAAGGTCGGTTTGAGGGCCATCCGCCAGGGCTTACGGTTAGGGAATCGGGACCCGGTATGGACAAACGGGAACGGGGAACATAACAGAGCGGCGCGATCCGGTGAGATCGCGCCGCCCGACGCCCATTCCCGCCGGCCCAGCGGCCGGGTTCAGGGTTTCGTATCGTCGTTTTCCAGCAGCTCGGCGTCATGCACCGGCTCGCCCTTCTTGCCCCCGGCCCCCAGCGCCTTGGTATCCTTGGCCGGGCCAAGCATGCCCATCTTGGCCTTCAGGTCCAGGAGCTGCTGATCGGCGGTGCCCTTGTATTCCAGCTTCTTGAACTGATCCATCAGGTCGTCGGACTGGAACTCCTGCTGGATCTCCGCGGCGGCAAGCGCCTTCCGTTCGATGGCCTCGATTTTTTCGGCCATCCGGTCGAACGACTCGAAGGCGCTCTTGTCGTTCATCCCGGACATGGTCTCCTGGATCCGCTGCTGCGCCTCGGCCCGCTTGGCGCGCGCCACCAGGATGTTCTTCTTCCGCTTGGCCTCTTCGATCTTGTCGTTGAGCTGGCGGAGCTGCCCCTTCAGGCTCTCGGTATCGGCCTTGTGCTTGACCCAGGTCTCATGGAGCTGCTGGGCCCCCTGGAGCGCCTCGTTGTAGCGATGCAGGGCCTGGGTGGCGAGGTCGTCCCGGCCCTCCTGCACGGCGAGCATGGCGCGCCGCTCCCAGTCCTCCGCCTGCTTCTTCAGGGCCTCGGCGTCGGCCTGGAGCTTCTTCTCGTCCGCGATGGCGGCGGCCGCTTCCTGCTTGGCCTTGGCCAGGTTGGACTTCATGTCCAGGATCAGCTGGTTCAGCATCTTCTCCGGGTTTTCGGCCCGTGAGATCAGGTCATTGATGTTCGACCTGAGCATCGTCGAGAAGCGATCGAAGATCCCCATCAGCTCTTACCTTTCGCGATACGGCGCGAGCGCGCTCAAATGGGAGGCCAGGGCGAGGGTCAGCGAATCCCAGCTCGCCTCGAACTCCAAGAAGTCCAGATCAGCCAGCTCGAGGGCGTCGGTGAGCACGATGTGGTCACCCTCGAGCCCGTAGGAGCCGTGCACCAGATCGCGGGCGTTCAGCTCGAGCAGGAGGCGGTAGAGCTTGCCCCGCTTGCCTTCGTCGGCCGGCGACTCCATCACGCGCACCCGGAGGATCACCACCGGCGGCGCGTAGTTGACGATGAATTCCGCGCCGGTCTGGGTCCGGGCCCGCCACAATCCCGGCTCGAGCTCGGTCACCTCGACCGTGCCGCCCTCGACCCGGTCCAGAAACGATTGGATGTCGTCGCGCGTCAGCATCGCTGTTCCCATCTCCTGGCCGGCAAGGTTGATGCCGCCGGCCCGTGAAATCTACCTACCCGACTGACCCAGGCGCCAAACGCGGAGGCCCGCCCTACGCTTCCTTGCCCGGAACCGGCAACCGCGGCTCGACCGGTCCCTGAGACAGCATCCGTTCGGCGAAATCGAGGCGCTCTTCGAGCTGGCCGCGCTCGCTTTCGAGCTCCAGGATCCGGTCTTCCATCGCCGCGACCCGCTCAGCGGTCATCTCACCGGTGGTGAGGCCGCTGGGCTGGTCCCTGGTCTTGGAGCCTGCGATCCGGCGTCCCAACGCCGCGCCGATCGGCCCGAAGAAGATGCCGAGGAAGCCGAACCCGACAGCCAGCCACATGGCAAATTCGCCGGCTTCGCCCATTCGGAGCATCATCGCTGGTCTCCCGGTCCCACCACCTTGAGCCCCGGCGGGGACTGCGCCAGCAGGCGCTCGGCAAAATCGAGCCGCTCGGCCAGGTCGGCCACGAGAGCCTGCCCCGCCTCGAGCTCCGCCACCCGCTGCTCCAGCTCGGCGATCCGTTCCGCCTCCATCTCGCCGGTCGTGAGGCCGGTACGGGCCACCGAGCGCAGCGCGATCGAGCGGCGCACGGCCAGCACGATCAGCGAGGCGCCGACGACCACCGGGAACAGTTCCTCGGGTCCATGCGTCACGTCGATCCACGCCATGACCGCGCAGGTCACCCCGAACTGGATCAGCAGATCGAACCAGTCCAGACCGATATTGCGCTTGAACCAGCTCATCTCGCGTCGTCCTTCGCGCGCTCGACCGGCGCGGCCAGCAGCCGCTCCGCAAAGTCGAGGCGCTCCTCCAGCTCCGTGACCCGGGCCCGTTCCAGTTCCAACTCGGCCAGCCGGTGCTCGAGCTCCTCGATCCGCTCGGCCAGCGCCGGGTCCGCCCCGGCCTTGCCCTCGATCCTCCGGGCGATGGCCTTGCCGATCGCTCCCCGAAAGATCAGCACGGCGCTCACGAAGAACGTGATCGCGGCGATGGTGGGCGCCACGTCATTGGGATTCATCCGGAGCTCCGGCCGCGGGGAAGCAGGTCCTGATCCTTGCGCTGGGCCAGCAACCGTTCGGTGAACTCGATCCGGTCCTCCAGCTCGGCGACGCGCGCGCGCAGCGAGTCGACTTCGCCGAGCTGTTCGCGGATCTGGTCGAGATCGGCGAGGATCTGCGGGTCGCCGGTCTTGCCTTCCAGCTTGCGGGCCCAGGCGCGGGCGATCGGCCCGAACACCTTGACGGCAATGACCACGACACCGACCAGGACGAGAGTCATCATCACCATCTCGGAGACCCGGTCGATGACGAATGTCGGGTCGGCCGCCGGCGGTGCGGGGGTCGGAGGCAGCACGACCTGCACGAGGCGGGTCATGCGGGTCCGCCATCCTTCAGTTCCCCGGCGACCTGCTTCTGGGCCAGCAGTCGCTCGGTGAAGTCGACCCGTTCCTGCAGCTCGCCGACGTCGGCCCGGAGCTGCTCCAGCTCGGTGAGGACTTCGGGGTCGGTGCCGGCGCCCAGCGGCTGGGTGCCGTGCCGGATCCGGTCCGCGAGCGCCTTGCCCACCGGGCTGATCGCCAGGAGGAACAGGGTACCGCCCCCGAAAATGAACGTGATGGCCAGGACGCCTTCGATATCCATGGGGCCCGTCTATGGGTGATCGAGCGGCGGCCCGGCGGGCAGTCGCTCGGATTCATGCCGACCTGCGATGAAGCGCTCGGCAAAATCGACCCGCTCCTCGAGCTCGTTCAGGTGCGCTTCGAGCGCTTCGAGGTGGGCCAGGCGAGCATCGATGGACTCCAGCTCGTCCGGGGCCGGCCCCGCCGCCGGCCGCTCGAAACGGCGCCTCAGGATCGATACCACCGTCACGCCGGCATAGGTGCCGACCCCCAGGCCGACCAATGCTCCCACGAGAATCACCACCCTGAGCAGGTCATCCATGGGTGGGCGCCTCGCCCTGACCCCGGGCCAGCAACCGCTCGGTGAAGTCGATCCGTTCTTCGCCCTCTGCCAGCCGCTGCTCCAGGTGGCTCACCATCTCCCGCAGCTCCATGACTTCCTCCCGGAGCTCCTGGTCGCCCGCTGCGCCGCGGCCGCTGATCCGGCGGGCCAGGGCCTGACCGAGCTGGCTCTGCGCCACTCGAATGACCACCACGGCGGCGGCGACGATGAAGATGACGCCGGTGGCCATGCCAAAGAGGGGGATCAAGTCCTCGGGCGTCACCATTCGGAGCAGCATCAGCCCTCCCGTTTTCCGGCGATAAGCTGCCGCTCGGCGAAGTCCAGCCGTTCCTGAGTTTCCATCAGCTCACCGCGAAGGGCATCCACCTCCAGCCGGAGCTCCCGGACCGCAACGTCGAGGGCGGCGGGGTCGCCTTCTTCGCCTCCGATCCGGCGGGCCAGTGCCCTCCCGATAGCCGTCTTGGACAGCACGATCAGTCCACCGAAGAAGATGGCCAGCACCGGGATCAGCACCGCGAGCGCCTGCTTGTCCATGTTCCTCCGGACCACGAATCCAGCCTTATGCTATCGGGGCTTCAGGGCCCTGTACGGAACTATGGTCGATGATGTTTCATGACGCAACGTCCGGCTACCCCGTCATCGCCACCGCCCGGATTTCGGTCAACCGTACTGCGATTTCCAGGTCCTCGGCGCCCAGAGGCCTGAGAAAGACCTCCAGGGCCCCGGGATCGGTATCCACCGAGGTCGGAATCCCAACCACCTCGTGGTTGTCGGTCGTGGTGATTCGGACCACCTGGTCGTGGCCGCCGGCATAGTCGAGCAGCTCCACGATGGCTTCGTAGGTCATGAGCGCCTCGCGGCTGGGGGGATGACAAATGTATTGTATCCCTCGTCCCTCAGGGCGTGAGCGATGGGGCCGCGCCGCCGAGCAACGTCTCGGTCAGGAAGTCGGTCAGCATGGTCCTGAGGTGCACCGACGTATTGCCGCCCGTGATGCGGTGGGTCCGGTTGGGGTATTCCATGAACCGGAACTGCTTGTTCGCGGCGACCAGCGCATTGATCAGCGCCTCGGTGTTCTGATAGTGCACGTTGTCGTCACCGGAGCCGTGGACCAGGAGCAGTTTCCCCTTCATCTGGCCGACGTAGCTGAGCGGCGAGCCCTCGTCATACCCTGCCGCGTTGTCCTTGGGCAGCCCGTTGTACCGCTCGGTGTAGATGTTGTCGTAGAAGGTCCAGTGGGTCACCGGCGCCACGGCGACGGCGGTGCTGTACACCTCGGGGGCCCGGAACAGGCCGTTCAGGCTCATGAACCCGCCGTAGCTCCAGCCCCAGATCCCCATGCGGGCCGCATCGATGTAGCTCCGCTGCTTGGCGAGCGCGGCGGCGGCGGCGGCCTGGTCGTGGGTCTCGATCACGCCGAGGCGGCCGTAGACGATCTTGCGCCATTCGCGCCCGCGGGCGCCGGTGCCCCGGTTGTCGACGCTGGCGACGATGATGCCCTGCTGGGCCAGCAGCGCGTGCCAGAGATAGGTGGTGCCGCCCCAGGCGTCGGTGACCGTCTGGGAGCCGGGACCGCCGTAGACGTGGAACACGATAGGGTACTTCCGGGAGGCATCGAACCCGGGCGGCTTGATCATCCAGCCGTTGAGCGAGACGCCGTCGCCGATGTCGATCTGGAAGAACTCCGAGGGTCCCCGGCTGAGCCCGGCGACCTGCGCCTTGAGCCGGGTGTTGGCCACCAGGGTGCGCACCACACTGTGGTCCGGCAACCGCACCAGATCGGTCACCGGCGGGGTCCCGAACCTTGAGAAGGTGTGGAACGCCCAGCCCGCGCCGGGTGCGAGGTCGTATCCATGGCTGCCCGGTGCGCCCGGCGGAGTAACCCGCTCGGGGGTTCCGCCGCCGTCGAGGCGGGCGCGCCAGAGATAGCGCCGCGCCGGATCATTCGGGGCGGCGATGTAGTAGAGCCAGCCGGCGCGTTCGTCGGTGCCCGCGATGTCCAGCACGTCATACTCGCCCGGCGTGATCAGCCGCGGCGCGCCACCGGCGCGGGAAACGACGTAGACCTTGTTCCAGCCGTCGCGCTCGCTGGTCCAGGTGAGCTGCCGGCCCCCGTCCAGCCACACCGGTCGATCGACCACTTCGACCCAGGCCGAATCGCGTTCGGTGAGGATCGGGCGCACCGCGCCGGTGCGGGCGTCCCCCAGGACCAGCTGGTTGGTGTTCTGAAGCCGGTTGAGCCGCTCCACCAGCACCTCGGCGCTGGAGGCGGCCCAGTCCATCCGCGCCAGGTAGTGGTTGCGGGGATCGCCCGTGAAGGCGAGCCAGCGGGTGGGACCTCCCGCCGCGCTCACGATCCCGATTCGCGCCGCCGAGTTCTCCTCTCCCGCCTTGGGATACTGGACCGGCACCATCGAGGAGTAGAGCGAGTCGGTGGTGCGGTAGAGCATGAAGTCCCGCACCCGGTCGGCCGTGAGCTGCCAGTAGGCGATGCGGGTTCCATCCGGGCTCCAGCGCCATCCGTCGAGCAGGCCGAGCTCCTCCTCGTACACCCAGTCGAAGTTGCCGTTGATCACGGTGCGGCTCCCGTCGCCGGTGAGCCGCGTGATCCTGCCACCCGACAGGTCTTCGACGTAGAGGTCGTTCTCGCGGACGTAGCCGACTCTGGTGCCGGTGGGATCGAACTTGGCGTACAGGAGGGTGGACGGCCTCGCGGTGCCGCCCAGCCGGGTCAGCCTTCCCGAGGTCCGGTCCAGGACCCAGTAGTCGCCCCGGGTATTGAGCCGCCAGACCGGCTTCGTGTTGGTGAACACCAGGAGTCGCCGCTGGTCGGGCGACCAGGCATAGTCGTCGATCGAGAGCGGGGCGCGCGCGCCTGCCGGCGTGAGCTGGCTCGCGGAGACGAGCACCTCCCGGCGCCCGCTCTCGGTGTCGTACTTGACGATGTCCGATCCCGGGGTGCCCACCGCCGGCTCCAGCGTGGTATAGGCCGCTCCGTCTCCAAGCCATCGGGCCGGGCCGAAGCGGTCGGCCTGGAAGTCCGTCCCCGAAAAAATGCGCGGGATGGTGAGCTTGGCGGGATCGATTTGCCGGGCCGGGAGCGGAGTGGCCAGGAGAAGCAGCGGGAGGAGCGCCAGGGATGGGCGTGACATGACCGGTCTTGAGCGGGAGGGGGAATCGTTCTCGGGAAAAACATACTCGTGCGGCGGCCGCCTTGCCGATGGTGCTACGCCGGTCGTCCCGCCGCCAGCGCCCGGGCCAGGAATTCCGCGGTATGGCTGCCCTTGGCCCGCGCCACGTCCTCGGGAGTCCCCTGCGCCACCACCCTGCCGCCCTTGGCGCCGCCTTCGGGCCCCAGGTCGATGACCCAGTCCGCGGTCTTGATCACGTCGAGATTGTGCTCGATCACGATGACGCTGTTGCCCTTGTCCACCAGGCGGTGCAGCACCTCGAGCAGCAGGCGCACGTCCTCGAAATGAAGTCCGGTGGTGGGCTCGTCCAGGATGTACAGGGTCCGGCCGGTATCGCGCTTGGCCAGCTCGGTGGCGAGCTTGACCCGCTGGGCCTCGCCGCCCGAGAGGGTCGTGGCCGACTGCCCCAGGTGCAGATAGCCCAGCCCGACGTCATTCAGCAGCTCCAGCTTCTCGCGGATCCGGGTCTGGGCGCTGAAAAACTCGAGGGAATCGGCCACCGTCAGCTCCAGCACGTCCGCGATGCTGCGTCCCTTGTAGCGCACCTCCATGGTCTCCCGGTTGTAGCGCCGGCCCTTGCAGACCTCGCAGGGCACGTACACGTCGGGCAGGAAATGCATCTCGATCTTGACCAGCCCGTCTCCCTCGCACGCCTCGCAACGGCCCCCCTTCACGTTGAAGGAGAACCGGCCCGGGCCGTAGCCTCGCATCTTGGCCTCGGGCAGCTGGGCGAAGAGCTCGCGGATCGGCGTGAAGAGCCCGGTGTAGGTGGCCGGGTTGGAGCGCGGGGTCCGGCCAATGGGACTCTGGTCGATGTCGATGACCTTGTCGATGTGCTCGATTCCCTCGAGGCGATCGTGCGCCCCCGGCACCACCCGGGCGCGGTAGAAATGCCGCGCCAGCGTGGCATAGAGCAGATCGGTCACCAGCGAGGACTTGCCCGATCCGGAGACCCCGGTCACCGCGACGAACAGCTTGAGCGGGACCTCGATGGTCAGGTTGCGAAGGTTGTTGGCCCGGGCTCCGACCACCCGGAGGCTGCGTTTGGGATCCCGGGCCCGCCGGCCGCGGGGCACCGGAATCCGGAGCTCGCCGCGGAGGTATCGGGCCGTCAGCGAATCGGGGTGCGCCAGGATCTCTCCCACGGTGCCTTCGGCCACGACGTGCCCGCCCTGGTTCCCGGCGCGGGGGCCGAGGTCGATGACATGGTCGGCGGCGCGGATGGTGTCCTCGTCGTGCTCCACCACGATCACGGTGTTGCCGAGGTCGCGCAGCTCGTGGAGGGTCCGGAGGAGCCGGGCGTTGTCGCGCTGGTGCAGGCCGATGCTCGGCTCGTCCAGCACGTAGAGCACCCCGACCAGGCGCGACCCGATCTGGGTAGCCAGGCGAATCCGCTGCGACTCGCCCCCCGAGAGGGTGCCGGCGCTCCGCCCCAGCGTGAGGTATTCGAGGCCGACGTCGCGCAGGAAGACCAGCCGGTCGCGGATTTCCTTGAGGATCGGCCCGGCGATTTCGGGATCCACGCCACCCGCCAGGCCCCGGCCGATCGGGATCCCGTCGAAGAACGCCACCGCGTCGTCCACCGGCAGGTCCACCACGTCGCCGATGTTGCGGCCGGCCAGCAGCACCGAAAGGCTCTCGGGCTTGAG
The DNA here is from genome assembly GCA_041486305.1 of Gemmatimonadota bacterium. Lineage (GTDB taxonomy): Bacteria > Gemmatimonadota > Gemmatimonadetes > Gemmatimonadales > GWC2-71-9 > JABFSM01. The sequence continues at coordinate 18,944 of JBGPLG010000042.1, forward strand.
GCGGCGCCCGTTGCAGGCGCGGCAGGGCACTTCGACCAGGAATTCCTCGAGCTGGGACCGCACCGCGTCGCTGCTGGATTCGTGGTAGCGTCGCTGGACGTTCTTGAGGATGCCTTCCCACTCGGTCTCGTACTCCGCGCGGCCCCGGGCCCCGTCGCCGCCGAACTTGAACAGCTTGCCTGCGGCGCCGTTCAGCAGGATGTCCCTGGCCGGGGCCGGCAGGGCGCTCCAGGGGGCGTTCAGGTCGAACTTGAACGTCTTGGCGAGCGCCGGGAGCACCGCCTTGCGCAGGTACCCGGACGGCTCGCCCCAGGGCAGCACCACGCCCTCGAGAATCGAGATGCTGGGATCGCCCAGGATCAGATCGGCGTTTACCTCCCGCCGGGTGCCCAGGCCGTGGCACTCGTTGCAGACCCCGAATGGGGAGTTGAACGAAAACTGGCGCGGCTCAAGCTCGGGCAGCGAGAGCCCGCACTGCGGGCAGGCGAACCGCTCGGAGAAGAGAATGGTGCGTCCCTCCGCCTTCCCGTCGTGGCGCCGTACCTCGACGACCCCGTCCGCCACCTTGAGCGCCGTCTCCACCGAGTCGTTCAACCGGCTGCGGTCCTCGGGCCGCACCACCAGTCGGTCCACCACCACGGCCAGGTCGTGGTTGTGGCGCCGGTGCAGCGCCGGCACCGAGCCGAGGTCGTAGGTTTCTCCGTCCACCTGGACCCGCACGAAGCCGCGCTTGCGGAGATCCTCGAAGACCTCGCGGAATTCGCCCTTCCGGCCCCGCACCAGCGGGCCCAGGATCTCGATCCGGGTGCCCTCGGGCCAGCCCATGATGGTGTCGGTGATCTGGGCCGCGCTCTGGCGCGTGACCGGACTGCCGTCGTTGGGACAGTGGGGCACCCCGGCGCGGGCCCAGAGCAGCCGCATGTAGTCGTAGATCTCGGTGACCGTACCGACGGTCGACCGGGGATTGTGCCCGGTGGATTTCTGCTCGATGGAAATGGCGGGCGAAAGGCCCTCGATGCCGTCCACGTCGGGCTTTTCCATGAGCCCGAGGAACTGGCGGGCGTACGCCGACAGCGATTCGACGTAGCGGCGCTGGCCTTCGGCGTAGATCGTGTCAAACGCGAGCGAGGACTTGCCGGAACCCGAGAGTCCGGTGATGACGGTCAGGGCGTTGCGTGGCAACGCGACGGAGATGTTCTTGAGGTTGTGCTCCCGCGCGCCGCGAACCCTTAAGAATTCCTGGGGCATAAGAAGCCAAAAATACCGGGAAGCAGGATCGCATTCAACTGGTCCCGGTTGCGGCCGGCGCGTGCCTCTCGCTTCTCACGGCCCACCTCTTACCTTCCTGCCATGCGCCGCCTCCGCAACTCCCGCTCACCCGAGCCCGACGAGGCCGCGCTGGAAGGTTTCGACCGGATCGACCTCGAGGGCGACCCGATCGCCCCGGTGGTCGACGAGCTCCCCTGGCTTCGCCCGCTGGGCACGGACATCCCCGGCCACTCCCTGCCCGGTCACCCGAACGACGAGGAACCCGAGAGCACCCGGGTCCCGCGCCGAGCCCGCGAGCTCGATGCGTCGGGCCGTCGCCTCGACGCATTGCTGCTGCTCCGGGGGTACCTCGGCGAGGCCCCGAACGATGCGGTGGTGCGGACCCTGCTGGCCGAGCTGCTCGACGAAGGGGGAGACCCCGAGGCCGCCCTCGACGAGCTCTCGGTCGCGCTGGCCCACGCCACGGAACCGGTTCCGGTGCTGGTGCGCCGCGGCGCCATCCTGGCCCGCCGGGGCCGCACCGCCGAGGCCGAGCATGACCTCCGCGACGCGATCCGGCACGACCCCGCGCATGCGCCGGCCCACTTCCACCTCGGCTTGACTCTGCTGCGCCGGGGACTCGGCGCCGAGGCCGGGAGCGCGCTGCGCGAATCGCTGCGTCACGCTTCGGACGATCCCGACGCCACCTATTACCTCGGAGAGGCCCTCGAGGCGCAGGGCGATCTTCCCGGCGCACTCGCCGCGCTGGAACGGGCCGCGGCGCTCGCGCCCGACCACCCCCGGACCTACAAGCTGATGGGACGCGTGCTGGATCGTCTCGGCAAGACCGACCTGGCGATGGCGATGCATAAGAAGGCGCGCGAGGCCGGAATCCGCTGATGGAAATCGGATTGAGCCGCCGGAATATCGGTCGCCTCGTGCTGCTGGGCTGGGCGGTGGCACTGGCCTGGCTGGCGCGACGGCAGTTCTCCCATGGCGACTCGGCCGATACCGCGGTCCGGACCCGGCGGCTCGCGCCCGGAGCGCAGTATTACGCGGTATACGCCGGCGCCCGGCAGATCGGCCAGCTCAACCTCTCGGTGGACACCGTGGTGGACGGGGTCACGCTCAGCGAGCTGATGGTGCTCGATCTGCCGTCGGGCGACAGCACCGGGCAGCTGGCCCGCGGATCCGAGTATGCCCTCAGCCGTTCGCTCCGTCTGCGGCACTTCACCCGGACGGTGTACGGCGTGGGGGAACGGGAGAGGCTCGAAGGGGACCTCGGCGCCGATTCAATCCTGTCCCTCGCCAACAGCGAGGGCCCCAACGGCGCCCCGGCCGGGCTCCGCATCCGGGTGCCGACCGACGCCATGCTGCCGGTGATGCTCTCCTATCGTGCGGCCTTCGGCGGCCAGCTCCATACCGGCGGCCGGTTCGTGGCCCCTCTGCTCGACCTCGGGAGCGCCGGCACCCGGCCGATCATCGTCAAGGTGACGGCCGAATCCACCTTCGTCGTGCCCGACAGCGCGGTGTGGGACTCGGCCGGCGGGGAGTGGATCCCCGCCACCAGCGACACGCTTCGTGCCTGGCGGCTGGAACACGACGCGGGGGGCGCACCGACCGTTTCCTGGGTCGACGAGACCGGGGCCCTCCTGCGCCAGGAAACGGTGGGCGGGTTGACTCTGGTGCGCTCGGCGTTCGAGATCGTCCGTAACAACTATCGTCGTACCCGCGTCGGCGAGCCCTCCCGGTGGCGGCGGACCATCCCCGGCATGATCGGGCTGACCGCGTCGGGAACGGCCCCCGACACCGCGGCCGCCACGCGCTCCTTCGTCGTCGCTCGCGACAGCGGCGCAGGCGTGTCCGGCCTGCCTCGCGGGCTGGCCGGCGGCCGCCAGTCGGTCCAGGGCGACACGCTGACCGTATCGAGGACCACCCCTCCGGACACGGCCCAGCGAAGCGTCCGCGAGGCGCGGGCCGCGCTGGGGCCGTCCTGGGACACGCCGGTGCTCGATGCCGGGATGACCCTGGTGGCGAGTCGCGCCCTGGCCGGGGCCGGCTCCGCTCGGGACAGCGCCGAGCGGCTCACCTTGTGGGTGGCGCACCAGATCGCCCTCGACCCGGGGGAGAGTCCCGCGGCCACCGCAGGGCGAACGCTGCTGACCCGACGCGGCAGCGCCGATGGCAAGGCGCGGCTCCTGGCCACATTGGCCCGGGTCAGCGGCATTCCGGCCCGGGTCGTGACCGGGGTGGCCGTCCTGCCGAAAGGGAGCTTCGGGCACGCCTGGACCGAAGTCTGGATCGGCGGATGGGTAGCCGCAGACCCGACTTACGGGCACTTCCCCGCTTCGGCTTCGCTGGTCCGGCTTGCCGTGGGGGAACGGAGCAATCCGATGGACTTGCTTCCCTTGACCGCCTCGGCGCGTTTTTTGCCAATTGGGAAGCCCTTATGATCGAGCTGTCAAACCTCACCAAACGGTATGGCCGCTTTACCGCTGTCGACGGAATCGACCTCACGATTCCGAAAGGCGAGCTGTACGGCCTTCTCGGTCCCAATGGGGCCGGGAAAACCACGACCATGCGGATGATCGCCGGCATCCTGCAGCCCAGCTCGGGCACCGTGAGGATCGCGGGAATCGATATCCAGCAGAATCCGCTGGTGGCCAAGAACCGGCTCGGCTTCATCCCGGATCGCCCCTTCGTCTACGACAAGCTGACGGGCGCGGAATTCCTCCGCTTCGTCGCCGGGTTGTACGGCCAGGGTGGCGCCGAGATCGAGAACCGGATCGATGAGCTGCTGGGACTGTTCGAGCTGGCCCCGTGGAAAGACGAGCTGACCGAATCGTACAGCCACGGGATGCGGCAGAAGCTGATCATTTCGAGCGCGCTGGTGCACCGTCCCGAAGTCATCGTGGTGGACGAGCCGATGGTGGGGCTCGATCCCAAGAGCGCCCGGCTGCTCAAGGACCTGCTGCGGGAATTCGTGACCCGGGGCGGCACCGTCCTCATGAGCACGCACACGCTGGAGATCGCCGAGGCGATGTGTGACCGGATCGCGATCGTGCAGGGTGGGCGGGTGGCGGCCTCGGGGACCATGGACGAGCTGCGCTCCCAGACGTCCTCCGGCGACGCGACCCTCGAAGAGCTCTTCCTCAAGCTGACCGGCGGCTTGTCCGAACATGAGCTCAGCGATCTCTTCCAACGCTGAGGCGATCCGGCAATCTCCCGGCGTGCTCGCCATTCTCAATCCGAAATGGCAGAGCTTTCGCGCCCGGGTCACCCAGCGGCGCCCCGGACGGGGTGCCCGGGCGCTGCTGCTGCTGGCGCTGGGCGGCGGTTTCTGGGCCGCGCTCTTCGGGGTGTCCTACCGAATTCTCCACTACATCAAGGGAGTGGAAGAGATCGGCCCGCTGATGGCGGGCAAGATGCTGGCGGTCGCGCTGCTCGCCTTTACGGCCATCCTGCTGCTCTCCAACCTCGTTACCGCGCTGTCGACCTTTTTCCTGGCGAAGGATCTCGACATGCTGGTCGCGGCGCCGGTGGACTGGGTCTGGCTGTACCTCGCGAAGCTGGGCGAAACGATGGTGCATTCGTCGTGGATGGTGGTGCTCATGGTGGTGCCGTTTCTCACCGCCTACGGCATCGTCTTCGACGGCGGGCCGCTGTTCCCGCTGGTGGCCCTGGCGGTGCTGCTGCCGTTCTTCCTGCTGCCGACCGTCATCGGCTCCGTGCTCACGCTCGTCCTGGTCAACGTCTTCCCCGCCCGCCGCGCCCGCGACCTGCTGAGCCTCCTGGCGCTCGCCTCGGGCGGAGCCCTGGTCCTGTTTCTTCGACTGCTGCGGCCGGAGCAGCTGGCCCGGCCGGAGGGCTACCAGAACCTGATGCAGTTCATCGCGCTGCTCCGGGCCCCCAGTCATCCGCTGCTCCCGAGTGAGTGGGCCTCCAGCGCCCTGATGAACTGGTTGCTCCGCATCGGCGACCCGCTCCCCATCATCCTGCTGTGGACCACCGCCGGCGCCTTCATCGTGATCGGTGCGTCCCTGCACCGCCGGCTCTACATGGCGGGGTTCACCAAGTCCCAGGAAGGCGCCAACTCGGGCACCAGCCGCGCCGGCTGGCAGCAGGTGGGATCGAAGGCGCTCTTCTGGCTGAGCGTCACCAAACGGGAATTCGTGCTGAAGGATCTGCGGGTCTTCTTTCGCGACGCCACCCAGTGGAGCCAGCTGATCCTGCTGGCGGTCCTCCTCCTGGTGTACATCTTCAACATCCGATCCCTTCCCCTGTACACCGGAGAGAAGGTGCCCTTCGTGCTGATCACCCTGGTGGTGTTCCTCAACCAGGGGCTGGCCGGGTTCGTGCTCTCGGCGATTGCGGCGCGGTTCATCTTCCCCTCGATCTCGCTGGAAGGGCGCCAGCTGTGGCTGCTGCGCTCGAGTCCGCTGGACCTCCGGGCGATGCTCTGGAGCAAGTACTGGGTCGGCACCCTGCCGCTCCTGGTGCTGGCCCTGGCCATCGGCATCGTGACCAACCGGATCCTCCAGGCGCCGCCGTTCATGATGGCCCTCAGCATGATCACCACCGTCTGTTATACCCTCGCGGTCGGTGCGCTGGCCCTCGGCATGGGGGTGCTCTACCCGCAATTCGACACCGAGAACGCGGCCCAGATCCCGACCAGTTTCGGCGGATTGGTCTTCATGATGTCCGCGGTAAGCCTGCTCACGGTCATCATCATGGTCGAGTCGTGGCCGGTGGCGCAGCAGCTGCGCAACTGGCAGCTCGGTGAGTCCGCCTCGCCTCCGGCGTCCCTGATCTTCTCGATGATCGGGGTGGTGCTCATCTGCGCGTTCGCGATCGTGATTCCGCTTCAGCTGGCCCTCAAGCGACTGGCCGCAATAGAGGTTTAGCGTCGGCCCTCCGTTTTGGGTACCGGTGCGCGTGATGCCGGTCCCAATCCGACGACACACTCGCCCCACCTTGGCGGCGCCACCACCGGACCATTCCGGCACCGGACGGCCTCACGCCCAAGGAGGGAATCCATGTCTCCAATTATCCGTCGCGCGGCCCTGGCGGCCGCGCTGCTCGTCACCGCCGCCTGTGCCGACCGGACCACACCGTCCGAGCCCAGCCAGGCTTCCCCGGCGGACCACTTCGTGGGGCCCTCGGCGCAGCAGGCTCGCAACGAACGGATGGCGCGCCGGCTGGCCGTCGCCCTCCGGGACGACGACTTCCGCGCCATGGTGGCTCGCTCGCTTCGGAGCAGCACCGAGCGCGAGGGCAAGGTGCACCTGCAGCGGTTCCTGGATGGAAACCTCGGATCCTTGCGGCATCGGCTGGCTTCGCTCTCGGCGGAGCCGCAGTCCGGGGTGGACGCGGACCTGAACGAATCCCCCTCGATCGAGATCTACTTGCCGGTACCGGAGCACCGGAGGCGGTGGGAGGGTGATGCGGAGGTACTGGTCGCGACCGCGGAGCGCGATGGCGACCGGCCGGTTGCATTCGATCCGCGGGGCCGTCGATACCTGCTCGATGCCGGCCGGCCACCGAGCACTCCGGTCATCGCGCTGGGCCGGGCCGAATCGGGGTTCCAGGAGGGGGCGCTTCCCTATTTCGACGGGTGCATGACCTGCGACGATGGGGGCGGCTTCACCGGAGGAGGGCCGGCCGGGGGCGGAAACGGAGGAGGGGGTGGAGGGGCGTCACTCGTAAGTCCCGGATTGTATATGACTTACGCGAAGTACAACGAGACATTTGAGGGTTGGTTGAAGGGAGACCCCGAATTTGAGGTCCACATTCTCGGACAGGAAGGGACCTCGAGCGCCATGAAGAGTTATCAGTGCGCCGGAGAAAAGGCCGGGGCGCCCTACCAGTTCGACCAGAACGACAAGGAGTGGAGCGGGTCGGTGCTGCTGTTCAGCCAGACTCAACTCGACACCTACAAGTCGCAGCACCCCGGGCAGGCGGTGCGGATCTTCGTGGTGGAAGACGACGACGGGCCGTGTACCATCAAGACCGACTCGGGCCGCGTCGCCCGGATGTTCCAGCAGATCGCGACGACCTACGGAGACCTGACCGGCGGCAAAGACACCACGCTGCTCTCGGTCAAGTCGTTCAAGAAGGCGCAGTCGCTATTTCAGCTGCTCAAGAGAGTCTGGTCGGTCATCACCACCCAGGACGATGTCGTGGGCAATGCCATCGAGGATGTGGTGGCCGGGGAGTACTTCCCGAACGCGAACTGGATCGTCAAGGGAGAGAATACCATCACCAACGGAGCCATCCGGCTCGAAATGCACTAGGGAGAGTGCCGCATGAGAGCAGTGCTCGGATCGCTGCTGCTGGGCCACCTTGTGGTTGCCGCCGCCGGGGCCCAGGCCATCACGCCCAAGCGCGATGGCGCATGGAGGGTGTCGGTCACCATCGGCACCTCGACCTTCAACGGGGCGGCCGTCAGCACCGGCGAGTCGGGGGGCAACCTTGTGTTCCGTCCCTACCGGCCCACCATGCTCGGGGTGGGCGCCACGTGGGGACGCGAGCGGCTGCGACTCGGGCTGTCCGCGAAGTACGGCCAGCCGGGCCTGGGCTTCCGCGGGCAACCCGATGCCGCGGAGGGCAACGGCGCCGGGGTGCTCATCGTGGTGGAAAACGCCTTCCACCTCGCGAGTTTCACGGCCTCCGCCGGCACTCGCATCGCCAGGCTCCGGGGCGGCCCGTCACTCCGTTCGTCGCTCGGCCTGACGTTGGAGCACTGGTCGGCGCCGGGAACCCCGACCCGAAAGCTGCTGGGCCCCCAGGCGGGCCTCGAGCTCGAGTTCGCGCTGTCCGGTTCCGTTTTCGCGAGCATCAACGGAGAGCTGGGATTCATGGCAGGCTCGCCGTTTCAGGTGGAAGACCTGCCCGAAGGATTCCGGTTGCGGAGTACCTGGCGGCGGACCTTGCAGGCCGGACTGAGCATCAGGCTGTGACCGGGGAGGGGGGAGCGGAGTAGAGTGGTGGGCTACGCCGCCACTCGACTCCCGCAGCCCGAGCAGAAGAGGCTGTCCTTGTCGAGCGCTGAGCCGCAGGAAATACAGAAGGCCGGACTGAGCGATCGGCCACAGGAGGAGCAGAACAACGCGTCCGACTCCGGACGCGAGCCGCACGCCGGGCACGCCGCCGGCGCCGGCACGCCGGTGCGCTGGGCATTCTGGAGCTGGTGGAGCCGAGCCGCGACCATCGCCTCCGGATCGCCCGCGGGGGCCTCCCTCCTCGACTCGATCCGGTCCTGATCGAGGGCGGAGAGCGCCTCCTTGCCGTAGCGCTCCTTGAGCATCTCGTAGTCGCCATCGGAAAGCTTGCCGGTGGCCCGGTCGAACTCGATTTCCTTGAGGGCCAGCAGCGCGATGCCGCTCCGGGTTTCCTCGTCGGCCACCGGTTCCGGCGGCATTCGGAGCTCCGTGCCCCGCGAGAGCATCGGAGCGAACACCATCCACAGAACCAGAGCGCCGATCAGGAGCGCCCCAACCACTTCGAGGACCATCAGTCCTGGACTCGGCTCAGGGCCTGGCGGAGCCGCTCGCGGTCTTCGGGACTCGGCTCACCCGGCTGCGCCGCGACGCCACTAGGCGGCGCCACCTCGGCCACGGCCGTCATGCGCCGTCCCCTCCGAATCAGCACCAGGGCCAACGCCGAGCCCGCCAGTGCCACCAGGGTGCCGGGCACCAGGTAACCCGCCAGGTTGAACCCGCGCGGCGGCGGAGCCATCAGGATCTGCTCGCCATACTTGGCGACGAATGCCGTCACCACGTCCTCGGGCCCCTGGCCGGCCGCGCGAAGCTCCAGGACTTCCTTGTGGAGCGCCGGGGAATAGGTGCAGGTGAAGTCGGTGGTACGGCAGGTGTAGATATCGAGGTTGCAGCCGCAGGTGCACTTGAGGCGGTGCTCCAGGTCCTTCACCACCGGGTCGTTGTCCGAGGCAGTGGCGGCGCCGCGCTGCTGCACCAGGTCCGGCCGGTAGAGCGGATCCGCCCTGGCCGTGTCCGGCGCCGAAGTCTGGCCGCTGCCGCGCCGCGCGCCGAGCGTGAGAGCCGCCGCACCGAGTCCAAACCGTCCTAGCAGCTCGCGACGCCTCACCCGCCCGTCCCCACCCCGGCGAGGGGCGCCTGGTAGCCGGCCTGGATATCGCTGCGCCGCCGGGACGAGACCACCGGACCGCCCGGCCACATGGTGATCAGACCGCCGGTGATCAGGATCCCCGCCCCGATCCAGACCCACATCACCAGCGGATTGATGGTGATCGCATAGGTAGCCCGGTCGGTTCCCTCCACCGACCCGGCGTATACCACGTACAGGTCTTCCTGGAGGTTGCTGCGGATCCCCACCTCGGTGGACGGCTCGAAGGTGTTGCGGCCGAAGCTGTCCAGGTGCTGCCGCTTTTCCGAAGTCATCCGTCCCGCGTCCCGGCCGTCCTTCTTCACTCCCAGGGACGCGGCGGAGACGAACCGGTTGAGTTGGGGATACTGCGAGACGCCCAGATGAGTGAGCCGGTACACGTGCCCGAACGGGCTCCTGATCTCGGCGCTCTCACCCGTGGAAAGGGTGATTTCGCGAGTCACCTTGAAGGCGTTCCCGGCAAAGGCAATGATGTAGGTGATGATGCCGAGGTGCACGATGTAGCCGCCGTAGCGGCGCCGGTTGCGGGATATCAGGTGCGACAGCGCGACCACCACGGCCTCGCCGTGCATTCGGTGCCGGGCTCGCACGCCCCGCCAGAACTCCTGCCCCACGGTGCCGATCACGAAGCCGGCCAGGGCCCAGGCGGTGAGGGCCCAGCCATTGCGAATCCCGGCCAGGACGAGCACCACCAGCACGACGAGCCCGGTGATCACCGGGGCCACGAATTGGCGCCGGAGATTCTCGGCGCTGGCCTTGCGCCACGCGATGAGCGGACCGATGCCGGTCAGGGCCACCAGGAAGAGGCCCAGGGGAATGTTGACCCGGTTGAAGAAGGGCGGACCGACCGTGATCTTGGTACCGCGAACCGCCTCGGAGATGATGGGGAACAGGGTTCCCCACAGCACCGAGAAGGCGATGCCGACGAACGCGAGATTGTTGAACAGGAACGCCGCCTCGCGGCTGGCCATCGACTCGAGCCGGGCCTCCGGTTCGAGAAGCGGCCAGCGGGTGTACAGCAGCGTGAAGGAGAGGATGGCCGCGGCCAGCAGAAAGGCCAGGAAGAAATAGCCGACATTCGACTGGGTGAAGCTGTGCACGCTCGCGATGACCCCGCTTCGGGTGATGAAGGTCCCGAAGATGCTGAGCAGGAACGAGGCGACCACCAGCCCGACATTCCAGCGCTTGAGCATGCCCCGCTTTTCCTGGATCATCACCGAGTGGAGGAACGCGGTCATGGTGAGCCACGGCAGCAGGCTCGCGTTCTCCACCGGGTCCCAGGCCCAGTAACCGCCCCATCCCAGCTCAACATAGGCCCACCACATGCCCAGCGTGATCCCGGCCGAGAGAAACAGCCACGACAGGATGGTCCACTTTCGCATCGCGTGGATCCAGCCGGTATCGAGCCGCTTGGAGAGGAGCGAGGCCACCGCGAACGCGAACGGAATGGTGATGCTGATGTAGCCCAGGTAGAGCATCGGGGGATGAATCGTCATCCCCGGATTCTGGAGCTGGGGATTCAGCCCGCGGCCGTCTTCCGGCGTGAATCCCAGCCGTTCGAAGGGGTTGGCGGAGAACAGCATGGTGAGCACGAAGAACGCCACCACCACGTTGGTGATGCCCGCCACGTAGGGCAGGAGGCCTTCATGCCGGCGGCTGGTGACCGTCTGGGCCGTGGCGCCGAAGATCGAGAGGATGGTGGCCCAGAACAGCAGGCTCCCCTTCTGGCCGGCCCAGAACGCCGCGAATACATAGGAGGCCGGGAGGTTACGGGAGGTGTACTGCGCCACGTACTCGATATTGAAGTCGTGGGAGATCAGTCCCTTCCACAGGCAGAGGGCCGCGACCAGCAATGCGGCGCACACCGCGTACGTGGAACGGGTGACGGTGGCCGTGAGATCGGGCCGATCCTGCCAGCGCCCCGCAAAGGCAACGCCGGCTCCCCAGATCGCCGTGAAGAGCGCCAGCCAGAGGCTGAATTGTCCGAGAAGAGTCAGGGTATCAGGCCTTCTTGGTGTTCTGGATGGCCGCCTCGTACCGGGAACCGCACTTGGCCAGGACTTCGGTGGCGTGGAAGACCCCGTCGCGCCCGTACTTTCCCTCCACGATCACCTCGATGTTGCTGGCGTCGGTGAAGGTGTCCGGGACGATGCCGGTGTAGGTCACCGGGAACTCACTGGTCCCATCGGTGACCCGGAAGTCGATAGTGCGCGCCGCCCGATGCACCGACCCGGGGACCACCTTGGCGCCGACCTTGAGCCCCACATCGTGAAACGACGGATCGGTCCGGGTGCGGTCCACCAGCTGAGTGGTCGTCAGGAAATAGACGCCGGTTTCCTTGACGCCCGTCGCAATCAATCCGGCCACGCCGCCGACGATCACGAGCGCGCCCGCCAAGAACTTCGTGCCTGGTCTCATGGGTTCCCCTCCTCCCGAAAATATAGCGGCGTGCCGGAGTCCACGGACTATGGAAGGCTTTTTCCGGACCCGGCGGGGCGGGCCTTGGCGCGAAATTGGTCCAGCATCACCTGATGGTCCCGGTACTCCGGCCGCCCGGCCTGCATTTCCTGTTCCCAGGCGGCCAGGAAGTCCGCGTTGGCCCGGGCCAAGAGCCGGGCATTGCCGACGAGGCTGGCGGCGGTGCCCCGAATCAGGAATGCAAAAAGATGCCGAGGATTGGACATCTGAATCGTGTCGGCGAGCCGGAGCGCGGTGGCGGTGTCGCCCTGCACGTGCAGCCGGAGCATTGCGGCGTGATACCGGGCGTCTGCGTCCACCGAGTCCAACTGCTGGTAGGCCAGGAGCGCCATCGGCGCGAAACGCGAGACCGTCGTGGTATCGGCCTGCTCGGCCGCAGTCATGACCCTGTTGTAGAGACGATCGAACCGCTCCCGGGGTGACATCGTGTTGAGATCCGGAGGCGCGGCGGCGTCCGCGGCGGTCGGGGGCGTCGCCGCGACGGACCGGCCTCCGCGCCCACCGAGAGCAAGCCACCCGAGCACCAGTCCGAGAAATCCCACGCTCAGCACCGCTGCAACCACCGCAAGCCGCTCTCGGGATGGAGCGGCCGGACGATGCGGCGGCGGCGCAGTGAGCGGCGACCCGCACCCCGCGCAGTAAGCTCCCTGCCCCACCGCGCCGCATCGGGCGCACCGGCTGGGACCCAAGATCGACCCCGTTTCTCTCTGAGGAAGGCGGCTCCGCCGCCGTTTCGGGGAATCCTGACCTACGTTCGTGAAGACATTATGAAGATGTGATGAAGTATTTCTTTATGTAACCTATTGCGTCACAAAGACTTGCGGTCATGAACCTCGTTGCTTAGAGTTCGGAGCGACAGCTATGGCAACCGCTGTGTCCCGTCTGCTCAGGAGTGGGCATGAAACCGTATAGACTATCAAAGACGCTCCTCGCTGCTCTCATGGTGCTCGGATGTACCAAGTCGGATATCGTCTACCGGGACCGGCAGCCGTTCAACCCGGCCCCTGACCTGGCCAGCGGAATGCTGGGATACTACGATGTCACGACCAAGCAGACCACCTGCGGCAACTGCCACGCGGGGCAGCAGGCCACCTGGGCCGACACCAAACACGCCGGCGCCTATCAGACGCTCGCGGCGCTTCCCGCTACCGTCGCGGTGTCGGCTTGTTACAGCTGTCACACCGTCTCGACCAACGGCAACGGAGCCGCCACACCGAAGCGCGGCTGGGATGTCGTGAAGGCCGACGGCTATCACGATGTCCAGTGCGAAAGCTGTCATGGTCCCGGCACCACGCACGTCTCGGCCCCCAGCCGGACCAACTTCCCGCTGGCGCGGGTCGGCATGCCGGGCGCCGGGGTTCCCGCCGCCTCGGTGGCGAGCGGCAATGCCACCTGTGCCGCCTGTCACAGCGGGGCGCATTCTCCGTTCGCCGAGGAATGGACCAAGAGCGGGCACGGCAGCGTCGTCGTCGAGTCGGGCGCGCCGGTGGCCGCCAACGCCTCCTGCGCTCCGTGCCACAACGGCAAGGCGACGCTGACGGCCTGGGGGGTGAACACCAACTACATCGAGAAGGACTCCACCCCGGTCTTTCCGGTAACCTGCGCCGTCTGCCACGACCCCCACGCCAAGAACAACCCGAAACAGCTGCGGTTCTCGATCACCGCGATCGAACCGACCGCGAATCTCTGCATGAAGTGCCATGATCGCCGGGCGGTGCTGGCGACCGGGACCACTCGGCTCACCCCGCACGCGCCGCAGGGCGACGTGCTGCTCGGCACGGCGGGCTACCGGCCCCCCGGCGTGGTGATCGAAGGCATCGCGGTGGCCACGACGCATGCCAGCAGCGCCAACAGTAAGCTCTGCGCCGGCTGCCACATCCAGCGGTACACCTTCACGGACGCGGCCTCCGGCAACTTCGTCTTCCAGTCTACCGGGCACCGGTTCCTGCCGATTCCGTGCGTCGACGCCAACGGCCCGACCGACAACCAGGACTGCGCCTACACCACCGCGGCCCGCTCGTTCAAGGGCTGCGTCAATTCGGGGTGCCACAACTCCGAGGCCGTCGCGCAGAGCGCGTTCAACTCCCGGCGAGCCACCATCGCGGTCCTGGCCGACCTGATCTGGACCGACCTCAATCACAACGAGGCCCTCGACGCCGCGCCGGTGGACGGCGGGTACCTCGCGATCGTCAAGCGTGATCGACCGACCGAATTCCCGGCCACCGCGGCGCAGGCGACCAAGATCACGCCGGCGATGGGCGCCTTCTTCAACGTGGCAACGTTCGCCGAGCGCTATTCGAACGGCGACCGCTCCAAGGGCGTTCACAACCCGTTCCTCGGGACCGCCTTGCTGGCCGGTGATATCGACGAGTTGAAGGCGGCCTATCCCTTCCTTCCGGCGCCCCCGCTGCTGGTTCAGGCCGCGGTGGAGCGCAGCCTCATGGAGGCCAGGCTCCGCCAGCCGAACCTGTTCCGTGAACGTACCGGCATGAAGCGGTAGATTCGCGGGGTGACCGCCCTCCTCGCGACCCTCGACTACTGGATCCCCCGAGGCGCCTTGACCGGCGCCCCGGGGGATACTGTTTCTGCCCTGGCGCAACCCGATTCCCTGGGCGCCGCCGCGGGCGCGATCCGGGACACCCTTTCCCGGGGGCCGCTTCCCGGCGGGCTCGCGGCCCTGTTCCGGTTCTTCTTCCAGGTTCCCCAGTGGATCCAGATCGGCGGGGCGGTGGTCGGCGCCATCGTGGCCATGGCCCTGCTCTGGTTCCTCTGGGGTCGGCGCGGCGCCATCATCGGATGGCTCGTCAGCCGAAGCCGGCAGGTCCAGATCGGTCTGGCGATTGCCGTGCTGGTGGTGCTTACCGCGGCCGCGGCCACCGGGATGAAGAGCTGGGACTTCATGCAGCACGACAACGGATTCTGCACCGGCTGTCACGTCATGGAGCGCCCGTTCCGGCGCTTCGAGGCCGGTGCCGGGAAGCACGAAAACCTCAAGTGCCACGACTGCCACCAGCAGTCGATCTTCGCGAGCAGCCGCCAGCTGGTGCTCTGGGTGGGCCAGCGTCCTGACAAGATCGGCCTGCACGCCAAGGTGCCGAACGAGCGCTGCCGGTCCTGCCACGAAAAGGGCGGCAAGGAAAAGTGGGAACACGTCCTGCGCCTGGCCGGTCACAAGGTCCACTTCGACTCCGATTCCTCGGCGCTCGCCGGGCTCGCTTGCGTCAAGTGCCACGGCACCGAGGTCCACAAGTTCATCCCGTCGGGCCGGACCTGCGGCCAGAGCGGCTGCCACGAAAAGCAGCCGGTGAAGCTGGCCGGCATGGCCAAGCTCCCCGAAATCAACTGCGTCACCTGCCACGCGTTCACGGCCGAGCTGCCCGGGCTCGCCTCCCGGGATTCAGCGGTCCATGCCATGGTGCCGCGCCAGGAGCAGTGCCTGAGCTGCCACCAGATGCAGGGGCGGCCCAAGGGCCTGGACCTCGCGAAGGACCCGCACAAGGGATCCTGCGGCTTCTGCCACGACGTGCACAAGCACGTGTTGCCGGCCGACGCGAAGGGCTCCTGCAAAGCCTGCCACGATCCGGCGAAGGCGGCCTTCCACCAGGGGGAGAACCACCGGCGCGTGGTGGAGGCGTGCACCACCTGCCACCAGCCGCACCAGGCCTCGGTGGACGCCGCCGACTGCGTCGGGTGTCACGCCTCGGTTCGGAAGCGCGGCCTGTTCAAGCCGCCGATGCCCTTCGACACCAATGCGGTCAACCGCAAGGCGGTCGCGCCGGTGCGCCCGGCGGCCGCGGCGGAACCCCTGCTCAATGAGCACCGGGGCAAGGGAGATGCGCTTCCCGACGAGCTGCCGCCGCCGCGAGCCTCGCCCGTGGCCGCGCCGTCCGCCGCGCGCGACTCCTTCCCTCACAATCGTCATTCCTCGCTGCCCTGCCTGACC
>JBGPLG010000043.1:0-34448 GCA_041486305.1 Gemmatimonadota bacterium
CCAGAGCCTGGCCGATCTCGGCTACGTGTTTGCCGTCACCGTCCCGCTCCTTTTCCTGGCGTCGGCATTCGAGTTTCTCTCGCCGTGGAATGTCTAGGCCCGTCTCACACCCGTCGCCCTTCCAGGTACCAGGTTGCCGAGACCACGGCATCCTGCCTGGAGTGGCCGTGCTTGCCTCGCTCTTCATCGGGCCGGTGGTCGAAGCCCAAACGCTGCCGGTTCCCACCCTGATCGAGATCGAGCAGGCCCGGAAGGGGAACCCGCTGGCGGCGTACACCGCCCTGGTCGAGCGGGAATCCCAGTATCGCGCGTCACCGCAGTTCGCCGATATCTACCCCCAGGTGCGCCTGATGGCCGAGGAGTTCCTCGGGATTCCGGATGCCGGCCTGCGCGCGATGAGCACCGTGGAGCAGCTCCGGCGCACCTTTCCGCCTGGCGAGATGCCGATCCCCGGCGGGTACGCCGCCCGGCATGCGCTCGGCGTCATCGAGCGGGCCGCCCGCAGAACCCAAATCGTGATCTGGGGAGAGGAGCACCATCTGCCCCAGACCCGCTCGCTCTACGAGCCCATGCTGCGCAGCCTCTGGAAGCTGGGGTATCGCTACCTGGCGGCGGAAACCTTCAGCGATTCCATGATGCTGCCGGGCTTCCGCTTCCCGACCTTCTCGTCCGGTTTCTACCTGCGCGATCCGGTCTATGCGAGCGCGGTGCGGGTGGCGCGCGACCTCGGATATCGGCTGATCGCCTACGAAGAGACCGCTCACGCGCCGAGCGGCGACCAGAGCTTCCGGGACCGCAGGCAGGCGGAGAATCTCCAGGCCCGGATCTTTGCCCGCGACCCGCGGGCCAGGGTGCTGGTGCTGGCCGGCCGCGGCCATGCCAGCGAAGTCACCGCCCCGGACGGCTGGACCCCGATGGCGTCGGTGCTCAAGCGCCTCACCGGGATCGACCCGTTCACCATCTTTGCCGTGCGCATGGGCGAGCGACTGACCCCGGAAGAGGAGGATCCCCAGTATCGCTTCGCCACCGCCCGAGGCCTGATCACGCGGCCGACGGTGTTCGTCCACGCCGCGACCGGACGCACCCTGGGCGACGAGTCGTTCGATGCGTACGTGTTCTGGCCGAGACAGCATACCGTCGACGGTCGCCCCGACTGGCTCCGCACCGTGCTGGGGCGGCGACCGGTAGACATTCCGCCGGCGCTCCGCGCCGGGAACGGCCTCCGCCTGGCGCAGGCGTTTCGGGTCGGCGAACCCGCCGAGGCCATTCCCGTCGATCAGGTCCTATTGGACGAGGCGTCGCGGTCGACCAAGCTGATGCTTCCGGCGGGAGCCTACTGGGTCCGGGCGATCGACCCGGGGGGCGCGGTCATTGCCGAAGCACGCCTCAGGGTGCCGAGGTAAGGCTCGGCCCCCGCGCGGTGCCCGACTCACCGGCTTTGGCGGCGAGATGCTACCCGGTGGCGGCCCCGGGGTGAGGCCTGCCGGGGGCGCTGCTACCCCGCATTCACCGCCGTCTGCCCCGTCACCACGCTGATGACCCCTCCCCACTTGCAGTTGCATTGACTGGCGCCGTTCACCACCGGAAGGCCGCCCACCAGCACACTGGCCGCCCCGGGTGTCCAGCCGGTCAGCGGAAATGGCGTGCAGGGCCCGCCCCCGAAATTCACGTTGAACGTCGGATTGTTGGGCGAGTTGCATTGGCCGAAGGGCACGACGTTGATACCGGGCTTGCAGTCCGCGATCGTCGCGACCGGGTAGCTGCCCGCCATCACGTTGTGGCCTCCCGGCACCAGGAGCGCGGTGGGGGCGGTGCCCTTGTTGCAGCGAAGGACCGAGCCCGCCGTCACGAGACTTGGCATGGCTGCCTCAATTCAGCGCGACGGTGGAGCCCCGGACCGACGCCGAGCCCGACGCCCGCAGGTCCATCTGATTGCCGGCCCAGCAGGTGAAGCTCATGCCCGCATCGATCCGGATGTTGGCAGTGCCGCGCAGCCGGAGATCGCCGTTGGGATCCTTGGTGAACGCCATCTGAGCGGCGAGCTGGGCCTCCAGCGCCGCCACCCGCCGCTGCAGATCCGCCACCTCCGGCGACACCTGCGGCGCCACGGTCCTGGGCGCGGTGAGCGTCCCGGGCGGCAGGCGCTGGACCTGGGCATTGGCGCGGCGCCCGACAAAGGGGATCACGGCCGCGATGAACGCGAGAATGGCTTCCTTCCGTCCGATCTTCATGGGAACCTCCTGGGGGGTAACGCCAACCTATCACTCGGCCCGGGAAACCCCAACTCTTTGCCGGGGGCCCCCTACAACTCCCGCCGGAAGTCCATGGTCCAGACCACCTCCCAGGTCTTTCCATCATCCGAGGAATACGCCTGCTCCCAGTGCGCCGAGGTGAGCGAGATCCCCGACCAGACGAACCGGATGCCGACCGGCTTGCCGTTGAGCATCGTGTGGCCGAAGAAGGTGCCGACGCCCTTCTCGAAATGGCCGGTGAGCGGCGGATCGAGCGCGCCGTGCGGCGAGCGCCCATCGAGCCACCAGATTGCCCATAGCGCAGTCTTCGGATCGTACGAGCGCAACCCCAGCGCGCCGTAGATACCGGCCGGCGCGTACACCCAGTGTTCTTCCAGGTTGGCCCAACCGCCCAGGAGCGGGCCATTGATACAGCCCCCCTCGACATCAACCCATTCACCGGTCGCCGCACGGAGGTAGCGGTGATGGATCCACCACCCGCCGTAGAGGAAATCGAAGTCGTGCACGCCCGCGATGTTGCGGTCCGGCCCGACGACAGTACGAAGCCCAGTAGGATCCGGCGCCCGCCGGAATTCCATGATCCAGTTGGTATCCCAGGTCTTGCCGGCATCGGCTGAGGTGGCCTGCTCCCAGCGAGCCGAGGTGGGCGTGATGCGCGACCACAGGAACCTGAGCCGCATCGGCTTGCCGTCCTGCAGGTAGTCCGAATAGAAACTGCCGACGCCGTGCTCGAAACGACCCTTGACCGGCGGGTCGAGGGTGCCGTGAGGATAGCGTCCGTCGAGCCACCAGATGGCCCATTGCCCAGTGGTCGAGTCGTAGGCCCGCAGCCCCGCGGCCCTATACCTGCCGCTCGGCGCATCAAGATCCTGCTCTTCGACGTTGGCCGAGCCGAGCAGGAGCGCGCGATTGCTGCAGGTCCCGTCGAATTCCACCCATTCGGTAGTGCCGGGCTTGAGACGGCGATGGTGGACGACCCATGTACCGAAGAGGAAATCGAAATCGTGGCGGCCGGTCAGGTCGACGGCTGGCTGCGGGGGGCGGGGGGAAAGCCGGGCCGAATGCGGTGGAGCACCCGAGCCCATGGCGACGGCCAGCATGCCGGCTGCGAGCCCGAAATGGGGCGCGGGATCGGGCAGGAATCGACTCAGGTCCATAGCCATCTCCTGAAGGAAACCGGCCCATCTTGGCCCCGTGATGGTGATCTCGCAATGGCCACTTTCGCCCAGTAGGCAATAGCCATTCCGGCGCCCCGCCGGGCCTTGGAACCCCAACTCTTTGCCGGGGCCGGGCATCTACCTCTCATGACGAAGCCGATCCTCTGCGCCCTCCTCGCGGCCGCCGCCTGCCACGCCGCTCCGCCCGGCGCCCCGTCGCCCGCCGAATGGGTCCGCACCAACTCCTCCGCCCCCACCTGGGAGCTGCGCAATGGCCGCTGGCTGAGCGGCGCCGCCTTCGAGCAACGCACCTGGTACGCGGTGCAGGGGATTCTCCGCCGGGAACGCCCCGCCCGGGTGGACAGCGTGCTCGACCTCCAGGGCCGCTACATCATCCCGCCCTTCGGCGACGCCCACAACCACATGCTGGGCAGCCCCGGCTCGCTGGATCCCTTCCGGGCCCAGTATCTGGCCGAGGGATCGTTCTACATCCAGGTGCTGGGCGAGCGGAAGACCGCGTCCGACAAGATCCGGAGCCAGTTCAACACGCCCTGCACCCTCGATGTGGCCTGGGCCCACGGGCCCCTCACCGCCACCCTGGGTCACGGGTTCGAGAACGCCGAGTCCAAGGCGATGGGCCTCTTCGACCTGAAGGCGGCGCTGCGGACCCGGGAGACGGACCTCAAGGCCAGCCGCCTGGCCGAGAACGACGCCTACTGGTTCATCGATTCGGTGGCGGACCTGGACCGCAAGTGGCCCGCGATCGTGGCCGGCCGGCCCGACATCCTCAAGATCGTCCTCACATTCTCCTCCGATAGCGCCGAGCGGGCGCCCTGGGCCGACTCGACCTGGTACGTGCATGGGCTCCGGCCCGGCCTGGTGCCGGAGATCGTGCGTCGGGCCCACGCCGCGGGCCTCCGGGTGGCCGCGCATGTGGACACCGCGCACGACTTCGAGGTGGCGGCACGGGCCGGGGCCGACGTGCTGGCCCACAGCGTGGGCTACGGCATTCCCCCGGGGCACGAGGCGGACTTCCGGATCAGCGACGCAGTGGCCCGGCTGGTGGCCCAGCACGACGCCGTGGTGATCCCCACCGCCGCCGTCGAGGCCGACTTCCGTGCCTCCCCCGACTCGGCGGGCCTGACCCGCGATCTCACGGTGCAGCGGGAGAACCTGCGGCTGCTCACCAAGTACGGGGTGCGGATCGCGGTGGGGCCCGACATGTACGGCTGGACCGCGCGGCGGGAAGTCGACGCGCTGCGGCGGCTCGCGGTCTGGAACGACCGCACCCTGCTCCGGATGTGGTACGAGACCACGCCGCGCTCGATCTACCCCGGCCGGAAAATCGGCCGGCTGGCCGAGGGGTACGAGGCCAGCTTCCTGGCGCTGGCGCGGAATCCGCTGGAGGACCTTGGCGCGGTGGACTCGATCGCGGTCCGGATGAAGCAGGGGTGTGTGCTGCCCTAGTTGCCGAACGAGTTGAAGGCGGAGTTCATCCCGATCGTTCCCATCATGGCGACCGCCCCCACGATCCCGCCGATGAGGCCCAGGGTACTTCCCACGTTGGTCTTCCGGTCGTCGAATTTCCTGATATCGCGGACGGCAAACGCGGTGCGCACCGGGGTGGACCACGCGCTGCTCTGGCCGACCAGGCTGTCGCCCGCGATCCGGGCCTCCCGCAGCTCGATTTGCCGGCCATCGGTGAGCGTCACCCCGAGGGACGGGGCCTGGTCGGAGATGGGCGCCGGGGGCCCCATCGCCATTTCGTGCCAGCCGGTGCAGCTCGCCAGGGAGACGGCGAGACAGACGGCCGAGATCGATCGCTGGAGCCGAGCTGAGGTTCGTTCGCGCATGGTGTCGTACTCTCAAGAGAGACATGGGCAACGTACCTTGCCGCGCTACTTGCCGCCGCCGCAGAGGCAGCCGAGGCCGGTATGGACGGAGGACCCCACCGCGATCATTCCCACGATGGCGAACACGCCCAGGATTCCGGCCACCGCCCCGGCGGTCTTCCCTCCGCTGAACTGGCGGTCGGCGAGCTTCTTGACGTCGTGGACCGCGACGGCGGTCCGTAGTCGGTTGGGCCGGAAGCCGGACTCGCCGAGGATGCTGTCGCCCACGATCCGTGCCTCATGCAGCTCGAGCCGGTGGCCATTCTGGAGCGTGAGCCGGATGAACTGAGGCCGGGCTGCTATCGGCGCCGGGGTGAGGGTCGCCCGGTCGTGCCAGCCGGTGCAGCCGGCCAGGTTCGCCGCGAGGCACACCGCCGAGATGGTTCGCTGAAGCCCCGCCGCCAGCGGTCCACGCATGGTGGTGCTCCGAAGGAGGTGCGACTCAGCTGGGGGGAGGGGGACGGAATCGGCAAGCGCCGGCCCCGGGGTTGCCGGGAGGGTCCGGGAGACCTACGGTTCGGGTATGCTCGGGCTGGGTCCGGTGGCCTCCCTTGTGGTGCTGGTGCTGCTGTTCGCGGTGGGACGGGTCGTGCTGGTGTTCCTCGATCACCGTCGCATCCGGGAATTCTTCCGGGACCGTGGCGACACGGTCGCGGAGATCACCTGGGATCCCATGGCCAGAAACTCCCCGGCCCGGACGCAGCGCGACGACGTCTATCGAGTGATCTTCGCGGACCGCGGCGGCGTCACCCGTACGGTGTTTGCCAGGACCTCGCTTAGGGGTGGCGTGTTCGTCGCCGACCCGGTCGAAGGCGACCCGTTGGCGATGAACCTGCAGCAGGCCGGCCTGGCGCGGGCCGAGCGGTTGCACCGGCCGAAGCCACCCGAAGACGCGGGGACTCCCAGCCCATGATGCGGCTCGCCCTGCTGCAGCTGGCGATTCCCGCGGCCGCCGCCGCCCAGGCCGACACGACCCGCATCATGATCGCGGGCACCGTCCTGGATCCGCTCCGCAAGCCCATCGAAGGGGTCGAAGTCCGGATCCCGGGCACGGCCAACTCGGTCCTCTCCTCGCCGGCGGGGACCTTCCGGCCGGCCAAGTACGCCGGCACCGCGAAGTACGACGATTTCTTCCGGTGGCAGCGGCAGGGGTTCGGGGACTACATCAACCGGGAGGAGATCGACCGGAAGTTCGCGGCGCGGACCGCCGAGATTCTCCAGGGGCGCGCCGGCGTCAAGGTGAGCCTCCACCCCGTCGGGATGACCGACGCCACCATGGTGATGTTCGCCCGGTGCAATGGGGTGCCGCCGAAGATCAATGTGTATGTGGATGGCCGGAAGCTGACGCCGGACGTCCGGCAGGATGGCGATGTGGAGCAGGAGGTATCACAAGTCCCAGGTCGGGGATCCGGGTCAGGCGATCCCGGGCTGATCGAGAAGGCCATGCGGGCCCGGTCGGTGGTCGGAGAAATGCTGAGCCGGGTCAACCCGCCGACATCGAGATGATCGCGCTGTTCCGGGGTCCTTCCGAGCTGCCACCCGAATTCAACGACGGCAACTGCGGCGCCATCGCCATCTGGACCCGGTCCGGGGGGAGCTGACCCTCCGAATTCAGTCCGGCTCGCCGGGCGCGATCGACGAGATCATCGGCAACGCCACAAATGGAATGTGCCCGATGAGCTGCACCAGCCAGCGGATCGTGATGCTCGGCGCGGTGTGCCGCAGCACCGGGATCACCGCCAGCGACATCACCAGCCAGATGAAGGGGCCGTAGAGCGCGGCGACCTTGAGCACCCCGTTGGGAGAGGCCAGGAGGGCGCGAACCCACGCCATCCGCATCATCACGAACAAGAACACCGCCGACCACCCGAACGCGACTCCGACGTGCATCAGCAGGCCGATCAGCACGTACCTCGTGCCGCCGTTGATCGCCTCGGGGCCCAGCAGCGTGCTGGCCACGCCCTGCCAGAGCCGGGCGAAGGTCGAGTGGTAGATGAAGACCACGAGGATGCTGGAGAAGAAAAAGTCGCTGAGCGCGGTGAGGACACCGGCGCGGAGCAGCCGGGGGAGAGCATCACGGTCGATCGGCATGGACACTCCTCCGACGGGTGGGACAGAACGGGCGCCCCGGCGCCTTCTCCTGCACGGTGGTCAGAATGTATCGCCCGGGTTCCTGGACGGCGAACCGGGCTGGTTCCGCAAGGCGCGCGCCCATCGGACACGGATCATGGGCCCTTTCGGGGCCGCTACGGGATCCGCAGCGCGGGACCCCACCCCCCTTCGGTGTACGGCAGCGCGATGGTGTCCTCGGTTCCGATGTCGATCAGATCGAATCCGCCGACGCGTATCGCCGCCAGGAACCTCCCATCCGGGGACCACGACACGCAACAGGGCTCGTACACCCGGGACGCGGCTGCCGTCGGGGAGCCACGCCGGATCGGCCCAGAGCTGGAACACCGGGAGCGAGTCCGGCGGCGATCCGTCCAGGTTCGCGATCCGGGGGACCGCGGCCGGTGCCGCTCACGAACCCGATGCTCGCGATCGGAGTGGGCGGCTGCGTCGGCGTCGGTGGTGGTGTGGGCGGCGGCGGTGGAGGGGGAGGGATTCCCGGCGGCGGGGGTGGAATGATTACCGGTCCGGTGTCGGAGTTGCACGCGAGCGCGCCCCCCCGACAAGCGCAGCAGAACCGAGGCGGTTCGATTCCGGAGCATGCCCCAGTATAGCCCGGACCGGACCCGCGGCGGGGCCGCATGACTTCGCGTCCCCGCTTCCTGCTCGCGCGTCCAGCGCGGCGCTGCCGACTCGCGCCTCCCGGCGACCACGACTAGTATTTGCCCTGCTATGGATACTCTCTCCGACCTGCTGCGGGTGGTCCGCCTCGACGGCGCGTTCTTCTACCCGGTCGAGGCGGCCGAGCCGTGGGGCGTCGAGGCCGTGGCCGCCCGGGAGCTCACGCCCCGGATCATGCCGGAGTCGGAGCACCTGATCTCCTACCATATCCTGATCGAAGGCCGCTGCTACGGTGGCCTGGTCGGCGAGGAACAGGTCGAGCTCGCGGCCGGCGACGTGATCGTCTTTCCCCACGGCGATGCCCACGTGATGTCGAGCGCGGGCGTTCGGGCCGGCTCCGACGTCGCCACGGCCTCCCCCAGCCGCTATCCCTTCAAGGTCTTCCACGGTGCCCAGGGCGGTCCGCGGGACGCGGCGTTCCTCTGCGGGTTCCTCGGCTGCGACCGGCGGCCGTTCAACCCCTTGCTGGCCGCGCTGCCCCACCGGATGCACATGCGGGGTGTGTCGAATGCGTGGCTGGGCCGGTTCATCGGCCAGATCACGGAGGAATCCCGGCTCGGCCGCTCCGGGGCGGAGGGGGTGCTCACCCGGCTGGCCGAGTTGATGTTCATCGAGGTGCTGCGCCGCTACCTCGACGACCTGCCGCCGAATCAAACCGGCTGGCTGGCCGGCCTGCGCGACGAGATGGTGGGCCGGGTGCTGGCGCTGATCCATGGCCGCCCCGGCCATCCCTGGACCCTGGCCGAGCTGGCGAAGGAGGCCGCGTCGTCGCGGTCCAACCTGGCCAAGCGATTCACCGAGCTGGTGGGACAGCCGCCGATGCAATACCTCACCCAGTGGCGGATGCAGGTCGCCGCCAATCACCTGGCCCACAGCGGCGCCAAGGTCGCCACCATCGGAGGGGAAGTGGGGTACGACTCGGAGGCCGCGTTCAGTCGGGCGTTCAAGAAGGCGGCCGGCCTCGCCCCCGGCGCGTGGCGCGAAAGCCGCCGCTCCGCTCGGTCGTAACAATTCGAGTACGCCGGAGCAGGAAATCGGGACGTCCAGTCATTGGCTCAGCGGTTCCCCCTTTACACATTGTTCCCGCGATTCAACGGTGGCCGGCGAGAGTGCCGGTGACCGGCGCCGGGAGTCCGGCACCACCATCGAAGGGGGAAACCAAGATGCTGCGGTTGTCGAGGAGTGCGATGACGATTGCCGGCGCGCTGGCCGGCGCGGTACTGCTGGGCTGCAACAACGGAGTGACCGATCCGCACGAGGCCGAGCTGACGGTGCTGCGCGACGCGACCCAGAACCTGACCAGCCTGCAGGCCGCCGCGGCCGCGGGTTACGGGACCCAGATCACCGATTGCATGACCGACCCGGTGCAGGGCGGCATGGGGTTCCATATCGGCAACCCGGACTACATCAACGCCACGCTGGAGCTGGACAAGCCGGAGGTGCTGCTGTTCGAGCCGACCGCCGGGGGCGGCCGCCAGCTGGTGGCGGTGGAGTACCTGATCCCCTTCGCGGCGTGGACCTCGGCCAACCCGCCGGTGCTGATGGGGCAGAACCTCAAGCGCAACGAGCAGTTCCAGGTCTGGGCGCTGCACGTGTGGCTCTACAAGGACAACCCGGCCGGCATCTTTGCCGACTGGAACAGCCAGGTGTCCTGCGCCGCCGCCCCGGCCAGCATGGGCGGCCCGGCGCCGATGACGCACGGGCCGGTAAGCCGCCCCAATGGCGCTCGCTTCTAGACCGGCCAGGGAGGCGGTCCCGCACCGCCGCAGCGGCGCGCTGGCAGATCGGCTCGAACAGGGCGCGGGCGCGCTGGAGCTCTACGCCCGCGCGATCACCGAGGCCGAGTGGCATACCCGGGTTCCCGGTGATGGCCGGAAGGTCGGCGTGGTGATCCATCACGTCGCCACGATGTATCCGCTGGAGATCCAGCTGGCCCAGCTGCTGGGGGCCGGCAAGCCGGTGGCGGGGGTCACGTGGGAGATGGTCCACTCGATGAATGCCGGGCACGCCCGGGATTTCGACGGGGTGAGCCGGGAGGCGGCGCTGGATCTCCTGCGGCGCAACAGTAAGGAGGCCGCGGCGGCGATCCGCGCGCTGAGCGACGAACAGCTGGACCGGGCCGCGGCGGTGTCGCTCAACGCGGACGCACCGCTCACCTGCCAGTTTCTGCTGGAGGATCACGCGGTGCGGCACAGTTACCACCACCTCGCCGGGATCCGGGGGGCGCTGGGCCGGTGAGCGATGCGCAGTCCACAGTGAGCGGAGAGTAGCGGAGCAGGGAGCCTGGGGTTCGCGAGCGCGGGTCCCCGGCTCTCTTATATTTGCGCCCCATGGATCCCCTCTCCGACCTGCTCCGCGTGGTGCGCCTCGACAGCGCCTACTTCTACGCCGTCGAGGCCGCCAATCCCTGGAGTGTGGAGGCGGTCGCCGCGCGGGAGCTCTCGCCCCGCATCATGCCGGGCGCCGAGCATCTGATCTCCTATCATTTCGTCACCGAGGGGCGTTGTTTCGGCGGCCTGGTCGGCGAGGAGCCGGTCGAGCTGGTCGCGGGTGACGTCATCGTCTTCCCCCAAGGCGACCCCCACGTCATGTCGAGCGCACCGAGGGATCGGACCGGCCTCGCGGTGGTCACCAGCACACCCGACCGCTACCCCAACACCGTGGTCCTGGGCGTCGGCCCCCGCGCCGTGTCACTGGTCTGCGGATTCCTGGGCTGCGATCGGGGTCCCTTCAATCCCCTGCTGGCCTCGCTCCCTCGACGGATGCACATGCGGGGCATCTCCAACTCCTGGCTGGCCGGGGTGACGCGCCAGGTCACCGACGAATCCCGCACCGGCGTGGCCGGTGCGGACACCGTCATCACCCGGCTGGCCGAGCTGATGTTCATCGAGGTGGTGCGCCGCTATCTCGACGCGCTCCCGCCGGGACAGACCGGCTGGCTCGCCGGGCTCCGCGACGAGGTGGTGGGCAAGGCGCTGGCGCTGCTGCACGGCCGCCCTGGGCATCCCTGGACCCTGGTGGATCTGGCCCACGCGGTCTCGGCGTCCCGCTCGGGCCTCGCGAAGCGGTTCGCCGATCTGGTGGGCCAGCCGCCGATGCAGTACCTGGCCCAGTGGCGCATGCAGGTGGCCGCCAACCTGCTGGTGCAGGGCGGGGCCAAGGTCGCCAGCATCGGCGCGGAGGTGGGTTACGACTCCGAGGCCGCCTTCAGCCGCGCCTTCAAGAAGGCCACCGGCCAGGCCCCGGGGGCCTGGCGCACCGCCCGCCGCACCGCCCCCGCCTAGCCGGCCGCCGGCCGGGACGCTCGGACAACGCCAGCAGACTCCGGAACAAGCGCCGCGGCCCCCGCGACCCGGCAGCAGGAAGTCTGGACTCCCGGTCATTGGGGATGGGCCGTCGCGCCGTCACATTGGGCTCGCGCACCATGGAGGTGCGGGCTAACCGATGACGGAGGAGCCCCATGTCCGAAAGCCTTCCCTGCGCCGGCGGGGTACCGTCCGGAAGGGTGAACGTCTGGTCGGAGGACCCGCTCACCGCGCGGGCCCGCGCGGTCTGGACCGCGGGGGACTTTCAGCCCATCGCGAAGAGCTTCGCCGCCGGCGCCGAGGCGTTCATCGAGCGGCTGGGGCTGCGTCCGGGTGAGACCCTGCTCGACGTCGCATGCGGCACCGGGAACCTCGCGCTTCCGGCGGCGCGGGCCGGAGCGCGGGTGACCGGCGTGGATATCGCGCCCAACCTGATCGTCCAGGCCCAGCGCGAGGCCCGCGCGGCCGGCCGGGTGATCGCCTTCGACGTCGGCGACGCGGAATGCCTTCCCTATGAGACCGGCCGGTTCGACACCACGGTCTCGATGTTCGGTGCGATGTTCGCCTACCGGCCCGCCCGGGCCTCGGCCGAGCTGCTCCGGGTAACCCGCGCGGGGGGCCGCGTTGCGATGGCCAACTGGACTCCGGAAGGATTCGTGGGAAGGTTGCTGCGGGCCCACGCCGCGGTCGTACCGCCGCCGGCGGGCCTGCCCAGCCCGCTGCTCTGGGGCGAGGAGGACGTGGTCGAGAACCGATTCGGCGACCGGGTCGAGGCGCTGACCTGCACCCGGCGGTTCCTGGAGCTGCGCTTCCTCCTGCCGCCCGCCGCGGTCACCGAGCTGTTCAGCACCAGCTACGGGCCCACCGTCACGACGCTCAGAGCCACCGACCCGGTCGGCGCGAGCCGGCTCCGTGAGGAGCTCACCCGATTGTTCCACGATCACAATCTCGCCGAGGGCGGAACCACCACGGTCCCGGCCGAGTATCTCGACGTCCAGGCGCGGGTCGCCTGACGCTGCTGAATTCCACGCATCACACCGGAGGAACGAGTCGATGACCATGGCAACCGCGGCACCCAGTGACATAGCGCTGAACCTGCGCAGCAATGCCCTCGCCGAGCGGCTGGAGCAGGGGGCCCGGGCGCTCGCCGCCTTCGCGAGCACCCTGACCGACGCGGAGTGGCAGACCCGGATTCCCAGGGACGGGCGCAAGGTCGGGGTGGTGGTGCATCACGTCGCCAGCATGTACCCGCTGGAGATCCAGCTCTCCCAACTCCTCGCGTCGGGCAAGCCGATCACCGGGGTGACCTGGGACGCGGTCGCCGAGATCAACGCGGGGCACGCGAAGGAGTACGACGCGGTCACCAAGGAGGCGGCGCTGGACTTGCTGCGGCGCAACAGCACCGCGGCGGCCGCGGCCATCCGGGCGCTGAGCGACGAGGAGCTGGACCGGGCCGCGCCGATCTCGCTCAACGCCGACGCCCCGCTCACCTGCCAGTTCATGCTGGAAGATCACCCGGTGCGGCACAGCCATCATCACCTGGCCAAGATCCGGGGGGCGGTCGGGCGGTAGGGCGGGGCGGGTAGCTGGGAAGGGATCGGGGGTGGGCGAGAGCCCGCCCCCGGTCGTCTCCTACCGGCGGCGCCATAACCCGCACCGCGCTGGAGTTGACGAAGCCACCTCGGAGCGCCTACGATGGTCATCGCCATGCCACAGTCGCCGCCGTCCACCGCCCGTTTGATCGACCTGAGCCACACCGTCGAGCACGGGATGGTCACCTACAAGGGCCTCCCGGCGCCGATCATCTGCGACTATCTGAGCCGGGAGGCGTCCCGGGCCCGGTATGCGCCGGGGACCGAGTTCCAGATCGGACGGATCGACATGGTGGCCAACACCGGCACCTACCTGGACAGCCCATTCCATCGCTACGCCGACGGGAAGGACCTGGCCGATCTTCCCCTCTCCTCCCTGGCCAATCTCGACTGCGTGGTGGTCCGGGTTTCCGCCTCGGCGGGGCGATGCGTCGACCGGCTTCCGCTCAAGCCCGAGGAGGTGCGGGGCCGCGCCGTGCTGGTGGAGACCGGCTGGGACCGGCACTGGCGGACCGACGCCTACTTCGAGGGCCACCCCTACCTGAGCGGCGAGCTCGCGGAGTGGCTGGCCGAGTCCGGGGCGGCGCTGGTGGGAATCGACTCCTTCAATATCGACAATACCGACACCGGGGAACGGCCGGTGCACTCGGTGCTCCTGGGGAAGGAGATTCCCATCGTCGAGCACCTGTGCGGATTGCGGTCGGCGCCGGAGCGGGGCGGGCGATTCTTCGGTGTGCCGGTCAAGGTCCGGGGCTTCGGCACCTTCCCGGTCCGGGCGTTCGTGCTGGCGTAAGCGGCGGCCCGGGCCCAAGCCGATCACCACCACCAGGGAGAATCAACGCCATGGCCAACCGATTCGCGAGGCGGCTCTTCCTGTGGGCTGGCATCTACGGAATCCTGGTGCTCGCACCCCAGTACTTCATGGAAGCACGGATCGGTCGCGACTATCCGCCTCCCATCAGCCACCCGGAACACTTCTACGGCTTCATCGGCACGGCGCTCGCGTGGCAGTTCCTGTTCCTGGTGATCGCACGGGACCCGGTGCGGTATCGCCTGGCGATGCTGCCCGCGGCGCTGGAGAAGTTCGGGTTCAGTATCGCGGTCGCGGTGCTCTACGGTCAGGGGCGGGTCGCCGCGATGGTGCTGGGTTTTGCCGGGGCGGATTTCCTGCTGGGCGTGCTGTTCCTGGAGGCGTTCAGACGGACGCCGCGCTCCGCGGGCTGATTCACCGGCCTCCCTGCCACCCCTCCCCCCGCACCAGCTCCGCCACCAGGTCTTCGCTCTTCCGGTCCGCGGCCTCGGCGCTGAAGTTGGTCACTACGCGGTGGCGGAGCACCGCCGGCGCCACCGACTTCACGTCGTCCAGGTCCGCCATCGGGCGGCCGTCCATCGCGGCGCGGGCCTTGGCGCCCAGCACCAGGTACTGCGACGCGCGCGGGCCGGCGCCCCACTCGACGAACTCGCGGATGAACCCCGGCGCCTGGGCGTCTCCCGGTCGGGTCATCCGCGCCAGCGATACCGCCGCGCGGACCAGCCCCTTGCTCACCGGAATCCGCCGGACCAGGTGCTGCATGCTCCGGAGCGTGGCCGCGTCGAGCACCGACGTGATGGTGGCGGTGCGGTCGCTCGTGGTCCGCTCCACCACCGCCTCTTCCTCTTCGCGGGTGGGATAGCCGACCCGCAGCTCGAGCATGAAACGATCCAGTTGTGCTTCGGGCAACGGATAGGTGCCCTCCTGCTCGATAGGATTCTGGGTGGCCAGCACGAAGAAGGGATCGGGCAGGGGATAGGTCTTGCCGGCCGCGGTGACCTGGTGCTCCTGCATGGCCTGGAGCAGCGCCGCCTGGGTCTTGGGCGGGGTGCGGTTGATCTCGTCCGCCAGCAGCACGTGCGCGAACACCGGTCCCGGCACAAAACGGAACCCTCGGCGCCCGGTGGCGGGATCCTCCTCCACCAGCTCGGTGCCGGTGATGTCGCCCGGCATCAGGTCCGGGGTGAACTGCACCCGGTTGAACGACAGATCCAGCGCCTCGGCGATCGTCGAGACCAGCAGGGTCTTGGCCAGCCCGGGGACACCTATGAGGAGGGAATGGCCCCCGCCCAGCAGCGCGGTCAGCACTCCGTCCACCACGGCGTCCTGTCCCACGATCCTCTGGGCGACCTGTTTGCGGAGTGCGGAGACGGCGGTCGCGAGCCGCGCGAGCTGCTGGACGTCGTCTGTCGTGCCGGCGGGCTGGGTAGCGGTCATTGAGTGCCGGTAGGGCAGCAGGGCGGTGAGTTGGTAATCGGAAACTCCCGGGGACAATGATCCTACGTGCCGCTCTGACAAGTAGTTGCCCGGACGGGGAGATTAGCCCTGAATGCCCCCTCCGCGTAAGGCCGGTTTTGCTTGCGAAATATTTCACAAGCACGTATTTTTGGCCCGGATATGGAGCCGGAACAACCCGATAAGGCGATCGGCCAGGGGTACAAGTACCTGGGAGCCGGGCTCCGGTTCGGCGGCGCGATCGTGATGTTCCTGCTGGCCGGGTTGGGGCTGGATACCTGGCTCAACACCAAGCCGCTCTTCATCCTGGTGGGGACGTTCGTGGGGGGCGGGCTGGGTTTCGTAAGCATCTGGCGGGAAATGAAGGCGGATCCGGCCAATCGGCCGACCTGGAAGGGCGGGCGGTTGCCGGGGACGAGCCGCCGGGACGATGAGGACGATGGGGACGGGCGGTCCCGGTGATTCCCACTCTGCTGGCCGGTGTCCTGCTGGGCGGGGCGATCTCGGGAGTGTGCTACCGGATCGCGGGCGCCCAGGCGGCCATTGCGGCGGGTCTCTGTGCCGCGCTCGCGGTCCTGATTCAGCTCACCGCGCTCGGATTGATCCAGCCGGTGAAGCAGGCCGCGCCGAAGCTGTTCATCAAGCGGTGGGGCGCGGGCATGGGGCTCCGGCTCCTGGGGATCGTGGCCCTCGCGCTCGCAATCGGGCTCGATGAGGCCCACTTTCCGCCGATCCCGTCGGCGACCGGATTTCTGGGGGTGCTCCTGCCCCTGCTCTTATTCGAGGTACGACTGGTCCGATGATCCAAGAGGCGGCGACGCAGCTCGATATCGGCGAGCTCGTGATGCACCACACGGCGGATGCCTATTCGCTGGACTTCACGCCGTTCTTCGAGATCAGCTGGCGCCGCTGGCCCGACATCCACATCGGATCGCTGGCGCTCAACCTCACGCCGACCAAGCACGTCGTGTTCCTGGTGATCGCCGCGGCCCTGGTGTTCCTCACCATGTGGAGCGCGGGCCGCTCGCTTCAGAAACAGAAGGCCGGCCAGAACGCGCCCAAGGGCTTTGCCGCGGCGATCGAGGGACTGGTCCTGTTCGTGCGGGACGAGATCGTCATCGCCAACATCGGCCATGGCGGCGAGAAGTTCGCCCCGCTGGTGATGACCCTGTTCTTCTTCATCCTCTATTCCAACCTGCTCGGCCTGCTGCCCTGGGGCGCCAGTCCTTCCGGCAACCTGGCGGTGACCGGCGCCCTGGCGATCCTGGTGTTCTTCACCGTGGAAGTCGCCGGGTTCCTGAAGCTGGGACCCAAGGGCTACCTGCGGACCATCTTCCCGGTGGTGCCGGGACTCTCCGGCACCGGGGCGGTGGTGATGTCGTTCGCCATGGCGCCGATCGAGCTGCTGGGCAAGTTCGTCAAGCCGTTCGCGCTCGCGGTCCGGCTCTTCGGCAACATGACGGCGGGGCACTTCGTCATCCTGTCCCTGTTCGGCATCATGTTCCTGTTCGGCAACCTGGGACTCTGGAGCTGGGGCATCGCCGGAACGACGGTGGCGCTGCTGGTGGGGATCATGCTGCTGGAGCTGTTCGTGGCGGTGCTTCAGGCGTACGTGTTCGCGCTGCTGGCGGCGGTGTTCATCGGCTTGATGCAGCACGAGCACTAGGAAGACGCTAAGAGGCTAGGAGTATCGGGGTCGGGGGAGCGCGCTGCACCTTCGACTCAGGTAGCTGATCGAACGATCAGCGAAGTCTGTCGGGCATAGCCCAGGGACAGACCACGGAGGGACGGGCCGGCCGGAGAGACGGCCCCGACCACGGGCGGCGCAATACGAGACTCACTCTCCAACTGAACCAAGGACCTCCACATGTTGCACATGCTGATGCTGTTCCAGGCGATGGATGCGGCGGCCGCGAAGAACTACAACAGCCTGCTCGGCGCCGGGATCGGCATCGGGCTTGCCATCGTCGGAGCCGGCATCGGCCTGGGCCGGATCGGCGGCAGCGCGGCCGAGGCGATCGCGCGGCAACCGGAAGCCGCCGGCGAGATCCGCGGCGCCGCGATTCTGTTCGCCGTGCTGCTCGAGGGCGCCGCGATCATCGCGATGGTCTTCGCCCTGCTCTTCAAGTTCGTGAAGTGACCATGCTCGCGGTGCTGTTGGTCCTTCAGGAGGGCGCCCAAGCAGCGGAGCCGGGTCTCCCGGCCTCGCCGTTCAGCGTCAATCCGGGGCTGTTCATCTGGACCTGGGTGGTGTTCCTGATCCTGATGTTCGTGCTCAAGAAGGCCGCGTGGCCCAAGATCCTCGCCTCCACGCTGGAGCGGGAGGAGAAGATCAAGGGCCAGCTCGCCGAAGCGGACCGGCTCAACGGTGAGGCCAGGGCGTCGGTCGCGGAGGCGCAGCGGCTGCAGCTGGCCACGCGGAACGAGGCCCAGCACCTGCTGGCCGAGGCCAAGGCCGCGGTGGAGAAGGAACGGGCCAGCGCGGTGGACAAGATCCGCCACGACCAGGAGGCGGTGCTGGAGCGGGCTCGGCGGGACATCGCCGCGGAGCGGGACAAGGCGATCAGCGACCTCCGCCGCGAGGCGGTGGACCTGGCGCTGGGCGCCGCGGCCAAGGTGATCGGCGCGCGGCTCGACAGCGACGCCGACAAGAAGATCGTGCTCGACTATCTCGCGAAAGTGGAGACCCATTGAGGCCGGTCTCGATCGCCCTGAACTACGCCGAGGCGCTGTTCGCTCTCGGGGAGAAGAGCGGCCGGAGCGAGGAGTACTCCGGGCTGCTCGAGGCGATCGCGTCCGCGGTGGACAGCTCGCCCAAGGCGCAGGCGGTTCTGATGTCGCCCAAGGTGACCAAGGACAAGAAGGCCGAGATCCTGGCAAGGTCGCTGCCGGGGGCGCCGCAGGAGTTCGTGCTGTTCCTGACCGCGGTGGTCAAGCGGGGCCGCCAGCTCCTGTTCGGGGAGATGGCCAATCAGTACCGCGGCCTGCTCGACGTGAAGCACCACCGGGTTCGGGCCGGGATCACCCTGGCCCGGGCGCCGGACGCCGCCATGCAGGCCTCCATCACGCAGGCGCTGGAGAAGGCCCTGGGGATGGAGGTCATGGCCGGGTTTGCGGTGGACCCCGAGATCCTGGGCGGCGCCGTGATCCGGGTGGGCGACCGGGTGCTCGATGGCTCGGTGCGCCGGAAGCTGGCGCAGTTGCGGCGGCAATTGCTGAAGTAAGAGGCTCGACGCCATGACGCTACGACGCTAGGAGACTCCCTGCTACGAGGAGCTACTTAGCGTCGTAGCGTCTTTGCGTCGTAGCGTCTAGCGTCATGGCGTCCATCTATGTAGCATCAATCCATGCCCAAGAAACCCAAGCCCCCGGCCGAAGACCCGAACCTGGCCATCATGCGGGCCATCCTCGAGAAAAAGAAGCAGGCCCGCACCCAGGCCGACGTCGACAAGCCCACCGACCTGACCCACAAGCAGCCGGTGCGGACCAAGCCGTTCATGCGCCGGCGGCCCTGAGTCTCGCCCTCGGCTAGGGCCGCGCCTTGGGCTCCGAGACCAGCGCCGAGATCTTCTGCTTCACCTCCGCCACCTTGGGCTGCAGGTCTGCATCCGCGTCCTTCCACAGCGCGGTGAACTTTCCGTAGTACTCCAGCGCCTTGTCCTTGTTGCCCTTTTCCTGATAGAGCGTGCCCAGCCGCCGGTAGGCGGTGGCCAGGTACCATTGCCTCCCCGCGGCGCCCGGCTCCGGCTGGGTTGCGTACGCCTCATAGACGGCGAGAGCGGAGTCGGGCTGACCCATGTCGTCGAAGGTGCGGGCCAGCTCGTACATCCCGGTGATGTTGCCGCCCCACTTATCGTGGTACTCCCGAAACCCGGTGATTGCCCGGGGGTACTCCCGTTTGCCCCAGGCGACCAGCGCCTTGGAGTAGAGGTTCTGGTAGTCGCCCTTCCGGATCTGCTCCGGGACGGTCCGTTCGTACTCGGCGAGCGTCCGCTCGGCGCGGGCCATGTCGCCGCTGGCCACATAGAGATCGCTGAGCGCCAGGTACGGGCGGCTGAGCGGATCCAGGGAATCCATGGGGAACCGTGCCAGGATCGAGTCGATCCGCTGGAGCGCCAGCTCCGGCCGCTGCCGAAACAGCGCTTCGGTGGCGGCGTAGTCGATGGCGGCGGTCATCGCCTGGTTGGTGAGCCCCGATTGCCGGCCAATCTGGAGCTGGGCCAGTGCATCCTGATCGGCCCGGGCTATCTGGCCGAGCGCCCGGTATCCGTTGGCCCGCTGGAGGTGGCTGCGGAGCTGCCAGCTCGGGTCGGCGTTCCGGCCGGCCGAATCGGCGTGCGCCAGTGCGAGCGGGTACCTCCCCTCGGCGATGGCGAGCCGGAAGCCGGCCGTCTGTCGC
Source organism: Gemmatimonadota bacterium (assembly GCA_041486305.1). Lineage (GTDB taxonomy): Bacteria > Gemmatimonadota > Gemmatimonadetes > Gemmatimonadales > GWC2-71-9 > JABFSM01. The sequence goes on from JBGPLG010000043.1 coordinate 19,654, forward strand.
TGGTTGCTGTTCGGCACGCTTCGGCCCCACTCGGCGTAGAGGCTGTCTGCCCTGGCGAACTCTCCCTGGTACTCCATCGCCTCGAGCGCATTGAACCAGAGGACCCCGACCCGCGGAGTCATCGCGATGCCGTGCATCGCGGTCTTCTCCGATTCGGCATACCGCCCCCGGACCGCGAGCTCGATGGAGAGATTGTTCAGCGCGGTGGTCTCGTCGGGCCAGGTATCGAGCACCTGGCGATAGGCGGCGATGAGCTTGTCGGAATCGTATTCGACGTTGGAGTAGAAGTACGCCGTTGCCAGGAGCCGTTCCTGCTCCGGCAGCCGGTCCCGGAGCTCGAACGCCTTCCGGGTCTCGGCCACCACCAGGCCGTTGTCGGCCCCCATGTTGCCGAGGACGACCGCCAACTTCCGGTGGGCCATGGCGAAGGTGGAGTCGAGCCGGACGGCGGCATCGAGGAGGTCGCGGGCCTGGTCATTCTGACCCAGGTCGGCGGCGCGATTCGCCTGGGAGTACTTGCGCAGCGCCTCCAGTGAGCTGGTGGTGACCGCCTCCAGCGGCTCGCCGCCGCGGATGGTCCGGAGCGACTCACCGATGCCTTCGCGCAGCTTGCGGGAGAGCTTGTCCACCGCGGGAATGAGCCCGCCGGCATCGTTCGCCGTCTCCCGCTCGGCCAGCAATGTCGATCCATCCTTGGTGGCAATCAGCCGCACCGAGAGGACGTAGCCGCTGCCCAGCGTGGCGATCTCGCCGGTGACCACCGCGGCCGCGCCGGCCCGCTCGGCCACCTCGCGGGCGACCTGCGCCGTGAGCGGCGCGGAGGGGTCTTTCTCCATGCGGCGGAGCGCGGCGGTCACATCGCCCGACTCGAGCAGCCGGACCAGCGGGGAGCGGGTCAGGTCGATCCGGAGCGCTTCGGTGACCGATTGCGCCACCGTCGAGTCGCTGGTCCGGTTCTCGAAGTCCGCCACCACCAGCGGGTCCCGCGCCTTGATCACTCCGGCGGAGAGCAGCGTGGCGAAGGGGCCGACACCCGCGGCGCGGAGCCCCATGAACACCGCGGCGCCCACCGCGAGGCCGGCAAAGGCCAGCCCGCCGCCGGTGAGCGCCCTCTTCCAGGTGAGCATCCCGCCGATGCCGCTCTCGACCGGAGGCAGGGCCGTGCCGGTGGTGCGCGCCAGGATCCGCTGGCGCTCGCGCATGCTGGTGGCCAGCATGATCGGGAAACCGATCAGCAGCAATCCCACCGCGGCGTACATCACCCAGCCGGGCAAGCCGATCTTGTTCACCAACAGATTCGCCGCCAGCAGGACGATCAGCGAGCCGACCCCGAAGAGCAGCGCGACCCGGAGTGGATGGGACTGGCGGAGCGCCGCTTCGGTCCCGGAGGACACCGCGGCCACCGCGCCGGTGGCCGCGGTGCCGTGGCTGGGCGTGAGCAGCGCGTCGAGGTGCGGCATGATGTCGTCGGCCGACTGCCAGCGATCGGCGGGGCGCTTCTCGAGGCAGCGCATCACGACGGCGTTGAGCGCCGGGGGCACGGCCGGGCGATGGCTGGAGATGGTGGCCGGGGTCTGGGTGATGTGCTTCGCGAGCACCGACTGCGCGCTCATGCCGGAGAAGGGCGGCTGGCCCACGAGCATCTCGTAGGCCATGGCGCCCAGCGCGTAGATGTCGGCCCGGGAATCCACGTTGGGATCGGCGGAGGCCTGCTCCGGCGCCATGTAGGCCGGCGTGCCAAGGGCCACCCCCAGGGAGGTCATGTTGTGATCGCCGCTGGATACGCTCACCGCCTTGGCCACGCCGAAGTCGGTGACCAGCGCGTGCCGGCCGGAGAGCAGCACGTTGTCCGGCTTGATGTCCCGGTGGACCACGCCCTGTCCGTGGGCGTAGGCCAGCGCGTCCGCCACCTCGCGGAGGATCCGCACGGTTTCCGCCACCGGGAGCTCGCCGCCGCGGGCCAGCTTGACCCGGAGCGACTCGCCCTCGATGAACGGCATCGCGTACCAGAGCACGTCGCCCGCGGCGCCGGCGGCGAGCAACGGCACGATGTGGGGGTGATTGAGACGGGCGGCGAGCTGGATCTCCCGGCGGAAGCGGTCCTGGTTGACGCCGGAGACCATTTCCGGCGGCAGCACCTTGATCACGACCTTCCGGTTGAGGGCGCTCTCCTCGGCGAGGAAGACGCGGCTCATGCCGCCGCCGCCGAGCTCGCGCTCGAGGCGGTACTGGGAACCGAGACTGGATTGGAGCCGGTCCTGGAGCTCGGACAATCGACCGCCGGAGGTGGGGAACGTGGATCAATCTACGCCGCAGGCCCGCCGTCGGGCCAGAGCGGCCGAGCGAGTCTACCCCCGGGACTTCTGCAGCTCGGTGATGCGGCGCTTGGCTTCCTTCACCCGGGGCTGAAGGTCGGTATCCGCCTCGCGCCAGAGCTCGGTGAAGCGGCCGTAAAAGTCGATCGCCTTCACCTTGTCGCCCTTCGCTTCGTAGAGCTCGCCCATCCGGAAGTAGGCCAGAGGGGCCCAGTAGAAATAGACCCCTCCCTCCCAGGTGGCTTCGCCGGCGTCGGCCCAGCGCTCATAGTGCGCCAGCGCGGAGTCCGCCTTCCCGAGGCGATCGTATGCCTGGGCCAGCGGCGGCTCGGCGCACGCCCGGCAGACCAGCCCGGATTGCAGGTAGGCCTGAACGGCCTGGGGGAGCGACTCATCCCGCATCGAGAGCACGAGACCGCTTCCCATTGCCCCCACGAAGCGCGCGATCCGGCCGGGGACATTGCCGGAGCTCCGGGCGAAATCGTCGCGGAACCTGACGGCGAGCTCCCGGTTCCCGACGGCCGCGGAGGCCTGGACCAGCCCGGCGGCGGGCCGGTCCCTCGGGGGCATTTTGTCCGGCGGAAAGGCGCGCAACGCCTGATCGAGCTGGGCCCGGGCTGCGCGAAGGTCGCCGCGGTACAGCGCGATCGGCTGGACCCGGCGCAGCTCCGCCTCGAGCGCATCAGGCGCCGCGCCCCGACGAAGCCGGAGCTCGCTCAGGGCCACCAGAGTCCGGTCTGATTCGGCCAGCTTGCCCCGGAGGGCGAGCACGCCCGCGAACAGGTCGAGCTCCCGGTCGTGCGCGGCCGGGTTGGTCTGCCAGCGCGGGAGCAGCGCACGGAGCATGGTCTCGGCGACCCCGTAGTTCCGGCGCCCCAGCTCGAACAGGACGTTGAACTCGTCCATGCGCGGCCCGGCGGGGAACCTGCCATTGATGGCATCGAGGGTGACCTTGGCCGAATCGAAGCTGCCCCGGGCGAGCTGCACCGAAAACACGTTGCGCCAGGCCAGGATATTCTGCGGCTCCAGCGCGCCCGCCCGCCGGTACGCTTGCTCGGCGCCATCCTGGTTGCCTCCCACCTCATAGGACACGCCCAGGTTGTTCCAGGCCCAGCTGTCGTCGGGATACTCCGCCAGCAGGGACTGTAGTACCACTATCGCGCTGTCGTTCTCGCTGCGGACCTCGGAGTAATACGAATCCTCGGTGAGCTTCCGCTCCCGGAACGTGAGCCGGTCGCGGAACTGGTAGGCCCGGGTGAGCGCCTTCTCGGCGTCGGCGCCCCGGGTGCCCTCGTTGCTGAGCATGATGCCGAGTTTGCGCCAGGCCATCGCGAATCCGCTGTCGATGGCCACGGCGTCCTCGAGCAAGGCGATGGCGCGCGGGTTGTCTCCCAGGTCCACGGTGTGGATGGCCTGGGAATACTTGCGCAGCGCCTCGAGCGAGCCGGTGGTCACCTCCGCGAGGGGGGCGTTGGCCCGAAGCGACCGCAAGGACTCACCGATCTTGTTGCGGAGCTGCCGGGACACCTGGTCCACCGCGTCGAGGATGCCGGTCGAGTCCCTGGCGGTGGCGCGCGCGGTGGCAAGCACCTGCCCCGAATCCGCGCTGACCAGCTGGGCGGAGACCAGGATGCTGGGCCCGACTTGCTGCAGCTCGCCCGCGATCACCGCCTTGATGAGCCCGGCACGCCCGGCGATTTCCCGCGCGGTTCCGAGGTCCACCAGGATCGAATCGGGCCGCTTCATGAGCCGGAGTACCCGGCGGAGGTAGTCGGCCTCGACCGGGGACACCAGCTTCGACTGGGCAAAATCCACCCGGAACGCCTGGGTGACGGCGGGGCCGAGCAGGGGGTCGCGAGTCTGATTGGTGAAATCGGCGATGATGACCCGGTCCCGCTCGTTGAGTTTTCCGCTGGCCACCAGGGTCCCCACGGGCCCGATGCCAAAGGCCCGCATTGCCATGTAACCCGCGGTGACGACGCCGAGGGTGCTGAACGCCGCGACGCCGCCGGTGACCGCGCGCCGAAGCGTGAGCCGCTTCTGGATGCCGCCCGGCGTCTGGTGTCCGGTGGACGCCGGCCCCGAGACCCGCCGGTTGTGCGCCAGCGCCGCGGCCACCACGATGGGGAGACCCAGCGCGAGGAGCACCACCGCGGCGGCGAAGAACCAGTCGGGAAGGCCCAGCAGGGTTCGAACCCCCCAGGCCGCGCCGAGCAGGGCCGCGCCCGCGACGGCGAAGTAGCCGACCACATGGGGCAGGGGCCAGGTCCGGGGGCCGGGGGCGGGGATCGCCGCGGTGCGCGTGGTGGTAATGCCGGGCCCGGCCACCGCCACCAGGGCCGCGAGCAGCTCCTCCGTCTTCTGGAAGCGGTCGGCGGGGCGCTTCTCGAGCAGCCGCTTCAGGATCAGGGCCAGCTCCGGGGGAACCGAGGGACGGAGATCAGTGACCGGCGGCGGCGTGCGGGTCATGTGGGCCGCGATCACCGCCTGCGCGGTGGGGCCACGGAACGGGGGCTCGCCGGCCAGGAGCTCGTATGCCAGCACGCCGACCGAGTAGAGATCGGCCCGGTGGTCGAAATCCCGCTCCGCCGCGGCCTGCTCCGGTGCCATGTAGGCGGGTGTGCCGATCGAGATCCCGCTCCCGGTGAGCCGGCTCTTCTCGTCCGCCGCGCTCAGCGCCCGGGCGATACCGAAATCGGTGATTACAGCATGGCCGTGGCTCATCAGGATGTTGTCGGGCTTGATATCCCGATGGATCACTCCGTGGGCGTGGGCGTAGCCCAATGCATCGACGATCTCGATGAGCATGCGGACCACGTCGGGCACCGGCAGCTCGCTCTCGCGGTCGAGCCGGCTGCGGAGCGATTCCCCCTCGACGAACGGCATGGTGTAGTAGAGGATGCCGTCCGCGCTCCCGGAGGCGAGCAGGGTGACGATGTGGGGGTGCTGCAGGGAGGCCGCCAGGCGGACCTCGCGCTCGAACCGCTCGGCGGAGAGCACCGCGCCCAGCTCGGGCGGGAGCACCTTGAGCACGACCTTCCGGCCCAGCTCGAGCTCCTCGGCCAGGTAGACCCGGCTCATGCCGCCGCCACCCAACTCCCGCTCGATCCGGTATCGGGAGCCGAGTCTGGATTTGAGCTTGTCGAGAAGGTGTGGGTCCACGGGGAAAAGGTAGGCTGCCGCTCCCCGGGGGGCCAGCGGGGGATCGCTTCGCTACGCTCGCAATGATTCGGGGGGTGCTTCGCTATGACAGGGGCGCCACGAGCACCTCGTAGTGGGTCACGTGCGGCTCGAGCTCCAGCAGGTAGCGGCGGTCCTCCGGGTAGTAGCGGGCCACTTCGACGTCGTCGCCCGCGAACGCCCGGATCGCGTCCCACGACTCCCAGAAGGAAATGAACAGAAAGTGGGCCTCGGCCCCGTCGATCCGGCGGAGGACGCTGACGCCGAGATTGCCCGGCGTCTCCCGGCACCCGGGGACGCCGGTCCGGAGGAGGTAGACGTGGTAGGGTTCCGCATCCTCCGCGCGCACCGCGCCGTGCCAGGTACGCGCGATCATGCCTCGACCGCCTTGGCCGGGATGGCTGGCGCGGCGCTCCGGGCCGGCGTGACCGAGCGCTGGATCCAGACCACCGCCCCGAGGATGATGGCCATCGCCACCAGCTTGCGGGCCGAGAGCTCCTCGTGGAGCATCATCCACCCCAGCAGCACCGCCACCACCGGGTTCACGTAGGCGTAGGTGCCCACGACGGTGGCCGATGCGTGCCGAAGGGCGTAGCCGTAGGCGGTGAACCCGACGATCGACCCGAATACGATCAGGTAGCCCAGCGCCGCGGCGCCGGTGCCGGTCAGCTGCCAGGCGACCAGTTCGCCGCGAAGCAGTCCGGCCAGGCCGATGACGGCGCCCCCGATCAGCATCTGGATCGCGGCGGCCATGGAGGAATTGACGGCGACAGGGTTGCGCTTCAGGTACACGGTGCCGAAGGCCCAGGAGGCGCTCCCGATGATCAGGGCGATCGGACCGCGGAGATCGGAGTGGAGCAGCGCCGCCGGCGTGGTGCCGGTGAGCAGCACCATCCCGGCCAGACCCAGCAGCAGGCCGCCGGCGATGGCCCAGGAGAAGCGGGTCTTTCCGCCGGGAATGATGGCGTCGAAGCAGGCGGCCCAGATGGCGACCGTCACCACGTAGATGCTCGCAGTGCCGGCGTCGAGGTACTGCTCGGCCCAGACCACCAGTCCGTTGCCGCCGGCCAGGAAGAGGGTGCCGGTCAGCGCGAGGGTGATCCAGTCCTTGCGGCGGTCGGGCAGGGCCTCGCCCAGGAGCCGCACCGCGGTTCCCAGAATCGCGCCGGCGATGAGGAAGCGCACCCCGGCGAACAGGAAAGGCGGCAGATGCTGCACCCCGACCCGGATGCCGATGTAGGTCGAGCCCCACACGATGCAGACGATGAGGTAGGCCCAGAGGGCCCGCCCGCGCAGATCACCCACCGGCGACCTCCGGGACTTCCTCGGGAAGGATGTTGGCCTTCTCGAAAATCGTGGAGAGCACAATGGTGGTGCGGGTGTTGGCGGCCTCGCCCGGTGGCCTGAGGGCGCGGAGGAGTCCCTGGATTCGATCTACGCCCGAGACCGCGACCTTCAGGATGTAGCAGTCGTCACCCGCGACGTGGTGGCACTCCAGGACGTCGGGGTGCTTTTCCAGCTCGAGAATCCAGGGCTCGGTGCCGACGTGGGTGGAGCTGGGGTAGCGGACGTTGATGAACGCCGTGATCGGCCGGCCGATCTTCGAGCGGTCCAGGCGGGCGGCGTAGCCGGTGATGACGCCCTGTTCCTCCAGCCGCTTGACCCGCTCCATGACGGCGGGGCGGGAGAGGCCGACCTGATCGGCGATGGCCTGGTACGAGGCTCGGCCGTCCTGGGCCAGCGCGGCCACGATGGCTCTGTTAACATCGTCGAAAGGTAGTTTATCAGTCATGTATTGCACCTAATAGAAGGTGCAGATAACATAGTGCGGACTATTAGTATGTCAATGGCCTGATACTCAGACTCCTAGCGCTGGCCGGCCCAGCCCGGTCCTGGCACGACCTGCCCGGGCTTGGCCCCGGTATGGGCGCCGTCCTGCAGCACCACCACCCCATTCACCAGGACCGTCCGCATCCCGACCGAGAGCTGGTGCGGTTTCTCGAAGGTGGCCCGATCGGCGATCGTGGCGGGATCGAAGATCACGATGTCTGCTTTCATCCCCTCCTTGAGGAGTCCGCGGTCGCTGATCGAGAGCCGGGTGGCCACCGCCGAGCTGGCCTTCCGGACCGCATCCTCGAGGGTAAGCACCTTTTCGTCCCGGACGTACTTGCCGAGCAGCCGGGGGAAATCGCCGTAGGCCCTCGGGTGGGTCATCCCCACGGCGGTGGCGGGATCCTGGGCATCGGCGTCGGTCCCCCATTTGATCCAGGGCTGCCGGATCTGCATCCGGACGTTCTCCTCGTTCATCAGGAAGAGGATTTCGCCGAGCTGGGCCGACTCGGCGACGTTGAGATCGATCACCACGTCGGCCCAGTCCAGGTTCATCATCCGGGCGATCTCGCTGAGCCGCTTGCCCTCGTACTGCTTGAGCTCGGGCCTGGTGAATCCGACCACCATCACGCCCTCGGGTCCGGCGTCGAGACAGCCGTTGTCGTAGCTCGGGTCGGCGGTGTGGAGCCCCTTCACGATCTCGGCGCGGAGCGCGGGATCGCGCAGGTTCTGGAGCAGCTTGCCATCGGCGGCGTACTTGGGCGGGATGCAGGAGGAGAACCCGTTCATCCCGGCGATGTAGAGGTACATGTCCGCCTGGATGTCCTGGCCCGCGGCCCGGGCCGAGTCGATCTTCGCGATGGCGAGCGCCATCAGGGGCCAGTTGGGGGTGCCGCTGGCCTTGAGGTGGTAGATCTCCACCGGCACGCCGGCTTCCCGGCCGATCCGGAGCGTCTCGTCGATGGCGCCGAGGAGCCGGTCGCCCTCGGAGCGCATGTGGGTGATGTAGAGCCCGCCGTAGGGGGCCATCGCCTTGGCGGCTTCGACCAGGTCCTCGGTGGTGTTGTAGTTGTCGGGCGGGTATTCGAGTGCGCTGGCCATGCCGAACGCCCCGTCCTCCATGGCCCGCCGCACCATGGCGCGCACCGTGTCCCGCTCGGCGGGAACGAAGGCGGCCATCGACTGGCCCTTGGCGAAGGCGCGCACCGTGCCCGACCCCACGAACGAGCCGACGTTTTCTGAGATCCCGCGCCGCGCCATGAACTCGAGCCACCGCCCGAAGCCGTGCGGTCCGGTGAACTGGGGCGCCAGGCGGCGTCCCGCCGTGTCGGTGGCGGGGATGGCGGCGAGGATCTTGTCGTTGACCGGCGCTGGCGTATCACCCTCACCGAGGATGGCGGTGGTGATGCCCTGGGTCACCATGGAGAGGGCCCGGCCGTCGCCCACCATGAAGTTCTGGTAGGACTGGGCCTGGATGTCGATGAATCCGGGGGCCACCACCAGGCCTTTGGCATCGATGAAATGCTTCGTCGGCGTCCCCGCCAGCAGGCCGCGCGGGGCCACCCGGGCGATGCGATCGCCCCGGATGGCGAGATCGCCCCAGAACCAGGCGTTCCCGGTGCCGTCGACGATCCGGCCGTTGCCGATCACGATGTCGTAGGCATTGGTTGCGCTCGCCGGGACGCCGGTGGCCACCGGGCCGTGGCAGGCGGTGAGCGCCGCGAACAACACCGCGGCGGGCGCGAAGGTCATCCTGGGCATATCGTCGGCTCCCATGGGTTCTCGTCGAGGAATCCGCGCAACATAATCGTGCGCGGTCCTCGGACACCCCTCGGCGCTGCGGCCCTTCCGGCTATCTTCCACGACGATTCGCGCGCCAGGGTTCTACGCCACCACGAGGTCTTTCGCCACCGATGATTCCACCGGCTATTCTGCTCGCGCTCGCGCTCCAGGGTCCCGCGGGTTCGGCCCCCTACTGGCAGCAGCGGCTCGACTACACCATCACGGCTACCCTGGACGAGCCCCGCGGTACGCTGGGCGGCAACCAGCGGGTGGTCTATCACAACAATTCGCCCGACTCGCTCCGCACCGTTTCGTTCCATCTCTACCTCAACGCCTTCCGGCCCGGCTCTCGCTGGTCCGACGCCGACAGCGTGGAGCATCGACGCCGGTTCAACGATCTCAAGGACCCCGACTACGCCTTCAACCGGGTCAGCGAAGTGGGCATCAATGGGCATTCGGTGACACCGGCCTATCCGTTCGCGCCGGACAGCACCATCGTGCGGTTCACCCTGGCCCGACCTGCGGCGCCGGGAGATTCGTTCGTCGTCACCATGAACTGGGAGGCTCGGCCCTCGACGACCCCGCGGCGCCAGGGGCGGAAGGGCCGGGCGTTCGACTTCGCGCAGTGGTATCCCCGGGTGGTGGCCTACGACCGGTACGGGTGGGAGGAGCACCCGCTCTATCCCGCGGGCGAGTTCTACGGCGATTTCGGCGACTTCCGGGTGCTGCTGGACGTGCCCGAGGATCAGGTGGTGGGAGCCACCGGGGTGCCGGTGTGCGGCGATCCCGGCTGGGACAAGGCCAACCGGACCCCCGCCCGCCCGGTGGAGTACCAGCGCGATACCTACGGAACCGTGCTGTGCGACAACCAGGGGTCGGCGGGGCGGAAGCGGATCCTCTGGGTGGCGAAAGACGTCCATCACTTCGCCCTGTCCATGAACCCCGGATACCGCTACGAGGGTGGCCGCTTCGGCGATGTGGCGGTCCACGTGCTCTACCAGCCGGGTGACGAGAAGAGCTGGGGTGGCGGCGTGGCGGTGCGGAACACCGAGACCGCGCTGCGGTGGCTCGATGGTCTCTTCGGTCCGTTCCCCTGGCCCCAGCTGACCAACGTGCACCGGATCGAGGGCGGCGGCACCGAGTTTCCCATGATGGTGCACGACGGGTCCGCCGGCCTGGGGCTGATCCTGCACGAGGTGGGACACAACTACCTGATGGGCATCCTGGCCAGCAACGAATGGAAGGAGGGATTCCTCGATGAGGGATTTACCAGCTTCCAGACCAGCTGGTACGAGGAGCTCCACGGGATCCCCAACGGGTATACGTCCAACGAGCGCACCATCCTGCTCTCCGACCTCGACGGCTGGTCGGAGCCCACCAGCCTGGTGAGCGAGCACTACCGCGACTTCAACACCTACAACGCGATGATCTACGACCGGGGGGAGCTCTTCTTCCAGCAGCTCCGCGGCATCGTAGGCGACTCGACGATGCGGCGGATTCTCCGCACCTATTATCAGCGCTGGAAGCTCAAGCACGTCGACGAGTCGGCGTTCCGCGCCGTGGCCGAAGAGGTCTCGGGGCGGGACCTGACCCAGTTCTTCGCGCAGTTCCTCCACAGCACGGACTTGTACGACTATGCGGTGGGGAAGGTGAGCACGGAGCGGGCCGGCGGGCCGGCAGGCCGGTGGACTACCCGGGTCGAGATCGTGCGAAAGGCACCGGGGGCATACCCGGTGGAGGTGGTGGTCCGCTCCAGGAACGACAGCGCGAGCACCCGGGCGGTCGGGACCGCGGAGCGTGAATGGCTGGAGCTGGTCACCCGGGACAAGCCCCGCGAGGTCGAGGTGGATCCGGGGGCGCAGGCCCACGACTGGAACATGCTCAACAACCGGAAGCGCCACGGCTTCCTCGGCTGGGCCCGCGAACCGCGCCGCTACATCTATCTCGACCGGCTCTTCTCCCAGCCGACCCGGAGGGATCGCTTGACGGTCGGCCTCGTTCCCACCGTCTGGTACAACGACTTCAGCGGCGTGGTGGTGGGCGCCCGGATGCGCGGCGATTACCTGGGCCGTTTCCAGCAGAGCGAGCTGTACTATGCCGTCGACACCAAGCGGATCGGCAAGCACGATGGGTTCGGAACCTATGGGCGGCTCCGCAACCCCACCTGGCTCCGGTCGCCCCGGACCACCCAGAGCTTCGAGGCCTGGTCGCTCGAGGGTCGAGCCGGTTTGGCCGCGAGCGCCGAGCGGGAGACCAACCGGCACCGGGCCTTTGGGGCCCAGACCTTCCGGGGCGTGAGCGCCCGGTGGATGGTCACCACCGACACCGACTACCTCGACCCGGCGCTCTGGGATGGGGGCGGCACCGTCGAGGCTTCGGCCTGGATCAGGAGCAGCGAGAAACGCGGGGCCTGGAGCGTGTCCGGGCGGCTTACGCTGGACGGGGGGGTCGAGTATCGTAACCGGGGCGCCGGGTTCACCACCGGCAACTCCTATGACGTGCAGCCGTATGGGCGCCTCACCGGGGAAGCGACGGCCCGGCGCTGGCTCGGCCGCACCGGCGTGGGCCTCCGGGCCTACGGAGGCTGGGTGGAATCGGGCCGCCGGCCGCTCAAGCAGCGCCAGCTCTTCGCGGCCGGATCGGATCCCTACCAGCAATTCGGCAACCCGTTTCTCCGCTCCCGGGGAGCGCTGCTTGCCGGGACCGACGTCCATTACCTGATGCCGGGCGGCGGGGGGCTGCGAGGGCTGGGCCCCGGCACCACGGCCACCGGCCTGGTATCGGTCAACGGTGACCTCGAGCGGAGCGTACTGTCCCGTAGCAAGGCCCGGTTGTTTCGCGATATCCGGGTGGCGGCGTTCGGGGACGCGGCGTTTGCCAACGGCGACGTGCCGCGCCAGGGAAGTACCGGCGCCTCGATCGTCGCCGATGCCGGAGTCGGCATCCGGATCTCGCACTGTGTCGGCCAGACTCCGTTCGTCACCAGCTTCGACTTTCCGGTGGCCATAAGCCGGCCCCGCATCGCGGTCAACGAGCGCACCCAGGCGTTCGCATTTCGCTGGGTGGTCAGTGCGGCATCGGGGTTCGTGACGGGGGAGCGGCCCACCCCGGCTCCACGCGGTACCGCCGGCTGTCGCTGAAGTGGTTTTTCCCTGAAGGAGTGTCGATCATGCGTCATCTCATCCGCGTCGCGGTGCTCGGTTTGGCGTTCCTGGCCCTCTCCGCTGACCGCTCCCCACTCAGCGCCCAGGGCCGGGCCTTCACACCCAACGACTGGTACCGCGTCACTACCCTGAGCGCGCCCGCGGTGTCGCCCGACGGAAAGCAGGTTGCGTTCACGGTGACGACCGTGGTGACCGCGGAGAACAAGCGCCATTCGGAGGTCTGGGTGGTGGCCGCGGCGGGCGGAGAGCCGTCGCGGCTCACCTCGCCCGGAGTCGAGAGCTCGAATCCGCGCTGGTCGCCGGACGGGAAACTGCTGCTCTTCGCGTCGACCCGGCCCGGCGGCAAAGGCCGCACCTGGGCGCTCCGGATGGACCGGCCCGGCGGGGAGGCCTTCGAGGTGGACAGCATTCCGGCCGGGGTCTCCCCGAAGGATGGCCGCCTGGTGTTCTACACCGACACCGTCATGGGTGGGATGGCGCGTGACACCACGCGGCGCGACCCATTCGCGCGGATGCAGCCGATGGCGCGGCCGCCCTTCGGCGCGATCACCACTCCGGTGGATCCGGCGCGGTTCGACGGCCGCCACATCACCGAGATGCTCTACAAGTCCAACGGGCCGGGCTACATCCCGGGCCCCCGGGAGGCGCGGGTGATTCGGGCGACCCAGATCTGGTCCCGGGATCTGCAGACCGGGGCGAAGAAGCAGATCACCTCCGATGTCTTCTCCCACCGGGGCATGACGGTCTCGCCCGATGGGCAGTGGATCGCCTTCACCGCCGACGCGGCGCTCCGGTCCGATTCAGCGGTCCGGGCGGAGCGCGATTCGGTCGCGCTGCTGCCCTATGACGCCCGGCGGGACGAGGCGCCCCGCAACGACACCGACATCTTCGTCATGGCGGCGGCCGGCGGCGCGCCGCGGCGGGTTACCACGGCCAACGGTGACGAGGGGAACCTGGCGTGGGCGGCCGACAGCCGGCGGCTCGCCTTCGTGGCCAGCCCGATTCGGACCGCGTCGGCCCGGATCTACACCGTCGATGCCGCGGGCGGCACGCCCGAGAACATCCTGGGCGACTGGCAGTACGAGCCGGAGCAGATGAGCTGGCTTCCCGACGGGCGCATCGTGTTCAGCGCCTCGATCGGAGGCCGGACCGCGCTGCTCACGGTCGATCCGGCCAGCAAGAAGCCGGTGGAACTCCTCAGCGGACGGCGCCGGTTGTCCGGGTTCGACACGGACGCCGACGGCAAGGTGATGGCCTACATCAGCACCAGCATGACCCGGCCCACCGAGCTGTTCACCGCCGGAACCGACGGCCAGGCGGAGCGCCAGCTCACCCACTTCAACGACAAGCTCAACGCCGAGATCGCCTGGTCGGACGCCGAGCGATTCACGTACAAGTCGGTCGGGAATCTGGAAGTCGAGGGCTGGCTGATGAAGCCCTACGGGTACGAGGCGGGCAAGAAGTATCCCCTGGTGCTCTACATCCACGGCGGGCCGCACTCGGCGTACGGCGAGAACTGGTTCGACGAATTCCAGAACCTGGCCGCGGCGGGCATGTGGGTGCTCTTCACCAACCCGCGAGGGTCGAGCGGATACGGCGCGCCCTTCACCTTCTCCACCCGGGGACGCTGGTTCGCCGAGGACTACCAGGACCTCATGAAGTCGGTGGACATCGCCGCCAAACGCCCGGACGTGGATTCCACCCGCATGGGCGTGACCGGCGGATCCTACGGCGGGGTGATGACCGCGTGGGTCACCGCCAAGACCACCCGGTTCAAGGCGGCGCAGACCGACCGGATGATCAGCGAGTGGACCTACTGGTACGGCGCCTCGGACGCGCAGGGCCTCACCGAGTTCGAGTTCTATGGAAAGCCCTGGGAGAACCAGGCGATGTACGACTCGCTCTCCCCGATCCGCAAGGTGAACCGGGTCAAGACCCCGACCCTGATGGTGCAGTCGGAAGAAGACTTCCGTACCCCGATCGGGAACGCCGACCTATGGTACATGGCGCTCAAGAAGCAGGGAGTGCCGGTGGAGCTGGTCCGTTATCCGCGATCGACCCACGAGCTTTCCCGCAGCGGGGAGCCGTGGCTGCTGGTGGACCGGCTGGGCCGGCTCCGGCAGTGGTTCGGCTACTGGCTCAAGGGGGAGAAGGCGGGTTCCACGGTGGCTGGCGAGGGCCGCTAACACCTGACCGCGACCGACCAGCGGAGGTAGGGGCGATGGGCAGAATGTCTCGGCGGGGCCCGTTGCTGGCCCTCGCCCTCGGGGTATCGCCGGCGATGGCATTGGCGCAGCGGGGCGGCGGAGCGAACCGGCCGGCGGAGCCGGCTCGCTTCCGCTTCATGGGACCGGCCGTCGGCGGGCGGATCTCGGCGGTCGCGGGCATCCCCGGTGATTCACTCACCATCTATTTCGGCGCCGCCTCGGGCGGAGTCTGGAAATCCACCGACGGCGGCCAGTCGAGCGTCCCGGTGTTCGATGGTCAGCCGGTGCAGGCCATCGGCGCTCTGGCCGTGGCGCCG
>JBGPLG010000044.1:0-33978 GCA_041486305.1 Gemmatimonadota bacterium
AGCAGCTCACCGACATCCGCAGTGGTCCCGCGCCGGAGGAGCCGAAGAAGGCGGAGGGACAGCGGGCGTTCCTCGAAACCGAGGAGGCGCGGCTGCTGAGCGGGATCCGGGACCGACGCTGGCGCGACAGCGTGGACAAGGCTGAACGGGAGGCGCGGAGCGCCGGCGCCATGAAACCGTTCTATCTGGCGCCGGGAGAGCAGGTGCGATCCCTGGTTCCCTCTCCGTCGGGCCAGGCGGTCCTGGTGCACCTGGGCACGCCGCCGAAGGACCGCCGCACCGCGCAGGTCCCGTCGTACGTCACCATCTCCGGGTATACCGAAGAGCTGCCGGCCCGGACCAAGGTCGGCGACCAGCAGGACACAGAGCGGGTCGGGATCCTGAGCGTCGCCAACGGGCAGGTCACCTGGATTCGGCCGATCGCATCGGACAGCAGCGGGGTCTTCGGCAACCTCTTCTCGCTGGGGTGGAACGAGGCGGGTACCTCGGCGCTTCTCTACGCGTCGACGCGCGACTACACGCTGCGTCATCTGGTCCGGGTCGACGCGAGCCCGGTCGCGGCGTCGCCGGTCGATGTCCTGCGAGATACGGCCTGGGTCGGCGGGCCCTGTGACGGCTGCGGCGGATGGCTGCCGGGGAACCAGGGATTCTGGTTTCTCTCGGAGGCCGACGGCTACAACCATCTGTACACGGTCCGCGCCGACGGGACCGGCCGGGTGCAGCGGACCCGCGGCAAGTGGGAAGTGGAAGCGGCCGAGCTGACGCCGGACGGAAGCCGGTGGCTGCTGCACACCAGCGAGGCTTCGTCCTACGAGCGCCAGGCCTACCTGATGGACGTGGCCGCCGGCGGGCCCGCCCGCCTCACCACGGACGTCGGTGGGCACACCGTCACGCTGTCCCCCGACGGGACGCTGCTCGCGGACGTCTTCTCCACCGCCAACCGTCCCCCCGAGCTGTTCGTCCAGGACACCCGGGGCGGAGGACGGAGCCAGCTGACCACCTCGCCGACGAAGGAATGGCTCGGCTTCCACTGGATCGTGCCGGAGATCGTGAAGATTCCGGCCTCCGACGGCGTCCAGGTGCCGGCGCACATCTATCGTCCGGGTGACATGGGGGCCAAGCCCAACGGTGCGGCGGTGATCTTCGTGCATGGAGCGGGATATCTGCACAACGTCACCAACTACTGGTCCTACTACTACCGCGAGTACCAGTTCCACCATCTGCTGGCTTCGAAGGGTTACGTCGTACTCGACCTCGACTACCGCGGCTCGGCGGGGTACGGCCGCGACTGGCGCACCGCCATCTATCGCCACATGGGCGGGCGCGACCTCCAGGACCAGGTGGACGCGGTGCGCTGGCTCACGAAGCGCTACGGGATCAGCCCGGAGCGGGTCGGGATCTACGGCGGCAGCTACGGCGGTTTCATCACGCTGATGGCGCTGTTCACCGAGCCCAGGTCGTTCGGTGCCGGCGCCGCGCTCCGGCCGGTGACCGACTGGGCCCACTACAACCACGGCTATACGGCGGAGATCCTGAACGAGCCGCAGGACGATTCGACCGCCTACCGGCAGTCCTCGCCGATCTACTTCGCCGAGGGCCTCGAGGATCCGCTCCTGATCGCCCACGGCATGGTGGACGTGAACGTGCATTTCCAGGATGTGGTTCGGCTGACCCAGCGTCTGATCGAGCTCGGGAAGACCGACTGGAACCTCGCGGCCTACCCGCTGGAAGACCACGGCTTCGTGCGCCCCGATTCGTGGACCGACGAGTATCGCCGGATCCTCGATCTGTTCGAGACCAGGCTCCGGCGCAAGTGAGCGACGCATGAACCGGGGCATCCGGCTGGCGCAGCTCGGGCTCCTGGCCAACGGGGTCCTCGCGCTCGTCAAGCTGGTGGCCGGAGTGCTGGGCAACTCCTACGCCCTGATCGCCGACGCGGTGGAGTCGATCGCCGACCTGTTTTCCTCGCTGATCGTGTGGGGCGGCCTCCGGGTGGCCGCGCGCGACGCCGACGATCGCTATCCCTTCGGGTACGGCAAGGCGGAGGCTCTCGCCGCGATGATTGTCGGGCTGATGCTCCTGGCCGCCGCGATCGGCATCGCGGTCCAGGCGGTGCGGGAGATCCTCAGCCCGGTTCGCAGTCCCGCGCCGTTCACCCTGGTCGTCCTGGTCGTCGTCGTGGCCGTGAAGGCGGCGCTCTTCCGGGTTGTCAACCGGAACGCCCGGGCCTCCGGGAGCCCGGCGGTGGCGGCCGACGCATGGCACCATCGCGCCGACGCCATGAGCTCGGCGGCCGCGTTCATCGGCATCTCGATTGCCGTGCTGGGCGGCCCCGGGTGGGAAACCGCCGACGCCTGGGCCGCGCTGTTCGCCTCGGTCCTGATTCTCTACAACGGCCTCGGCATCATGCGGCCCTCGGTGCAGGAGCTGATGGATCGCTCACCCAGCAACGAGATGCTCCGCCTGGTCGACGCCGCCGCCCATGCGGTCGAGGGAGTGCTGGCCACCGAGAAGCTCAAGGCCCGCAAGAGCGGCACCCGCTTCCTGCTGGAAGTGCATGTCCAGGCCGAGCCGTCGCTGTCGCTCCAGGAGGCCCATATCCTGAGCGGCAAGGTGAAGCGGGCCATCCGGTCCGCGGTGCCCAGCGTGCAGGACGTGCTGGTGCACATGGAGCCGTTCGAGCGCCCGTGATCCTCGAAGAGCGGTTCGACCGGCACCTTGCCGCGCTGGCCCTTCCCCGCGGGGCGGCGCTGGTGGCGGTGTCCGGAGGGCCCGACTCCCTGGCGCTGCTCGATCTTCTGGCCCGGTCCCCCGCCGGGTCGGGCCTGATCCTCCACGTCGCCCACGCCGACCACGGCATCGACCCCCGAAGCGCCGAGGTGGCCGAATCGGTGCGGGCGCTGGCCGCCCGGCTCGGGTTCCCCGCCCACGTGGCCCGGCTCGAACTGGGTCCGGAGGCCACCGAAACCCGCTCGCGCGAGGCGCGGTATGCCTGGCTCTTCCACCTCGCCGCGGAGGTCGGAGCCGGACTGATCCTGACCGCCCATCACCAGGACGACCAGGTCGAAACCATCCTCATGCGCCTCCTCAGAGGGTCGGGTCCGGCCGGTCTGGCGGGCATCGCGACGCGCCGGGGGAAGCTGGTCCGGCCGCTCCTGCCTTTCCGGCGGGAAGAGCTGGCCGAACATCTGCATCGCCAGGGGCTGGAAGCCTGGATGGATCCGGCCAATCAGGACCCGAAGCACCAACGATCGTGGATCCGGACCCGGCTGCTGCCGATGCTCCGGGAGCGAGTGCCCGACGTGGACCAGCGGCTCCTCTCGGTGGGTCGTCAGGCCGCCGCGGACCGCTCGGCCTGGGACGCAATGCTGGACCGCGTGGCGCAGCTTGGTTTGGTGCGCGAACCGGGTGGGGTTTCCGTTGCTGCCACCCCCCTCAAGGGGTATGATTCCGGCGTTCTCCAGGCGCTGTTGGGCGCCCTGGGGCGCAGGGCGGGAATCCAGGTGGGGCCGGCCCGGGCGGCTCGCATCGAGCGGTTGCTTACCGGCGGGCGAAGCGGGGCGGTCGTGGAGCTTGGGGCGGGGCGCGCAGCCGAGCTCTCTTTCGGCCGCCTCCGCCTCTTTCGGGGTCCCGCGCATCCAGTACCGTGGGATGCCGTGCTGCTGAAAGGCCGGTCGGGAGAGCTGGTTGCGGGCGGCTGGCGCTTTTCCTGGCGCCCCGAGCCCGCGCCCGAGCGGCTGGAACGAAATCAGCCCTCGAGCTGGTTCGAGATCGGTTCGTACGTCGTGCGGCCCTGGCGTGCCGGAGATCTCCTCCGTCCCCTCGGCGGCACCGGAAGGAGACTCGTGGTGCGTTGCATGCAGGACGCCCGGATCGCGCGAAGCCTGCGCGCCTCCTGGCCGGTGGTCGAGGCTGGCGGGCGCATCGTCTGGGTGCCGGGAGTCAGCCGCTCGGCCGACCGGGTGCCGTCGGCCGGCGCGCCGGCGCTGAGGATCGATGCCCACCTCGCCTGAGGTGCTCCGCCGTACCGGCGGCCGCAACGTCAAGTCGATCATCTATGACGAGGCGGCCATTGCAACCAGGGTGGCGGAGTTGGGTCTCGAGATCACCCGGGCCTATCCCGACGGGGATCTCCTGGTGCTCGGGTTGCTCAAGGGAAGCTTCATCTTCCTGGGAGACCTGGTTCGCAAGATCGAGCGGCCCCTCCAGGTGGATTTCCTGGTGGCCAGCTCCTACGGCGCCGGCACCACGTCGTCGGGCCATGTGCGGCTGTTGTACGACCCGGAGACCCGACTCGAGGGCAAGCATATCGTGCTGGTCGAGGATATCGTGGATACCGGCAACACCTTACGGCGCCTGCTTGGCGTGTTGAAGGACCGGGCGCCGGCGTCCTTGTCTATATGCGCGCTTCTCGACAAGGTCGAGATGCATGCACCGATGCCGGAAGTGCGGTTCGTCGGATTCGAGGCCCCGGTCGCCTTCCTGGTCGGCTACGGGCTGGATCACGCCGAAGACTTCCGGCATCTCCCCTTTATCGCGGACTTGATGTGATGCAGCAACGACCGCCCCAGAAGCCCCAGACTCCTAATTGGTCCGGCCTCAGCAAGAATCTCGCGCTCTGGCTGCTCGTGGCACTGCTGGCCGTGGCCATCGTGCAGCTGATGGGCAAGACCCGGGGGGCCCCGGGCCAGCTCAACTACACCGAATTCAGCCAGCAGCTCGACGCCGGGAACATCAAGTCGGTCGAGGTGTACAACGGCAAGGAAGTCAAAGGCGAATTCCGTCGGGCGATTCCCTCGGGAACCGCGCAGGTGCACAACTTCACGGTCCTCCTCCCGGTCGCCAACGACGCGGTCATGCTCAAGCGCCTCGAGCAGGCCGGCGTCACTATCACGGCCAAGGAGCCCAAGAGCGGGATCGTGTCGATCCTGCTCGCCATGCTGCCCTGGATCGTGATCTTCGCCATCTGGTTCGTGCTGATCCGCCAGATGCAGTCGGGCGGCAACCGGGCCTTCTCCTTCGGAAAATCGAAGGCCAAGCTGCTTGCCGGAGACACTCCGAAAGTCACCTTTGCCGACGTGGCCGGGGCCGATGAGGCCAAGGTCGAGCTCCAGGAGATCATCGAGTTCCTCAAGGATCCCCAGAAATTCACCCGGCTCGGCGGCCGGCTGCCCAAGGGCGCGCTGCTGGTCGGCCCGCCCGGCACCGGCAAGACCCTGCTGGCCAAGGCGGTCGCGGGCGAGGCGGGGCGTCCCTTCTTCTCCATGTCGGGCTCCGACTTCGTGGAGATGTTCGTGGGCGTCGGCGCCTCGCGGGTTCGGGATCTCTTCGAGCAGGGCAAGGCCCACGCCCCGTGCATCATCTTCATCGACGAGATCGACGCGGTCGGCCGGCACCGCGGGGCCGGCCTGGGCGGCGGTCACGACGAGCGCGAGCAAACCTTGAATCAGCTGCTGGTGGAAATGGACGGGTTCGAATCCAACGATGGAGTGATCCTGGTCGCCGCGACCAACCGGCCCGACGTGCTGGACCCGGCGCTGCTCCGCCCCGGCCGGTTCGACCGGATGATCGTGGTGGATGCGCCCGATGTGCGGGGCAGGGAAGGCATCCTCCGGGTGCACACCCGGAAGATTCCGCTCTCCTCCGACGTGCGCCTCGAGACCCTGGCCAAGGGCACGCCGGGCCTCACCGGGGCCGACCTGGCCAACCTGGTGAACGAGGCCGCCGTGCTGGCGGCGCGGCGCAACAAGAACCTGGTGGACATGCAGGACTTCGAGGACGCCAAGGACAAGGTGATGCTCGGTGTCGAGCGGCGCAGCCTGCAGCTCACCGACGACGAGCGCAAGCTCACCGCGTACCACGAGGCGGGCCACGCGATCGTGTCGCTCAAGGTTCCCGGCTCCGATCCGCTCCACAAGGTCACCATCATCCCCAGAGGACGGGCGCTCGGACTCACCGTCTGGTTGCCCGATGAAGACCGCCATAACTACACCAAGGATTGGCTGGAGGGCCGGCTGGCGTGCGCCTTCGGCGGCCGGGTTGCCGAGGAGCTGGTGTTCGGCCCCGAAAAGGTCACCACCGGTGCCTCGAACGACATCGAGCAGGCCACCGGCATCGCCCGGCGGATGGTCACCCAGTTCGGCATGAGTGACAAGATCGGCGTCATCGCGGTCGGCGATCGGGAGCAGGAGATTTTTCTGGGCCGTGAAATCGGTCATCGCCGAGATGTCTCCGATTCGCTGGCCCAGATGGTGGACTCCGAGGTCAAGCGGATCGTGGACGAGTCCTACGAGCGGGCCCGGGGCATCCTGAGCCAGAACCGGGAGCTGCTCGATCGGTTCTCCCTGGCGCTGCTGGAGCGGGAAACCCTGGACCGCGACGAGATGTCGCTGCTCAACCGCGGCGAGCCGCTGCCGCCTCGCGCCGCGCCGCCGCCGCCGCTGCCGCCGCCGTCCAAGACCGGAGCGAGCCCCGCGGCAGTCCGCACCCCCATGCTCGGGGCCCCGCCGGCCGAACCCGCCGGCGCGTGAGGGTCGTTCCGCTTCCCGGACGGTCCGAAGACGCCGTCCGTGTCGCCCTCCTGTCCCATGGATGGGAGGGCGAATTGTGTCGCACCACCGCCGACGGCCTCGAGTCGCTCGCCTTTCATCTGACCCAGCTCGAGCCGGTGACCCTCGAGGCCCTGGTCCACACCGGATCACGCCTCGGTCTCGACATCATCACCGGCGACGATTGGGCCCTCCTTTCCGGGCCGCGGGCCCGGCTCTCCGCGCTGGCGCGGCCCTGGACCAGTCCGGCCCCCCTGGTGGAGCTGGCCACGGCGCTGGGACTCGCGCTCCCCGCCGAGGACCCGCTGCGATGGCAAACCGCGAACGGCCCGATCCCGCTCGAGCGGCCGGTCCTGATCGGCGTGCTCAACCTCACACCCGATTCGTTCAGTGATGGCGGCCGCTACCCGGGGGTCGAGGCGGCGCTGCAGCGAGCCGAACGCTTGCTGGCCGACGGCGCCACCATTCTCGATATCGGCGGCGAGTCCACCCGGCCGGGCGCGGAGGCGGTCAGCGAGGCGGAGGAGCTGGCGCGGGTCGGGCCGGTGATCGAAGGGGCCCGGCGCCGGTTTCCCGAAGCGCGCCTCTCCATCGACACGGTGAAATCGGGCGTGGCGCGCGCCGCGCTCGATCTCGGCGTGGCGATCGTCAACGATGTGTCGGGAATGCGGCTGGATCCGGCGATGGCCGCCCTGTGCGCCGAGCGTGAAGCCGGCGTGATTCTGATGCATTCGCGGGGGGCCTTCGAGGAGCTCGGCTCGCTCATGCACACCGAGTATCCGCTCGGTGTGCTGGCGGGCGTCATCGAAGAGCTGGCCTGGGCGCTGGGCCGGGCCCGCAACGCCGGCCTCCAGGCCGAGCGAATCGTGATCGACCCGGGCCTCGGTTTCGGCAAGACCGCGGAGCAGAACGTCGCCTTGCTCCGGGGCCTCGGCGCGCTCCGGGTCTTCGGCCGGCCGATCCTGATCGGCCCGTCCCGCAAGCGCTTCCTGGGCGCCCTTACCGCCCGCCCGGTCGAGGAGCGCGATACGGCCACCGCCGCCGCCTGCGCTCTCGGGTGGGAAGCCGGCGCCCGGCTGTTCCGGGTACACGAGCCCGGCCCGTCGCGGGACGCGCTCCTGGTGGCGGAGGCCACCCGGCCCCGATGAGCGCCACCGCGCCCGCGGCCGCCCGTCCGCCGGTACGGCCGCCGCCCGCCGCCCCGGCGAGCCTCGCGGAGCGTCCTCCCTACCGGGCGGCGCTGGTCGTTTCGCTCGTGGTGCTGCTCGGGTACCTCGTCTCCCTGGCGCCCTCGGTCACCTTCTGGGACGCCGGCGAGTTCATCGCGGCGATGAAGATCCTGGGTATCCCCCATCCTCCCGGCACCCCGCTCTTCGTGATGATGGGTCATATCTGGGGGACGATCTTCCCGATCGGTGAATTCGCCTTTCGCACCAACCTGCTGAGCGCCCTGTTCAGCTCGGCCGGAGCGGGCTGCTGGTTCCTGGTGCTCCAGGAATCGGCCGGCCGCTACCTGGAGGAAATGGAGCCCCGGGGCCGCGCGGTGCTCCAGACGCTGGCCGGCGCCGGCGGAGCATTGATCGCCTCATTCGGTTTCACCCAGTGGCTGAACAGCAACGAGACCGAGGTCTACGCCGTCGCCACCTTCACCATCGCGGCGGTCTGCTGGCTGCTGCTGCGCTGGCGCGCCGCCCGGGGAACCGAGCGCGCTCCGCGGTACCTGCTGCTGGTGGGGTTCTTCCTCGGCATCGCGATCGGGAACCACCTGCTTGGCCTGCTGGCCGGTCCGGCGGCCGTCGCGTTCGTGGTGGCCGAGCTTCGCCTCCACCCCGCGGCCGGTCCGGAGCTGCGGCGGCGCGAGCGGGGCTACGCCGCCTGCCTGGCCGGGCTCTGGGCCCTGCTGACCGGCATCGGGCTCGGCAACGTTCCGCTGATCGTCGTGGGCGGGCTGGCGTCCCTGACGGCGCTGTTCCTGGTCGGCGCCGAGGGCGAGCTGCTCTTCGGATTGCTCCTCCTCGGTGTGGCCCTGATCGGGGTCACGCCCTACCTGTACCTCTACCTCCGCTCGGCCCAGCACCCGATGCTGAACGAGGCGGGGCCGGAAACCTGGAAGGCGCTCACCGCCGTGATCCGGCGGGAGCAGTACGAGGCGCGCACGCCCTGGGACGACCCCACGGTCCATCACGGCATCGCCAATCCGGGCCGCAGCCTGACGATCATCGGGCTGCAGCTGGTCAACTACCTGCAGTATTTCGACTGGCAGTTCGCCAAAGCGGTGCCCGGGTCGATCGGAATACCGATTCGTTCCCTCTTCACGGTGCTGTTTTTCGGGCTGGGTCTGCGCGGGATGTACGCCCAGTGGAACAGCGACCGGACCGGCGGTTGGCTGCTCGGAACGCTGTGGCTCACCACCGGCTTCGGCCTGCTGATCTACATGAATTTCAAGCCGGGCTTCAGCCTGGGGTACGATCAGTTTCCCGACATCGACCAGCACGAGGTCCGGGAGCGGGACTACTTCTTCGTGGTCAGCTTCGTGGTCTGGGGCCTCTGGGCCGCGCTCGGGCTGCTGACGCTGGTACGCGAGTGGGGCCGGAGGCTCTGGGGCGTCCGCAACGCCGAGCCGAGGCCGCGTCCCAGGATCCGTCAGCTGCTTCCCCTGTCGCTCTTCCTGGTGGCGCTGCTGCCTTTCGCGCTGAACTTCCGCGAGGCGGACCGGCAGCACGGGCCCGACGCGCGCCTGCCGGGAGACTTTGCCTACGACCTGCTGAATTCGGTGCCGCCCTACGGCATCCTGTTCACCTACGGAGACAACGACACCTTCCCGCTCTGGTGGGCCCAGGAAGTGGAAGGGATCCGGAAGGACGTCACCGTGGTGTGCCTGGCCCTGGCGGAAACCGACTGGTACATGCGCCAGCTGCGCGACAATCCGGTCCGCCCGTTCGAGGAGGACAAGGCCCCGGCAATCTGGAGGGGCCTTCATCCGGTCCCGCCCACCTGGCCGCTGCACACGATGACCGACCAGGACATCGCCGCGGCGGTGCCCCAGGTCCTCGGCAAGGCGGTGACGCTGAAGGTCGGCGCCTACGAGACCACCCTCGATTCCAATACCGTGCTGTACGGGAAGGATTTCCTGGTGCTCCGGGTGATTCAGCAGAACTTCGGCCGCCGGCCGATCGCGTGGGGGCTGACGGCGACCGGAAGCAACTTCGGGCTCGATCGTTTCCTGGTGCAGCGAGGCCTGGCCATTTCGATCGAGCCGGCCCCGGTGGATTCCACCACGCCGGGCTACGACTTTCGCCGCCTGATGGGCGCGCCGCTGGACATCGCCGCGACCGACCGGCTGATGATGGAGACCTATCGTTACGCCGGGCTGCTCACGGGGCCGAAGCGGGAGCTCGAGAGCACCTCGAGCGGGATCGCGAGCACCCTGGGCCTGCCGTTCACCCAGCTCGCCTTCGCGATGGAAGAGCGGGCCGATACCGCCCGCATGCTTCGCTACCTCGAGCGAGGCGCCCAGCTCTCGAACAACCCCGCGGTCAAGGCGGCTCTCGACCAGGCCCGCAAGAAGATCCCTTCTACAAAGCGGTAACTCCCATTAAATTCTAGGGTTATGGATTTCCCGGGCCTTGCGTCGCGGCTGGCCTCTATCCGTGACCGGATCCGGGTGCACCAGGCCCGGGGCGGCTGGACTCATCCGGTCCGCATCGTCGCCGTCACCAAGACGCACGGACCCGAGGCGGTGCGGGCGGCGCTGGCCGCCGGATTGGACGATGTCGGCGAAAACCGGGTCCAGGAGGCCCTGGCCAAACAGGCGCAGCTGGCCGGTGTTCCGGTCCGCTGGCACCTGATCGGGTCGCTGCAGCGGAACAAGGCCCGGCAGGTCGTGGGGCGGTTTGCCCTGATCCATTCGGTGGACCGAGAGGACCTCGCCGCCGAGCTCGATCGGCGGGTTAGCCCGGGCAGCCGGCAGCCGGTGCTGGTCGAAGTGAATTGCTCGGGCGAGGGCCAGAAGAGCGGGGTGGAGCCCGGCGGGCTGGCGCCGCTCCTGGTCCGGATCGCGGCGCTGCCGGGGCTCGAGCTCCGGGGCCTCATGACCATGGCGGCCCAGAGCGACGACGAGCGGGTCCAGCGCGCCGCCTTCGCGCTGCTGCGGGGGCTCCGGGACCGGATGGAAGCCGCCGGGCACCGGTTGCCCGAGCTGTCCATGGGCATGTCGGGAGATTTCCCGGCGGCGGTGGAAGAAGGGGCGACGATGGTACGCTTGGGAACCTTGCTCTTCGGAGAACGCCAATGACCGACGACGCGTTCCATCTGACTTCGCACGACGTCCGCGCCCAGGAATTCCAGCGGGTGATGCGCGGCTACGATCCCACCCAGGTGGAGGAGTTCAAGCAGCGGATGGCGGAAGAGATCGACCGCCTGGTCCGCGACCGGATCCAGATGGACGAGCGGATCAAGGGCATGAGCGAGCAGCTCAAGTCCTACCGCGACCGGGACCGGGCCATGAACGACGCGCTGATCTCGGCCCAGCAGATGCGAACCGAAACCCAGACCCAGGTCGAGCGCGAGCGCGAGGTGGTGCTCCGTGAGGCCCAGGCCCAGGCCGACCAGATGCTGCTCGATGCGCGGACCGAGGTCGAGCGGCTGCTCCAGCAGGCCCGCAACGACGAGCAGCAGCTCGCGCACGGAAATGATCTGGCCCGCCGGCAGTTCCAGGCCTATCTCCAGAGCTATCGCCAGCTGCTGGAGCGGCAGCTCGCCGAGCTCGCGGTGCTGGGCGGAGACGCCGGGGATGCCGCCGCGGACGACCTTCAGCGGGCCTATCGTCGCCAGGCATGACCGCAACCGCGGCGCGCTTTCCGGTGTGGCCCGACCAGGGCGCCGACGCCATGGAGCGAGAGCTGCTCGCGCGCTGGAAAGCTGAAGGTCTCTTCCACCGGGTCCAGGAAGCTCGCAAGGACGGGAAGCCTTTCGTCTTCTACGAGGGTCCTCCCACGGCCAACGGCCGTCCCGGCATCCACCACGTCTTCTCCCGCACCATCAAGGACCTGTTCCCCCGATTCCGGGTGATGCAGGGCCATTCGGTCACCCGCATCGCCGGCTGGGACACCCACGGCCTGCCGGTGGAAATCGAGATCGAGAAGAAGCTGGCGCTCAAGGGCAAGAAGGACATCGAAGCCTACGGCGTCGCCGAGTTCAACCGGCTCTGCCGCGAGAGCGTCTTCACTTACGTGAAGGACTGGCAGGAGCTGTCCGACCGGATCGGGTACTGGCTCGACTACGAGCATCCCTACATCACCTGCACCCCCGAGTACATCGAGTCGGTCTGGTGGCTGCTGAAACAGCTCCACGCGAAGGAGCTGCTGGTGCGGGGCCACCGGGTGCTGCCGTACTGCCCCCGGTGCGGCACCGCGCTCTCGAGCCACGAGGTGGCCCAAGGCTACGAGGAAATCAAGGACAAGTCGATCTACGTGACGTTCCCGCTGGACGACGGGACCGGACGAGAGCTGGTGGTGTGGACCACGACGCCGTGGACCCTGCCGTCGAACGTGGCCGCGGCGGTGGCGCCGGAGCTGGAATACGGGACGTTTGAGCTCAAGGGCAAAGACGCAAAGACACAAGGACGCAAGGTGATCCTCGCGACGGCGCGGGCCGAGGCGCTCGCGAAGATCCTGGACGCCGAGCTGACGCTGGTCGGAGCGCCGTACCCCGGCACGGCGCTCGAAGGCCTGCCCTACACCCGCCCGCTCGACGTGGTCCCGCTTCCCGCGGACCGGAGGCATTCAATCGTCGTCACGGGCGCCTTCGTCACCGCCCACGATGGCTCCGGCATCGTCCACCTGGCGCCGGCGTTCGGCTCCGACGATTACGAGGTGGGGAAGAAATCCGGCCTGGCCTTGCTCCGTCCGGTGGCCGCCGACGGCACCTTCAGCGGCACCAGCTGGCCGGAGCTCGAAGGGAAGCTGGTCACCGCCGACGACACCAACGAGCTCATCATCCGCCGGCTCAAGGCGGAGGGGCGCCATCTGCGCACCGAGCAGTACACCCACGAGTATCCCCACTGCTGGCGCTGCAACAGCAAGCTGATCTACTACGCCCGCGATTCCTGGTTCGTTCGCACCAGCGCCATCAAGGAGCGCCTGCTCGCGCTCAACGCCACGGTGAACTGGAATCCTCCCGAGGTGGGCACCGGCCGCTTCGGCGACTGGCTTGCCAACAACGTCGACTGGGCCCTGAGCCGGGACCGCTATTGGGGCACGCCGCTCCCGGTGTGGATCTCCGACCGGGATCCCGGCGTGGTGGAGGTGATCGGGAGTTACGCCGAGCTGGCCCAGCGTCTGGGCGCCGCGCTCCCCGACGGCTTCGATCCCCACAAGCCGGGCATCGACGAACTCACCTGGCCCGCGCCGGGAGGCGGCACCATGCGGCGGGTGCCCGAGGTGATCGACGCCTGGTTCGATTCGGGATCGATGCCCTACGCGCAGTGGCACTACCCCTTCGAGCACCAGGCCGAGTTCGAGCGGCACTTTCCCGCGGACTTCATCGCCGAGGCGATCGACCAGACCCGCGGCTGGTTCTACTCCCTCCTCGCCATCTCCGCGGGGGTGCTCGACCGGGCGCCCTATCGCAACGTGGTGGTGAACGGACATCTGCTCGATGCCAAGGGCAAGAAGATGTCCAAGAGCCTCGGCAACATCGTGGAGCCATGGGACCTGATCCACCGGCACGGCGCCGATGTCGCCCGGCTCTACCTGCTGGCGTCGAGCGAGGTGTGGGGCGCCAAGCGGTACGATGCCGACGCGATTACCGAGCTGGCCGGCGCGTTCCTCCAGACGCTGAAGAACACCTACACGTTCTTCCAGCTCTATGCCGGAGGGGCCGTGCCGGAGCGCGACGAGAGCCTGGAGACCCCGCTGGACCGCTGGCTCCGGAGCCGGCTGGAAGCGACCGTGGCCGCCACCGTCACGGCGTGGGAGGGGTACGACCCCACCAACGGGGTCCGGCCGATCATCGCGTTCCTGGACGATCTCTCCAACTGGTACGTCCGGCTTTCGCGGTCCCGGTTCTGGGCTCCCGACAAGGCGGCGGAGCCGGCGGCGGTGCGCACCCTGTACGACGCGCTGCTCACGGTGAGCCGCCTGCTCGCGCCGGCGGCGCCGTTCGTCACCGACTGGCTGCATCGCGCGCTGACCGGCGAGTCGGTGCACCTGGCGATGTTCCCGGTTCCCGGCGCGCCCCGCGACCTGGACCTGGAGGAGGCGATGGCCGCGGTGCGCCGGCTGGCGTCCCTGGCGCGCGCGGCGCGGGAGGAGAAGAGCATCCGGGTGCGGCAGCCGCTCTCGCGCCTGCGGGTGGCGGTTCCCCGGGCCGCCGACGGGCCCCGCTTCCGGGGGATGCTCGCGCTGCTGGCGCAGGAAGTGAACGTGCGCGACGTCGAGGTGGTGACGTCCGACGCGGATCTGGTGCGCCTCCGGGCCCGGCCGAACTTCCGGGCCCTCGGCAAGCGCTACGGCAAGCGGACCCCCGACGCGGCCGCGGCGGCCGCCGGACTCACCGCGGAACAGCTCCGCGCCCTCGAAGAGGGGAACACGGTGCACCTCAACGGCGGCGCCGACGCGTGGGAATACGGTCCGGAGGACATCACGGTGGAGCGGGAAGTCACCACCGACTGGCTGGTGCAGAGCGCCGGCAGTTATGTGGCGGCGCTCGATCCGGTGATCACCGAGGAGCTCCGCGCCGAGGGGGTGGCGCGGGAGATCATCAACCGGGTGCAGCGGCTCCGGAAGGACGCCGGGTACGAATACACCGCCCGGATCGAGCTCTGGATCGAGGGTCCGGCGGCGCTGCTGGAGGCCGTCCGGACCCACGCGGAAGTGATCCGCGGCGAGACGCTGGCCCGGGCGCTGCATGTCGGCAGCGCCGCCCCGGCGCCGGATCGACAGGAAACGGTGGAGATCGACGGCCACCGCGCAAGCATTTCGGTCGCCCGCCTTCCGGCGGGCGATGCCTGACCCAGCACACTCTCACGGAACGGCCATGAATAAGAAGCAGCTGACCTACCTCGAGTCACGGCTCCTCGACGAGCGTGCCCGGGTGATGAAGGAGCTCGGTTATTACGACGAGTCCTTCAACAACACCCTGCAATCCTCCGACGGCGACCTCTCCTCCTATTCCTTCCACATGGCGGATCAGGGCACCGACACCATGGAGCGCGAGAAGCAGTTTCTCTTCGCGTCGCAGGAGGGCCGCTACCTCTGGCACGTGAACCAGGCCCTCCGCCGGTTGTACGGCGAGCCCGAGAAGTTCGGCAAGTGCCACCAGTGCGGTCAGGAGATCGCCTTCGAGCGGCTCGACGCCCTGCCGCACGCCCGGCTGTGCATCACCTGCAAGGAGAAGGAAGAGGATGAGAAGCGCCGCTGAGGGCCGGCGCCTGTTCTGGGCGGTAGCGCTGGTGCTGCTGGTCGTCGATTTCGTCACCAAGCGAGTGGCGGAGCAGGCCCTGCTGCCGATTCCGGCCGTCGACGTGATCGGGGAAACGGTCCAGCTCCGGCTGGTCTACAACCAGGGCGCGGCCTTCGGCCTGCACCTGGGGCCCTGGTCGCGGTGGATCTTCATGGCGGTGGCGCTGGTCGCCGTCGTGCTGTTGTTCCGTCTGGCCCGGTCGAGCTCCCCGCGCGACTGGCTGCGCCAGATATCCTGCGGCCTGGTGGCCGGCGGGGCCGCCGGCAACCTGATCGATCGCATCCGCACCGCCCAGGGCGTGGTGGATTTCATCGACGTCGGAGTCGGCGCCCACCGCTGGCCGACGTTCAACGTGGCCGACATGGGCGTGAGTTGCGGCGCGATCGCCCTGGCGGTATCGCTCTGGCTCGAGGACGCGCGCCGATCCCGGACCCACACCGCGCCGTCCGCCTGAGCCGCCGCTGCCTCCCCTCGTCTTCTCGGTCGCCTCGGCGACCGCCGAACGCATCGACCGGTTCCTCGCCGACCAACTCGCCCTCTCCCGCACCCAGGCGGCGCGCATCGTCGCGGCCGGCGCGGTGCGGGTCAACGGGAAGGTGATTCGCGCGTCGCGGATTCCCGAATACCGTGACCTGGTGGAAATCGTGTTTCCCGAGAACGAGCCGCCCCGCACCCTGGTCCCGAACCCGCTCGCGCTCAATGTCGTCTTCGAAGACGACTACCTCGCGGTGATCGACAAGCCGGCCGGGCTGGTGGTCCATCCCGCGCCGGGGCACTGGGACGACACCCTGGTGAACGCGCTGGTGGCCCGCGGCACCACCCTCTCCGGCGGCGCGGAGGGCCGCCCCGGGATCGTGCACCGCCTGGACCGGGACACCAGCGGTCTCATGGTCGTGGCCAAGACCGACCTGGCGCACCGCCGACTGAGCGCGGCGCTGGCCGCCCGCCAGATCAAGCGGGGTTACGCGGTGCTCTGCTGGGGCCACTTCGACGAATCGCCGGTGGTGATCGAAGCCCCGATGGCGCGGAGTCCGACCGATCGGAAGCGCATGATGGTCCGCCCCGATGGCCGTGCCGCCCGGACCGACGTGCACGTGCTGGCCCGCTTCGACGTGTGCGACCTGGTCCGCGCCGAACTCCATTCCGGCCGCACCCATCAGATCCGGGTGCACCTGGCCCACGTGGGGCATCCGGTGGTGGGAGACCCGGTCTACGGTGGCGGAGGTGCCAGGCGAATGGCCGGTCCCGGGCGCCAGGCCGCCGAACGCCTCGAGCGGGCGACGCCCCGGCAGGCGCTGCACGCTGCCGAGCTGGTGTTCAAGCACCCGATCAGCAGCGCCCGCATGGCGTTTACCTCGGAATGGCCGGCGGATCTTCGGGAGGCGCTCGAGCTGGCCCGGGAAGCCCCGGGCCAAGTTGCTCCCGCAGCGGGACTTACCTATTTTGACTTCTTCAGGTATCGCTCCGAATGACCGACGCCCTGGCTGGGCGTGTCGTCGTGTGTCGCGCCGGCACCAAGCGCTTTACAGTCCCTGTCGCGGCGGTTCGTGAAGTCGTCACCGCGCCGGGGGTTATTCGTATCCCGGGAGCGGCGTCCCCGATCCGTGGTGTGGTCAACGTACGGGGCGGCCTGGTGACGGTGGTGAGCGGCGCGGCGCTGCTGGCGGAGGCCGAGAGCGGCGCCAGCGACTACCTTCTCGTGCTCGCCATGTACGACGGACGGGTGGCGATCGAAGTGGACGACGTGGAAGATCTCCATACCACCGATAGCGCCGGACGGCTTCCGATGCTCGATGTCGAGAGCCTGGTCCGGCCCCTGTTCCGGCCCGAAGCGACCAAGGCGTAAACGAAGGGGG
Source organism: Gemmatimonadota bacterium (assembly GCA_041486305.1). Lineage (GTDB taxonomy): Bacteria > Gemmatimonadota > Gemmatimonadetes > Gemmatimonadales > GWC2-71-9 > JABFSM01. The sequence continues at coordinate 16,868 of JBGPLG010000044.1, forward strand.
TGCCACCGTGGGCCATACCGTGCTCGTCTGCGACGACGCGATCTTCATGCGGACGATGATTACCGACATTCTCACCCAGGCGGGGTACGAGGTGATCGGCGAAGCGGAATCCGGCGCCCAGGCAGTGGAGAAGTACCGCCAGCTCAAGCCCGACCTCGTCACCATGGATATCGTGATGCCGGATATGGGCGGCATCGAGGCGGTCCGGGAGATCTGCAAGGATCATCCCGAGGCCAAGATCCTGATGTGCAGCGCGATGGGACAGCAGGCCCTCGTGGTCGAGGCAATCCAGGCCGGCGCCAAGGACTTCGTGGTGAAGCCGTTTCAGCCGTCGCGAGTGCTCGAAGCGGTGCAGCGATTGCTCGGGTGAGCTGCGGTGGATCTCGCCCGGTATACCGCTCTCTTCCTCTCCGACAGCCGCGACCACCTCCAGCGCTGCAACGAGCTTCTCCTTGCGTTTGAGCGCGATCCCGGCTCGTCCACTCCCGTGGCCGAGCTCTTTCGTGCCTTCCACTCCATCAAGGGTTCCTCCGCCGCGCTGGGCTACGATCCGGTGTCGGAGCTGGCCCACGCCGCCGAACAGCTGCTGGCCGGCGTCCGCGCCGGCACCGTAGAGCCCTCGCGGGCCACGATCGATGGCCTGTTTCGCGCGGTCGACGCGTTGTCCGAGGGGGTGGAGGCGGTAGGCCGCGCTGAGCAGCCGGTGATGGACCTCGACCTGATCGAGGCGCTCAACCGGCTGGTTCCGGCCCTCGAGATGCGGACCGCCGAGATCCCGATCCCCGAGCGGCGCCGCGAGGCCCGGCTGAGTACTGCCGTCACCGCGCCGGCTCGCCCGGCGGCGCGGCAGGTCCGGGTGGACCTGGAGCGGCTCGACTCCCTGGTGAACGAGGTCGGGGAGCTGGTGGTGGCCCGGAACCGCCTCTCGGGCCTGGCCGACCGGGAAATCGGATCGGAGCTGGAGCAGGTCAGCAGCCGCATCTCCGCGCTGGTGGCCGGCCTCCAGAGCGGTGTGCTCCGGGCCCGGATGGCGCCGGTCGACGAGGTGTTCGACCGATTCCCCCGGATGGTCCGGGATCTGGGCCGCGAGCTCGGCAAGGAGATTCGGCTCGAGCTCCAGGGCACCGAGATCGAGGTGGACCGCTCGGTGCTGGACGAGCTCACCGAGCCGCTCACCCACCTGCTCCGGAACGCGGCGGACCACGGTCTCGAAACCGCGGCCGTCCGGGTCGCGGCCGGCAAGGGCCCCGAGGGCACCATTCGTTTGCGGGCCGAGCGGGTGCGGGACGAGGTGACCGTTACGGTCGCGGATGACGGCACCGGCATCGACCGGGCCCAGGTCCGGGACCGCGCGGTGGAGCGCGGCCTGCTCGAGGCCGGCGCTCCGGTGCCTGACGCCGCCGCCCTGCTGCGCCTGCTGGCCCACCCGGGGTTCACCATGAAGTCCCACGTCACCTCCATCTCGGGTCGGGGCGTCGGAATCGATGCGGTGCTGAGCCGGGTGCGTTCGCTGGGTGGACGCATGGAGCTCAAGACGGAGGCGGGGCGGGGCACCATCTTTCTCATGCATCTGCCGGTCACCCGCGCGATTCTCCGCGCGCTCCTGGTCGGCGTGGAGGGGGAGCGGTACGCGATTCCGTTCGGGGTCCTGGCCGAGGCGGCGGTACATGAGCAGACGGAGTCCGAGGTTACCTTACGGGGGTCGCCGCTTCCCACGGCGGATCTCCGGGATGTCGTTGGTTTGACCAAGGCTGGACCCGGCCGCCGGCCGGTCGTCGTGGTGGACGCCGGCGGAGGCCGGGCGGCCCTGGTAGTGGACTCGTTGCTCGGCCAGCAGGATGTGGTCGTGGAAAAGCTGGCCGCTCCGGTGGGGCTGCCGGCGTGGGTGGGGGGCGCCACGATTCTGCCCGACGGCGCGCCGGCCCTCATTCTGGATCCCGCGGCTCTCTTCTAGGTGGAGGACCCGATGGCAGACCGGAGGATGCTGTCAGACCTGGAGCGGGACGCGCTGCGAGAGGTGGCCAATATCGGGGCCGGACACGCCGCGACCGCGCTGTCCCAGATGACCAGCCGCAAGATCATGATCAGCGTGCCCGAGGTGAGCGTGCGCCGGCTCGAGGAAGTGGCCGAGCTGGTGGGCCCCTCGGACTCGGTGATCGCCGGCGTGCTGATGCACGTCATGGGCGATCTGACCGGTCGCACCCTGGTGGTCCTGGACCAGGAATCCGCCTACGCCCTCTGCGAACTGCTGCTGCGGCGGCCCCGCACCGGCAACCCCGGCTTCGACGCGATGGAGCAGTCCACCATCAAGGAAACCGGCAACATCCTCTGCTCCGCCTACATGAACGCGCTGTCCGATTTTCTCGGCATGATGCTGGTGCCCTCGGTGCCGGCCCTGGTGGTGGACCTGGCCGGAGCGGTCCTCACGACCGCGTACCTGAATTTCGGTCACGAGCGGGATGCGCTGTTCTGCGTCGAGACCACCTTCCGGATCGAAGGCTCGGAGCGGACGCTTACCGGGCAATTCCTCCTGATGCCGGATCCTCCCGCCCTGCAGGCGATTTTCGACTCGATTCAAATCGCCAACTGACTCCATGCCGGCGGCCGCACCGACCGGCCGGGACGCCGACGCTCTCCGCTCGCTGGCCCGGCGCATCGATCCTTCCGATCCGGGCGCCCAGAACAACCTCGGCGTCTTCTATTACGAACGGGGGATGATCCCGGAGGCCATCGCCGCCTTCACTCGCGCCCTGGAGCTGGACCCGGAGATGCGGGTGGCCCAGGACAACCTCGAGACGGTGCAGCGGGAGTCGGGCTACTACGACACGGTCATCGGCGACCTCCGCGAGCACCTGGCCCGCGACCCCAACGCGCGCAACGTGCGGCTCGAGCTGGCCCGCGCCTACGTCGCGCTGGGCCAGCAGGATCAGGCGGCCGAGCAGTACGAGGAGCTGCTGCGGAGCGACCCCGCCGACGCGACCGCCCTCATCAAGCTCGGGCTGGTGGAACAATCCCGCGGCCGCCAGGAGCTGGCCACCGAGTGGTTCCAGCGCGCCTGCGAAGTCGATCCCCGGAGCTCGGTCGCGCGGCTCTGCCTGGGCCGGGCGCTCTACAACCGCGGCCTCAACGACCGCGCCCTGACCGTGCTCACCGAGGCGGTCGCGCTCAATCCCGACCACGCCGAAGTCCACTACATCCTGGGGTTCCTCTATGGAGACCTGGGCCACCACGATGCGGCCCGGTCGGCCACCCGGCGCGCCATCGCGCTCAATCCGTCGCTCGGCACCGCCCAGCCCAACCTGCTGATCGGGGCCCAGCGGGGCACGGCGCCCCGCCGGCCCGCCGGCGGCAGTCCGGCCGGGGGTCCCTCCCGGGAAACCGGTTCGCTGCAACCACACCTGAGCCTTTCGATCGCGTTTCGCAAGCGGGGCTACCTCACCGAAGCGCTCCGCGAGTGCCGGCTGGCGCTCGAGGCCGGTGAAGACGAGGCCACCGCGCTCGAGGCCATGGCGGAGACCCACCTGCTCCGGAAGGATTTCGGCGCGGCGATCGAATTCTACGACCGCCTGCTGGAGCGCCAGCCCGGCAACGCCGAGCTCTGGAACGAGCGGGGCGTCTGTCTGCACCAGGCCGGCCGCCGCGAGGAGGCCAGGGGCTCCTATCGGAAGGCCGTGGACGCCGATCCGACCTATGCCCTGGCCTGGAACAACCTCGGGGTTGCCGGCGCGTCCGATACCGACACCGAGCCGGCGGTGCAGGCCCTCCACGCCGCGCTGCGGGCCCGCCCCGATTTTGCCGGAGCCCGCCGCAACCTCGGGCTGCTCCATCTGCAGCGGCGGGAGCTGAAGCAGTCGCTCGAGTCGTATCGCGCGCTGCTCGCCGAGCGGTCGAGCGACGCGGGGGCCTGGAACGGCATCGGGCTGGTGCTGATGGAGCTGCGCCGGCACCAGGACGCGCGCAACGCCTTCGCCCGTTCGGTGGAGGGAGACCCGAACAACGCCTCGGCGCGCTATAACCTGGGATTCGCGCTGAGCCAACTGGGCGCGTTCGACGATGCGCTCCGGGAAACCCGCCGGGCGCTGGAGCTGGACTCGTTCTACGTGCCCGAGTCCTACGCCCTGGCGATCCAGCTTCAGTTCGAGGAGTCGTTGCTGCCGGTGCCGCCCTCGCTCTCGGCCATGCCGGGCGCGCTGGCCTCGACGCCGGGATTCAGCTTCGATCCCGGGGTGCTCGACGGCCTCTTCGGCCAGCTCGCGCCGAGCCAGTCCGCGGCGGAGGCCGGCGAGCCCCGGGACGACCCGTACGCGCTGGCCCGCGACCTGATCGGCAAGGGGCTGCTCGACACCGCCGCCGCCGAGGTGCACCGGGCGCTGCAGCGGGGCGCGCCGCACCCCACCGGCGCCGCGCTGCTGGGGGACGTGTTCGCGAAGCGGGGTCTGTTCGGTGAGGCGCTGGAGCGCTATCGCGAGGCCAGCGCCCTCGCGCCGGACGATATCGAGATCCTGCAGGGAGAGGCCGCCGCGCTGGTGGCGCTGGGGCGGGGGCCCGACGCGATCGCCGTGGCCGAGCGCCTGGCGGCGCTCGCCCCCCACCGGGCCGACGCCCTGGTGATGCGGGCGCGGGCGCGTCAGCTGATCGGCGATCTCGACGGCGCGGCCCAGGACACGACCCGGGCCGCGGCACTCGCGCCGGGCCGTCCCGACCTCCTGCTGCTGCGCGGCAGCGTGCTGCGCCAGCAGGGCGACCGGGAAGGGGCCCTCGACACCCTCACCAGCGCGCTGGAACTGGATCCGTCCCTGGTGCAGGCCTGGTACGAAAAGGGCGTGGTCGAAGAGGAGCTGCAGCGGCCCGGGGCCGCGCGGGCCGCCTACCAGCGGGCCCTGGAACTGCTCCCGACGTTTCTCGACGCCGGGCTCGCGCTGGGCGACCTGCTCCGCCGGACCGGGCTCACCCAGGAGGCCACCCGTCTCCTGGTCGACCTGCTGCTGGCCGAGCCCTACGCCCTCGAGGCGCTGGTCCTGCTGGGCCGCACCCTGGCCGACGAGGGACGCTCCCACCACGCGATCGCGGCATTCGACCGGGTGCTCCGGTTTCACCCCGAGCATACCACCGCGCTGTTTCACCGGGGTGTCGGGCAGGCCCGGCTGCGCCGGTTCGGCGCGGCGGTGTCCGACTGGGAGCGGGTCGTTGCGCTCGAGCCGACCGGCCCGCTCGCGTCGGCGGCGCGAGCCCAGGCGCGCTCGGCACGCGAGCTGGCCCATATCCTCCAGGGCAGCGAGGCCTGAGATGGCGATTCAGGGGCCGCTCCGCGAGCTGGGCATTCATGACGTCTTCCAGCTGCTCGACCTGGGCCGGAAGACCGGGGCGCTGCTGATCACCTCCGAGCTTCGCCAGAACGAGGGTACCATCTGGTTTCACGAGGCCGCGGTGGTCGCCGCCGCCATCCAGTCGAATCCGCACCCGCTTGGCACCGCGCTGCTGCGCGCCGGCAAGATCCGCGAAGAGGATCTATTGCGGGCCCGGGGCGCGCAGGACCAGGGCGACCAGCGCCGCATCGGGGAAATCCTGGTGGCCTCGGGGGCGCTGAGCGCCCGCGAGCTCACCACCCAGGTGCGGGCCCACATCGAGGACGTGGTCTTCACCATGCTGGGCTGGTCCGAGGGATACTTCGTGTTCGAGGAGTGCGCCCCGGAGGCGATTCCCCGGGAAACCGACCTCCGCATCTCGGTCGAGCACCTCCTGCTCGAGGGGGCCCGCCGGATCGACGAATGGTCGCGGATCCAGTCGCGAGTGGCCCACGTCGGCGTGATCCCGCGGCTGGCGCCGCCGGTTTCCAACGAGGCGGGTTCGCTCAGCCTCACGCCGTTCGAATGGCGGGTCATTTCCGCGGCCGACGGGGATCGCGACGTGCAGGCGATCGCGCTGTCCCTCGGGGAGGCGGAATTCGACGTGGCCCGAGCGCTCTTCGGCCTCGCCAGCGCCGGCGTTATTGTGCTTCGGGATCCGGCGCAGGAGTCGGCCCGCGCCGCGCCCCGGGCCGACGCCGAGGCGCTGCTCCGTCAGGGCGAAGACCAGCTTCGCGCCGGCAATGGCGAGGCGGCGCGGTCGGCGGCGCAGGCCGCGCTCGACGGCTTCCCCGAGGATCCGCGCACCCACGTGCTGGCCGGCGCGATTCTCCTGGCCGAGCGGCGCTATCCCGAGGCCGAGCGCGCGCTCCGGGAGGCGGTGCGGCTGGATCCGGGTGGCGCCAAGCCGCTGCGACTGCTGGCCTGGGCGCTGCTGGGCGCCGGCCGGCTCGACGAGGCGGTACACAGCTTCGAGGCCTGGCTCGCGCTCCCGGCCAAGGCGCCGGAGGAGGCATCGCACATCGAGGAGGTGGGCGGCGTGGTGCCGGCGGCCCGCCATCTGGTGCAACGGTTGCGGGGGGCGAAGTGATCACCGACGACATCCAGGCGCTGACCACGCAGCTCGCGCGGGATCCGTCGAGTTTGGTGTTTCTGCCGCTCGCCGAGGCGTTGCGGCGGCGCGGCCAGTTCGAATCCGCGCTGACCGTGGCGGAGCAGGGCGCGGCCCGCTACCCGGAAATGGCGGGGGCCTACGATCTGCTGGCGCGGATTCGAAGCGACCGGGGTGAGGGCGACCTGGCCTTCGATGCCTGGACCACGGTGCTCCGGCTCGATCCCGACCACATCGGCGCGCACAAGGGACTCGCCTTCCTCTGCTTCCGGGCCGGGGACAACGCCCGCAGCCTGCGATACCTGGACCGCGCGGTGGAGCTGGCTCCGGCCGATGCCGCGCTGCGCGGCGCGCTGGACCGGGTGCGTGAATCGACCGGCGCCCGGCTGGTTCCCGGATTCACCGAGCCCGCTCCCGATCCCGACCGCGCGCTCGAGCCGGAGCCGGGGCAGGCGCTCCTGGTGGATCGCGAAGGCCGGGTACTGGCGGGCGGCGTGCGGAACGCCGGCGGGGTGGATGTGGGCGATGCGGTGGCCGCGGCGCTGGCCGGGGTGACCCGGGAGGCCGAGCGGGCGGCGCGGCTGCTCGGGCTCGGCCCCTGGCGGCGCATCGCGCTGGAGGGCGGTCCGGCCCACATGGAGCTCCGTTCTCCCACCAGCGACTCGGTCCTGCTGGTCATCCGCCCGCGCGAGATTCCCGCCGGGCGGCTGGCGCTCCTCGCCGAGCGCGCCGCCGCCTCGGCCCGACGGTGGCTGGAGGAGCTGGTCTGATGCTCGCCGATGTCCTCGCCGCTCTCACCCGGATTGCCGGGGTGCGAGGAGTCCTGATCGTCTCGAGGGACGACGGGCTCGTCGTGGCCGATGCGCTCATGGAGGGCGTGGATGGCCCCGCCGTCGCGGCGCTCGCCGCGAGTCTCGCCGGGAGAATGCGCGGCGTCACCGCCGCCCTGGGGCATCCCGAGCCGGTGCTGCTGCACCTGGCCGGGGCCAGCGGGTCCTTGCTGGCGGCTCCGGCCCCGAGCGGGTTGCTGATCGTCGCCGTCGCGGCGCCCGATGTGAATGCCGGCGAGCTGCGCCTGGGACTCCTCGATGCCGCGGGGCGGGCCGCCTGATGCGCGCGCTCGAAGCCTGGGTCGAGGAGCCCCTCACCACTTTCCTGGCCGAGTCGGCGGCGCGGGTGACCCTGCTGATGACCTCCTCGGGGCAGGTGGTGGCGCAACACGGCTTCACCCGGGCACTCGACGTGATGTCCGCCGCGGCCCTGGGCGCCGGCATCATGGCCTCCACGTTCGAGATCGCCAAGATGATGGGCAGCCGCCCGCTCGGCGCCGTGGTCCACCATGGGTCGGCGGTCGGAGTGTACCTGGCCGCCTTTGACACTCCGCGGGGCCGCTGGCTGGGCCTGGTGGTCTTCGGAGGAGAGACGTCCCTCGGACTGGTCCAGCTCTTCTTCGGCCGCCTGGCCACCGACCTGGCCAACGCCGCGCCGGCCGCCGAGCCGCCCCGCCAGGTGCTGGCCGAGGATTTCGAGGCCGAGCTCAACAGCAGCCTCCGGGCGCTGTTCGGACGGTGACCGCATGCCCCTCGTGAACTTCACCACCCGCGAAATCACCTGCAAACTGGTCTATTACGGACCGGGGCGATGCGGGAAGACGACTAACTTGCTCTATATCCACGGCCGGGTACCCGAGGATCGAAGGGGCAACATGGTCTCGTTGGCCACCCAGTCGGACCGGACCCTGTTCTTCGATTTTCTCCCCCTCGAGCTGGGGATGATTTCCGGTTTCACCACCCGATTCCAGCTCTATACCGTGCCCGGGCAGGTGTACTACAATGCCACCAGGCGGCTGGTGCTCCAGGGCGCCGACGGGGTCGTGTTCGTGGTGGACAGCCAGGCCCGCCGGTTCGACGACAACCTGGAGAGCTTCCAGAACCTGCAGGAGAATCTTCTCGAACAGGGTGTCGACATCCGTCAGCTGCCTCTGGTGCTCCAGTACAACAAGCAGGATCTCCCGCCCGATCTCATTCTGGCGCCGCCCGACCTGGACGACGCCTTCAACTTCCGCGGGGTGGCGAGCCATCCGGCCGATGCGCTGCACGGGGCCGGCGTGTTCGAGACCCTGAAGACCCTCTCCGGCCTGGTGCTGCAGCGCCTGGCCGTCAGGCCGCCGACGCTGTGACCCAGGCGCTGACCGCCCCGTCCGACTTCGAGACCTTCGTGCTCGATGCGGCCAACCGGCCGGCCGCGGCGGCGGCCCGCGCGGTGGCCGATGCGAGCGGAGTGCCCTACGCGCCGCTGGTGGTGGTGGGCCCGCCCGGCAGCGGGAAAACCGAGCTGCTGCAGGGGATCGTCGCGCGGATCCGCGCGCAGCATCCTGCCGCCATCGTCGAATCACTCGACCCCGACGCGCTGGCGGAGCGCTACCGCTCGGCGCTGCTGGTGGCGCGGGGGGAGATGTGCCGCGCCGAGCTGCAGGCGGCGGACCTGGTGCTGATCGACGACCTCGAGGGGCTGTCCCGTCACCAGGATTGCCAGGGCCTGGTGGCGGATCTGCTCGACGGACGCCGCGGCGCGGGGCGCGAGGTCGTGGTGGCGACGTCCCTCCCGGTCGACCGGCTGACCGGGCTCGACGCCCGGCTGCTGCGCCGGCTCGCCGAGGGGACCGCTGTGCAGCTTTCGCTGCCCGGCGCCGAGACCCGCTACGCGATCCTCCGCCGCCGGCTCCATCCCCACGAGACCGCCCTGCTCGACGAGGTGGTCCGCGCGGTGGCCGACGCGGAGTTCTCCTCGATGCGGGACTACACCGGCGCGCTTTCGCGGCTGGTCGCATTCCAGGAGGCCAGCGCGGTGCCGCTCTCGCCCCGCGACGCGCTTCAGCTGATCGGCGCGCCGGTGGCGCCGGTGCCCCAGACGGAGGAGGCTGCGGCGCCGTTCCAGGGCGGTGACGAGTTCGGCGCATTCCTCTCCGAGGTCTCGGCCGGCCTCTCGGAACAGGTGGACCGCTGGCGCCGGCGCATCGGGGAGACGGTGTTGCGCTGGGGCGGGGAAGGGCTGCGGACCCGGCGGCTGGAGGCGCTCCTGACCGACGAGTCTCCGGTCGATCCCGACGCCGTCCTCGCCGCCTACGAAGCGGATGCCGAGGAGATCGTGGCCCTGGGGGCCGAGGCGGCCCACCTGGCGCCGGATCTCGCCGGGGCCGAGGTGTTCCGCGACCCGGACCAGGTGGCCGCCGCCCGGGCGCTGGTGGCCCAGGCCCGATCCCGCAGCGCCCCGCTCACCGCGCCGCTGGCCCACTACCGATGGGAAGATTTCGCCGAGGGGCCGGCGCTGCGCCTCCCCATGATGGCGGCGCGGGACATCATTGCCGAGCCGGGGCGGCGCTACTCTCCGCTGGTGGTGATCGGGGCGAGCGGAACCGGCAAGACCCACTATCTGCACGCGCTGGGGAACGCGCTGGCCGCGGGGGGCGTGGCGCCGGTGGCCTGCCTGGGCAGCCGGGCCTTCGCCGCCGAGATCCGCGCCCTTCCCGACGCCCACGCGCTGGCGTCCTGGCGCCACCGCTACGGCTGGGTCGGCGCGCTGCTGCTGGACGACCTCCACCTGCTGGCGGGCGACGGCGCCGCGCAAGAGGAGTTGATCCACCTGATCGGCGAGCTGACCGAAGGGCGCCGCCAGATGGTGCTCACCACCAACCTGCCACTGGAGGAGCTCGAGGGACTGGATGGCCAGCTCCTGGCGCGTCTGGGCGGCGGTCTCGCGGTCGAGCTGCCCTCGCCCGACCGCGAGGTCCGGCTCGCGGTGGTGAAACGGATGCTGGCCGGCTCCGCGGCGGCGGACGACGCCGCGCTCGCCGACTGCCTTGCCGCCCGGCCGGTGGACTCGGTGCGGGCGGTGCAGGGCATGGTGCAGCGGGTGCTGGGCGAGGCGGCCGCGCAGCAGGTCGAGCCCAGTCCCGCGCTGGCGCGCGAGGTGCTCGACGTGATGGAGATCGGACTGTCGCGAAGCGCCCGCCGTCCCGATCCCCGGCGCAGCAGCGGGATTCTCACTCCCGGCATGGGCCAGGTGAGAAGCCCGGAAAAGACCGTCATGCATTGGCCCTCGGTGGCCGACCGGCTGATGGCGGAGCTCCGCTGATGGCGATCAAGGGAAGCCTCAAGGAGGCCAGCCTCCCCGACGTGATCCAGCTGCTCTTCCTGGGGCGGCGCACCGGCTGCCTGTCGGTGGCGGACCGCCAGCGCCACGGATCGATCTTCTTCGACGAGGGGTGGATCACCTACGCCGCCATCACCAATCGCCGGGACCGCCTGGGCGACATGCTGCTCGCCACCGGCACCGTGACGCGGGCCCAGCTGGATCAGGCGCTGGCGCTGCAGAACACCGCCCCGGGCCGCCGGGTCGGCGATCTGCTGGTCAACCTCGGGATCCTGGCGCCCGAAGGGCTGCGGCGTTTCGTGCGGCTCCAGATCGAGGAGGCGGTCTACTCCCTCTTCGCCTGGAACACCGGCACCTTCAGCTTCGAGGCCGGCATCCGGCCCGACTCGGAGGATCTGCTCGAGAAGATCAATCCCGAATCGCTGCTGCTGGAGGGCGCGCGCCGGGTCGACGAATGGAGCCTGATCGAGAAGAAAATCCCCAGCTTCGACCTGATCTACGCGGTGCTCGACGGACAGCTCGAAGGACACCAATCGGAGTTTACCGAGGCCCAGCGGCGGATTCTCCCCCTGCTCGATGGGCAGCGCGACCTGCGCACGGTGATCGACGCGTCGGGCCTCTCCGAGTTCGAGGCCGGGCAGGCGCTCTACGGGCTGGTGACCGCCGGGCTCGCGCACAGGGTCGGCTCCTCTTCGATGGCCGCGCCCTCCCGCATGCTCGAGGCCCAGATCGAGGAACATCGCAATCTCGGGGTGGCCTTCTACCGGACCGACATGCTGGAGGAGGCGCTCCGGGAGTTTCGGCGGGTGGCCGAGCTGCGGCCCTCGGAGGGCAGCGCCCCGTTTTATCTGGGGCTCATCGCCGCGCGCCAGCAGCAGTGGGCCGAGGCCGCCGACCACTTCCGCCAGGCGCTCGACCGCAGCGGCCCGCGCTCCGCGCTGCTGCACAACCTGGGCGTGGCGCTGGAACACCTGGGCCGGCTCGACCAGGCCGAATCCGCGCTGGCCGAGGCGGCGACCCGCTCGCCGGACGACCCGAAGATTCACACCAGCTGGGGCATCCTGGCGCTGGAGCGGCATGATGCCGGCGTGGCCCGCCAGCGGCTGCAGCGGGCCCGCGAGCTGTTCCGGGATCCGCCGCCCGCCCTCTGGTACTGGGCGGCGACTCGCGCCGCGGTGGGCACCGAAGACCTCGAGTACGCGCTCGGCCTGGCCCGGGAGGGCGCCGAGCGGCACGCGGGGGATGTGGTGCTCCGGAACAACTGCGCCGTGCTGCTGGAGGCGACCGGGTCGGTGGCCGAGGCGGAGACCCTGCTTCGGGAGACCATCGCCGACGATGCATCGCTGCCCCAGCCGTTCAAGAACCTGGGGGACCTCTGCTACCGCTCCGGCCGCTACGAGGACGCGGCGACCCTCTACGATCGCGCCACGGCGCTCGATCCCACCCTCGGTGACGATGTCTTCTTCAAGCTGGGCAATCTTGCCTTCCGGGAGCGGAACGTCGCCCGGGCCCGCGAGTGCTGGGACCGCGCCGTGGCGCTGAACCCGGGCCACCAGCTGGCGCGCGCCAACCTCGATACCCTGCGAGTGTCCTCGTGACCGGGCGCGACGATTCCGGACTCGCGGCCGTCATCGACCAGCTCGCCATGAGCGGCGCGGCCGGCTTCGAGTGGTACAAGGACTCCTGCCTGGTGCGCCGCATCGAAGTGCGCATGCGGGCGCTTCGCGCCGATTCGCTGCTCGCCTACGCCGCGATGCTGCGGGAAGATCCCGGCGAAGTGGATCGGCTCTTGCACACGATCTCGGTCCGGGTCACCGGGTTCTTCCGGAACCCCGACAGCTGGCAGCGGCTCCGGGACGTGCTGACCACCGAGCGCACCGGCACCGCTCGCCGCGCGCTGACCGCCTGGAGCATGGGGTGCGCCACCGGAGAGGAGGCCTGGACCCTCGCGATGCTGCTGACGGACCACGCCATCCGCCAGGGCGGCATTCCGGCCGACCGGATCCTGGTCCACGCCTCGGACGTGGATCCCCAGGCCCTGGTCCAGGCCGAGACGGGCCGTTACCTGCCGCCGGCCGCCGTGGCCATCCGCGAGGTCATGGCCCGAAACCACGGCGCCATCCATGACGGCTGCTTCGAAGTGGAGTCCGAGCTGCGGCCGCGGCTCGCCTTTCGGCGGGAGGACCTGACCACGCTGGCGAGCACACCGGACTCGTGCGACCTGATCTGCTGCCGGAATCTGCTGATCTTCCTGGGGCGCGAGGGCCAGCGCCGGGTGCTGGACTCCGCCTTTCGCGCGCTCGCGCCGGGCGGCCTGCTGATGCTGGGACGGACCGAATCCCTGGTCGCACTCCCGGAGCCGAGGCTGGCGCCGGTCGACATCACTCACCGCATCTACCGGAGGGCGATGTGACGGCCCCGAGGATCTTCGTCGGGATTTCCGCGATCGAGGTGGCCAAGGCGCCCACCACGCTCACGGCGCTGGCCCTGGGCAGCTGCGTCGCCGTGATCCTCTACGACCGCGAGGCCAAGGTCGGCGGGCTCGCGCACGTGCTGCTGCCCTCGACCAACGTCGGGCGGCCCCGGGTCGATGCCCCGGGGCGGTTTGCCCCGACGGCCGTCGCCCTGCTCAACGAACGGGTGCTCGCGATGGGCGCCGTCTCCCGGCGGCTCACCGCCCGCCTGGTGGGCGGGGCCAGCATGTTCGCGTCCCTCCAGCCGGCCGGCACCATCCAGATGGGCGAGCGAAACGTGCACGCCGCACGCGAGGTGCTCCACCGGCAGGGCATCCAGCTGGTGGGGGAGGCGGTGGGCGGAGACTTCGGTCGCTCGGTGGACTTCGACCTGGATACCGGCCGGGTGATCGTCTCGTCCTACGAGCACGGAAAGGTGGAGCTGTGACCGATCCCACGCCCGATCCCCTGATCGCGGTGCTGCGGGAGGAGTTCCGGGCCATCACGGTCGCCCTCGATTCCTCTCCGGCACGGTTGCAGCGCGAGGAGGTGAAGCGCCGGATCATCGGCTTCTTCAAGCGGGTGGACGGCGCCCTGGGCGAGCTGACCGATCTCAAGGAGGAGATCCGGGGACTGGTGGACCGGTACAAGCAGTCCGCCAACGAGGCCGGCGCCGCGCCGGTGCCGCAGCTGCACCGCGATCATCTCGGCGCCTCGACCTACATCGAGAAGGGCTGGAGCCTGATCTCGCTGGGCGATCCTCCCGGCGCCATCCTGGCGCTGAACCGCGCCCTGGAGCTCTCGCCGGGTGACCCCCAGGCGCTTTCCCTTCTGGGCTGGGCCGAGATGCTGGCCGAACAGTACGACGACGCGCTGGGCACCTTCTCGAAGGTGCTGATCACGGAGCCGGCCAACGCGCTGGCCCGGGTGAACGTCGGCTACATCTGCCTCAAGAAGAAGATCTTCGGCGAGGCCATCGAGCACCTGTCCCGGGTCATCCGCCTCGACAACGACCGCAAGGCCACCCTGTACGCGAATTACTACCTCGGCCTGGTCTACCTGGAACGCGGCATGATGGCCGATGCCGAATCGTTCCTCAAGAAGGCGCTGGTGCTGGGGCCCAATCTCATCGAGGCCTACTACGACCTCGGCCGGGCCCAGTGGTTTGCCGGCCAGCCCGAGCTGGCCCGCGCCACCTGGGAGCAGGGGGCGGGCGCCAATCGCTTCGCCCCCTGGGCCCGCCGCTGCCAGGAGCTGCTGGACCAGACCGCACGGGGTGAGGAGGTACCGCGCTCCGGATCCTCCTGAGCCTAGCGCTCCAGCAAGCCCCGTCCGCCGGTTACCTGGGCGTTCGGGTTGGCGAGGTGATGGTCACGGCCCGAAAGCCCGATCTCTCGCTCGCCATCGGCCTGGCCGAGGACGCCGGGGTTGCCCGGGCGTGGTACGGGCTGGGCCGTCGGGAGCCGGGCCCGCTCCGGTTGATCGTGGTGCGCGGCGGCCCGCCCCTGGATACGGTGATGCGGGGCCGGGGTCCCTCCTGGGGCGCCGGATTCGCGCTCCCCGGGGCCCGCACCATCGTGATCCGGGTGGATGCCGGCGATCCGCACCGGATCCTGCAGCACGAGCTGGCCCACCTCGCGCTGCACCAGGCGGTGCGGGTACGGGTGCCGCTCTGGTTCGACGAGGGCTACGCCGCGGTGGCCGCCGGCGAATGGGACCGCCTCGACATCCTCCAGATCAATCTCGCCGTCGCGCGGGGCGCCGTTCCCGGCTTCTTCGAGCTCGACCGGGCCCTTCGCGCCAACGAGACCACCGCCCAAACCGCCTATGCCCTCGCCGCGTCCGCGGTCGCCATGCTGGCGCGCCGGCACCCCGATCATTCGCTCGCGCCGCTGCTCTCCCGGCTGGCCGCCGGTGAGGGTTTCGACGATGCGGTCCTGGCGACGACCGGTTCGCGAATCCCGCAGTTCGAGGAGGAGTGGCAGAAGGATGTCCGGAGCCGGTACGGATTCGTCGTCTGGGCCATTGCGGCTGGGTTCTGGCTGATCGTCGCGGCGGCGGTAATTTGGGCCTATTGGTTACGCCGCCGCCGGGACCGGCCCCGCCGCATGGCATTGGACCAGGATTGGACGGTTGCAGCCGAGCCCGAGGCCGAGCCGCTTGATGAAGCCGGTCCAGCCCCTTAGTTTTCATAGGGTTATGGCTTCATTAGAACCGAGTGCCAGCGGGCGCCGAGCTCTGCTCGGTCGCCGGAACGTCGTCGTTCTCGCAGCGGCAACGGTCTGCCTCGTCGCGGGGTATGTTACCCTCGACGCCGGGGCGGCCAGCCTGGCCGCCGTGCTGCTGGTCGTCGGGTATTGCGTGCTCTTCCCTCTGGCTATCGCGCTCTGAACGCCGGGCCGCCGCGGCCGCTGGTGCGTGGCCGATGGTGAAACACGTCCCCATTGGACCAGCCCCGGGGACTGTGGCGCAGTTTGCCCGGGCGAATAGCTCAGCGGTTCAGAGCGCCTGCCTTACACGCAGGATGTCGGGGGTTCGAATCCCTCTTCGCCCATGCTCCCGCGCTCCAACCGGACGCGGGGTCCCTCCGCCCAGCCCGGGCGGTTCTATTGGGAGGTTGTTCGGAATGCGCCTGACCCCTCTCGTTCTTGCCGCGGCCGCGGTCACGCTGCCCATGGCGCCCCTGGTGGCGCAGCTCCGCTCCAGCCGGCCGCCTCCGCAGCTCGCCAACCTGCCTCGGTTGCTGATCGCGAATCCGTTCAGCTTCTCGGGCCAGGATTCCGCCGCGGCGGTGCGCACCGGGGCGGGGATGCGGGTCAGGCTCACCGACGTCGCCGACCGGTGGTACAAGGTGATCACCCGGGAACAGATGAACGAGGCGCTGCAGCAGTACGCCTACCCGATCGACGCGGTGCTGCCTCCCCTGGTGGCTCGTCAGCTGGCCACGTCGCTCAACGCTCGGGCCATGGTGATCTCGACCCTGCTCAAGGGAGACGGCGGGCGCTACACGGTCGAGGCGCGGCTGGCCGGCCTGACCGACAACGCGGGCCAGATGGTGCGGGTCACGCAAATGCCCAATCAGTCCTTCGAGGAGTTCGGCCAGAGGGTCGGGGACTCGCTCGCCCCCGCCTTCAAGGCGCTGCCCGACGCCAAGAACTGCGAGAACCTTCGCGGTACCAATGTAGAAAAGGCCCGCGAGTCGGCGCTCAAGGCCCTGAAGCTGGTGCCGAACAGCGGGCTGGGCGAATGGTGCCTGGCCCAGATCGCGATCAAGGAAAAGGCCCCGGCGGACACGGTCATCGCGCATCTCACGTCTTCGACCAGGGGAGACCGGCTCTCGCTCGACTCCTGGACCGCGCTGGCGGTCCAGTATCAGGCCAAGGGCGACAGCGCGCGGACCATCGAGACGTTCAAGGAGCTGCTCCGGGTCGCGCCGACCAACGAGGCGCTGCGCAAGGAGGCGTTCGGGCTGTTCCAGCGCTACGGCCGGCCCGATGCCGCCGAGGACGTGGCCGACGAGGGCATCAAGCTCGATCCCGCCAACGCCGACTTCTGGGACCTCAAATTCAGCGCCTGTATTTCCCAGGGGAAGCCGGAAAAGAACAAGTGCGCCATCGAGGCGCTCGAGCAGGTCTATGCGCTCGACAGCACCAAGGCCGACACCACGTTCTTCACCAAGATGAGCTTCGCCACCTCGCAGCCGATCGGCAGCGCGAGCGTGATCGTCGATTCGACGTACAAGGTGGTGCGCGATTCGGCGGGAACCCCGGTGCGGCGGGATACGACGGTCAAGGTCCCCCGCGAGGTCGTGGTGCTGGACACCGTCAGGTTGGGGAAGTGGACCCGGATGGGCGCCGCCAAGTATCCGACCAACGCCAATTTGCTGGGCCCGCTCTCGCAGTACTATGCCATCGCGGGGCCGGTGGACAGCTCGGTGGCCGTGACCCAGCGGCTGATGGCGGTGGACTCCTCCGACGTGACGCCGGTGCTCCGAGTCGTGAAGGCGTTGATCGACGGCAACCGGCTGCGTGACGCGCTGCCCCTCGCCAC
>JBGPLG010000045.1:0-33256 GCA_041486305.1 Gemmatimonadota bacterium
AGCTGTGTCGCGGGAGGAGCGTATCTCCCGGCCCTCTCCGACGTGATCTTCATGGTCGAGGGCACCAGCTTCATGGGGCTGGGCGGCCCCAACCTCGTGAAGGGCGCCACCGGTCAGACGGTGGACGGCGAGACCCTCGGTGGCGCCCGGACCCACACCGAGATCAGCGCGGTCGCGCACTACCGCGCCGCCAACGACACCGCGTGTATCGGCGCCATCCGTGAGTACGTCGGCCGGCTGCCGGCGCTCGATGGCATCAGGCACCATGTCCTGCCCGCGGCGCCGCCGGCTCGCCCCGGCACCGCGCTCTACGAGATCCTGCCCCAGGACCATCGCATGTCCTACGACATGCACCAGGTGCTTGCCTGCCTGCTCGATGCCGGCAAACTGGACGAGTTCCAGCCCGATACCGCCGGAGAGATTCTCTGCGGGCACGGCCGGATCGAAGGCTGGCCGGTGGCGGTCATCGCCAATCAGCGCGGAGTGATGAAGGCCCGGCCGGGTGAACGGCCCCACTTCGGGGGCATCGTCTACACCGAGAGCGCCGAGAAGGCCGCCTACTTCATCGACAACGCCAGCCGGGAACGGCTTCCCCTCCTCTTCGTCCAGGACGTGAGCGGGTTCATGGTGGGCTCGGAGGCGGAGCATTCCGGCATCATCCGGGCCGGGGCCCGGTTCGTCGAGGCCATGGCCGCTGCTGTGGTGCCCAAGCTGGTCCTCACCGTGAATCACGCCTCCGGGGCGGGCTACTACGCCATGGCCGGCCAGGGGTTCGACCCCGATTTCATTCTGAGCTGGCCGAGCGGCCGGATGGGTGTCATGGAAGGCGAATCCGCCATCATGGCGGTCCACGGCACCGAAATCGAGAAAGCCAAGCGGGAAAAGCGAGAGCTCTCGGAGGACACGGCGGCGGGGATCGATCGAATGCGCGCCGACTACGAGCGCGATCTCGATGCCCGTCACGCGGCGGCCCGCGGGCATGTGGATGCCATCGTCATCCCGGACGAGACCCGGGAGGTCCTGGCCTTCCTGCTGCAGGCGACCTCGCGCTACGCCGGTCCCCACCTGGGCCCATTCGTTCTCCCGCCGCTCGATGCTGTTTCGCCCCGCTGACCGAGGCCGCCTGCGCACGCTGCTGGTGAGCCTCTGGGGGGCCGCCGCGTGCGCCGGGGGTGCCTTGACGGGTCCTCGCGGCCCGACTCCCTTGCCGCAGCGCCCCGCCGTGGAGACGGAGCCCGCCGACACCAGCCGGCCCGGACCGAATTCTCCGCCGCCGGTTCGCGAACCGGCGGCCCCGCCCGAGCTGGCTCGCTTGAGGGGCTGGATGCCCCTGGACGCCACCGGCGTTCCCCAATTCATCGCCGCGCACCCGGCCTGGGATGGGCGCGGGGTCTTGATCGGCATTCTGGACAGCGGGATCGATGCCGGGGCGGCCGGGCTCGATTCCACCACGACCGGGCGGCCCAAGCTGGTCGATCTGCGGGATTTCTCGGGCGAGGGGCGAATCCCGCTCCGGCCGGTCACGCCCTCCGGAGACTCGGTCATCATTGCGGGGCGCGCGCTTCGCGGGTTCGGCCGGGTGCGGGCGCTGGCCGCAGCGGGGCCCTGGTACGCCGGGGTGTTGCGGGAAGTGGCCCTGGGCGAGCCCCCCGCCTCGGATGTGAACGACAGCGGGAGCGATACCGACACGCTCGCGGTGGTGGTGGCCCGGGCGAGCGACGGCTGGGTCCTGTTCGCCGACACGGATGGCAACGGGACGCTGCTGAACGAGCGCCCGGTCCACGACTACCTGGTGGCCCGGGAAACATTCGGCTGGCACCGTACCGGCCAGCGGTCGCCGCTGACCATCGCCGCCAACCTTTCCGAGACCGCCACCGGTCCCGCGCTGGATCTCTACTTCGATACCAGCGCCCACGGTACCCACGTGACCGGCATCGCGGCAGGACACGGCATTGGTGGCGTCGCCGATTTCAACGGCGTCGCGCCGGGTGCCCAGGTGATCGGTCTGAAGATCGCCCGGAATGACCTCGGGGGAATCACCACCACGGGAAGCGTCCTTGCCGCGCTCGAGTACGCCATCAGGTTCGCCGCGAGCCGTTCGCTGCCACTGGTGCTGAACATGAGCTTCGGCGTGGGCAACGAGAGAGAGGGCGCCGCCCGGCTCGACCAGCTGATCGATTCGGTGCTGACGATCCACCCCGAAGTCATCTTCGTGACCTCGGCGGGGAACGACGGCCCCGGGCTCTCGACGATGGGGTTCCCCGGATCGGCACGCCGCGCCATCACCGTAGGCGCCACCGAGCCGTGGGCCCTCTCCGCCGGAGCGGCAAACGGGGGACGGCCCGCGCCGGACGCATTGCTCTTCTTCAGCTCACGGGGCGGCGAGCTCGCCAAGCCCGATGTGGTGGCCCCCGGTATCGCCTACTCCGCGGTGCCGCGCTGGAACACGGGCGACGAGTTCAAAGGGGGCACCAGCATGGCGTCGCCCCATGTCGCCGGCCTCTCGGCGCTCCTGCTGTCAGGGGCGCTCGAGCAGCGCCGGGCCGTCACCGGGTTCGACGTGCGCCGCGCCCTGGCGGGCAGCGCCGCGAAGGTCGAGGGCGAGACGCCGGTGGATGTGGGCGCCGGAGTACCGAACCTCGAAACCGCGTGGGGGATCCTCCGCTCACCGGCGCCGCCCGCCGAGTTCGACGTCGAGTCGCTCGAGGTGCCCGAAGCGACCGCGGCGTTCCGGTTCGATCCCGGCGTTTCCGACACCCTCGTGCGGTTTCGGGTGAGGCGGCTCACGGGAACCGGCCCGGTCGTGCTCTCCCTCGCCGGCACGGCGTCATGGCTGGCGGGGCCACCGACCGTGCGGCTGAGCGGGCCGGTGGACACCATCACTCTGATTCAGCATCCCCCGCGCACAGCGGGAGTCCACGCCGCCGCAGTGCGAGCCATGGCCGTGGGAGTCCGGGGGCCGCTGTTCAGCCTGGTGAGTACGGTGGTGTTTCCCGCCGCTACGCGCGTCACTGCCGTGCGCTCGGTGGGGCCGATCGAAGGAGGGCGCCTCCGCCGGGTGTTCTTTCCCGCAGATTCGGGGAGGCCGTTCCGGGTGCGCACCGCTACGGCGTCAGCGCGGGAGCGCCTGATCGCCGCGCTGCACCAGCCGGGTGGGCAGCCCATCCTGGGTGAGAACGGTATTCCAGGGAGCGCGGACACCGCGGCCGCCGTCTACGACGTCGACGGCCAGGACGTCGTGCCGGGATTCTACGAGGCGGTTGCCGTGGCCTCGAGCGAACGGTCGGTGACCGCGACGATTCAGGTCGATCCCTCCCCGGTCGCAATCCGGCTCACCGCGGGCCCGCTCGATTCACTGACGGTTACCATGACGTCCCTCGCCGATTCTGGAATCACCGGGCGGCTCGACCTCGGCTTGATCGGCGTCGAGCGGAGGTTTGGCGCCTCGGCGACCGGCAGCGAGGACGTGTCGATTCCGCTCCGGCTTCCCGGATGGGCCCACCGACTGGTGCTCGATCTGGAGCTCGATCCCGGACAATGGCCGCGTTTTACCGACTTCGGCTTTGCGGTGCGTGATGCCGATGGAAAGATCCTGGAGAAGAGCCCGGCCAACTATGCGCGTGCGCGGCTTACCGCCGAGCTCCCGGCCAACGCCGCCAGCCGAAACGCGACAATCGTGCTGGCGCCCGCGTTTGCCGATTCGGGGAGCCGGGAGCATCGGGCCGCCCGGGTGACCGTGCGGATGGAGGCCGATCGTCCCACGGCCCTGGTCACCGACGGTGGCGATGAGTTCAAGCTCGCCTCGCGCGGAGTCCGGGTTCAACGCGGCCGCGTGGGTGAGCTGCCCTGGCCGGTGCCCCAAGGCTTCGTGCCTCTCGCGGTGCTCATTGTGGAGAGCGGCGGGGTCTCGTGGCAATGGCAATTGCCGGTGGGGCCTCCCGACCCACCTCCCAGGGGCTGAGCCGCGCGACGAGGAACCCCGGCCGCGCAAGTCGGGTTAGGCGCGCCGCCGGGATCGGCACAACTTCGCGACATGCTTGATGGAACTCCGCTGGCGCCGGCGCGGGCCCGCCTCCGCTTCCATTTCGGATACGAAGACTTCCGCCCGCTCCAGACCCGGGTTGTCGGGGCGCTGGAGCAGGGAAGCGATGTGCTGGCCGTGCTTCCCACCGGAGCCGGCAAGTCCATCTGTTTTCAGGTGCCGGCCCTGCTCCGTTCGGAGCCGACCGTGGTCGTCTCTCCGCTGATCTCCCTCATGCAGGATCAGGTCGCCGCCGCCGTGGCGAGGGGCATCCCCGCCGCCACGATCAACAGCACCCTCTCCCCCGCGGCCCAGCGAGCGCTGCTGGAACGGGTCGTGGAGGGCACGGTGCGCCTGCTCTACACCTCGCCGGAGCGGCTGGGCCGGCTGGCCGCGGATCTCGAGGAGCGCGGTTTGCGTCCCGGACTCCTGGCGGTGGACGAGGCGCATTGCATCAGCGAGTGGGGAACCGACTTCCGGCCGGCCTATCGCACGCTCAGAAAGCTGCGAGCCCGGCTCGGTTGGCCCCAGGTCATCGCACTCACCGGCAGCGCCACCCCGGCAGTGCGGCGCGACGTGTCGCGGGCCTTGGGATTGGGACAAGGGCGCCCGGTAAGCCAGGTCCTCGGCTCCTTCGACCGGAGGAACCTCTGGTTCGGTGTCGCGCGGGTACGGGACGAGCGAGAGCGGCTTCGGGCGCTCATCGCCACGCTCACGCTCCAGGATGCACTGGCCATCGTCTACGCGCCCACCCGCAACCTGGTGGAGGAGCTGGCCCGGGTCCTCGGCAACGCCGGCTTTTGCGCGGCACCCTATCACGCCGGCCTCACCCCGGCGACGCGGCGCGAGGTGCTCACGCGGTTCCTCGGCGATCAACTGGGCGTCGTGGTAGCTACCTGCGCCTTCGGGATGGGCATCGACAAACCCAATGTCAGGCTCGTCGTGCACTGGGCCCTGCCGCCCACCCCGGAGGCCTACTATCAGGAAGCGGGGCGCGCCGGTCGAGACGGAGGCCTGGCCCGCTGCATCCTCCTCTACCGAGAAGGAGACGCCGGGCTGCCCCGGCGCCAGCTCGAGGTCACGTTTCCCCCCGAGCCGCTGGCGGAAGAGGTGTGGAATGGCCGAAAGGACCCGTCCCGCCTCCCGGCCAATGTGCGCGCTTCACTGGACCGGCTCCATCGTGAGCTCCGACCCGACCGGCACCGGCTCGAGTGGGGTCCGGTCCGCCGCCGGAAGCGCCAGGCAGAGGAGCGCATTGGGGTGATGGAACACTATGCGAAGGACCGATCCTGCCGCCGCGCCGCACTCATCGGGTACTTCGGCGAGGATATCGCTCGCTGCACCGGGTGCGACGTCTGCTCCGGCGCTCCGACCCGGCCGATGCCCCGGCCCGGAGCAGAACGGCGGCTGTCCCGGCTTCGCACCGCGCTGGGGCACGTGCATGCCCCCTGGGGCGGGTGTCCGTTGGAACCGGAGACGTTGAGGCGCCTCGCCAACCAGACGCCGGCCACAGAATCCGAGCTGGCGGCCGTGGAGGGTGTTGGCCGGGTCATTGCCCGCCGGTTTGGGCGGACCATCCTCCTGGCGCTGAATGAAATTCACTCCTGATCACGGACCAGCTGTTCTATCGCCGGGCACTCCGAAAGGCACGAGGCGCCGGAAGCGGTCGTCTCGGCGGCGTCAGGGGTAGTCGCCGGCTGAGCCAGTCCGCCAAGTCGCGCAACACTTCCGGCCGGACCATGGTGATCTGGAGGCCGGAATAGCCCGCCGGGTTGCCGTCGGGATCGGGCAGGAACAGGTGGTTGGTCGCCGGGTATACCCGCATGGTAACGTCCTTGTTTCCCCCGGCTCGAAAGGCCTCTGCCAGCACCGCCGCCTGATCCGCCGTCACCTGTCGATCGGTCTCTCCCTGCAGGATCAGCACCGGAGTATGGACCTGCCTCGCGGTAACGGTCGGATCGTGCGTCAGGAAGAATCCCATCCAGGTTGGGGTAGTGGCGGCCGAATCCAGGCTGTGCATCGCGAGGGCGTACAGGGAATCCCGGGCCTTCGGGGACAGATTCGGGGCGCGGTCAATCCCGAACCGGTTCTGGTATTCCACGATCTTCCGCCCCGTGTAGCCGGGGCCCGCCAGCAGCACGATGCCTTTGAGACCGGAATCTGACGCCGCGACGAGCGGGGCAATCAGGCCGCCCTCGCTGTGGCCCACCAGCGCCAGGCGTCTGCCGTCGATATCGGACCGGGCCCGAAGGAACGCCAGGCCGGCCCGGATATCGTCAGCCAAGTCCCGGCTCGTTGCGGCCCCGAAGTTCCCCTCCGACTCGCCGAATCCGCGGTCGTCCATCCGCAGCACCGCAATCCCGCGTCGGCCCAGGGCGTCCGCAATCTCTCGGAAGGGCCGGTAGCCCTTGACCGGTGGAATCGCCTCGTCGCGGTCCTCCGGGCCGGACCCGGTGATCGTCACAACCGCCGGTACCGGTCCGCGGGCTCCGCTGGGCAGCGTCAGGGTTCCGGCCAGGGTGTGTCCCATCGGGGTCGGAACCTTCACCGCGAGGGCGGTGTACGGCGCTCCGTCGGGGGCCGAATAGTCCGGCTTGGCCACGACAAAGGCACCGGCGGGTACCCCCTCGATCACATCGAGCCGGAGCGCTTGGGCGGGTATGACGCCGCCTCGGATCGCGCCGTCGGGCGTGACCGCGAGCCGGCTGGGAACACCGCCGACCACGAATACCACCGAGTCCGGCGCCGCGCGCACGACGCTCGCCATGATGGTGACGCCTCCCGAGAGGACGAAGAGCGGGATGTCCAGGCTATCCTGCTTCAGCATCACGGCCCGCCGAATCGCCAGCTCCACCATCCCGAAGGAAGGGTTGACGTAGGGAAACGCTCCGGCCCGGGTGCTCAGCCGCTGCGTTGGGGAGCGCCCGGCGACGGTGACGAAGACGCTGTCTCCCGCAAAATCGACGTGTGCCGTTTGACGGGCCGGAGCGCTCCCGAGGTCCGTGGCATAGCGGAACTCGTTGTCCATACTCTGCACCCGCTGGTCGGGACCCATCATCGCGACGTAGTGCCATCGCTGGTTGGCGGACCGGAAGAGCATCTCGCCCTCCGTGCGGCCAGGTGACCGGCTGATCCATTCGACCGAGATCGTGTCCTTGCCCGCCATGAGGAAGAACGTGCGGACGGTGGCCTGGGCCGGTCGCAGCGTGGTCGCGCCGGCTGCCAGTACCAGGTACGTAGCGCCGATCCTGCTCTGAAAGGTTCTTGGCATGGAGGAAGTATATAACCCACAACTATACTTCAGCATGGATGATTCCCTGTATTTCTCCGAGCAACACCATCAGGTTCGGGACATGGTGCGGGAGTTCGCCCGCGACAACGTGGCGCCGGTGGCCCGTGAGCTGGACCGGACCTGCGAGTTCCCCTGGGAAAACATCCGGAAGATGGGGGAGCTGGGCCTGCTCGGCGTTCCCTGGCCGGAGGAGCTCGGCGGGGCGGGGATGGACCAGATCTCCTACTACGTCACCATCCACGAGATGGCCAAGGTCGACGCGTCCCACGGCCTCACCATCAGCGCCCATACCAATCTCGGCACCTCGCCGCTGGTGGAGTTCGGAACCGCGGAGCAGCGGAATCGGTATGTGCCGCTGCTGGCTTCGGGCCGGGTCATGGGCGGGTTCGGGCTCACCGAGCCAGGGGCCGGCAGTGATGCCGGAGGTACCGCCACGACCGCCGTGGACAAGGGCGACCATTTCATCCTGAACGGCGCCAAGAGCCTCATCACCCACGCCGGGGTCGGCGAGATCTTCTCGGTGACCGCGCGCACCGACCCCGGTGACGGTCACCGCGGCATCACCAGCCTCATCGTCACCAAGGATACCGTCGATGTGGCGGCCTGCCGCGCGGTCGGCGTGGGCCACGCGGAGGAGCTGACCAAGATCGCGGGTGTGACCGCCGGCAAAAAGGAGGAGAAGATGGGGTGGCGGGCCAGCGACACCCGCTCGCTGCATTTCCAGGACGCGATCGTCCCCAAGGAGAATGTCCTCGGCAAGCGGGGTGAGGGGTTCATCCAGTTTCTCAAGACCCTGGATGGCGGCCGGATCGGCATTGCCGCGCTTTCCCTGGGCATCGCCGAAGGAGCCTATGACGCCGCCCGCGCCTACGCCGGCACCAGAAAGCAGTTCGGCCGGCATATCGGGAGCTTTCAGGCCATTCACTTCATGCTCGCCGACATGGCCACCGAAATCGAGGCTGGAACCCACCTCCTCTACACAGCCGCACGGCTCAAGCAGGCGGGGCGCCCCTTCAAGAAAGAGGCCGCCATGGCCAAGCTCTATTGTTCGGAGCTGGCGATGCGAGTCACCACCAAGGCGGTCCAGATATTCGGCGGATATGGCTACACCGCCGAGTACCCGGTGGAGCGGATGATGCGGGATGCCAAGGTGTGTGAAATCGGTGAGGGGACCAGCGAGATCCAGCGGATTGTCATTGCCCGGCAGATACTGGGGAGCGTGGTTGACGGCTGAGGGGAGCGAACGGCCACAACCACGAACCGGGAATATCCCGGGCCCTGGAGCTGGACAGACTCCGGTTCGGCGTCGTGCCAAGGTCACGACCGGCGCCACTGGTGCGGGTCAGATGCCGCGGCTCGGTTGCTGTAGCTCGCTCCACTCCTTAGACTTAGGTCGTGCGGCTTCGACTGGTTGTGAGCATGCAGTCTCCCGCGGAGGGGTCCCAAGGCCCCCTCCGCGGGGCCGCAGCCTTGTGGGTAATCTTCTTGGGCTTTGTTCGGACCGTATTCGCCTCGAAGGCACCCCCGTTTTCACGACCGCCCGAGCACACCGGCGGCCGCCCGACATTTCCGGCAGGAACCGGCCTCAGCGTGCCGGCACCTGCCCGAGCGTACTGGCGGACCGGTGATCGTTCGGGGCGTTCTCCTTCGATGACCGGGCGCCCCAAGTGGCGCCGGGTGGATTCGGCGCGCGTCGGACGGCCCAACCTCCTCATCACGACCGGCCGGCGCCGGGGACCTCCTCGCGGAGGTCCCGTTGGCGCCCTTTCGGTCAGGGAACGGTGGCGTGAAGCGCGAGATCTTGATCAACGGAGGCCAGCGCGAAACGCGGGTGGCCATCCTCGAGGACGATCGGCTCGTCGAACTGCTGGTTGACCGCGCCGACCAACGGCGCATGGTCGGAGACATCTATCTGGGCCGTGTCGATGCGGTCCTGCCAGGCATTCAGGCCGCCTTTGTCGATATCGGCCAGGAAAAGAGCGCCTTCCTCCATGCCTCCGATCTCCTCGAACCCGACGAGGACGAGGAGCCGGATCCCGATGACAGCGATGATCAGCCGGATGAAGCCGCTGCGATAGGCGCCGAGACCGGCGAGCGCACCGAGGCCGCCGAGGCCGCCGAGGCCGCGCCGGAATCCGACGATCGGGCCTCGCCCCAGAAGAACCGCAAGAGCGGCGCCCATCGGCAGGAAGTCCGGCAGCGCGAGGTCTCGCCCCGCCGGCAGGTTCCCGACATCGCCGAGATTCTCAAGAAGGGGCAGACGCTGCCGGTGCAGGTCACCAAGGAGCCCATCAGCACCAAGGGCTGCCGGGTGACCGCACAGATCTCCCTCCCGGGACGATTCCTGGTCTACATGCCCTACGCCTCCCGCGTCGGGGTGAGCCGCAAGATCGAGAGCCGGGAGCAGCGGACCAAGCTGCGGGAAATGGTCACCCGGCTCCTGCCGGAGGACTCGGGCGGCGTCATCGTCCGTACCGTCGCCGAAGGCGTCACCGAGGATCATTTCAAGCGGGAAATCGACGCATTGCTCAACCAGTGGCGGAAGATCAAGCGGAAGCAGTTGTACGTGCGCAAGGCGCCCGCGCTCCTGCAGCGCGAGGCGTCGCTGACCCGGGGCTTGATTCGCGATGTCTTCAGCGACAAGGTCGACGCACTCCACGTCGATTCCAAGGAAATCCACCACGAGGTCGAGCAGTACCTCGACGGGGTCGATCCCGAGCTCATCAGCCGGGTGCACTTCTACGATGAGCCGCTCCCGCTCTTCGACAAGTTCGACATCGAGACCGAGATCAAGTCGCTGTTCCGGGCCCGGGTCGACCTCCCGACCGGCGGCTCTCTGGTCATTCAGCCAACCGAGGCCCTGGTCTCGATCGACGTGAACACCGGCCGGTACACCGGAAAGAAGGACCCCGAGAAGACCATTCTCCGCACCAACCTCGAGGCCGCGCGGGAGGTGGCCCGGCAGCTTCGGCTGCGAGATCTGGGCGGGATCATTGTCTGCGATTTCATCGATATGGAAACCAAAGGCAACCGGGACCGGGTGCTCCAGGAGCTCCGGGCCCACCTGACCCGCGATCGGGCCCGAACCAAGGCCCTGGCGGTTTCGGACCTGGGGCTCGTGGAGATGACGCGTCAGCGGGTCCGGGCATCGCTCTACGCTTCTATGACCACCGACTGCCCCACCTGCAGCGGATCGGGACGGGTCTTTCGCCCCGAGGTGGTGACTCGGCGGCTGGAGCGGTCCCTCAAGCGGGTGGGACACGAGAAACGAGAGAAGTCCCTCTCGGTCCGAATCCACCCCGAGGTGGCGCTCTACCTGCTGGAAGAGGAGCCCAAGCTACTCACCGGCCTGTCCCGGAGCACCGGGGTCGAGCTGGACATCCGGGACGACCCGATGATGCACCTGGATGAGTTTCGACTGATGAGCCGGCCCGCCGGACGGGATGTAACCGAGCAATATGCGGTGGCCTGAGAACCGACCTCTCCCGGAATGGATGCGTCACCGTACCAAGGGCCACCCTGACGCGATGACGAGATACATCCCCGAAGGCTATCAGAAGGACATGGAAGCCCACCGTGCCCGGCGGAGGTTCTCCGCTGCGGCCGTCCACTCCGCACTGGTCCGGGAGCCACCAGGATCAGGCCGAAACAATGGCACCCTCAAACAGGGTTGGCGCGTAGTAGCCCGAGACACCATCGGTTGGGGGTCAGCTTGCCTCAAGAGGGCCCCCCCGCTATACTTACGGGCTCTGACTCAAGCGGATGGCGAGACATGTACGCGATTTTCCGGGCCCAGGGGAAGCAGTTCAAAGCCGAGACGGGAAAAACCGTCCGGTTGCCCCGCATGGAGGCCGAAGCGGGCTCGACCATCACGTTCGACGAGGTGCTCCTGACCTCGGACGGAGCCACGATCACGGCCGGCACGCCGATGATCAAGGGCGCCAGCGTCACCGCCGAGGTGATCGGGTACACCAAGGGTGAAAAGATCTACGTGTTCCGCTTCAAGCGCCGCAAGAACATTCGCCGCAAGACCGGACACCGGGCCAAATTCACCGACGTCCGCATCACCGACGTAAAGGTCGGCTAATTCCATGGCACACAAAAAGGGCGTCGGCTCTTCCAAGAATGGTCGCACCAGCAACCCCCAGTACCTCGGCGTCAAGCACTTCGGCGGCGAGCGAGTCATCGCGGGGAACATCATCGTCCGCCAGCGCGGCACCAAGTTTCACGCCGGCCGAAATGTGAAGCGCGCCAATGACGACACCTTGTTCGCTACGGCGGACGGAGTCGTGAAGTTCGAATGGAAGGACAAGGGACGGCAGAAGATCTCGGTGTACCCGGCGGCGGTAGCGTCGTAGAAGCGGGGAGCATGGAGCCGGGAGTAGGGGTGCCGTCTGGCGCCCCTTTTTTTTCCCTCCGTTCTACCCCCTCCTCGCTCTTCCCTCCCCCCTGTTATCGTGTCCAAATTGAAACATTCACGTTCGTCACCCCGTTGTGTGCCAGCAAACCACACGGAGGAACCAGCAATGAGCGGAATCTTCGATCGGCTGAACGCCGAGATCGACCAGATTGGCGATCGGGTGCGTACCGTCTTCGAATCCAGCAAGCTGCATCTCGACCGAAGCCGCCTCGTGGGGCTGCGGAGCAAAGCCGCCTACAAGCTCGGCATGCTGGTCTACAAGAAGAAACGGGGCGGGGAGGTCAACCAGGAGGAAATCGACGCGGTCATGGCAACATTGGACGATATCGCCGCCAAGATCGCCAAGCTCGACCGGGAGCTGGACGACGTCCATGGCGACACCGTGAGCGTGGACGAGCAACCGGCGCCAGCCGCGGAGACGGCGGAGGCCGAAGTGAAGACACCGGAATAGCGAGCCGGCGGACCGAGTAGCGGGTAACGCGAAGGGGCCCCCCTCGTCACCATCCGCTACTCGCTACTCGGTCCTCGCTCCTCCTTTACTGCGGAGGAAGCTTCTTGTACTTGTCCCGCAACTCATTCTCCCTGGTCCACAACGACGTTTCGCGACCCCTGATGTAGACCTTCTCCGCCACGCTGGAGAACTCGAACGGGTCGCCGGACCAGACCACCAGATTCGCCACTTTTCCGGTCTCCAGGGTTCCGTACTCCGTCAGGCCAAAGGCGGAGGCCGGGTTCTGGGTGATGGCCTTCAGCGCGTCATCCCAGCTCATGCCATTGCGCACCGCGTTGCCCGCGGCGTAGCGGAGATTGCGCTCCCCGCCCGGATCTCCCTGGGCGATGATGACCTGAACGCCGCCCTCGCGCAGCAGCGCGCCGTTGTCCAGCCGGGCCCCCAGTCCATCGAAGCTCGGGATGTCGCGGTTGGGCTCGATGATCACCGGGACTCCCGCCGCGGCGATTTCCTTGGCCATTTGCCACCCTTCGACCGCTCCGTAGATGACCAGGCGGAGCTTGTATTCCTGCTTGAGTCGGAGGGCATTCTCCATGTCGATCTTCCGGTTTGCCGCGACGGCCAGGGGCATCTCGCCATGGAGCATCGGCAGCAGTGCCTCCAGCTCGCCGGCCGGTGCGGAAAGCGGCTGGATGCTGCCCTTGAGAAACTCCGGTTTGCGACGCGCGTACTCCAGCGCGTCGTTGAAGAGTCGCCGGATTCGCGCCATGGTACCGGCCCGGCTGCCGCCGCCGGCGCCCTTGCTGTTGTCGGACAGGTCGAGCACCATGCCGGCATTCCTCCGAACGATCATGTCGTCGATCCGATCGCCGGCATAGTTCACCGCGGGAATCTGCCCCGGGAAGAACGGTCCACCCGGAACCAGCAAGGCGCCGGTGACGCCACCGGTCCGCGCGATCGGAATGGTAAACGCAGCCGGGTCTACCCCCTCGGCGGGGTTGAAGGAAGGATTGACCTCCCCCTGGACGGCGCCCTCCTGCTGGCCGTTCAAGCCCGCCACGCCCAGCCCGGCGCCGGCGTTGGCGTGGATCAGCCCGGGGGTGATCCACTTGCCGGTAGCGTCGATCCGCGTGGCACCGGCCGGCACCGCCACGTTGGCGCCGACCGCGGTGATCCGGCCGTCCTGGATCACGATCGTGCCGTTGGCGATCTTGGCGCCGGACACGGGATACACCGTGCCGCCGGTGATGGCGATCGTCTGGGCTGACAGGATGCCGCCGGGCACCGACCCAAGAAGCGCCGCCGCGATCAGGAGGCGCCGCTTAGGGCTCAGGGTCTTACTGGTCGCCGTCATCATCGCCCCACCCCCGGCGCTGTCTGGCCGATGTTGAAGTCCGTCTTGTACTGGTGCTTGGGATCGAGACGGTCGAACACCAGCCAGCCCTCGTTCCAGACCTTCTCCGCTTTGGAATACACCGAGAATGGATCGCCCGACCAGAGCACCACGTCGGCCATTTTGCCGCTCTCCAGCGTGCCGGTCCACTGGTCGATTCCGAGGACCCAGGCCGGGTTGGCCGTAATCCACCGGATGGCCTGATCGCGCGTCAACGCGATGCCGGCCCGCAGCCCCGCGAAGTACGCCTTCGCCATGTCCTGGTTCATCCGTTGAATGCCGTTGGGGTCGTCGGTATGGATCACGGCCCTGGCTCCGGCCTGGGTCACCAGCGCCGCGTTCTCCAGGATCTCGTCGAAGGCTTCCATCTTGAATCCGCCCCAATCGGACCAGACCGACGCCGCGGTGCCGTTCGCGGCCAGGAGGTCAGCGACCTTGTAGGCCTCGATCGCGTGGTGAAACGAACGAATCTTGAAGCCGAATTCCTTGGCCAGGTCCAGCATCTGGGCCATCTCGTCGCCGCGATAGCAGTGATTCTGGACCGTGATGTTGCCGCGCAGTACCTCGGCGAGGGTCTCGTTCCGGAGGTCGCGGCCGGGTGGATCGCCCTTCCGGTCCTTGAGCCATTTGTCCCAGCGCTCCCGGTACTGTTCCGCGGCAATGAACGCGGCCCGGTAGCCGGCCATGTTGCCCATCCGGGTGGACGGTCCCCGATTCTGGTACACCCGCTTGGGGTTTTCGCCGCAGGCCATCTTCACGCCATAGGGCGCGCCGGGGAATTTCATCTCCTGCACCGTCCGCGCCGGGACCAGTCGCACGGTCGCCGAGCGCCCGCCGATGAGATTGGCCGAGCCCGGCAGCACCTGCATGACGGTCACGCCGCCGGCGATCGCCAGCGGGATCTGGGGGTCCTGCGGCCAGATCGAGTGCTCCGCCCATACCTCCGCGGTGACCGGGTTGGTGGCCTCATTGCCGTCGCTCTCGGCCTGGGTGCCCGGCGCCGCGTAGACGCCGAGGTGGCTATGGGTGTCGACGATGCCGGGCGTGACGAACTTCCCGGTTCCATCGACGATCACCGCGTCGGCGGGGGCCTGAACTCCGCTTCCCACCACTACGATGCGGCCATCCCGGAAGAGAATCGAGGCGTTGGGAATCTCCTGCCCGGTCGCGGTCATCACCGTGGCGTTGCGGATGAGCACCGGCGGATTGGGCCGCCGCCGGTAGGTCGAGACGTACTGCGGCCGGTCGAAGCTCATCGTGTCGCTGCGGGCCGCCGGGGCGGGGGAGGCGGTCGGCGCGGCGACCGGCGGAGGAGCGGTGGCCGGCGCCTGGGCACCGGCGGGAGCGCACGCGCTCAGCGTGACTAGGGACGCCGCTCGAAACAACCTTCGATGCATCAGGAACTCCTTTGAGTGACCTCGGTGCCCGGTTGAGCTACGGTACGCGAACGAAGTCCACTGGTGCCCCCGCAATCGCGATCTTGAGCAGCAGGTGGGGGGCCGCGGTGCTGACCCAGAACGTGAGTGGCGCGGGGGGCCCGGTGAGCTCGGTACGATACGCCTCTACCGGCCTACCTCCCACCGTCACAGATTCGGTGCCCGAAACCGCCAGGGTCCACGGCTTGATCTCGGCCTGGCCGGCGCTCAGCACGTTGATGGTCCACTTGGCCCCGGCCTTCCACTTGAGCGCCGGCAGGAGGGCCTGCACCGCGTTGTCATCGATGGTGCCTTCGGCCACCACGGTGTCGATGGTCACCTTCTTGATCTGCCGGGTCTGGGGGTCCGGTGTCGTGGCGGTGCCCTTGGCCCGTCCCCCGTCGTACACCACGTCCACCATCGCATCCTGGCCCTGGACCTTGCCGGTCTGCTTGACGCTCTTCATCCGACCCGTTGCGTCCATCTCGAGCACCGTGGTCTGGTTCACGAAGGTCGCGATGTGGGTGTCCTCGGTGTACCGGAAGCCGTCGGCCGTCTTGTCGAGCAGGCCGCGCTGCCAGCCGATGGGGTTGTTCTGGAGGCTGATGCTGAAGCTGTCACGGCGCGGCACCAGCATTGAGAGGTCGAGGTCGAGCGCCACGACCTTGGGCGAAAGATCCGCGGGCGTGAGCGGCTTGCCCTCCGGGTCGACGATCGAGATCGGGGCGATACCCTTCAGGCTCTCGTAGATCTTGGAGCCGTCGCCGACGACCACGATCGCCGCGGCGCCGGCCCGGATCGTCGCCTGCGCCGTCGCCTGGACCTGCGGCGCGGTGACGGCGCCGATCCTGACCCGGTACGTCTGTACGAAATCCGGCGCCAGCCCATAGAGCCGGGCATTGGCGACCGCATCCGCGACCTGGTCGGCCGACTCGATCGACAACGGGAAGCTCCCGGTGAGCGAACCCTTGGCGGCCTCGAGCTCCGGCAGGGGTACCGGCTCCGTGGCAATCCGCCGGAGCTGGGCGAGGGTCTCCCGCAGGGCGGAATCGGTGACTTCAGTTCGAACCTCGGTGCGGGCCTCGAACGATCCCACACCCTTGTGTCTGGCGTAGCGCGAGTAGGCGCCATAGGTCCAGCTCTTGGCCTCGCGCAGGATCAGGAACAGCCGCGAGGACGCGCCGCCGCCCAGCACCTGGTTTGCGACCGCGGCGGAATAGGTCCGGGGATCGTTGGGCAGGAACGTGAGGTTGCCGATCATGAGGTTCGACTGGACCGAGCCGGGCCGGTGGACCAGGATGAGCTCGGTCTTGGTCCGCGCCGGCGGCGCCCGGAACACCGGAGTCGCCGGGGGCGCGCCCACCCAGCCACGAAACGTCTTGACCGCCAGGGCGCGAACCTCGGCCAGCGACGCGTCACCCGCCACGACCAGCAGGGCCCCCGTCGGCCGGAGCCGGGCCCGCTGGAACGCCACCAGATCGCTGCGAGTGGCCGCCTTCACGCTGGCGGGATTGGGGCTTCGGCCATAGGGATTCTGCCCGTAGAGCGTTCGCTGGAAGATCCTCGAGGCAATGGCATCGGGCTGGCTGAGAGACACCTGGAGCCCGGAGAGGGTCTGGGTCCGGAGCAGTTCCACCTCCGTCTCCGGAAACATGGGCCGCACCGCCGCGTCTCCGACGAGCTCCATGGCCAGGGGCAGGCTGCTCTTGAGGACGGTGGAGTTGATGGAGAGGAAATCCGGGCCCGCGCCGGCCGCCAGGGACCCGCCGGCGCCCTCGATCGCCTCGGATATCTGTTCCGCACTTCGCGTTCCGGCCCCCTTGGTGAGCAGGCCCGCCACCATCTCGGCAAGCCCTTCCTTGCCGGCCGGGTCGAAGATGGAGCCCGCCGCAAAGGAGAGCGACAGCGAGACGATGGGCTGCTTGTGGCTTTCGACCACCAGGATCCGGAGCCCGTTCGGCAGCACCGCTTCCTGGAACGGCGGAAAGGGCGCCGGCGTCAGCGGGCCGGGCGGCGGCGGCGTCTTGGGGTATTCCTGGCCGGCGAGCGGTGCCGTCGATGCGGCGAGTGCGAGCGCGAACGCGCCCCAGCGCCTGAGCGGGTTCATTGTCCGGCTCCGGACGTGATGAGTAGGACCAGCGCGTTTTCGGGGCGCAGGTAGGTTCCGGCGACCCGCTTGATATCGGCGACCGTCACCGCCAGGAACCGGCGCCAGTTGGTATTCACCGCCTCGGGACTTCCCAGGAAGAGGCTGGCGGCCTGGATCGCTTCGGCCTTGGCCAGCGTCTGCTGCTGCTGCGTGATGAGCTGGGTGCGGTATCCGTTCTTGGCCTTGGCGAGCTCCGCCTCCGACACGCCGTCCCGCACGACCTTGGCAAACTCCTCGCTGAGCCCCTTCTCGAGTGAGTCCGGAGTGACGCCCTGGTTCGAGATGCCGAGCGCCAACAGGACCCCCGGTCCCCGGCGGGGCGCGGCGGGATTGGCAAGCACGATCGCCCCCTGAGCCAGTTTCTTGTCCCGTACCACCGTCTTGTTGATCCGGGAGCTTTCACCCTGACCCAGGATGGTGCTCAGGAGCTCGATGGCCGGCATGTCATCGCTCTTGTACTCCGGGAGGCGATAGGCCAGCAGCACCCCCGGCAGCGTCGCCTTGGCATCCGGCCAGGTGCGCCGGATCGTGCCCGGGCTGAAGGTGGCCTGGCACACCACCGGAGGCGGCTCGGCGCCCCGGGGTATGCCGCCAAAATACTGCTCGATCAGCCGCTTGGTCTGGGCGGTGTCGAAGTCGCCGACCACCGTGAGCGTCGCGTTGTTCGGCGAGTAGTAGAGATCGAAGAACGCCTTCACGTCCGGCACCCGCGCCGCGTTCAGGTCATCCATCGAGCCGATGATCGAATGGGAGTAGGGGAAGCAGGTCGCCGAATCGGCCAGGGCGTACATTCCCTCGAAGATCGCGCCGGTATAGGGCTGATTGTCCACCCGGAGCCGGCGCTCTTCCTTCACCGCTTCGCGCTGGTTCGTGAAGCTCGAATCGGTGATCGCCAGCGAGCGCATCCGGTCGGCCTCGAGCCAGAGCCCGAGGTTCAGCCGATTGGAAGGGAGTTCCTCGTAGTAGTTGGTCCGGTCCTCCGCGGTGCTCCCGTTGTTGTTCCCCCCCGCCCGCTCGACCAGCTGGAAATGCTCGGCCTTCTTCACATTGGCCGAGCCCTGAAACATCATGTGTTCGAAGAGGTGGGCGAATCCGGTCCGGGTCCGGGTCTCGTTCCGGGAGCCGACGTTGTACCAGACGTCGACCGTCACCACCTGGGTAGATCGGTCCGGGGCAAGGATCACCTTGAGCCCGTTCGGGAGGGCATAACTCTCGAGCGCGATCCGGGCGGGTTCCTGCGCCGGCAGCGCTCCTGCGCCTCCCACCAGCACGGCGAGAGCGAAGGTGGTGGGCCGGAATCGGGCGGGCATCGGAGGCATCCTCAGCGTGGGGGCGGACAATACTAGCCGACTCGCAACCTCTCCGGGAAGTTCCCGCAGAGCGCGTCAACCTCCATCACGGCGAGCGCTCGCGCGGCGCCGGCGTCGTTTACGGTCCAGGCGATGACCTCGCCTCCTTTACGATGAATCGCGGCAACGAGTTCCCGGTCGATCAGGCTCGCCTCCTGCCAGAGCGCCGTGGCTCCCGCCCCGAGCATCAGGCCGGCCGGGTCGACCGGATAGGAGGCGGAAAGCACCCCGCGGCGAAGCCGGGGCATCACGCCGCCCAGCCGGGCAACGATCCGGTGGTCGAAGCTGTGAACCGCGCAGCGTTCCGGCGCGGCCGACGCCGCAATGACCTCGAGCAGGGCGTCGTCCCACTTCGCCGGAAGCGCTTTGACCTCGATCCACACTTCGGCCCGGGCCAGCGCCTCGAGCGCCTCCGAGAGCGTCGGGACGCATTCTCCATTGGCGAGCCGGGTGTTGCGCGTCGCGGCCAGCGAGGCGGAAGCGATGGGGCCCAGGCCGGGAACCACCGGGTCATGGTGAACCACCAGCCCGCCGTCGCGGGTCGCGTGAACGTCCAATTCGACCCCATCGGCCCCCCGTCGCAAGGCCTCCCGGAAGGCGGCGATGGAGTTTTCCAGGGCATACCCGGACGCTCCCCGATGAGCCAGAATCCGCGGCTGGCGGAGGGTCAGTTTCCACCCCCGCGAAGGTCCGTCTTGAGAAGTAACCGCAGATGTGGAGACGTAAGACCCTGAAAAGAAGCGAGTTGAGTATTTTGTCAACAATGATGGAAACTGTCGATTATTCCCCGACCCAGCGGCTGTGGAGACGAGGCGCGGCCCGCAGCACGCTCCCGGCGCGGCTGGCGCCCGGGACGGGAAGTTAACGGAGGCCAGTCGGTTGCGTCCTTTGATCGACCGATGCACGCGCTGAGCGAAGACTCTCCCCGGTCCGACGCCGCGCTCGTCGCTGCCTATCGGTTGGGAGACCAGGCGGCGGCAGCGGAGCTGGTGACCCGGCATGGTGGCGCCCTCGGTCGGTATCTGTACGCCGCCGGCGCCCCCACCTCGGATGTGGAGGACCTGGTCCAGGAGGCGTTCTTCCGGGCCTTTCGGGCGCTCGACACCTGGCGCGGCGAGGCGAGCTTCCGGGGCTGGCTGTTCCGGATCGGGTCGAACCTTCGAAAGGACGAGTACCGGCGGCGGGCCGGCCGGGTGCATCTGTCGATCGAGGATCACGATGTGGCCGACCACTCCGACCCGCTGGGCGAGGCCGGCGCGTCAGATATGGAGGAACGGCTCCGGCGGGGGTTGGGACGGCTCCCTCGATTGCAGCGGGAGGTGTTTCTCCTCCGGGCCCAGCAGGGCATGGACTATGAGGACATCTGCAGCGCTCTGGGCACCACACCGGGAGCTGCGCGAGTGCACTACCACCACGCGGTCAAGCGACTGAAGGAATTGATGCAATGAGCGCCGCCCACATCGAGACGGACCGGATTGCCGAACTGTCCCACGGCGCGGCCTGGACGACGGAGGAAACCGCCCACCTCGGGGAATGCGCGGACTGCCGGCTCGAAGTCGAGGTCGTGGCCGCGGCGCGCCGGCTTGGCACCGCTCAACTGGCCGGCTTCGACGCGAGGCGTGTCGCGGCCGGGGTGCAGAGCCGGCTCGCGGCCCGACCGGACCAGGCACCGGTACGGGGTTGGCACCCGGGACGCTGGCTGGCCGGTCTCGCGGCCGCTGCCGCGCTGGTGCTGGCGGTACGCCTGGGCCTTCCCGCGGGTCAGGGCGGGGCGAGCTCTGCGGGCGGAGGGTCCACCCCGGTGGTGAGTATTCTGCACGAACTGGACGGATTGAGCGCGCCCCAGCTCGAAGAGGTTCTCCAGAGCATTCCGCCGGCCACCGATGCCCTGGACCACGTGGAGATGGCGCCGCTCGCCGACCTTACCGCAAGCGACCTGGAGCGGATGCTTCGGTCCATGGAGGAGCAATGAGACTCACAGGGGTTCTGGTCGCGGTCCTGCTCGCTCAGGCGCCCGTGCTGGCGGCGCAGGAGGATACGCTCAACGACCCGGTCCGTACCGAGCGGCTCCGCCATCTGATCGAAGAGCGCTTCGGTGAGCGTCTCAAGGAGGAGCTGGGCCTGACGCCGGACCAGGCGACCCGGCTCCGGGTTTCGCTCGCCGGCCTCGCGGTCCGGCGCCGCGGCATGGAGCAGGAGGAGCGCGGCATGCGCCAGGCCCTTGCGGCGCAGCTCAGGCCTGGCATCGCCGCCAACGCGGACAGCGTGGCCCGGCTGGTGGACGCCTTGACCAACCACCGGGTGGCGTACGCCCAGACCTTCAAGGACGAGATGCGGGACCTTTCCGCCATTCTGAACCCGGTGCAGCGCGGCCAGTACCTGCTGTTGCGGGACCGGCTGATGCAGCGCGTGGTGGAGCTGCAGCAAGGAAGGGCGCTCCAGCCGCCGCCGCTCCGCGGACCGCGACGGCGGCCCTGAGCGCGAGGTACCCTCCCCACTCCCGAGCGGCCGTGGCGGCGGTCCGTCGTTCGTTTGGTCCCGCGTTATACTTGGAGCCGGCCCGAGTGGCGGAATGGCAGACGCAGCGGACTCAAAATCCGCCGGGGGCAACCCCGTGTGGGTTCGACTCCCACCCCGGGCACTGCTGAGTCTTGCGTTCTCTTTTCCCGCTGGTCGCGTTAGGTTCACCGATCGTCGGCATTTCCTTGCATCCGAACCCTCGTTTCGGACCTCCATGACGTTCGAGACCCAGGTCGTGCAGGCCGCTCCCGAGGCCCACGTCACTCCCTTCCTCATCCTCGTGGTTCCTCAAGGGGCGCGGCCGGCGTCCCTCACTGCATTGGACCAGGCGAGCGGCGGCGCGCTGTCGCGGTGCTACGCCGCGGGAGATTTCCGCGGGAAGAAGGACGAGACCGCGCTGCTCTATCCCGACGGTCCGAGGCCCCGGCTGTTGCTGGTAGGCCTCGGCGTTCCCGGCGACGGTGCCCGCGGGGCCATCCGGCGCGGGGTGGCGGTCGGGACCAAGCGGGCTCGGGCAGCCGGGGTGCCGGAGGGGGCGGTGTTCGTCGCACCCGAGGCACTGGGCGGCGCCTCGGGTGCGGACCTCGGCCAGGCAATGGCGGAGGGTGCCGCGCAGGGCGTCTGGCAATTCAGCTCCATGAAGCAGCCTCCCGAGGACCCGAAGGCCGATCTCACGAAGGTCCTCCTGCTGGCCCCCTCCGACGCGGGCGGCGGTATTCGAAAGGGACACCAGATCGGCGCCGCCATCGGCGCCGGGCATCTGCTCTGTCGCGACATCCAGGTGCTGCCCGGCAACCACCTGCCGCCGCGCCGGGTGGCCGAAGCGGCCCAGGAGCTCGCTGCCCGTCACGGCCATGGAATCACGGTGCTCGACAAGGCCGCGATCGTCAACGAGGGGATGGGTGCCCTCCTCGCCATCGCCCAGGGCAGCGCCGAGGAACCCCGCTTCATCGCGCTCGAGTACAAAGGCGCCGAGGGCCCGCCGGTCGTCCTGATCGGCAAAGGAGTGACCTTCGATACGGGCGGTATCTCGATCAAGCCGGCGCAGAGCATGGAAGACATGAAGTACGACATGTCGGGTGCTGCCGCCGTGCTGGGCACCTTCGAGATGCTGGGTCGGCTCAAGCCGAAGCTCCATGTGGTCGGGCTGATTCCCTCCGCCGAAAACATGCCCTCGGCTAGCGCCATCAAGCCCGGCGATGTCGTGACCAGCCATCTCGGCAAGACCATCGAGATCGTCAACACCGACGCGGAGGGGAGGCTCCTCCTGGCCGACGCCCTTTCCTACGCCCGCCGCTACTCCCCCGCGTGCGTCGTCGACATCGCCACCCTCACCGGGGCCATCACCATCGCGCTCGGCCACATCGCGGGCGGCGTGATGGGAACCGATGCAGGCGTCATCGCGGCGCTGGTGGCCGCCGGTCAACGCGCCCACGAGCGCGTCTGGGAGCTCCCGCTCTGGGACGAGTATCGGGAGCTCAACAAGTCGGATATCGCCGATGTGAAGAACAGCGGCGGGCGCGCCGCCGGCAGTATTTCGGCCGGCTGGTTCCTCCGGGAATTCGCGGAGGCCTTCCCCTGGGCGCACCTCGACATCGCCGCAACGGCCTACACCGATCGTGAAGATGCCGCCATGGCCAAGGGTCCAACCGCCATGGGTGTGCGGCTCTTCAGCGAGTTCCTGCTCGCGCGGGTGTGAGGCTCTCTCTCCTCGCGGCGGGCCTGCTTCTCGCCGCGCGGGCCTCCTTCCTCGGCGCGCAAGTCGTGGATACTACCCGCGCCGATTCGCTGGCCCGGGATACCACCGACTACACCGCGCTGTTCCTCAAGGCCCAGCAGGACGCCAAGCGCCTCATACCGGTGCTTCCGCGGATCGGGGCCGGGACCCTGCTGCCCTTCCAGAGCCGAGTGGTCTTCAACCGCGATTCCATTCTCTGGCACAACGCCGAAACCGTGAGCGACGTCCTCACCAAGATCCCCGGCGTGTTCCTCCTGCGGGGAGGGTGGGCCGGGCGGCCCGAGCTTCCCGCCTATCAGGCCCACGGGAGCACGTCGGTCGAATACGTGCTGGACGGCGTGCCCTATTACGCCATCGGACAGGACAGCCTGATGGTGGATCCAACCCTGCTGCCGCTCAGTTTCCTGGAGCGAATCGAAATCGAGAAACTGCCGGGGCAGCTTCGGGTGCTGCTCTTCACCCACCGCCACGACCGCAGTGTTCCATACAGCCGGATCGGCATCGCAAGCGGTGACCTCCAGATCGCGCGCTATCAGGGCGAGCTCCACAAGAACACCTCGAGGGGGATCAGTTTTTCCGCCGCGTTCGATCATTTTTCGGTTCCGGCCCAGCAGAGCGTGAGCGGGGACTACTCCAACACCCAGGGCTGGCTGCGCCTTGGCTACGTCCCGTCGATGCGGTTCGGCGCCGAGATCCAGTATTTCCTGAACTCCCCCGACCGTGAGGCGGTGCTGGCCGAAACGGGCGCGAAGGACACTCTGAGTCGGGCTCGGCACGGATCCAGGAACGACGTCCAGGGACGGATCTTCCTCGCCCGCCGGGTGGATGGGCTGGGACCTCGGCTGGATCTGCTGGTTAGCCACACCGGGTGGATCGATGAGATTCAGAAGGATTCCACGCCGAGGGCGGTGAACGGGGTCGAGGTAAACGGCGTCCTCGTGTCCATCGACACCGTGTACGACAAGACGAGGCACCAGCGCGGTTTCACCCAGGCCGGCGCGATCCTCGGTTACCGGTTGCCGGCCGCGAGCCTCGACGGCTCGGTGTTCTACCGCTCCACCTGGACTCCGCTCGAGGCGAGGGCGCGCGGCGGCGTCATGCCCTCCCGCTGGCTCACGGCGAACCTCGAAGGCGTCTACCAGCGCCACGACGGCGGACGGAGCAGCGAGTGGCTGACCGCGCGAGCGGGCCTGACGCTGCCCTACGGCCTTTCGGTGACCGGCCTGATGCGTCGTGGATCGGAGGTGGCGCTACCGGCCCTTCAAGCCGACTCGGCCCAGGACCTCGACGATCGGAGCCTGACGGCCGGGGTGCGGTGGGGCTTCGGCGAGATCGAAGCCTCCTATTCCTGGAACGCCGCCTACCGGCCCGCGGCGTATGCGCAATACGCGCAGCTCGCCAGCATCGGTCCCAGTGGCCGAACCGAATGGCTGACCGTCAACGCCCGGGTGGCGCCCCGCCAGTGGCTGAGCTTCGACGGGTGGTACAGCACGCCCCAGGGCAGGCGGCCGGAGGGGCAGCCGCCCACCCATTCGATTCTCGACGCTACCCTCCAGAGCAAGTTCCTTCCCACGTTCCGGAGCGGAATCTTCAACCTGAAGCTGCAGTTCACCGTCGAGAACTGGGGGCCCGGGGTGCTGGCCCGCGATAAGACGGGCGCCGCGGTCACGCTTCGCGGGGCGACCCAGATGCGCTACTACATCGGACTCCAGATCGGAGCGTTCCAGGCGTACTACGATCGATACAACGTCGCCGGGACCCGATTGCCGTATGTGCCGGATGCAATAACGGGCCGGGCCGGGCTCGGCCCTCCCCGGTTCGCCAGCACCTTCGGGGTGCGCTGGGAGTTCTCCAACTAGGGGCCACCCTTGGGGATTCAGGCCTCCGAGAACCGAATGCCGGCTCCTGAACCTTCTCTTCCTATCAAGGGCCCTAACGCGTTAGATTGTAAGGCTATGCCGCTCAGCATGACGGGGTTCGGCGCGGCCGAGGGTATGGTTGCGGGAGGAACCCTCCGGGTGGAAATCCGGACCGTGAATCACCGCTTCTTCAACCTCGCGGCCAGGCTGCCATCCGACCTGGCTGGCCTCGACGCCGAGCTTCGCGAACGGCTCCGCCGGGACTTCGGACGGGGTCACATCGCGGTACAGGCCAGGTGGGCCACGCCACCGGCGGCCGGCGGCGCTCGGGTGTCGGTAAACCTCGAGCGGGCTCGGGAAGCGGCCGAGCGGCTCCGGGCCCTTCAGGCCGCGATCGGCCAGTCCGGCGAGGTGCCGCTCGAGCTGGTGACGCGGCAGCCGGACGTGTTCCTGGTGGTCGAAACCGATACCCCGACGGCCGGCTGGGGCGAGGTCGAGCCGATCGTCGCCGAGGCGGGCGCGCAGTGCCGGGAGGCTCGCCTCCGCGAGGGAGGGGTGCTTGCCCAGGAGCTGCGGGGCAGACTCGAGCTGATCCGGGTGGAAGCGAGCGGCATCACGGCGAGGGCGCCGGAACGGCTGCTGCGCGAGCGGGACCGGCTGCGGGGCGCCGTGGCTCAGCTGCTCGACGGGCGGCAGGTGGACGAGCAGCGGCTGGCCCAGGAAATCGCGTTCCTGGCCGAGCGGCTGGATGTCAACGAGGAGCTGGTGCGCCTGGATGCGCACCTCGATGCGTGCCGGGACGCGCTGGGTGCTTCGCTGCCGGTCGGCAAGCAGCTCGGCTTCCTGGCCCAGGAGATCGGTCGGGAAATCAACACGATCGGGTCCAAGGCCAACGATGCGGTCATGCAGCACGCGGTCGTGGCGATGAAGGGAGAGCTGGAGCGATTCCGGGAACAGCTCGAGAACTTGGAGTAGCACCGTTCCTGCTCGTCATCTCCTCACCCTCCGGGGGCGGGAAATCGACGATCGCGCGCCACCTCCTGGAGGCGCGCGAGGACGTGACCTACTCGGTCTCGGCCACGACGCGTCCGATGCGTCCCGGGGAGACCGACGGCTCGAGCTACCATTTTCTCGACCGGGACGAATTCGAGCGGCGGATCGCCGCCGGTGATTTCATCGAGTGGGCCGAGTACGGCGGCCATCTTTACGGGACGCTCGGTGCCGAGGTCGAACAGGGGCTGGCGGCGGGCAGGCACGTGGTCCTCGACATCGAGGTGGCCGGTGCCCGGCAGGTTCGGGCCAAGTTCCCCAATTCGGTGCACGTGTTCGTCCTGCCTCCGTCCGCGTCGGTTCTGGTGCAACGGCTCCGTGGCAGGAACACCGAAGACCCCGCCGTGGTCGCGAAGCGACTGGCCATTGCGAGCGAGGAGCTGCTCGCGGCCCGGGACTACGAGTATGTGGTGGTCAACGACGACGTGGTGGACGCAGTGGCCCACGTGGCCGCCATACTGGACGGCGAAGCCCGTCGGGTCCGCCGCCTGGTCAACCTGGATCTGGTAATCGAAAACCTGCGGCGGGATCTCGCCGGGCAGTAGCAACGAGGGAGCGAAACGCATGGAAATCTTCACCCCGGCCGACGCCGCGCGGAATGCAGGCACCAAGTACCGGTCCATTCTCGTGGCGGCCCGGTTCGCCCGCTACCTGAACGAGTTTCCCAAGGACCGCCAGGTGCAATGGGCGGAGAACGAGCGCGCCATGAAGCTGACCACGCTCTCGATGCGGAAGCTGGTCTCGGGCGAGCTCAACTTCCGGGAGCTCCGGCGCCGCCGCTCCGAGGTCTAGCCGGTGTGGTTCGGCCGGCACGTCGTGGTCGGCGTGTCGGGCGGGATTGCCTCCTACAAGAGCTGCTATCTCGTCCGGCGCCTCACCGAGGCCGGTGCCAAGGTGGACGTGGTGCTCACCGCCGGCGCGGCCGAGTTCGTGCGG
Organism: Gemmatimonadota bacterium; assembly: GCA_041486305.1. Taxonomy (GTDB): domain Bacteria; phylum Gemmatimonadota; class Gemmatimonadetes; order Gemmatimonadales; family GWC2-71-9; genus JABFSM01. Next base: position 26,594 of record JBGPLG010000045.1, read on the forward strand.
CCCGCGACGTTCGAGGCGCTCAGCGGTCGCCCGGTCCTCACCTCGCTCTGGGAGCCGGGAAGGGCGCTCGATCACATCCGGCTGGGCCAGGACGCCGATCTGCTGATCGTGGCACCAGCCACCGCCAATCTCCTGGCCAGGGCCGCCAACGGCCTCGCCGACGACCTGCTGACCTCCATCCTCCTCGCGGCGACGCGGCCGGTGCTGTTCGCACCGGCGATGAATGACGCGATGTACGCCGCCCCCGCCACCCAGAACAATCTGAAGACGCTGGCCGAGCGCGGTGTGACGCTGGTGGGGCCCGAAGCCGGCCCGCTGGCCGAGGGCCCGTCGGACCGGCCCGGCCGGATGAGCGAACCGGACACCATCCTGCACCACGCGGCCCGGCTCCTCCTCGGCCGGGGCTTGCTCGCCGGCAAGCGGGTGGTCGTGACCGCGGGACCCACTCGCGAGGCGCTCGATCCGGTCCGGTTCATCAGCAATCGATCCAGCGGGAAGATGGGCCACCATCTGGCCCAGGCGGCCTGGCATCGCGGTGCCAGCGTCCGGCTCATCACCGGCCCGACGACGCTTCCGGCCCCGGTAGGACCTTCGGTGGAGCGGATCGAGACCACCGCCGACCTCCAGCGCGTCGTGGCCGCGGAGTTGCCCGAGGCGGACGTGCTCATCATGGCCGCCGCGCCGGCGGACTATCGGCCGGCCGAGCCGCTGGAACGCAAGCGACCCCGTTCCTCCGGCGCCCTGGCGGTGGACCTGTCCCCCACCGACGACATCCTCCTCGCCACGCGAGCACTGCGCAAGCCGGGCAGCATCATGGTCGGGTTTGCGCTGGAGACCGGCGACGCGGTTGCGAAGGCTCGCGACAAGCTCACCCGGAAGGGGCTGGACCTCATCGTGGTGAACGACGCACTCGAACCGGGCGCCGGATTCGAGGTTGACACGAACCGGGTGACGATTCTGGACCGCGAGGGTGGGCGCTGGGACGTTCCGCTCGCGGGGAAGGACCGTATCGCAACTGAGATCCTCGCCAGGGTGGAGGCCCGTCTTGGCCCCTGATCGGAAGCGGTACCTCGCGCTGCAGCGGGAGCTGGGTGGCAACGAGGTGATCCTCTCGGTGCCGCTGGGATCGCCACGGCCGCCGGGGGAGTCATTGCGCGGGGCCGAAGGCCCCGAAGCAGTCTCGGAAGGATCCCCACGGCCGCTGCCGCCGCCGCGCCATGACACACCCTCCCCACCGGCTCCGCCAACCCGGAAGCACTGGAGCGCCGACGCGCCCCCGATTCCCACCGGGCCGGGCGTCATCGTACCGGGCCGGGAACGCGGCCTCATGGATCCGTCGGCGGAGTGGAACAGTCTGGATGAAGTCGCCCGGGTGGTGGCCGGATGCACCAAGTGTTTTCTCTGCCAGGGCCGCAAGAACACGGTCCCCGGCGAGGGCAATCCCGCCGCGCGGCTCATGTTCGTCGGAGAAGGACCCGGACAGACTGAAGACCAGACCGGGCGGCCGTTCGTCGGGAAGGCCGGGGAGCTCCTGACCCGGATGATCGAGGCGATCGACCTTCGCCGGGATGCGGTGTTCATCGCCAACACGGTTAAGTGCCGCCCGCCGCAGAACCGGAAGCCGCTTCCCGATGAGCTGGCCGCGTGCAACCCCTACCTCGAGCGCCAGATCGAGCTAATAAACCCCAAGGTCCTGGTGGCGCTGGGCGCCACGGCCGCAGAAACCCTGCTCGGGGTCAAGCGAAGTCTCACGGATTTGCGCGGGAGAGTACATTCCTTCCGTGGCATCCCGCTGGTCGTGACCTATCACCCGGCGGCCCTCCTCCGCAACCCGAACTGGAAGAAGCCCACCTGGGATGACGTCCGTATCGCCCGACAGCTTCTCGACCGTTGAGCAGAGCCTCCGGTCCGCCCCCTGGAGCCCGGATGCGGAGCAGGCGGTTCTGGGGGCGATGCTCATCGACCAGGATGCGGCCCTGCGCGCGGCGGAGCTGCTCGACCACTCCATGTTCTACAAGGAGGCGCACCGCAGGCTGTTCCGGGCCCTCGTAGCGCTCACCGAGCAGCGGGTGGTCATCGACCACATCACGCTCCGGGACGAGCTGCTGCGCCGCAACGAACTGGATTCCGTCGGCGGAGTCGAGTACCTGGCTGAGCTGGTCGATTCGGTGGCGACCCCGGCCAATCTGGAGCACCACGCCAGGATCCTGCGGGAAAAATCCATCCTCCGCCGTCTCATCGAGGCGTCCACCGGTATCATCCAGCAGGCCTACGAGGGTCGCCTCGGCGCGAACGAGCTGCTGGACCAGGCCGAGGGCCGGATATTCCGGATCTCCCAGGAGCGGCGGACCGACGGGTTCGTCCGGATCAAGGAAATGCTCTGGCCGACGATGGAGCGCATCGAAACGCTCCATCGCAGCGGCACGGCGGTTACCGGTGTGCCCAGCGGGTTCGCAGATTTGGACGCGCTGACGTCGGGGTTCCAGAAGTCGGAGCTGGTCATCGTGGCCGCGCGCCCGTCGATGGGCAAGACGGCTTTTTGCCTCAACATTGCCACCAATGCGGCCCACAAGGGCCACGGCGTGGCGGTGTTCTCGCTGGAAATGTCCAAGGACTCGCTGGTGCAGCGGATGCTCTGCGCGGAGGCCATGATCGACAGCCAGGCGGTGCGCCAGGGCCGGATTCGCGACTCGGACTATCCCAAACTGGCCCGGGCGTCCGGCATCCTTCAGCAGTGTCCCATCTGGATCGACGACAGTCCGGCCTTGACCCTGCTCGAAATGCGGGGCAAGGCGCGCCGGCTCCGGGCCGAGGTCGAGGTGGGCCTGGTCATCGTGGACTACCTGCAGCTGATGCGGAGCCCGGAGTACTCCGAAAACCGGGTCCAGGAAATCTCGGATATCTCCCGCTCGCTCAAGGCGCTGGCACGGGAGCTCGAGGTCCCCGTCATCGCGCTGTCGCAGCTGTCCCGAGCCTCGGAGCAGCGGGGCGGAGACAAGACTCCGATGCTCTCGGACCTGCGGGATTCGGGTGCCATCGAGCAGGACGCGGACGTCGTGATCTTTATCCATCGTGCCGAGATGTACAAGGATCTTCGGGAAAAGGCGGAAGCGTCCGGCCAGAATATCGAAGGCCTGGCGGACATCCATCTTGCCAAGCACCGCAACGGCCCCACCGGCAACATCAAACTGCACTTCCACAAGCAGTTTACCCGCTTCGACAGCCACGCCGAGCGCGAGGGGTCCTGAGTGGCGCGGCCCCGCTCGGTTTACCGTTGCGCCGAGTGCGGCCACGACCATTCCAAATGGGCCGGCCGCTGCGAGGCGTGCGGCGAATGGAACACCATCGCGGAGGAGCCGGTCTCCGTGTCGAAGCCAGCGCCCCGTTCTGGCGGACGGCCGGACGGGCGGGCGGGCGGTCAAGCCCAGCCGCAGCCCCTGAGCGACGTCGAACAATCCCGCCTGATCCGCTGGACCACCGGCATCCCCGAATTCGATTTCGTAATGGGCGGCGGGATCGTGCCGGGCTCGATGGCCCTGATCGGGGGGGAGCCGGGAATCGGCAAGTCCACGCTGTTGCTGCAGACCGCCGCACGGCTGCGCTCGGCCGGTCGACGGGTTCTCTATGCCAGCGGGGAGGAATCGCCGGAACAGATCCGGCTGCGCGCCGACCGGCTGCTGGAGGACGCCGGCCCGGTCCTGGTGCTGGGAGAAACCCGCCTCGAGGCCATTCTCGAGGCCACCCGTACCACCGGCGCGGAGCTCCTGGTGCTGGACTCGATTCAGACCGTGTACACCGACGCGCTGGAGAGCGCCCCGGGCAGCGTGGGCCAGGTGCGGGAGTGCGCCGCCCACCTGATGCGCTTTGCCAAGGAAAGCGGCACGGCGGTATTCGTGGTGGGCCACGTCACCAAGGGCGGCACCATCGCGGGGCCCAAGACGCTGGAGCACATCGTGGATACGGTGCTCTACTTCGAGGGCGAGGGCTCGCTCGACTACCGTTTGCTCCGCGCCACCAAGAATCGTTTCGGATCGGTGGACGAGCTGGGCGTCTTCTCGATGACCGAGAGCGGACTCGCGGCGGTGCCCAATCCCTCGGCGGTATTCCTGGCGGCCCGCTCCGAAGGAACCAGCGGCAGCGCCATCACCGCCCTCATGGAAGGCACCCGGCCGGTCCTCGTGGAGGTGCAGGCGCTCGCGGCGCCATCGGGATACGGAACCCCGCAGCGGGTGGCCACTGGCATCGACCCCAAGCGGCTGGCGGTGCTGCTGGCGGTGCTGGAGCGGCGCGGCGGCGCCCGCTTCGCCGAGTTGGACGTGTTCGTGCAGGTCACCGCCGGGGTGCGCCTGCGCGAGCCGGGGGCGGACCTCGCGGTGGCGGCCGCGCTGCTCTCGAGCCTGCATAACCTGCCCACCCCTTCGGACGCACTCTACCTCGGTGAAATCGGCCTGGGCGGAGAGGTCCGTCCCATCGGGGGCCTCGAGCGCCGCCTGGCGGAGGCGAGCCGCCTCGGCTTCCGGCGCGCCTTCGCCGCTCCCCGGCAGGCGGCCCAGGTGCCGGGACTCCGACATGTCGCCATTGCCCACGTGGATGAGCTGGCGGGGTCCCTTGCCGCGTGATGTGGGTGTCGTGGTCGTCGCCGCCGGGAAGAGTGAGCGGCTGGGCGGCGAGGTTCCCAAGCAGTTCCGCGCCGTCGGCGGGGTTCCGCTCCTGCTTCGCGCGGTCCGCCCGTTCCTCTCCCACCCCGACGTGCTCGAAGTGATCGCGGTGCTCCCGGCGGCCTATGCCGCCGCCCCGCCCGCCTGGCTGGCCGGGCTGCTGGGAGAGCGCCTGCGCGCGGTAGCGGGCGGTGAGGTCCGCATGGACTCGGTGGAGGCCGGGCTCGACCGGCTGGCTCCCGGATGCCGCATCGTTCTGGTGCACGACGGCGCGAGGCCGTTTCCGGAGCCGGCGGTGATCGACCGGGTCATCGCGGCGGCCCGGCACGGAACCGGCGCGGTGGCGGCGGTGCCGGTTACCGATACGCTCAAGGAGGCCGAGCCGCCCGCGATCGGCGCGCTCGGTCATGTCATTCGGACGGTGTCGCGGGATCGCCTGTGGCGGGCGCAGACTCCACAGGGCTTTCCCCGGCAGATGCTGGCAAACGCGTTCGTGGCGGCCCGGCAAGCGGGGTATTCCGCCACCGACGAGTCGGCTCTGGTCGAGCGCGCCGGCGGGTTGGTTGTGGTGGTGCACGACGTGAGCACCAATCTGAAGGTGACCACGCCGGAAGACCTCCGCATGGCGGAGGCCCTCGCGGCGGCCGGTTCATGATTCTCCCGCTCAAGACCCGCGCCGACGCGGAGGCCGCCGCCCCGACGGTCCGAGTCCACATCGGAAGGGGGGGACTGCTGGGCTACCCCACCGAGACAGTGTACGGGCTCGGCTCAGCGGCGGACGCACTCTCGCTCGACCGGCTTGCGGCGCTCAAGGGCCGCCAAGCCGGGAAGCCATTCCTTCTGCTGGTCTCCGGCCGGGCCATGGCGGAAGCGGCCGGGCTGGTGTTCACCCCTTCCGCCAACGCGCTCGCCGAAGCCTTCTGGCCCGGCCCCCTCACGCTGGTCCTCCGGGGCGGAGAAGGGAAGCTCCCCGACAAGCTCCGCGGCCCGGAGGGCGGCTTCGCGGTTCGCTACACCTCGCACGTGGCGATGGCCCGGCTGATCTCTCTCCTCGACCAACCGCTCACCTCGACATCCGCGAATCGGCCCGGCCAGGCCCCCGCCGCCGGGGGGGGACAGATCGTGTCGCTGTTCAAGAACGCCTACGACGCTGGAGATCTTCTGGTGCTGGATGGCGGAGCCCTGGGTAACGTTCCGCCCTCGACGATCGTGGACTGCACCGTACCCGAGCCGGCCCTGATCCGGGAGGGCGCTTTGCCGAGGGCGGAGCTGCGCCGAGCGGCCGGACGGCTCGCGCCATGAAAGTGCTCTTCGTGTGCACCGGCAATACCTGTCGCAGCGCCATGGCCGAGGCCATGCTGCGCCAGGCAGCCGAGGCGGCCGGCCTCGGAAACCTGGAGGTCTCCTCCGCGGGGATCGGGGCGTGGGACGGCGCCGCCGCCTCGGAAGGGGCCTATCTCGTGCTCCTGGAACAGGGCCTCGATCTTTCGAATCACCGGGCCCGCCTGCTCACCAAGGACCTGGTGGATGAGTCAGATATCATCTTGACCATGGCCCGCTCCCAGCTGGGCAGGGTCCGGGAAATGGGTGGCGGTGCGCGGGCATATCTGCTGGGAGAGTACGCGGGCAGCGCGGGGGAACCCAGCGAAGTCCGCGATCCGTACGGGGCCGAGCTGGAACAGTACCGGGAAACCCAGCGCGAACTGGCGGCTATGATCCCCGCCGTCCTTTCGCGAGTCTCGGGGGCGTGATGGACACCGGCGGATCGACGCGGGTGTACGCCCTCCTCGGAGACCCGGTGGCGCACTCTCTGTCACCGGCAATGCAGAACGCGGCCTTCCGCGCGCTCGGGCTCGACGCCGTCTACGTGGCGCTCCGGTGCAGCGAACCCTCACTGGGCGGCATCATGGAGGCTCTGCTCCGGCAGGGCGCGGGCGGCAACGTGACCGTTCCGCACAAGGAGGCCGCGGCGGCCGCGCTCTCCGCGCGAGGAGGCTGTGACCTG
>JBGPLG010000046.1:0-32129 GCA_041486305.1 Gemmatimonadota bacterium
ATCGGGTGGTGGAGCACGCCTCCTGTCCGGTGCTGGTGACCCGCTGAAGCGGGCCGAGAGCGGCCATCACGCCGCGGTCCTATGGCCCGTCATGGGCCCGATACGCAATCACCTTGGCCTTTTCCAGGGTGATGAGCCCTCCGTCGAGCATGTCGTCGAGCTCGGGGAGAATCGCGTTGATTTTTTCTTCGGTGTCCACGCATTCGATGACCAGCGGCAGATCCACCGAGAGCCGCAGCACCTTGTCGGTATGGAGTCGTGCCGTGGGCCCGAACCCCATGATGCCGCGGAAGACCGTGGCGCCGGCGTACTGCCGCTCTCGAAGCAGCGTCACGATCGCCTCGTAGAGCGGCCGTCCCTTCCACTTGTCCCGTTCGCCAATATGAATCCGCATCAGGACCCGCTCGCCTACGAGGCCATGCATGGATCCGCTCCTGTCGTCAACGGTGGTGATTCAGGACCGCCGCAACGCGAGCAACTCTTTTGCCGCCGAAACCCCGGCAACTGCCGCTCCAACCGAGAGAACAACACTGAGGCTCGTATAGAGGGCCGCCCGCTTCCAGTCGCCGTCTTCCAGCATCCGCAGGGTTTCGAAGCTGAAGGTCGAGAACGTGGTATACCCCCCGCAGAATCCGATGGTCAGCATGGTCCGAACTTCAGGCGAGATGGCGGCCGATTCGAGCGCGTAGCGCTGCAGAAAGCCGAGCAGAAGGGAGCCGGTGACGTTGATGAGCAGGGTCTGGATCGGGAATGCGGTTCCCGCCCGCTGCTGGATCCAGCCGCCCAGGAGATACCGCACCACGCCGCCGACCGCGCTGCCCAGCGCCACATACCAGATCATCGAGCCTCCCGGAGGGAGGGAGGGGAGTCTCCGTCCGGCGGAGCTCCTCGAGCGGCGTCTTCGGGCATTGGGACCATGATAGCGCCACGTCATCCTTCTGTCATGGTAGTCTTCTAGCTTCTCGATCCCGATCAGGCGGATCGGTTCCCACTTGCCGGAAGGCTTTCCATGTCGAGCGCGTACCGTTCCGCGGTAACCGGGCTGGGTCTCGCATTCGGACTCGTGTCGGTTCTTGCCGCCCAGCTGGAGCCACTCAAGGTCACCGAGGAAAAGAAGGGCCTGCTCAAGCTGGCGAAGGTGGCCCCCGCCGATGCCATTAGGACGGCCCAGGCCGAGTTCCCCAACGCCACCATCCGGAGCGGCGAGATCGAGAAGGAGGGCGGGAAGCTGATCTACAGCTTCGACCTTCAGCAGCCGGGCGTAAAGGGCATCGAGGAGGTCAACATCGATGCGACCACCGGCGCGGTCCTCGCCACCGAGCACGAGAATCCCGCGCCGCCCAGGAAGCCCGCGCCGAAGCCTCCGGTCAAGAAGCCCCCGACCGTCTGAGATGCGGATCCTGATCGTCGAAGACGAGCCGGACGTCGCCGATCTCGTCAAGCGGGCGCTTCGGGAGGCGGCCTGGGCGGCGGACATCGCCGCGTCGGGCGCCGCCGCCCTCGAAGCGCTCGCCGTCTTCGACTACGACATGGTGGTGCTGGACCTGGGTCTCCCCGATATCGACGGCTTCGAGGTCTGCCGCCGCTGGCGCGCCCGGGGCGGCAAGGCTCCGATCCTCATGCTCACCGCGCGGAGCGCGCTCGGCTCCCGGGTGGCGGGTCTCGATGCGGGCGCCGATGACTACCTCTCCAAGCCGTTCGCCGTGGAAGAGCTGCTGGCCCGGCTGCGCGCGCTGGCCCGCCGGCCCGCCGCCGCGGTCGCCCCGGTGCTCCGGATGGACAGCCTGGCCCTCGATCCCGCCAGCCGGGTGGTCTCGCGCGGGGGCAAGGCCATGGCGCTCACCGCGCGCGAGTTCGCCCTGCTCGAGTATCTGCTCCGCACCCCGCGGCGGGTGGTTACCCGGGCCCAGATCATCGAGCACGTCTGGGACGACAACTTCGACCCGGTGGGGAACGCGGTGGATGTCCTGGTAGGGCGGGTGCGGCGCAAGGTGGACGGGGCCGGCATGACGCCCCTCATCCACACCGTGCGGGGCGTGGGATACCTCCTCTCCGAGCAGGGACCGACCGGTGCCGATTAGCCGGCTCCGGCTCCGCCTGGCCGCCTGGTTCGGCGCCGCCTTCCTGCTGGGCCTGCTGGTGCTGGACCTCGGATTCCTGGTCTATGCCCACCGGAAGGCCGAAGCCAAGCTCACCCGCGAGGTCGGCGCGGCCGCGCGGAACCTGGCCGATGCGATTCGCGAGGAGCGCGCCGCGCGGCCCGAGGCGCCCGCCGATTCGATCGTGGGCGAGGTGCTGGGCGAATGGCCCGCGGGTCCCGACGTCATCGCCGTCTACGATCCCGCCGGCCGGCGCCTGGGCGCCCGGGGCGATTCCGTTCTGGTCGAGCTGGTCGGACCAGTGGCGCTCCGAACCGGGCGGGACGGCACCCTCGATCTTCCGGTGAACCGGGAAGGCGGGCTCCGAGTGGCGTGGCGGAGACTCGCGCCCGATCTTGAGGTCACCGTGGTGACGGGCGGCTCCACCGCGGGCATCCGGGAAGACCTGGAAACGCTGGTCGGGTGGCTCCTGCTCAGCCTGCCCCTGATCGGGCTGGGGGGGGCGGCCGCGGGTTATGTGCTGGCGCGCTACGCGCTCCGGCCGGTGCAGGCCATGGCCCGGGAGCTCGACGCCATCGACCCCGAACGGATCGACCGCCGGCTCCCCACCGGCACGCCCCCCGACGAGCTGGACCAGCTGTCTTCCCATTTCAACGACCTCCTGGACCGGCTGGCCGGCGCCCGGGAAACCGGCCGCCGGTTCCTGGCCCAGGCGGCCCACCAGCTCCGGACCCCGCTCACCGTGGTGCGGGGAGAAAGCGGCCTGGGCCTGGACCGGCCCCGCACCCCCGACGACTACCGGGCCGCGCTCCGCCGGATCAACCTGGCGGCGGAGCAGATGTCGCGCCGGGTGAACGAGCTCTTCCTGCTGGCCGAGGCCCAGGCCGGCGAGCTGCCGGCGCTGACCGATCGGGTCGAGCTGGACGGGCTGGTGATGGAAGCGGCGGACCTGATGCGGGGCCGCGCCGCGGCCCTGGGGCGCACGCTCGAGTTCGGCGCCATGGACGATGCCCTGGTCACCGGCGCCGAGTCGTTGCTCCGCGAAGCGGTGATGGAGCTGCTGGAAAACGCCTGCCGTCATGGGAGCCCGGACCAGCCGGTGGTGATTTCGGTCTCCCGCCTGGGCCCCCGGGCCCGGGTTAACGTCACCAACGGCGGAGCGCCGTTCCCGGAGGGACCGACACCGGGACTCGGCCTTTCCATTGTGCGCTGGGTGACGGAGATTCATGGCGGCACGGTGGAGATCGCGCGGCACGGGCCGACCAACACCGTGACCCTCGACCTTCCCGCCGGAGCCGGCTCGACCCTCTGAAGGAGCGACATGCTGATTCCCCTGTTGGCGGCCCTGGCCCTTCAGGGCCCGGCCCCGACACCGCTCACCCTGAGTGCTGCCATCCGCCACGGCGTCGCCGCGCGCGGCCGCGTCGGCGAGGCGCGGGCCGGCCTGGCCGAGGCGCGGGCCGGCCGCCGCTTCGCGGGCCAGGTGCCCAACCCGACGGTTTCCTACCAACACACGGCCGATCCCCCTCGCCAGCACCTCCTGTTCGACCAGCCGTTTTCGTGGCTGGCGACGCGCGGCAGCGCTCGCGCGGCGGCGTCGGCCGCCATTCGCCGAGCCAGGGCGGATTCGATTTTTCTGGTGGCGGGAGTGGTTCAGGAGGTCCGGGGGGCGTTCTATGGTGGCCTTGCCGCGCGCGAGATCGAGCGCCTGGTGCAGGAGGAGTTGGCGGCGGCCGATACGCTCGCCCTGATCGCGCGCCGCCGGCTCGAGGCGGGCGACATCTCGCGCTTCGAATCCGAGCAGGCGGCGCAGGAGTCACGGCGCAGCCGCCAGTTGCTCTCCCTGGCGCGCGAGGAAACCCGGTCGGCCGATGCGGCATTCGCCCGCGCGGTGGGCTGGGGTGATGCCGCTCCCCCGGTTCCCTCCGGAGCGCTGGATCAGGGAGTGGACCTTGTCACCGGCATGGGGTTCTCCCCCGACAGCATCCCCGAGGTGGTGAGCGCGGTGGCCGACTCCGCGGCGCTCGCGCTGGAGTGGAAAACGGTCCGGCGGGGACGATTGCCGATTCCCTCGGTGGTGGCCGGTGCGGACTGGGACGACCCCGGTGCTCCCGGAAAGACGCTCAGCGTCATCGGCTTCGCGATGCCGTTGCCGCTCTGGAATACCGGTGGCGCCGAAGCGGCGCTGGCCCAGGCCCGGGCGGACCGGGGCGCCGCCCTGGCGAGGGAGGCGCGGCTCGAAGGCCTTCGCGCCTGGACCGAGGCCCGCGCGCGGCTGGAGGAATCGGCCCGCCGGGCCCGGTTTGCCCGGGATTCGCTGGTACCGGCCGCGCGCGCGCTGCGGGAGCAGGCGCTGGTCGCCTACCGCGCCGGCGAGACCGATGTGCTGGCGGTGCTCGACGCCCTCCGCGGCGAGCGCGAGATCGTACGCTCGGAAATCGAAAGCCTCAGCGGGTTTCAGACGGCGCTGGCAGCCTGGCTCGCCCTGTTCGGGAGGATGGAATGAGCAAGGGACGCGTTGCACTCCTGGTTGTTCTGGCCGCAGGCGTGATCACCTTGCTGGTCTGGAAACTCGGCGGTTCGGGAACCGGCGGCGAGGAGGAAGTCTCGCCGGACGTCGCGGTGCACGTCGAACCCATCGTCAAGGGCACGCTGCACCGCTACGTCACCGCCTACGGCACCGTCGAGCCGGAGCCGCCCAGCGCCGGCCGGGCCCCGGGGGGCGCGGTGATATCGCCCCTCGTAGGAGGCGTGCTCACCGCCGTAGACGTAGTGGACGGGCAGAGAGTCGATCGCGGGACGGTGCTTTTTCACCTCGATTCGCGGCTGGCGGAAGTCGCGGTGCAGAAGGCCAGGCAGGAGGTGGCCTTCGCCGACCAGGCCTTCCAGCGCCAGGAAGAGCTGCTCCGGTCGGGCGTGACCTCCCAAAAGGCGCTCCGGGAAGCGAAGCAGCGTCTCGACGACGCCCGAACCGACCTGTCCACCGCCGACACCCAGCTCGCGTACCTCAGGATCTCCGCCCCGCTGGCCGGAACCGTCATCCGGATCGCGGCTCGCGTGGGCCAGTCGGTCGATCCCGGCACCATACTCGCCTCGGTGGTCGATATGAGCCGGATGGTGGTGTCGGCCAACGTCCCGAGCCGGGAAGCCGCGGGGCTCAAGCCCGGGCAGCGGGTCTTTCTCGGGGCGGACTCCACGGCCGCGCGAGGGACCCTCACGCTGGTGGGCCGCGACGTCGATCCCGCCAACGACACGTACCGGGTCACGGCCACGGCCCCCGAAGGATCCGGGCTGACCCCCGGCAGCTTCACCGACATCCAGATCGAGGCGCAGGAGCGACGGAACGTGCTGCTCGTGCCGGTGGCGAGCCTCGTGACCAGGGGGGGTCAGGGCAGCTGGCTCATGGTGGTGCACGGAGACACCGCGGTACAGACACCGGTCACCCCCGGGGTACGGGACCGCGGGATGGTGGAGGTCTCGGGGGTTGGCCTGACCGAAGGAATGATGGTCGTGACCGTGGAGGCGTACAGCCTTCCGCCCCGGACCAAGATTCGGGTCGTGGTGCGTTGACATGATCGGACGATTCGCGACCCGCCATTCGCTGTCCATTGTCTTTATCTGTGTCGCGCTCTGCCTTGCCGGCGGGTACGCGGCCCTCAACCTCGCTTCGTCGGTCTTTCCCCAGACCGACTTCCCCCGGGTGGTCATCCTGGTGGACAACGGCGTCATGCCCGGGGACGAGATGATGGCCTCGATCACCCGGCCGATCGAGGAGGCGATGAAGGACATTCCCGGAGCGACCACGGTGCGGTCGGCGACCGGGCGGGGTTCCGCGGAGATCAACGTCTTCTTCACCTGGAAGGTGGACATGGTGGAGTCCGAGCTCTATGTCCTGAGCCGGCTCTCCCAGATCCGGAGCACGCTGCCTGCTACCGCGGAGACCAGGGTCCAGCGACTGACCTTTGCCGCGTTTCCCATCCTCGGCGTGAGCCTCATCAGCGACACCCGCGACATCACCGAGCTGTGGGAAATCGCCCGCTACAACCTCAAACTCCGCTTCCTGCAGATACCGGGGGTGGCGCGGGTGGATTTGGTGGGGGGCCGGGCGCCGGAGTATCACGTCGTCGTCGATCCCATCCGGCTGAGCGCCGCGCGGCTGACGCTCGCCGATCTCACCGGCGCCCTGGAGAACAACAACCTGGTTGCATCCGCGGGAATGCATGAAGAGAACCACACCCTCTATCTGACCGTGGTGGACGGCCGGGTGCACTCGATTCCGGACATCGAGAACTTCATCGTCGCGGCCACGGCGGGGCACCCCGTCAGACTCGGGGATGTTGCGGCCGTGACGCGAGGCCCGGAGCCGGTGTTCAACAAGGTGACCGCCGACGGCCACTCCGCGGTACTCCTCAACATCCGGAGTCAGCCGGATGGAAGCACCCTCAACATCGCGCGCGCGGTCCAGCAGCAGATCGCGGAGCTCCGGCGCCAGCTGCCGCCGGACCTCAAATTGGCCTTCTTCTACGACCAGTCGGAAATCGTGCGGGCCTCGGTTCGGAGCGTGTGGGAGGCCATTCTCTTCGGCCTCCTCCTGTCGACACTCATCATCTACGCCTTCCTCAAGAGCTGGAGCACCACCCTGGTTGCGACGCTGGTGATCCCGGTGACCGTGCTGATCACCCTGGTCTCCATGAAGCTCACCGGCCTGACCTTCAATCTCATGACCCTGGGCGGCATCGCCGCCGCGATCGGACTCGTCATCGATGATGCCATCGTCGTGGTGGAGGCGATCCACACCCGGATGGGGGCCTCCGAATCCCGAACCGGCGCGGTCGAGACCGGACTCGGCGAAATCCTCCTTCCGCTGGTCGGCTCGACGCTCACCCCCGTCGTCGTGTTCATCCCGCTGGCCTTCCTGAGCGGGATCACCGGAGTCTTTTTCCGGGCGCTCGCGCTGACCATGGTGGTCTCCCTCCTCACCTCGCTGGTGCTGGCCCTGACCCTGACGCCTTCCCTCGCGGCATGGCTTATTCGTCCCCGTTCCACAGGCGCGTCGGAGCCCGGCCCGGCCCGGGAAGGTCCCCTGCTCCGGCGGGCGATCGGCACCTACGAATGGGCGGTGCGGGGCGTGCTCCGGCGACCGTGGCTGACGATGGGTGCCTGCGCGCTGCTGCTGCTCGCGGGGATCGCTCTGTACGGCCGGCTGGACAGCGAGTTCCTCCCCGCCATGGAGGAGGGCGGGTTCGTCATCGACTACTTCACCCCCCCGGGCACCAGCCTGGCCGAAACCGACCGGCAACTCCTGCAGGCGGAGGCGATTCTCCGGACGGTGCCGGAGGTGGAGAGCTACTCCCGGCGCACCGGGGCCCGGCTCGCACTCGCCATCGCGGAACCCAACACCGGCGACTTTCTCGTCAAGTTGCGGACGGATCGCCACCGGTCTACCGACGAGGTGATCGCCGAATTGCGGCGGAAGTTCAATACCGAGCTGCCCGGGGCGGAGTGGGATTTCCCCGGCATTCTGGGCGATCTCATCGGCGACCTGATGTGGTCGCCCAAGCCGATCGAGCTTAAGCTCTATTCCACCGACCAGGCGTGGCTCAAGCAGAAAGCGCCGGCCGTCGCCGCCCAGCTGGAGCAGATCCGGGGCGTCGTGGACGTGTTCGATGGATTGGTCTACACCGGGCCGACACTCGCCCTGCGAACCCGTCCCGTGGACGCGCGACGGTTCGGCCTGACGGCGCAGGACATCGCCAGTGTAGTGAACACCGCCATGCTCGGTCGGACGGCGTCATCGGTGCTGGAGGGCGACCGGATCCTCGATATCCGGGTGAAGCTGGATTCGACCCGGCTCCGGGCCCTGTCCCAGATCGGCGAGCTCCCCATCCGAACCCCGGGCGGCGACCTCGTGAAGCTGTCCCAGGTCGTGAACCTGGTCGAGGAGCCCGGCCAGCTCGAGCTCCGCCGGGAGGATGGCAGACAGGATGTCGCGGTAAGTGCGCGGCTGGAGGGCCGGGACTTGGGGAGCGCGATCACGGAAATCCGCCAGGTGCTGAGCCGGGATGGCTCCATTCCGCCCGGCGCCATCGAATACGGCGGACTCTACCAGCAGCAGCGGGAATCGTTCCGCAATCTCGTGTTCGTGTTGCTCATGGCCGTGACGCTGGTGTTTACGGTGCTGCTGCTGGAATTCGGCTCCTTCTACGAGCCGATCGCGATCGTCTTCGGGGCGATTCTGGCGCTGTTCGGAACCGTGTTCGCCCTGTGGCTGACCGGAACCTCCTTCAATGTCGTTTCCTTCCTCGGGGCCATCATCGGGATAGGTATTGTGGCCAAGAACGGCATTCTGATGCTGGATTTCGTCCGGCACCTGCGGAAGGAAGGCCTGGACCTGACGGAGGCCCTGGTGCAATCGGGCCGGCGCCGGCTCCGTCCGGTACTGATGACCTCACTGGCCGCCGCTCTTGGAATGTTGCCGCTGGCCTACGGCATCGGCTCCGGGGCTGACATGCTCCGGCCGCTCGCTATTGCCGTCATCGGCGCGCTGGTCACCTCGGTGGCGCTTTCGCTCCTTGCAACCCCGGCCCTCTATGTGCTCATGCTCCGCAACCATGGATCTGAGGCATGAGGCCCCTCACGGAATCCCCGGCCGCCGCGCCGTCGTAGGGAGGGAATGGACTGTTCCCGCCGCGGTTTCGTGGAAATGCTCGCCGCCGGCGCAGGAGGGCTGCTTGGCTGCGGGTTGCCGAGCGTCACCGAGCCCGGCGGCGGCTCGGCCCGTCTGACCGCGCGTCCCCGCGCTCCGACCGGCTCGGTGACCGCGGGTCTCAACCAGCTCGGGCTGGGTGCCACCCGGGACGGCTACCTCTACGTCCCCGGCAGCTACGTGGCCGGGCATCCGATGCCGTTCCTGCTGGCGCTCCACGGCGCCGGCATTCCCGCGCAGGGCCCCCTCAACCTGTGGAGTCCCTACGCCGAATCACACGGCTTTCTGTTGCTCTCGGTGGATTCGGCGGACTACACCTGGGATGCGCTCCAGGGACGCTACGGCACCGATGTGGCCTTCCTCGATGCCGCCCTGCAACTCGCCTTCGGCCGCGTCACGGTCGATCCGGCCCATCTGGCCCTGTCGGGCTTCTCCGACGGAGCCACCTACGCGCTGGGGCTGGGCCTCGCCAACGGAGACCTGTTCCCCAGGGTGATCGCCAATTCACCGGGCGGGATCGTGCCGTCCGATACGGCCCCGAACGGTCACCCCGAGTTCTTCTTTTCCCACGGCGTGCAGGACCCGGTCCTGCCGATCGACCAGGCCAGCCGCCGCATCGTCCCGCAGCTGCGGCAGGAGGGGTACACCGTCACCCTGGTCGAGTTCGAGGGGGGTCATCTGGTCCCCCCCGACATTGCGCTCGCCACCGTCGAATGGTTTCTCCGGTAGCGCCCGACGCGCTAGAACTCCAGGCTCATTCCCATCACGTTCTTCCCCAGCAGCAGCTTGGCCTCGCGGCGGTGGATGAACCGGGTGGAGAGGATGCCCACGCCGGCGCCGAACACCACATCCGACATCCAGTGCTTGTTGTCGTGCATCCGGGCGTAGGCCGTTGTGGTGGCGAGGGAATAAAACAGCACGTCGTCCCAGGTGCCCTTGATCTCTCGAGCGAAGGAGGTGGCGAGCGCGAATGCCACCGTGGCGTGTCCGGAGGGGAACGAGTTCGTCTTGTCCTTGAAGTTGATGGGATGGAACTTGAACGCGTTGTCGCTCACGAAGGGGCGCTCCCGTCCGATGAGGCTCTTGAGCACGAACACGCTGGCGCCAGCCAGGAGGGTCGATTTGATCGCGCGGGTGCTCACGCCGTAGATCCCCCGGCTTCCCGCCGCCTTGCCGATGATCGCGGCGGCGAGGAGCGGCGGGCCGATGTACAACGGGTTGCCCAGCGCATTGCCGAAATCCGAAACCGACCGGCCGAACTTGTCGTGAGGATCGTGGATGGTGTTCAGGAGCGTCTTGTCGAAGGCCATGGCGATGCCCGTCGTGGCCAGCACTCCGATGAGCTCCCCTTTGCGGAGAATCGGCTTGTTGGCGCGGGCCACCGTGGCGGAGTCGAATTTCGGCTCCTGGGCCTGGGCCTGGAGCGATTGAGCGGCCAATACACCTGCGAGGACGAGCGGGATCAGTCGAACGCGCATACTGTCAGACTCCTCGACCGCTGGCGGCGTCGACGAAGCTCTTGAAGAGCCGCCGGGTCCGCTCATCACGGTGCTCGAAAATTTCCGGATGCCATTGCACGCCCACGAGAAAATGATTGCTGCCTGACTCGATGGCCTCCACCATGCCGTCGGGGGCGTGCGCCGACGCATAGAGGCCGGGAGCCAGAGTCTTGACCGCCTGGTGATGCATGCTGTTCACCGGGACCGATGGGGCCTCGAAGGCGGCGTGGAGCCGGGAGCCGGGCGCGATGGCCACGTCGTGGGCCAGGTAGTCGCGCGCGTATCCCTCGTTGGGAAAGCAGTCGTGCTTGATGGCGGTCGGCACCTGGGCCTCGATGTCCTGCCAGAGGGTCCCGCCGAGGGCCACGTTGAGGACCTGGGCGCCGCGGCAGAGCCCGAGAATCGGCTTCCGGTCGGCGATGGCCCACTGCGCCAGCGCCAGCTCGACGACGTCGCGGGCCGGATCGGTCCGCCCCAGCCGGGGGTGGGGGTGCTCGCCGTAGGTCAGGGGGTGCATGTCCACCCCGCCGGCGAGGAGCACCCCGTCGAGCCGGTCGTAGACCTCGCGCAGAATATCGTGGTCCTCGACGAACAGCGGCACCAGAACCGGCGCGGCCCCGGCCTCGGCGGCCGCCATGAAATAGCGCGAGTTCATCACCCAGGAATGGGGCAGGCCCTCGGGGATGTCGTCGATGGCCTGGAGCGTCTGGCCCGGGATGCCGATCAGGGGACGACTCACGGCATCACGCCTTCCTCGGTTTCCCGGATCAGCTGGTCCACGACCGAGTGCAGGTTGCCGGTCCGCTCGAAGGTCGCGAGCTGCCGGTCGGCGCTGGTGCCCTCGGCCAGAATCCTGAACGCGTACTCCACTTCCTTCCGGCTGCCCAGCTCGTCGAGCACATCGTCGAGAAACCATTCCAGCATCTCGCGGATCAGCTCGCGGGCCGGCATCTCGCGCTGCTTGCCGAAGTCGATCAGCTTCCCGTCCAGGCCGTAGCGGAGCGCCCGCCACTTGTTTTCCTCGATGAACGCCACCGGATAGAGCCGGAACGAGAGATTATCGTACCGCAGCTTCCAGAGTTTGGCGATGATGGCCTGGAAGATGGCCCCGATGCAGACCGCCTCGTCCACCCGGGTGCAGACGTCGCAGATCCGGAATTCGAGCGTCGGATAGCTCCAGCTGGGCCGCACATCCCACCAGATCTTCGAGGCATTGGGGATCGAGTTGGTGTCCACCATCACGTGGACCACGTCCTCGAATTCGCTCCAGGTCCCCAGCGACCGCGGGATCCCGGTGCGGGGGAAGGACCGGAACACCACGCTCCGGTAGGACTTGAGGCCGGTACGACGGCCCATCCAGAACGGCGAGCTGGTGGACAGCGCCAGGACGTGGGGCAGAAAGTAGCGCGACACGTTCATCGCGTCGATCAGGAACTCCCGGTCCTCGATGCCGACGTGCACGTGGGTGCCGAAGATGAGCAGGGCCTGGGCCAGGTCCTGCAGGTCTTCCCGGACCCCCATGTACCGCTCCAGCGGGGTGATCTCCTGGTCCATCCAGGAAGAAAACGGATGGCTTCCGGCCGCGGCCACCTTGAGCCCCTTCTTGGCGGCCAGGTCCATCACCAGCCGGCGCAGCCGCACCAGCTCGGCCCGGACCTCGGCGGGTGTGCGGCACACCTTGGTGCCGACCTCGACCATCGACTGGTGCAGCTCCGGCTTGATCTCCCCCATGACCATCGACTCTTCCTTCAGGATCTCCGTGATGTAGCTGCGGAGCTCCCGGGTCACCGGGTCGATGATCTGGTATTCTTCCTCGATGCCGATGGTCAAGCTCGGTGGCTTCATGAAGTCCCCGTAGAGGTCATCGCGAAGGCGCGGAGCGCCCGTGGCGATCTCGCAGAGATTGCTTCGGACCCTGCGCGTCCTCGCAACGACATGCGCCCGCTATCTCTTCTCGACCACAAAGGTGGGGACGGTACTGCCTCCCCCCGCAGTGACATTGACCAGCGTCGCCGTGGACACCCGGGTCAGGCAGCCGTCGGCATAACCGCCCCCGAAGACAAAGGGGGCCGTGTCCACGATCCGCCCGGCAAAATGGAGCTGGCCGTCGGCGAAGCTGGGAAAGATCTCCGAGGGAAGCCCGATCCGCTCCTGGACGATGAAGGGCGCGGTCATCGCGTGCTTGACCGCCCCGGTCCAGGCCGTCCCGTCCACCTCCCAGCCTAACACGATCCCGGCCCCGCCGTAATCGTCGTTGGGCTTGAGGACCAGCCGCTCGCGGTTGGCCTCCATCCAAGGGAGTAGATCCACCGGTTCGCCGTGGAAGAGCGTCTTCCGCTCCTCCACCACCCGGGTCCAGGGGATATGCTCGGCGATGATCCGCCGCTCCGCCTCGCCGAAGAGCGCCGCATTGCGCTCGTCGGAGAGCACCGCGAGCGAGGCCTTCTTGTGGAGTACCTTGCACCGGAACGGATTCACCATGCACACCGCGCCGGTCCGCACCGCGCGCACGATGGGATGGTCGAGCCCGCCGTCCGCGATCAGCTCGTGGATCAGCACCCGCTTGTAGATCAGGTCGATGGGCGTGCCCCCCGCCACCAGCCGGCCGTTCACCAGCTCGCAGTCGCGCACGTCGGCGATCACGCAGCGGATGTCCATCGCGTCGAAGTAGCGCCGATACAGGACAAACTCGCTGTAGGTGGGCACTTCCTTCCAGTCCAGAATCCCGATGACCGGCTTCTCGCGCCGGCCGGACCACCGGGCGTAGGCGGAAAGCAGGGCGTGCAGCACGTGGGGCACCGCCGGCAGCGGCCGCAGCGCGTAGCGGGCGAGGAACGGCCGGGCCGCGGGAATCCCGAGGAAGAGCTCGGTGAGCGCGTCATTGTACGCCGAGCCGGCCGGCGTCTCGGCGTTGTACTCGGTGAAGCGGAGCCGCCCGTCTGCAGGGTCGAAGAAGGCGTCGAGCCGCGACACCGGCGAGGCCGGGATCCGCGGATCCTCCAGCGCCAGGGTGCGCTCCCAGTCCGCCAGGCCGAACTGATCCAGCAGCGCCGGCTGGGCCAGCGCCGCGGCCAGCGCCTTGGCGAACGCCTTGAGCAGCACGTCGATCCGGGCGCGGAGCAGGTCATACTGCGGGGTGGTGAGGAACCGGGGCCGGAGCACGGTGCAGAGCGGCCGCTCGCCGAAGAACAGCCCGCGACTCCGGAGCTGCTCGGTCAGCCACCCGGACGACTCGGCCGCCAGCTCGGGCGTGAGCCCGTCATGCCACGCGGTGATGGCATCCGGCAACTGGGTCGGAACGCTCATCGAGCGGTCAGACGCCCTTCGGCATCCGGGTCGTGGCGCGGCGACGGCCGCCCAGGAAGCCTTCCCACGAGGGCCGCGGCGCCCCGGGGGGCTCCTTGGCCAGCCGGATCGCCATCTCCGCCATCTGGCCGACCACCCACTCGAAGTGGACCGGAGTCAGCGAGTAGACGTCCATATCCGGGGCGGGGTTCATGAAGTCGATGGCATAGGGCACCCCGTCCTTGACGGCCCACTCGATCGAATTCATGTCGTACCCCAGCGCGCGCACCAGGGTCTGGGAATCCTCGACCACCCGCTGCATCAGCGGCGGGGGAAGGAAATCCAGCTCGGGGTGATACTTCCGTGCCTTGGGATCGTACTTGATCGGCCGGATTACCTCCTGCCCCAGGCAGATGCAGCGGACGAATTCATCCCACTCGATGAACTCCTGCACGATCATGGTGAGCAGGCCGGAGTGGTCGTAGTTGTTGAGCAGGTCCTCCTTGGTCCGGCACACGTACACTTCCTTCCAGCCGCCGCCGTGCGCGTCCTTGAGGATGCAGGGCAGGCCGATGTAGTCCAGCACGGCGTCCCAGTCCAGGGGATAGTGCAGGTTACGGAGCGACTCGGTGTGCACGATCCCCGGGATGTATTCCTTGTTGGGGAGCACGACGGTCTTGGGATGGGCCAGGCCGAGGGAAGCGGCGAGCGTGGCGCCGAAGAACTTGTCGTCGGCGCTCCACATGTAGGGGTTGTTGATCACGGTCACCCCGCGCAGCACCATGTGCTTCAGCACGGTCCGGTAGAACGGGACCTCATGGGAGATCCGGTCGATGATGACCCGGTATTCCGGAACGTCGTCCATCCGCGGTGCGCCGAGCTTCACGAATTCGGCGGTCACGCCATCGTTGCGGCGATTCACCTCTTCGATGAATGCCGGGGGGAAAGACCATTCGCGACCAACGATCAGGCCGATCTTGGACATGCGTTGAGCTCCTTGAAGACGCTACGGCGCTAGGAAACCACGTAGCGTCATAGCGTCCTAGCGTCGTACCGTCTAGTCATGACCCCCGACGTACAACCGAATCATCTTCTCCCAGTACGGCCAGTCGTGCGCCCAGCCATCCCACTCCCGCAGCGCGTTCCCGATCTGCCGGTCCCAGAGGATGCCGGAGAATTCCAGGTTGTTCCGGTAGGACGGATCTTCCTTGCCGATGGCCAGGATGATGTCCTGGCGCCGGAAGGCCTCGAGCCGGCTCGGGTCCCGCTCGTGCTGCATGAAGTCGAAGGGATTGCAGCCGTAGACGTTGAGATCCGAGTACCCCTCGGTCATCGACTTCACGTCGTACATCCCCGACAGGCCGATGATCCGGTTGACCCGCTCCGGATGGCGGAGGCCGAAGCAGGCCGCGTGGTACGCCCCGAAGCTCGCCCCGGTCGCGATCAGGAATGGCTCACGGTTCCGCCCCTCGGTGAAGGGCAGCACCTCGGAATACAGATACTGGTCGTATTGGAGGTGCCGCCAGGCCCGGGCCCCGGGATGAAGCCGCTTGTTGTACCAGCTCTCCTCGTGCACGTGGTCGAGGCAGAACATCTGCAGCCATCCGTTGTCCAGATGGTCCAAGAGCACCTCGTGCATGTGCCGGTCCCGCCATTCGTAGCAGCTTCCCAGCGTGGTTGGAAACACCAGCATCCGGGCCCCGGCATGGCCGAAGACCTCGATGTGCATCTCCCGGCCGAGGGCGGGGCTGATCCAGTTGTGGTGTTCATGCTTCATGCGCGTTCCTGTTCCCCGGTTCCCAGGAGGAAGGGCATCGCCATGCGGAATCGCCTCCCCCACGCCGCTTCGTCGTGGTCGGCGCCCTCCTCCTCCATATAGGAGAGGTCGGCGCCGAGCCGGAGGCCCGAGGCCAGCAGCAGACGTCGAAGCGCGCGGACGTCCAGCAGCGCCTCTTCTCCCTCCCCGGTGCCGACGTCCAGGTGCACCCGGCCCACGGCCAGATCCACCATCTCTTCGACGAATCGGAGCGCGGCGCCATCGGCGAACCAGAGCGCCGGGCTCTGGACCCCCGCCGCGCCGAAGACATCGGCGTAGCGGAACAGTCCGTACAGGCTGATCAGGCCACCCAGGGACGAACCGGCGATGACGGTATGGGGACGCTCGGGGCGAGTCCGGAACGACGCGTCCACCAGCGGTTTGACCGTCTCCACGAGAAAGGCGAGGTAGCGATCCCCCCCGCCTCCGCCGTGTATGATATCGCGAAAAGGACTGTACTCATAGCGACGCCGCCGGCCCGTATTCGGGACCCCGACGAGGATCGGCTGGAGCTGGTTCGGTGCCAGTCCGTTGAGGGTTTCGACCAGACCCCAGTCCCCCGCGTAACTGGTCGTGGGGTCGAAGAGGTTCTGGCCATCCTGGAGATAGATCACCGGGTGACGGTCCCCGCCGGTTCCGTACCCCGGGGGGAGCGCCACCAGGATATCGCGGTAGTTCCGGAGCTGGGGGCTCAGGATGCCGGGGTAGACCCGGAGGGCGGCTTGCCCGGGCCCTCCGGTGCCGGCCAGCGGATACTCATTCCATTGGATCAATCGGTCCCACCGCGGTTCATGTCTCGAAATGGAACCCCAATGTACTCCCCTCGTGCTCCGAAAGTGGGCCAGCAGAACGGGTTAGTTGAAATGATCCCGGACTGATCGGGGAGTGAAGTCGGGCTGATGCCTGGGGTGTAGGTTGGTTCCGAGACTGAGCAGCGCATCATCACCCATCCGAGGAGAGCAGCTATGCACCTGGCCGTTCGCAGTACCCTTCTGGCTCTTGTCGCGGTTTCGATGGCGGGCTCTACCTTCGCCCAGACCGGTGTGCCGGGCACCAAGACCGGGCTCTCGCTCACGCCCTACCTCGGGGTCCTCATTCCTACGGCGGACTTGTTGAGCTATCAAAACGGGACAACCACCGAGGTGACGAAGGTTTCCATCGGCTTCGTGGTCGGCGGCCGGCTCGGCATCGGCCTGGGCAGGCGGATTGCGATCGAGGGGGATGTGGGGTATTCGCCCGGTTCGCTGGACATCTCCGCGGGAACCGGCACCCAGGGTACCACGACTGCATTCAATCAGGACGTGACGACCCTGACCGGCAGCGGCAAATTGACTTTCTACCTGATTCCCCGGACCAGCCCGGTTTGGATCGGCGTGAATGGGGGCGTCGGCGCGGTGCGGCACAAGCTCAAGGCGGGTGGGGCGGCTGAGCAGGCCGGGATCAAGGGTGGCACCGACGTGGGCGGGGTGGTGGGAGCCATCGCCGGCATTCGTTTGGGTCGCATCATCGCCATCAATTTCGGCGTGGAGGACTACCTCTACACCGCAGAGTTCGACCACCTTAACGCCAAGGTTTCGGAGAAGAAGCAGCACGACGTCCGGTTCACCGGAGGAGTGCATTTCCCCTTTATCGGATTCTGATGCAGGGCAAGCGGCTAGGAGGCCAGGAGAAAGCCCCTCGGGAGCAGGTCCCGTGGGGCTTTTTCCTGGCCTCTTCGCCTCCTAGCCTCTTAGCCTCTTCTAGTAGCTCCAGCTCGCCTTCACATACGCGAACCGGCCGTTGAAGCCGAACGGCGAGATGCCGTTGTAGGGGAAGATCCCGAAGTTCGAATTGCCTCCGTTGGTGGTACCGGGGTTGGAGGCGATCGGGCCGTCGTTGTTGTTGCGATCGGGGTAGACGTCCCAGATGTTGTCCGCGCCGATCATGAGGCTCAGCTGCCGGTGGGGCATGTAACTCACGCTGAGATCGGAGATCCACTTGGCGCGGAAGGTCTGGTCTAGCGACCCGTCCGTCGGGGTGCCGAAGCTGGTGACCTGGCCGAACCGCTGGGTCCGGTAGGTAAGGCCCCACGCCTTCCAGGTCAGAATGCCCTGGAAGTTGAAGTTGTCCTTGGGCTGGCCCACCTCGATCCGGGCCCGTTCCACCCGGTCGAAGAGCGTCTCCGAGAAGCCGGCCAGCACGCCCGGCGTCGGCTGGACGCTGGTGACTTCGTTCTTGTTGTGGTTGAAGCCGGCGGTGAAGCGGAGTGCCCCGCGGCTGCCCACCGCGAATCCGTACCCCGCCACGACATCCACGCCCGCGGTCCGGGTATTGATGGCGTTGGTGAAGAACCGGGCCCCGCCCACCCCGACGAAGCCCTGCTGGGTCAGGAAATTGGTCACCGCCGCCTGGTTGAACGTGCCGGAAAGCACGATCCGGTTCTCGATCGTGATCTTGTAGTAGTCGGCCGTGACCGAGAATCCCTTCAGCGGGTAGAAGGCGATGCCGGCGCTGGTGTTCTTGGACTGCTCCGGCTTGAGCGCGGTGGCGCCGAGCGCCTGCGCCACCGGATTGCTCACCGGGAAGGTGCGGTTGTCGGTGGGCACCCCGGCCACGAAATTGGTGGCAGTGGAGGAGAACCACGACTGCCCGAGTGACGGAGCCCGGAACCCGGTGCTGTACGCGGCGCGGAAGGCCAGCCCGGGCGCCGGCTCGAACCGCCCCGACACCTTGTAGTCTCCGGTGCCGCCGAAGTCGCTGTAGTGCTCGGCCCGGGCCGCGGCGCCCAGCACCAGCTGCTTGGTGACGTTGGCCTCGAGGTCGAGGTAGCCCGCCACGTTGTTGCGGCTCTCGCTGACGGCGTCTCCGGGGAGCGCGCTGCCGGTCACCACCGCGGGCCGGAACCCGGGGAACACCTGCGACCCGACCGGCGCCACCTTGCCGTCGTTCGGTCCGCCCTGGATCGGTACCCCCCCGTTCCGGTAGCTGTCCGGCTCGCCCTCCTTGATCTGGTACCGGTCGCTCCGGAACTCGGCGCCCACCGCCACGTTGAGCGGCGAGGCCAGGCCGACGTTGAACCCCTTCACGATGTCCAGGTTGCCGGTGAACTGCCCGAAGACCAGGGTGCCGGCATAGAACTCGGTCGGGCTGCTGGGTCCGAGCGAGACGTTGGCGGTGTTCTTGATGTCGAAGCGGAAGGAGTTCCGCCCGTAGCCGCCCGAGAGATCGTACCGCCAGCCCCCCATCTCGCCCCGGACGCCCGCCACCGCCGACCCGTCGTAGATGGTCGAATAGATGAACGGGAGGAAGCCGTTGGGGTAGATGGACCGCTGGGTCCGGTCGTCGTTGGGGCGGCGCCAGAATCCGGCCGCGTTGCCGCCCCGGCGGCTCCAGCCGATCGTCGAATAGAACTCGCCCTTGGCGCCGAGCTGCTTGCCGGCATTGAGGAAGCCCACGATATCACGGGTGTCGGCGTCGCCCTGCCGGTGGTTGATCTGGTTGACGAACTTCGGATCCGAGTTCTTGGGATCGCCGGCGAAATACTGGGTCCGCCGGTCCGCCAGGGTGCGGTTGGTGTAGCCGCGGTCCCGGAATTCTGCGGCCGCCTGGATGAATCCGTTGCCGCCCCAGTGGATGTTCTTGGTGCCATTTACGTTGACGACGTTGCCGTCGCCCAGGGAGGTCTGGCCGGTCATTCCGGTCAGCTCGTCCTCGGCGTTGGCCTTGAGGATGATGTTGATCACGCCTGCGATGGCGTCGGAGCCGTACTGCGCCGCGGCGCCGTCGCGCAGGATCTCGATCCGGTCGATCGCGCTGGACGGGATCGCGTTCAGGTCGACCATGCCCTGGCCGCGGCCCACGGTGCCGTTCACGTTGATCAGCGCGCTGGTGTGGCGCCGCTTGCCGTTCACCAGCACCAGCACTTGGTCGGCGCCGAGGCCGCGGAGCGTGGCCGGCCGGCTGTGGTCGGTGCCGTCGGCGACCGACGCGCGGGGAAAGTTGAGCGACGGCGCAAGGGTCTGGAGGATCTGCGCCGTTTCGGTGCGCCCGCTGAGCCGGATCTCCTCCTGGGTCAGGACGTCCACCGGGACCGCCTGGTCGATGGCCGAGCGCTCGGCCCGCCGGGTGCCGGTGACCGCGATTTCCTCGAGCGCGACGGCGGCCCGCTCCAGCGCGAAGTTCTGGGTGGCGCTGCCCCCGGCCGGAACCGTCACCGTGGCCCGGGCGGTGGCGTAGCCGATCGCGCCGACCCGGAGCTCCACCGCGCCCGAGGGCACCGTGATCCGGTAGCTGCCGTCGTTCCCGGTGGCGCCGCTGACCAGCTGCCCTACCACGTAGATCCGCGCGGCGGCGAGGCCCTCACCGGTCTGCTGGTCGGTGACCTTGCCGGTGATGGTGCCGGTCGCCTGCGCCGCCACCGTTCCCGGCGCCATCAGGACCAACCCCGCGACAGCCCCCGCCATCAGGGCGAAACGCACTGGAAATCGAACGGCCATAGATGCCGACTCCGAAAGGAAAAAAGGGTTAGAACCGGGCCGTGAGGCCGCCCAGGATCCGGCGCCCGTTCACCGAGCCGCCGTAGATCTCGAACTTCTTGCTGTCGAAGATGTTGGTCCCGGTGACGAAGACCTTGAAGTTGTTGTTGATGTCGTAGGCCGCGTCGGCGCCAAAGCTCACGTTGGGCTCGATGAACCCGGCGAAGACCCCCGCGGCCCACGAGTATCCCCGCACCGCCCGCATGTTGGTCGAGGCGGTGAACCGGCGGTCGGCGTAGCTGAGCGACACGGTGGCCTTGGCGCTCGGCGTGTTGGCGAGAAGGCTGTCGCCCCGCGCGACGGTGGACTGGTCCACGCTGTAGTCGAACAGCGTCAGGGTGCCGTCGGTGCGGAACATCTTGGTCATCTGCCAGCCGGCGCCCGCCTCCAGCCCCCACTGCTTCACCTTGCCGGCGTTGGTGTAGCTCACGATCACCGCGGTGTTGCCCTCTTCGGTGCGGGTCAGCCCGCGGCCTGCCGTGACGCTGGCCGGATTGGCCAGCAGGGCGTTGCGCACCGCGTCCACCAGGGCGGGGCGGTTGCCCACCGGGACCTGGGTGGGCGCGGTCCAGTACGCGAACGCCGGGTTCACCCCGGGCAGCAGGTCGGTGACGAAATTCCGGATCCGGTTGGCGTAGGCGTCGAGGGTCAGGTACACGGTGGGGCTCAGGTCGCCCCGGTAGCCGATTTCGAATCCGAGGGTGGTCTCCACGTCGAGCTTGTTGTTGCCCCGGGCGAAGACCGGCACCGCGGCGCTGCTCGACGACGTGGTGGCGGTCGGCGTGGTCGTGGTGAACAGCGTCCCGACCGGCACGCCCGCCAGCACCGGCCCGAGCGGTGAGGCGCGGAGCGCGGTTTCCAGTGCGGTGAGATTGGCCGGTGCGCCCGCCGCCGCGCGAAGGTAGAACTCCGAGTAGTTCGGGGTCTGGAAGGCCCGGTTGATGGTGAAGCGGAACGAGTGCCGGTCGTTGGGCGAGACCACCAGCGCCACCTTGGGCGAGAACTGGGGATTGATCAGGGTTCCGACGTCGAACCGTGCCGCCGCCACCGCCCGGACCTTGGGGGCCAGCCCGTACTCGACCTGCCCGAACAGCGCGTAGTAATAGTCGCTGCGGTCGTCGTCCGCCTGGCGCATCAGCGTGCTGTCGGTGTTGACGCGATAGTTCCGCGCCGAGGCGCCCAGCACCACCCGCCCCTTCTCGCTGTCGAAGGTATGCACGTCCTGCGCTTCGACGTGGAGGATGTTGGACCGCTCCAGCAGCGACGCCCCGGACGCCAGCGAATACTGCGGGTCCTTGGTGCGGCGGCCGTTCCAGTAGGCCATCACGTTGAAGCCCTTGTTGGCCCAGCCGAGCCGGGCGTAGGGCCGGGTGGCCTTGGTCACCTGAACCCGGCCGATGCCGGTCACGAAGAGCTCGTTCTCCACCTGGGCGATGCCGGTTTCCCCGGTGACGACCGAGCCGTTGTTGGCGTAGTAGTCCAGCCGGGCCGAGCCGTACATGCTCTTGACCGGGTCGGCCTCGCCGGTGAGCGCGCCGGTGGCGGGATCCGCCGTCTGTCCGTTCAGGGCCCGGAGCTCCCGGGCGCTCGGGATCGGGTGCTTCACCGAATCCTTCACCACCGGGCCGTACTCGCGCTTCAGGTCGAGCCGGTCGGCGTTGGTGCGCGACCGGGACCAGCTGTCGCTCTCGTTGTAGCCGCCGTTGAAGCGGTAGCCCCAGCGCCCCCGGGACAGCACGCCCGCCTGCCGGAGATCGATCCGCCGGGTGGCGAGCTGGCCGCCGCCCACCGAGATCTTGGAGCCGGCGACTTCCCGCGCCGACGGCGTCGTGATGTTGAGCACGCCGAAGAAGGCGTTGGCGCCGTAGAGCGCCGAGCCGGGCCCCCGCACCAGCTCCATCTTGGAGTATTCGTCGGTCGGCACCGCGAGCGCGTTCCATTCCTGCGCGCCGAGGAACGCGATCGCGAGGTCACGCCCGTCCTGGAGCACCAGCACCCGGCGGTTGAGCGAGGAGTTGAACCCGCGGGCGTTGACGTTGAAGTCGTTCATCCCGCTCTGGACCAGGTCCACGCCGGGCACCTCCCGCAGCGCCAGCGGCGCCTGCCCGGTGACGCCGGTGGACTGGAGCACCCGGGGCTCCACGATCGAGAAGGCCGCCGGGGCCTCGACCGAGCGCTCCGGCACCTTCGAGGCGCCGGTGACCAGGAGCTCGGAGAGCTGGATCGGCAGCTGCTCCATCTTGGCGTCGGCGGTAGTGACCCCGCTCGCCGCGACGTTGGCCTGGACCTCGGTGGGCCGGTAGCCGAGCCACCGGAACACCAGCGTCTGCGGCCCGGTGGGAGCCCGGTCGATCGTGTAGGCGCCCCGCGTGTTGGTGGCCGCCTTGATCGTGGTGCCGTTGATGGTGACGATCACCCCGGCCAGCGGCTGACCGTTGCTGCTCTGGGTGACCGTGCCCTTGATGGTGCCCGACCCCTGCTGTGCCGCGATTGGCGCGGAAGCGAGGAGGAGGCCACCGGTCACGAGGAAAAGACCGGCGCGAGTCCGGGCCAACAGCGAGGTCAGAAGAGGCATGAGGCGAGCCTTGTCGGGGGTGACGGGGGTTCTGGTGCACATCTATAAATCCGGAGGCCGCTTAAACTGCCACTTTCCCGGGTCCAGCGGAAGTCCCCGCCGGGCTCAGTTCCCGGTAATGGGAAGGCGATCGATCCGCACGCCGCCCTGGGGCCCCGGGGCCGTCCAGGACACGAAGAGGGAGCCGTCCGCCAGCGCCATCCGCGCGAAACCGGCCTGGCGGGTACGAGGGGCCGAGCCCACCGTCCATCGGGTCTGCACCCGGTCATCGGCCCCGATCCGCTTGATCCGCCATTCCGCCTGATCTCCGACGATCTCCAGCCAGGCCACCAGCGCCGAACCATCGGGGAGCAGCTCCACCTCGGCACGGCCAAGAGGATTCCCGTCGTCGACCGTCACCGGGGGTCCGAACGAGCCGCCGCCATCACCGGAGCGGACCAGCTTCACCCGGGAGACGCCGTCGGCGCCCGTGAACCAGGCGACCACGACCCGCCGGCCTTCCGCGGCGACCGAAGGGCCGTTCACCGGGCAGGCCTTGTAGGTCCAGCCATCGGCCGCCACCCGGACCGGTGCGGACCACCTTCCGTTCACTTGCCGCACCGCTGAGATGTCCCGCACTTCGGCGTCGCTCCGATCCCGGTAGACGGCCAGGAGCCCCTCACTGGTCCGGGCCAGCGCAGTCTGGCAGCAGTCGCAGGTGCGGCGGTCGAGGATCGCCTCGCCGGTCGGCCGCCCCGTCCCGTCGATACTTCCCGCCGCCAGCGCCATCGAGCCGTGTGTAAGCGAATCCGCCATCTGCCTTCCGTCGAGCCAGACCAGGTCGGCGCCACCCCGGGCGCGCGGCAGCATCGCCACAAAGCCGTGTTCGGTGGCGGAGCGGTCGGTGTGCGGGGTGACCGGCGTGCTCCAGGTCTTACCCCGGTCGGCCGACCCCACGACCTGGATATGGTAGGCGTAACTCCTGGCAGCGGTCTTCTGGAGCCAGTGTACCATCCACCGGCCGTCGGCATCCTCGATCGCGGAGGGAAAATCCGCCCAGTTGACAAAGAAGTCCTCCCGCTCGGCCACCGTGACCGGGGCGCTCCAGCGGCCGGCCGATCGGGCCGCGATCCGGAGGGCCTGCCGGTTGTCACCGCGAGGCTCGAACCAGGTGGCGAGGAGTCCGCCGCGCGGCGTGGCGGTAAGGAAGGGCTCCGCGCTTCCCGGGGGACCCTGGAGCTCGGGAGCGGATTGGATTCGGGGAGTACCCGCTTCGGCGCCAACGAGAAACATCAGGAGGATACGTCGCATTGGAGGGAATATCTCGCCCCCGGGGCAGGTCTGCCAATCCTCGACACTCCGGACCGGGTCGCCCCGTAGGTCCAGGAAAGGGCCGCGGGGTCAGGCCGCCCCGCGAAACACGAAATAGACCGCGCCACACATGCAGAGACCGGCCCAGAGAAAGTCGAGCCGGAGCGGCTGCCGCATCACCACGGCCGCGAAGGGCACGAAGACGATCAGCGTGATGATCTCCTGCATGATCTTGAGCTGGCCGAGGGAGAGCGCGGTGTACCCGATCCGGTTGGCCGGCACCTGGAGCAGGTACTCGAAGAAGGCAATGCCCCAGCTCACCACCGCCGCGATGTACCACGGCTTCCCGCCCAGGGTCTTGAGGTGGCCGTACCAGGCATACGTCATGAAGAGATTCGAGAGCACCAGCAGTCCGGCGGTCCGGATGATGACGGACATGATAGCGGTCGGGATAGATTCCTCCAGGACCCGGGTCGGCGGAAAACGTAGCACCAGGGGCCATAGAGGTCGACCGTGAGATTGAAGACTCCCCGGTATTCCCGGATCCTTTCCGGACTGCTCCTCGGCCTCACGCTGGCCGCAACCCGCCTGTCCGCCCAGGCCGCCGCCGTGCTGGTGCGGGACGGCGCGGCCGGGCCGCCGGTGGCAGGCGCCATCGTCCGGCTGCTTCGGGGGGATACGGTGGTCGTGCAGGGCCTCACCAGCGAAGCGGGCCGGGTCACGCTGGGCGCGCCGGCCGCCGGCCGATATGCTCTCCAGGTCAGCCGGATCGGCTACGCCGTCAGTGCCCGCACGCCGGTCGAGCTGGCCGCGGGAGAGACCCGCAGCATCGAGCTGGCGGTGACCTCGGCGCGCATCATGCTGCCCGAGCTCATCGTCGAGGCCAGGACCCCCTGTGGCAAGGTCACGTTCCAGGGCGCCCTGGCCGCCACGCTCTGGGAGCAGATCCGCCAGGCGCTCGCCGCCACCAGCCTCTCGGAGCGGCGGGGGCTCACCCTGAACTGGCGCTCGGTCGACCGTAGCCTGTCGGCCTCGGGCGCGATCCGCGAGGAGCAGATCTCCTACCCCCACCTCTCCGGCAGCCGTCCCTTCGTGCCGGCTCCCGCGGCTCAGCTGGCCGAGTACGGCTACGTCCGTGCCGACGGCGACAGCGTGGTCTACAGCGCACCCGATGCGGAGCTGCTCCTGTCGGACCCCTTCGTGGAAAACCACTGCTTCGGAGTGCGGCGCGGTGAGAAGAGCGACTCGCTCAACGTGGGTCTTTCCTTCGTGCCGCTCAAGACCCGCAAGGTGGCGGACATCCGCGGCGTGCTCTGGGTGGACCGGCGCACGCTCGAGCTGCGCGCCCTCGAGTTCCAGTACGCGTCGTCGGTCCAGAGCGTCCTGGAATCGAATGCCGGCGGTCGAATGGAGTTCGACCGGCTTCCCTCCGGCGCGTGGTACATCCGGAGCTGGTTCATCCGGATGCCGGAGATCGTTCGCACCACGACCGGCAACTCCTCCCACGACGTGGTCGTGGGCAATCTGGAGCACGGGGGGATTTCCGAGCCGCTCGAGGCCCCCCGGCGCGCTGTCGCGGCGGCGCGGCTGAGCGGGCGGGTCATCGACAGCCTGGGCGGTGGCGGACTGGCCGGGGTCGTGGTGTCGGTTGCCGGCGCCGCCGAACGCGGGATAACCGATTCACTGGGCGAGTATGCGATGGCGGTCCCGGTCTCGGGAATGCGGATGGTGACCTTCGCGCACCCGCTCCTGGCGCTCGACACGCTCCGCGGCCGCCGCGTCGTCGAGCTCGCGCCGGGAGGGGCCTCGACCGCGTCCACCAGCACCCCGGGTCCTGAGCTCCTGCTCAGCACGCTCTGCCCCCGGGATCGCGGAAAGGCCGGCCTGATGGGCCGGACCATCACCGGCACCGGCGGTCCCGCCGCCGGGGTCGCGGTGCGGGCCCGCTGGTCCGCGCTCGCCGCCTCCGTCGTCGTGCAGAAGGACGCCGTCGCGATCGCCGGCGAGTCGGGGTTCTGGTCCTTCTGTGACCTGCCGCCCGGCGCGTCCGTCGCCCTTCGCGTCGCCGGGCGGGCCGCCGAACCGGCCGCGGTGGTCGAGATCGAAGCGGGCCGGTTTCCCTGGCTGACCCTGGTGGCGAAGGCCGCCGCCGAGGCGGCGGTCGCGACGGTGGACTCGGCCCAGCGGCTCCCCGAGCTCACCACCAGCGCGAAGATTCCGATGCCTCCGGCCGAGCGGTTCCTGAGCGAGATCCGCGACCGGATCCGGCGCAACGGGGCGCCGGCATCGGCGCTGATCACCCGGGACGAGCTGGCGAAGTCCGGCCGGTTTCGCCTGGCTGATCTGCTGGTGTCCCACGGCCTGAACCAACGCTCGCGCGCAGGAAAGCAGACCCTCACCTGCCCGCGGCGGACCGAGCGGCCCGCCATCATCGTCGACGGCCTGCTGGTCGACGGCTCCGACAGTCCCAACGCGAAGCGGTTCCGCATCGGGATGCTGAGCGAGGTGTTCGACATGGAAAACCTGTCGCCCGACGACGTGGAGGCCGTCGAGGTCTACCGCTCCCCCGCGGAATGGCCGGCGGAGTTCCCCCGCACCGAAGCGAGCTGCCTGGTGGTCATCTGGAGCCGGCGGGGAGCGAAGCAGCCCTGACGGCCGCGTCGCGAAACCGCCGCACGACGTCGCCGGCCGGCTCGATGCTGCTGATGCCCGAGACGCTGCGCCCGGCCTGCCAGTAGTCCTTCTCGCCTGATTCATCCAGCGACGAGCGCTTGAGCTGCCAGATCGACTTGAGCCCGTAGAACATCCGCATCCATCGCTTGGTCTTGTGACCCCGCAACATCCAGCGCGCGATCGGCCCGGCCTTGAGCCCCATCCGCTGGATGTAGGGCGTGTTGATCACCGCCACCGGCACGCCGGTGATCCGCTCGGAGAGCACGATGTCGGCCTCGTCAGCATCGAGGATGGCCTGCTTGTAGACCGCGCTGGCCAGGCACTCCGTGGTGGCGATGAACCGGGTGCCCATCTGGACCCCGGCGTACCCCATCCGGAGCGCCGCGACGAAGTCGGGGGCATCGCCGATGCCGCCGGCGCAGACCAGCGGGAGCCCCAGGTCTGCCAGCTCTGCGTAGAGCGCCTCGGCGCTCTTCGGGCCTGCGTGGCCGCCCGCCCGGTTGTTCACCAGGATCAGCCCGTCCACTCCGCCGTCCCGGCCCTTGAGGGCCCACTTCCGCTCGGTGACATCGTGGTAGACGTGGCCGCCCGCGGCGTGAACCCGCTCGCAGACCCAGCGGGGATTGCCCAGCGAGGTGACGAAGAAACGGACCCCCTCCTCGAGCGCGATGCTCACCCACTCCACCATCCGCTGGTGGTAGCGCCGGGACGAGGCCTCGATGAGCGCGTTCATGCCGATCGGCTTCCCGGTGAGCCGCCGGATCAGCTGGAGCCCTTCCCGGAACTTGTGGCCGTGGACGTAGGTGAGTGAGATCGGCTGGACGATCCCGATTCCCCCGGCCTCTGACACCGCGGCGACCAGCTCCGGATTGCTGCACGGATACATGGCGCCGCAGATGAGCGGCACCTCGATTCCGGCCTGGCGGGTTAACACTGTATTCAGCACGATACTCCTGGCGTCGTAGCGTCGTAGCGTCGTAGCGTCGTAGCGTCGTAGCGTCGTAGCCTCTTAGCCTCTCACATCCAGCCGCCACTCGGCCCGGACCACGCACACCTCCGCGCCGCCGGCGTCGGTGATCCGCGCCTCGACCGTGTGCTCGACCGGCCCCGTCACCTCGGGTACCGTCACCCGCGACTCGGCGGTCAGGATGCCACGGGCCTTCTTGAAGTACTCGGCGGAGAGCCGGGTGACGATGCCCCGCACTCCGGACGGGAGCGCCATCTGCATCGCGAGGCCGCTGGTCACCTCGCCGAGATTCACCAGCGCCACCGCGTGCACCGACCCCAGGTGCTGGCGCACCTTGCGGCGGTCCCGGAGCGTCACCCGGGCATGGCCCGGGGACAGCTCGCGCACGTGGGCCCCGATCGTTCCGGTATAGGGCACCATGAACCCGAGCGCCCGGCTGAACAGCCAGGTGCCGGCCGGCAGGCGATGCAGCCGGGACCAGAGCGATGCGATCGACTCGGCGGGGGCCGCCATGCAGTTCCTCGTTCGAAGCCGGAGGTTAATCTATCAGGTCAGGCGCGAAGGCCCCGATTTCCGGGGCCGCAGCGTCGGTCCCGGATCCTCCGCGCCGGGATACATTTGGATGGGTCCCGTCGCCCCTCGATCACCGGAGGAATCGTGATTCGCTTTCCTCGACCGCGGCCCGTCATCGCGGCCGTGCTGGTCGGCCTCGCCGCCGTGCCGGTCTCCGTTGCCCAGCAATCGCCGCCCCAGGCCTACGTGCCGCCGCTGGCCACCCTGATGAACCGGCCCGCCAGCGAGCTCGCGATCATGGTGCGGCGCGTGGCGCTGGATGCGAGCGACCTGGGCCGCCGCTGGCCGGTGGATTACTCGCCGGGGCAGCGGGAGGCCTTCCGCGGATTCTACTCGGCGTGGCAGCGGCGGCTCGGCGAGGTCCAGTTCGACCAGCTGAGCCAGGAAGGGAAGGTGGACTACCTGCTGCTCAAGAACCGGCTGGGCCATGAGCTGGCGCTGCTGTCGCGCGACGAGGCCCGGCTGGGCGAGATGCAGGGGCTCCTGCCCTTCGCCGCGACGGTGATGGATCTCCACGAGCGCCAGCGCCGGATGGAATCGGTGGCGCCGGAATCGGCCGGGCGCGCTGTCGCCCAGGTCGCCGATCAGGCGGCACTCGCCGCCAAGGCGCTGGATTCGGTCGCGCTCCGGCCCACCCGGATCGTCGCCTACCGGGCCGCCGCGGAGGTCCTGAGCCTGCGTGAGACGCTCAAGGGCTGGTACGAGTTCTACGCCGGCTACGACCCGATGTTCACCTGGTGGGCCAAGGCGCCCTACGAGAAGGCCTCGGCGGGCCTGCAGCAGTACGCCAGGGCGCTCCGCGAAAAGGTGGTGGGGATCAAGGAAGGCGAGGACGATCCGATCATCGGCGATCCGATCGGCCGCGCCGCGCTGGTCGAGGATCTTGCCTACGAGATGATCCCCTACGGCCCCGAAGACCTGGTCAAGATCGCGGAGCGAGAGTTCGCCTGGTGCGAGGCCGAGATGCTCAAGGCGTCCCGCGCCATGGGGTTCGGGGACGACTGGCACGCCGCGATGGAAAAGGTGAAGACCCTGCACGTCGAACCCGGCAAGCAGGTCGACCTGGTGCGCGACCTGGCCCGCGAAGCGGTGAGCTTCATCGAGCGGCGCAACCTGGTGACGGTGCCCCCGCTGGCCAAGGACGACTGGTGGGAAGAGATGCTGTCGCCGGCGCAGCAGAAGGTCAGCCCGTTCTTTCTGGGCGGCTCGCTGATCCAGGTGTCGTATCCCACTGACGCGATGGCCCAGGAAGACAAGATGATGACCATGCGGGGGAACAACATCCATTTCTCCCGCGCAACGGTGTTCCATGAGCTCATCCCCGGGCACCACCTCCAGTGGTTCATGAGCGACCGCTATCAGCCCCACCGCGACCTGTTCAGCACGCCGTTCTGGACCGAGGGGTGGTCGCTCTACTGGGAAATGCTGCTGTACGACGCCGGATTCCCTCGCTCGCCCGAGGACCGGGTGGGCATGCTCTTCTGGCGGATGCATCGCGCCGCGCGGATCATCTTTTCCCTGCGCTTCCACCTGGGCACCATGACGCCGCAGGAAGCGATCGACCTGCTGGTGAACCGGGTCGGGCACGAGCGCGCCAACGCCACCGCCGAGGTGCGCCGGTCGTTCAACGGCAGCTACCCGCCGCTCTACCAGATCGCCTACATGATGGGCGGCTTGCAGTTCCGCGCCCTGCACGCCGAGCTGGTCGGGAGCGGCAGGATGACGGACCAGGCCTTCCACGACGCGGTGCTCCAGTCGGGGACGATGCCGGTGGAAATGGTGCGCGCCCTGCTGACCCGGCAGCCGCTCACGGCGAGTTACGTGGCGCAGTGGAAGTTCGCCGGGCCGCTGCCGAACTAGGCGCAACCCCGGCGCGTTGCGGCGCGTCCAACAGCCGTACCCATAACAAGGTGACCCGCCATGCTTTCTGTTCGGATGCTGCTCCGTACCCTCCCCCTCTGTCTGGCCCTCGGGTGCGGAAAGGCTGCCGCGGGCCCCGGGGCCGACGCGGCGGGTCTCGCCACGATCATCGATTCCACCGGCGACAGCCTGATCGCACGGGTGAACGGGGCGGTACCGACGGCGTCCATCCGGCAACTCACCGAGGAGCTTAGGATCGCACCGGCGGCGGACGATACCACGCTGTTCACCGAGATCTACGACTTCAAGGTGGACCCGGCCGGGCGGTTCTGGGTGTTCGACCGGCCCACCAAGGCGATCTTTCTCTTCGGCGCCGACGGAAAGCTGGTGCGACGCCTGGGGCGTGAAGGCGCGGGGCCCGGAGAATACCGGCAGAACAACGGCATGGTGGTCCGGCCCGACGGGGGGATCGCGCTCTGGGACTCCCAGAATGCCCGAGTCTCCTTCCTGGACTCCGCCGGCGCGTTCACTACCAGCTGGCCCACCCCGTCGGGATTCTCCACCAGCAATGGACTCGTCACCGACCGGAGCGGCGGGCTTTTTCTCAAGCGACCTGTGACCGCGCCGCGTCCCGGAGAGATCCTCGGCCGGATGGGGCTGGTACGGCTCAAGCCCGGTGGCGCGCTGGGCGATACGCTGGTGCCGCCGGACCTGGACGTGCCACGCGAGGTGTACGTCGCGCATCAGCAGGGCGGAACGTCCAGCACCGGTTCCCAGTTTGCGCCCGGCTATGACTGGGGCTGGCATCCGGACGGGTATTTCGTCGTGGCGCATGGCGGCAAGTACGAAATCACCCTCGCCCGCGAGCCCGGCAAGCCGGTGGTCATCCGACGCCAGGCCGAGCCGGTGCCGATCGCGCCGGAAGAGCGGGACGAGGAGCACGCCAGGATCGAGTATCAGATGCGGATGACGGAGCCGGGCTGGACCTGGTCGGGCCCGCCGATTCCCGACCGGAAGGCGCCGCTCAGTGGTATCTCGATTGCGCGGGACGGCCGGATCTGGGCCCGGGTTCCGGCGCCCTCGGAACGGATTCCCGAGGCCGAAATGACTCCATCCCGGGATCCCAAGGCACCGGTTTCCCACTTCAGGACGCCCCTCGCCTACGAAGTGTTTTCCCCCGACGGCAGATTCCTGGGCCGGGTGGAGTTCCCCCGCCGGTCCCGGTTCATCGAGGCCGACGGAAACCTGGTCTGGGCCCTCGGGCGGGACGAGAACGACCTCCCGGCCGTACTCCGATTCCGGATCGCGCCGGGCCTGCCGTGATCCGCCCCCGGCTTGCGTCCGTGGTGCGCTCCGCTAGCATCCTGTCAGACCTCGACACCCTGGAGTACGCATGACCCCCCAAGATCTCCCTTCGGCAGCTTCGCCCGCCCTCACCGGCGTTGCGGCGGACAGCCGGGTCGCCCTTTTCCTTCGCGCCGTCTACGGCTGGATGTGCCTCGGGCTCGGCATCACCGCCGTCACCGCGTTCGCGGTGGCCTCGTCGCCCGCGGTGGTCACCGCCATCGCCACCAACAAAGTGCTCTTCTGGGCGCTCATCATCGCCCAGCTCGGTCTCGTGATCGTGCTGTCCGCGCGGGTCCAGAAGCTCTCTCCCGGCGTGGCGTCGCTGCTGTTCCTGCTGTACTCGGGGCTCACCGGCGTGACCTTCGCGTTCATCCTGCTGGCCTACACCGGGCAGTCGGTGGCCAGTGTTTTCGTGGTCACCGCCGGCATGTTCGGCGCGCTCGCCCTCTACGGCACCACGACCAAACGGGATTTGGCCGGGCTGGGCCAGTTCGCGATGATGGGACTGGTCGGGGTGGTGATCGCCTCCATCGTGGGGATCTTCTGGCACAACGACACCTTCCAGTTCGTGCTGTCCGTCTGCGGCGTCGTCGCGTTTACGGCGCTGACCGCCTGGGACGCCAGGCGGCTCCGCGCGATGGCCCTGGCGCTTCCCGAGGGCGGAACCGGCGCTTACGCCATCGTGGGCGCCCTCAGCCTCTATCTCGACTTCATCAACCTGTTCCTGTTCCTGCTTCGGCTGTTCGGACGGCGGCGCTGAAGAGGGAGCCCCGTGCGATTCGCGGAGCGCAGTGAGGCGAGGATTCAGGCCCTGGGCCTCAGCCGGGCCCAGGTCGAGCAGTGCGTCGACGCCGCCGAGGCCGTTGACGCGCTGTATTTCGCCAGGGACTCCAGGAAGGCGGCACCCCCCGTCACCCTCTACCTG
>JBGPLG010000047.1:0-31878 GCA_041486305.1 Gemmatimonadota bacterium
CCGATCTCGCCGTATCTCTTCCTCGGCATCCACGATTTGCAGTGGGTGTTCATCCTGATGCTCGGGCTGGGCATCATGACCCGTCTGTCGGCCGGGGCGCTGCTGGTGCTGCAGGGCTACGTCTTCTTCACCGATCAGCTCAACTTTCGGAACCACCCCTACTTCTTCCTGCTGGTCCTCCTGCTCCTGATGTTCTCACCGGCCGGGAAGTCGTTTTCGCTGCCGGCCCTGTTCCGCCGGCTTCGGGGTCGGGGCGTCGGGACCACCGGCGCGGTCGCCCCGCTCACCGTCCAGCGGCTGCTCCAGTGCCAGGTCTCCATCGTCTATTTCTACGCCGCGTTGCACAAGATGAGCGGGCCGTATTTCAGCGGGCGGATCCTCACCCATCTCATCGCGCCGGCGATATCGGTCGGCCGCCTGGGCAAGGTGCTGGCCCTGCTCCCGCCCCGCGCGGCGGAGGCGCTCCAGTCGGCGGTGGACCGGCCGGGGTTCTGGGCCTTCGCCGCCACGGCCACCGTGCTGCTGGAGCTGTCGCTCGCCTTCGTGCTCTGGTTCCCGAGAACCCGGAAGCCGGCGATGATCCTCGGGATCCTCTTCCATCTCGGCATCGCGATCGTCATGAGCATCGATACCTTCTCCGCCGCCATGATCGCGTCCTACCTGCTGTTCCTGGACCCCGAGACCCTGCCCGGCCTCTTCGCGAGGATCGGGGCTAGGCTCGGCGGTCCCTCCCCTGCGCCGGTTCCGTCGACTCCCGGCTCGCGGCCTAGACTTCGTCCGATCCCTCGGTGATCCCCTCGAAGAGCGGGGTGGACAGGTAGCGCTCGGCGGTATCGGGCAGCATCGCCAGGATGTGGCTTCCCGGTTCGGCCCCGGCAGCCACCTTGAGCGCCGCGGCGAAGGTCCCTCCCGAGGAAATGCCGCAGAAGATCCCCTCCCGCTTCGACAGGTTGCGCGCGCACTCGATCGATTCGGCATCCGAAACCGTGATCACCCGGTCGATCACGCTCCGGTCCAGCACCTGGGGGATGAAGTCCGGGGTCCACCCCTGGACCTTGTGGGGCTGCCACTCCTTACCGCCCAGCAGCGCCGCGTTCTCGGGTTCCGCCACGATGATCTTGATGCCGGGACGGGCGGCCTTGAGCACCTGGCCCGCGCCGGTAACGGTGCCCCCGGTGCCGTAGCCGGAGACGAAATAGTCGAGTCGGGAATCGGCAAAGTCCCGGAGGATCTCCGGTCCCGTGGTCTGGCGATGGTAGGCCGGGTTGGCCTCGTTCTCGAATTGCCGGGCCAGGAACCAGCCGTGCTTCCGGGCCAGCTCTTCCGCCTGTTTGACCATGCCCGACGCGCGCTGTGCGGCCGGACTCAGCAGCACCTTGGCACCCAGGAACTTCATCAGCTTTCGGCGCTCGACCGAGAACGAATCGGCCATCACCGCGACGAAGGGATAGCCCCGGGCCGCGCAGACCATCGCCAGGGCGATGCCGGTGTTGCCCGAGGTGGCCTCGATCACCGTCTGTCCGGGCTTGAGCGCCCCCGACTGCTCGGCATCGTGAATGATCGCCCACGCCAGCCGGTCCTTGACCGACGACATGGGGTTGAACGCCTCCAACTTCACGTACATGCGAACCCCGGCCGGGGCGAGGTGGTTGACGCGCACGACCGGAGTATTTCCGATGGTCCCGATGATGGATTCGTGGATCACAAAAGCACTCCAGGAGGGTGGTAAGGTGGTAGGCCGACAGGGAGGTGAATCTACCCACCTGCCCGCCTACCGCCCTTCGTGACGGTTTTTCAGCACCTTCCGCGCAATGCCGTGTGTCGAGGGGCTCCGCCCCGGCCGGTTCGGCACTCCCTCCCCAAAGGACGGCATCATGCGCGGCAAGATCCTGCAATACAACGGCAACGACGGCCAGGGCATCATCATGGCCGAGGGTCAGCAGTACCAGTTCGCCATCACCATGTGGAAGAGCGAAACCGCGCCCCTGGTCGGGAAGACCGTGGAGATCGTCCTGGCCGACGGACGGGTGCAGTCGGTGACCCTGGTGGGAGACGATGTCCTGATGCGGGAGAAGACCGCCGAGCTCACCGGCAAGTTGGGCAATATCGTGGGAGAGATCAGCAGCGGTATCGCCAAGGGCGGCGCCGCCGCCGGAGGCACGTCGGTGGTCGGGTTCTACGGCCGTAACCTGCTGGTGGCCTACGGCCTCTATCTGCTCGGCACCCTGGTCTTCAATGCCATCAGCGTCAAGTTCATGGGCGGGTCGGAGGGCAAGCCGCTCTTCGAGCTGGCCAGCCTGCTGAGCATGATCGGCGGCGGAGGCGGGGTCAAGGCCGGACTGATCATCGCCTATCTGGGCTTCGCGGTGCCGTACTTCTGGCGCGACCGCCGCGGCTGGCTTCTCCTGCTGCTTCCGCTGGTGGTCCTGCTCTACGCCCTCTGGTCCGGCACCCATGCACTGGGCAAGGGCGGTGGCGGCGGAATGGGCGACCTCTTCAGCCTGGGACTGGGATTCTATGTCTCCCTGGTCGCGGGGCTGGTCTTGGCGGCGGGTGGCATGAAGCGATACCTCAGCTCCACCTGAGGCCGATACGACGCGCGGCACCGGATATCCGGTGTCGCGACGGTAAGTGGGGAGTAGGGACTACGTGGCGCCGGTGTTCACAGTCACCGGCCGCCGTGCGCCCCCGCTCCCCGTTCCGCGATCACCGCCGCCCGGTCCAGGAATCCGGATTTCTCGAGGAACTCGGCGTCCGGGTACCAGACGAACACCACCGATCCGTTCGCGATGCGCCCGATCAGTCGCCGAGCCGATTCACTCGGCACCGCGGGACAGCCCTCGGTCCGGCCCTGCGAGCCCCGCAACGCCTTCGACTCGCTCACGCCCGGGCTCCCGTGGATCACCAGCCCGCGGGCATAGGCGTTGTCGTTGATGCCGGGCTCCAGGCCGAACAGTCGCAGCGAATGCCCTCGCACCCCTTCGAACGGCGATCCGGTGATGAAGGTGCCCAGGCTGGATTGGTGGGTGCCGTCGCGGTTGGAGAAATGGGTGGGAAACAGGTCTCCCGAGCCCTCGCCGTGGGCGACGTACTCCGACTCGAGCACGTCGCGGGTGATCACATCGACCACCCAGAGCCGCTTCTCGGTGGCGGAGCGGCTGTAGTCGATGATCGTGAGCGTGAGACTGGTGGTCTTTCCTTCCGTCGTGGCCGCCTTGTGGGCCGCGAGCGCGTGGCGGAAGACCTCGGGCGAAATCTCCGCCGGGACCGCCTCCGACGCCAGAACGCCGGCCGCCGGCTCCTGGGCCCACGCTCGCAATGGGACGAAAAACGCCATCAGGCAGAACCAGGCTCGTTTCATTGCCTGGTAGACGGGTGGGGGACCTGACGCCACACAGAGCGGTGCCGCGCCGCCCGGTTATCGGCCTGTGGTCGTCCTGCGGCGCTGCGAATGACCGTTACCGCTCCCCGCCGCCTGCTGCCCGCTCCCGGTCCACGTACTCCGACGTCTGCAGGAATCCCGGGTCCGGATACCACGCGAACACCACCACACCGTTTTCGATCATCCGGATGAGCCGCCGCGCCGATGCCCTGGGAACCGCGGGGCAGCCCTCGGTGCGGCCCATCGATCCCTTGCGGGCCCGCTCGGCGCTGACGTTGGGCGTGCCGTGGATGACGATTCCCCGGCTCCACGCGTTGTCGTTGATGCCCGGCTCGAGGCCGCGAAGCCGGAGCGAGAGTCCCCGAACTCCGACGTAGGTCGTCGCGGTGATGAAGGTGCCGAGGCTCGACTGATGGGTGCCGTCCCGATTGGAAAACCGGGTGGCCCAGAGTCCCCCGGACCGCTCTCCATGTGCCACGTATTCCGCCGTGAGCACCTCATGGGTGCCCACATCCACCACCCAGAGCCGCTGCTCGGTGGATGGGCGGGTGTAGTCGATGATGGTGAGGAGTTGGCTGCTGGTCTTTCCCTCGAGGGTGGCCTGCCGGTGGGCCGTCAGCGCCTGGTCCCACGCCTCCGACGAGATCCCCGCTGGCGGCTGTTCCGAATCAACCGGGCCGGGAGTCCAGGCCCCGCGCGGCGCCGCGCATGCCGAGGCCGCCAGGAGCGCCAGGGCAAGCGAGGGGAAGGGTCTCGGGAACATGGGGCCTGGAAAGGCAAGCCATGTGCCCCGGGACCGTCGAAAAACTGGCTATCCCGACGCGGTGCAATGGCGGAGTTTAGCCCCACCGACCGGAGATCTGACAGTCAGGAAGTGTGGCGCGCTGCCACCGACCGGTCAGTGCGCCTCCGGGAGCGCCTTGGCCAGGCTGGCGGTGAGCTTGACCAGCACCGCCTGGAGAATGGCGCACTCCCGATGGCGACCGCTCATCGTGCCGGCCTGGAATTCCTGGTTGAGGGTGTCGCAGAACTCGATCGCCCGGCGCAGCCGGAACCGCTGCAGTGCCAGCCCGTCGTTTCCCTCCGCCGCGGCCGACATGATGGCCCAGATACGGAGCCTGATCTCGTCCACGGCGCTCTTGAGGTCATCCAGCGCGCCCTTCTGGATCTTTCCGTTGCTGACCTGAGCCTCGACCGCCTGCAGCGTGAGCCGGATGCTGTTGACCTGACTGGCGAGCGTTGGATCCACATGCCCTCCTCATGGAAGACCCGTAACGGAGGACGGGTCAGGCCACCGATGGGGTGACGATACCAAGCTGTACGTTTGAATGCGCAAAAAGGCTGCAAATCGGATCATTTGTATGCACATACTAATTGTTATCTGACGATCATGTGGGCCCGAGGGCCGCCATAGCTTTCCGGGCGCGCTCCACGATTGGAGTGAATTCGGGGTCAGGGCGGGACCAGAAGGAGAGGAAGCGCTGATACCAGACCCTGGCCTCGGCACGATGGCCCAGGGCCGCCTCGAGCTGGGCTCGTTGGAGCATGGTCCGGGGCCAGAACTCCACCGCGAAGCTCACGCCCACGCCCAGCGGGCTCTCCATTGGAGTCACCCGGAGCGTGGTGTCGGTCACCCGAGTGAGGATCTCAAGCGCCGTGGCGGAGTCCCGGAGCGCGAGGAACGCGTCGGACGCCAAAACACCGGTGCCGTCTTCCACCGAGCCCATCCGCACCATCACCCGGGACACCGAATCCAGCGCCACCGCGGCCTTCCGAAGGCCGGCGGTATCGCCACGGGAAAGGGCCACGGCCGGCGCGATCCGGATGCCCTGGGCGGTCGAATCGAAGCTCGGCCAGGGGTTCCGGGGCACCAGCAGCCCGAAAGTCCAGCTGGGCACCATGAAGCTGGCGCACCCGGCGCCGCAGAGTCCCTTGGGGTTGAGCAGGGCAATCAGGCGGCGCTCGGCCGCGAGGGCGCTGTCCCCGGCCGCGGCCAGGATGAACCGCCTCGACTGAATGAAGTATTCGAGCACCTCTGGGGGGGAGGTGTTGCCCGCGCGGGTGAAAAGCCCCTGGACCACGGTGTCCACCTCGACCACTCTCCCGATGACCGGCGTGAAGAACACGATCGAGGTGTGGGGGAGCGGATCGCGCCAGGCCACCAGCAGGGAGTCGAGCAGCCGCATCACCTCGGCGCCGCGGTAGTTCTTGATGGCGAGCTCGAGCCGCATCTGTGCCGTCTCGGGATCGTCGCTTCCCGGGCCGGCCTCGGCGAGCTGCGCCTCGGCTTCCGCCAGCTGGCCGAGCTGCAGGTGCAGCTTGGCCAGCGCGCGATGGGCTCGCCGCTCGGTCGGGCCGGCCGCCACCCACTCGAGGGCCGCGGTCCGCGCCTCCTCCAGGTTCCGGCGCCGGGTGCCCGAGCGGTCCACCTGCGATGCCTGCGCCATCATCGCCTGGCTCGAAGAG
Source organism: Gemmatimonadota bacterium (assembly GCA_041486305.1). Lineage (GTDB taxonomy): Bacteria > Gemmatimonadota > Gemmatimonadetes > Gemmatimonadales > GWC2-71-9 > JABFSM01. The sequence continues at coordinate 5,849 of JBGPLG010000047.1, forward strand.
ACCTCGCGCGGCGTCATCACCAGCGAATCGGCGTCGCGCCGCACCAGGCCGAGCAGCGTGGTGCCCCCGGCGGTGATCACGCAGGGCGGCGCCGACTCGGCCCGCCGGCACCCGATCCGGGCATTGGTCGAAAGGATCGACAGCAGGTCGTTGAAGGCGAGATGAAAGGTCGGGTCGACGGCGATGATCCGCCGGAACACCGCGAGGGCGCGGTTCCAGCTGCCCCGGAAGCGAAGCCTGGTGGTGTCACCCGCCAGCGGCTCCACCACATCGTCCTTGTAGAGACATTCGCCCAGGCCGTAGAGGGCCTCGACGTCCGACGAATCGGTGCGGACCAGTCCGGCGAAGGTGTCGCACGCCCGCCGGTAATCGTGCCGGATGTGGGCCAGCAGGCCGTTGATCAGCGCCCGCTCGCGCTCCGGCAGGGCTCCCGAGAGCCGCGCCGCGATCGCGGCATGCACCGCGCGGGAGGAATCCTCCGACATGGCGGTGACCACCGTGTTGATCTGCGCCAGGTCCAGCTTGGCCACCCGCGCGTTGATCGCGGCCTCGTCGTAGGTGCTGGAAATGGCCCACTTGTAGTGGGCCAGCGCGAACCCGGTGTCGAGGGCGATGGCCCGCTCCAGCCGTCGCTTGGCCTCCGTCACATCGAACCGGTTGAGGGCCTGCACCCCGGCCAGGTATTCCTGATAGGCGTCGGTTCGGGACGTGCCCAGGGTGCCGAGGCTGCTGCCGGTCGGGGGCGCCACCCGCAGGATGCCGCGGGCCAGCCGGGGGAAGAGCGGGAGCAGCGAGTCCTGCGACACCGCCTCCTCGCGAACCGAGCGCAGCCGTTCTCCCCTTCGCACGTCGAAGACGGTGGCGGTGACGCTGGTGCGGCTGCCCAGCTTCAGGACATCGCCCAGCACCAGGTTGCCCGCGCCGGCGCGGCGGGCCACGGCCAGGGCATCGTTGAGCGAGAGCTTCGCGGCCCCCGTGGCGGCGGGAACCTCGCGCATGAAGTCCGCCACCCGCTTCGCGTCCACCACCCGGATGTCGTTCCACCGTGACAGGTCGAGGTAGAGCAGCTCGACGCTGGCGTCGCGAAGCCAGTCGATATCCGGCGCCCTCGTAGTGTTGTCGAAGGGAAGGACGATCCAGGTCCGGTCGTCGAGGGGAGGATTGGTGCGCCGCGGCGGGGCGGCCGGCCTGACGCCGGCGCACGGCGGCGGCGTGCCGTCCGGACACTGGGCCCGGAGGCCCTGCGCGCCGGTCAGCGCCGCGGCGGCCAGCGCCAAGCCTCGCGCCATGGTTCCCTGGCGGAATCGAATTGCAGCTGGCATCGGTGTGATTGATACCCCCGCCGGATTATAGCACCGGCGGAGGGCGGCCCGCGGTAGATTCCTGCCGATGCCCGAGCCCCTCATCGAAGTCTCCGCGCTGTCCAAGTCCTATGGCGCCGTCACCGCGGTCGAATCGCTCTCGTTTACGGTCGAATCGGGAGAAGTCCTGGGGCTGGTCGGCCCCAACGGCGCCGGCAAGACCACGACGCTGCGGTGCCTCTGCGGCATCATCCACCCCTCCTCCGGCGCGATCCGCATCACCGGGCATGACCTCCGGGCCGCCGGCCCCCAGGCCAAGGCCCAGCTGTCGTTCGTGCCGGATGAGCCCCAGCTGTTCGACTATCTCACCGTCGAGGAGCACCTGAAGTTCGTGGGCCGCCTCTACGGCGTCTCCGACGCCGCCGAGCGGGCGCCCCAGCTGCTGGAAGAGCTCGAGCTCTCGGCCAAGGCCCGGTCCCTGCCGGGGGAGCTCTCCCGGGGAATGAAGCAGAAGCTGGCCATCGCCTGCGGCCTGCTGCACCGTCCCCGGGCGCTCATTCTCGACGAGCCCCTCACCGGCCTCGACCCCGCCGGCATCAAGAAGATGCGCGCCACCATCGCCGGGCGAGCCCGCGAGGGCGCGGCGGTCATTCTCAGCTCCCACCTGCTGCACTTGGTCGAGGAGCTCTGCACCAGGATCCTGGTGATCCGGCAGGGGCGTTGCGTGGCGCTGGGCACACTGCCGGAAATCATGGCCAGCCGCCCGGAGCTGGCCGGACAGAGTCTCGAGGACGTCTTCCTCTCGCTCACCGCATGACCGGCACCGGCGGCGCGCTCGCGTTTCTGATCCTCCGCACCACTCGGAACCGGATCGCCCGCCAGCTCGGCCGGCTCAGGAGCCCGCGTTACGCGCTCGCGGCGATCGTCGGACTGCTGTACTTCTGGATGGTCTTCGCACGCCCCGGTGCCGGCCCCCGGAATCCGGGAGTGAGCGGCACCAGTCCCACCCTCGGAACGCTGGGCGGAATCGGCTTCGCGATCACCGTGCTCACCTGGTGGCTCCGCGGCGGCGTGACCGGAGCCCTCGCGTTCCAGCCCGCCGAGGTGCAGCTGCTGTTTCCCGCCCCGGTCTCCCGCCGCAAGCTCATCGCCTACAAGGTGGTGCGGTCCCAGCTGCTGCTCCTGCTGAGCGGGGTGCTGTGGACTCTGCTGACCCGAAGCTGGGGCGTCACCTTGATCGCCCCGCTCCGCTTTGCCACCATCTGGGGCTTCTTCTCGGTGATCAGTCTGCACCGGCTCGGCACCGCCCTGGTGATGACCCGGCCCGTCACCGGGGGGCGCCGGATCGCCCTCTTCGCGGGGAAGCTGCTTGCCGCCGCGGCCGTGGTGGCGCTCGTCGTGGGCCTCGGTCCCGCCCTGCTCCAGCTCAGGACCCTGGGCTTCAGCGAGGGTTTCCGGGCCCTCGGCGCGGCGCTCGCGATTCCGCCGGCGGCCTGGGCCCTGGCGCCCTTCCGGCTGATGCTGGCGCCCCTGTACGCTCCCACCCTCCCGGCCTGGATCGAGGCCTTCGCGATCGTGGTCGGGGTGGTGCTGCTGCACCTGGTCTGGGTCCTGACGCTGAACGTCGAGTTCGAGGAAGTCGCGGCCACCGCGTCGGCGGACCTGGCCAAGCGGATCGCCGCGTTTCGGGAGCGGCGCGCCGGCGGCGCCGCGGTCGTGCGCCCCGGCAAGGTGGTGCGCAGCTGGCTTCCCCTTTCACCGCTGGGGCGGCCCGCGGTGGCGATCGTCTGGAAGAACACCCTCGCCCTGGTCCGGACCGGCATTCTCCGCGCCGCGATCATGGTCGTGGTGGTGCTGGTGGCCTTCTCAGGAGTCATGTCGCGCGCCGAGGGTGATGCCGGCCCCGCCACCTCGATCCCGTTCTTCACCCTCGCGGCAATGGCGCTGATCCTGGGCCCCCGGGTGGTGCGCAACGACCTGCGCCAGGACCTGCTGAGCCTGGCCTCGATCAAGACCTATCCGCTCTCGGGCGCCATGGTGGTGCTCGCGGAAATGGCGTCGCCGACCCTGGTGCTGAGCCTCTTTCAGCTCCTGATGCTCGGGCTCGGCTATGCCGCCCTTCCGGGCGAGTACCGCGCCACCGTCGACCTCGGCTCGAGACTGGCCCTGCTGGCCATCGCCCCGTTCGCCATCCTGGCGATCAACGCCGCCGGCGTCGGCGTCCAGAACGGGGTGGCGCTGATGTTTCCGGGCTGGGTGCGCCTGGGGGCCGATTCGGGAGGAATCGAGGCGATCGGTCAGACCCTGGTCGTGACCATCGGATCGATGCTGGTGCTGCTGCTCTCGCTGCTGCTGCCGGCGGGCGCCGCCATCGCGATCTCGGTGCTGCTCCGTCCCTCTCTGGGCGCGATCGGGATGGTGCTCGGTGGGGCGGTCGGAGTGATTGCGCTGGGGATCGAGATCGGATTCCTGGTGGGCGGGCTCGGTGCCCTCTTCGAGCGCACTGATCCCACCTCAATCGGTTAGTTGCCGGTTCGCCCTAGCGCCCTTCCGACTTACCGCCTGCTACAGCCTTCCGTCGAAGTAGAGATCAAACCGCCATCCCTTGGGCGCGCGCATGCCGCGGGCCAGGTCCAGCCGGATCAACCCATCGAGAATGCTGGCGCCCACGCCGGTGCCGATCAGCGGCTTGCCGTTCCGGAATGCGGCCTTGTCGCCGGCCCACCCGATGTCGCTGAAGGCCGCGAGACGGAACCCCGGGAAGGAGCTCGCCACTTCGGCCCGGCCCCGCCAGAACGCCGCGCCCGCCGTGACCGCACCGGAGTATCCCCGCAGGGTCGCGGGCCCGCCCAGATAGAACCGGCCCTGAACCGGCACGTCGCCGGTCGAGGTGCCGGCCGAGGCCTCGATCGCCAGCGCCAGCGGACCGGTCGGCGTGATGATGGCGCGGAGCACAGCGCTCCCGCGCCCGAAGCGATAGTCACCCCCGGCGGCATCGATGGTTGCTTCGCCGCCCACCTGGAACGAGCGGGACAGCGGCTGGTTGCCCCTGAGCGTAAGCGAGGCGCCGAACTGGTCGGCCCGGTTGGCCACGACGTTGGGCCGGAACAGTTGCTTCGAGTCGAACAGGTGCGGCAGGCTGAACGAGGTCTCGACCGACGCGGCCTTCTGCTGCTCGCCATAGATCCGCCAGCTCCACCACCCGGTCTCGACGTTTCGGCCGGTCAGCTCGACGCCAAGGGTGCGGAAGTAGTCCCCGTCGTCCCGCTGGCCGATGATGCCCCACACGCTGTTCACGATTCCGAACGGCTTGGTGTCGGGATTGACCGCCGCCAGCCGGCGGTACCCGCCCAGCCGGAATCGATTGTGCTGGCCTCCCACGGAAACGCCGAGCTCGGCGTTGGGCACGCCGTCGGCGATGCCGATCCGTCCCAGGCCGTCCGCCACCAGGTTGCCGCGCTGAGCCGTGCCGGACAGCCCGAGCGAAAGGCCCTCGACCCGGTTGTACCGGGCATTCCGGAGCACCGCGTTCAGGCGGCTGGGCAGCTCGATGCGGTCCTGCCTGGGCACCCCCGGCATCTGCCGGATGGCGTCGGCCATGCCGCGAAGCTCCGCCTCGGTGATCAAGTCGCCCATCTCGAGAACCGGGGGACCGAGCGTCTCGCTGGAGATGAGCGCGAGCGTATCCTTCGGCACCACCACGATGAGCGTGGAATCCTGGGGCTCGTGGGGCCGCCAGCAGGCGCGGACGGCGGCCCGGTCGTTCTCGTCGGCCTGGTCCAGGCAGTCGTTGCGCGCCTTGCGGCGCGCGGTTCGGCGGGCCCGGTCCGCCTCGGGATCGGGGGGCATGGTGTCCCGGTCCTCGTGGCGCACCGTGCCGGCGGGGCGGAACGTGCTGCCCTCCACGGGCGGCGTGCCGCCCTCGACTTCGTAGTCGCTGTACAACCGCTCGAACTTGAGCGGCATACCGAGCCATGAGCCGACGTTGGCGACGGCGTCGAGCGCCGCGTAGCGAAGCATCCACCACCGGTTCTCGTACAGGCCGTACTCCAGCGTGATGAACTTGATCTCCGCCTTGGCGTTCACCCAGCTGGGAACGTCCTCCATGTCCTCCTGGTCGGCGTCCCGCCTGAGCTCGTAGGGCCGCGCCGGACGGAAGACCGCCCGGACCAGCCCATAGGTATCCGCGTCGAACCAGAGCGCGCCCGACATCAGCTTCCAGTCCGAGCGACGGGGCGTGATCTTGAGCTGGAGCAGCCGGATCCTCTTTCCGGTCGCGAGGGTGATGACCGTGGTGTCCCCGATGGCAAACTTGTAGTCGAGCTCGCCGCCCTCCTTGAGGGGGTACACGAACCCATCCTCCTCGACCCCCATCATGCCGAGGTAGTCTTCCGCGGGGTTCACCACCAGCCAGCGGACCGAGGCGTCGAGGTCCTCGGGGACCTGGTCCTTCCGGGTGGCCACCGGGACCGCCTGCCGGGCCCCGGTCACCGTGATGGTGCTCGGGCCGTCCCGCTTCCAGGAGATATTCGCGGCCAGCTCCTGGTGGAACAGCATCCGGTCCCGGGAGAGTGCATGGATCCCCGCCCCCATCCGCTGGGAGACGGTGGCGGTGTACGCAGTGACCAGTCGCTCGTTCCGTTCCCTGGCCCCGCGGGTGCGGGCCACCAGGACGGCGGTAGCGGAATCGGCGTAGCTGTCGGCGGGGATGGCGGCTTGCTGTGGGGCTGGGGACTGCACGACCACCAGGGCAAGCAGGATAGGTTGCATAGTGGGACAACCTACGACGGCCATAGATAGATGGTTTCGGTTTCGGCGAGAGGGCCCCCGCGCGGACCTCCTCGACCTGCCCGCGGCCCCTACTGGCGCTGAACCGTGATGGCGTAGCTGCGGACGCCGCCGTCTTCCGCGTACACCGCGATGCCGATCAGGTTGGGCCCGACCAGCAGCGCCACCGCGGCGGACGCGGTCCCGCTGGTCACCTCGACGCCGTTGACCTTGACCGTCGCCAGGTCGCTGGAAGTCGTGGCTGTCACCGTGACCGAGGTGGTCGTGTTGGGCACCGTCGCGCCGTAGCTGCTCACCACGGCGGAGAACGCCGGGCTCAGCGTGCCGGCGGAGATCGTCAGGCCGCTCAGGTAATTGTCGGTGTTGAGGTCGCTGGTGCTGGAGCTGCATCCCGCGATCAGTGCCGCCGTCAGTACAGTCAGTACCCGCATGTCGGGTGTCTCCGGTTCCGGTATGACGATATCATTGAGAGGACGCGCGAGACCGGACCGGAAGCACGAAACTTCGCCTGATCGGGGCCGTCAGGATCACATGGCCCTCCCGCCGGATTTCCGGCGCTTACCCCGACCGCCGAGCCCATGAACCCGCTGACCCACCTGCTCTTGGCCCTGTCGCTGGCCCCGGCGGCCCCCACGGCACCCCAGCTTCGCTACACCGTGAATCTCAATGACCGGGCCGATTCGGTCTTCAAGGTCACCCTGCGCGTCGACTCGCTGCCGCCGGCGGGCGTGTTCCAGTTCGCCTCCACGGCGCCTGGCACCTATCAGGTGATGGACATCGGCCGCTTCGTGCGCCGGTTTCGCGCGTTCGATGCCGCCGGACGAGAGATCGAAACCGCCCGGCTCGGCCTCAACCAGTGGCGGATCGGCGCGCCCGGCCGGGTCCGGACCATCCGATACGAAATCCGGGAAACCTTCGACACCCCGGTCACCGAGCACCCGGTCTACCGGATGTGCGGCTCCTCGCTCCGGGCGGATCACGCGCTGATCAACGGCCAGGCGGTATTCGGGTTTCCCCGGGGCATGCAGGGCGCGCCGATCTCGGTGCGGCTGCTCCGGCCCGCGGCCTGGATCGTGGGCACGCCGCTGCGGCAGCGGCTCGGCCTCTACCTCGCCGACGACTACGACCAGCTGGTCGATTCCCCCATCCTCGCGGGCCGGCTCACCCGCGCCGAGACCCGGGTGACCGGGGTGCCGGTCCAGATCCTGGTCTACTCGAAGTCGGGGCAGATCCAGGCTCTCCAGCTGCTCGCCTCGATGCGGGGGATGTTGCAGGCGGCCGGCGGCTTCCTCGGCAGGCTTCCGGTGGACCGGTACACCTTCCTGTTCCACTTCACCGACGCCGACATGGGCGCGTGGGAGCACTCCTACGGCTCGGAGTACGCGCTCAAGGACCTGAAGTACACCAAGGCGGCCGGCGCCGCGGTCACCGACATGGCGGCGCACGAGTTCTTTCACGTGGTCACTCCGCTCAACCTCCATTCCGAGATCATCGAGCACTTCAACTTCGAGACGCCGGTTCCCTCGCGGCACCTCTGGCTCTACGAAGGCGCCACCGAATGGGCCGCGCACAAGATGCTGCTCGAATCGGGACTCAAGCCGCTGGAGGAGTATCTGGCCGGCCTGGTCGGGAAGATCCGGTACGACCGTCTGGGATTCGACACCACCTACTCGCTCACCAAGCTGGCCTTGACCTCTTACAGCGATTCCGGCCAGCGCCAGTACGGCAACATCTACATGCGCGGCGCGGTGGTGGCGGGGCTTCTCGATATCGAGCTGCTCGAGCTCTCCGGCGGCCAGCACGGGCTCCGGGACCTGATCGGCGGGCTCAGCAGGACCTACGGCAAGAAGCGGGCGTTTCCGGAGGATTCGCTCTTCGCGATCGTCGGGGAGCGGACTTCGTCCGAGGTGCGGGATTTTCTGAGCCGCTACGTGGAGGGATCGGAGCACCCGCCGGTCCGGGAGTTCTACGCCAAGCTCGGCATCACACTGATCGAAGACGAGAAGGGCCTGCCGGTCCGCTTCGAGGTGGACTCCAACGCGACCCCGGCGCAGCTCCGGCTTCGCGCCGCCTGGCTGGGAAAGCGGAATGTGCCCATCAGCTGAGTCTCCTCCGGTTGACCAGCCGCCCTCGGATTTGCACCGGGAAACTCGAGGATCGAGCGCTCTCTCCCTGCTGTGACGCCCGTCACACTTCTAACAAGCACCGTGTGCTATCGTCCCTCGTGATGCGGTGCGGAATGGTCCGCACCCCAATGCGGGAGAGCGATGATGTCCACGATGAGCAGGTATGCGCTGCTCGGGGCCGTGTTCGTTGCCCTGAGCGCGGCGCCGCTGGCGGCCCAGTCGGGGCATCCCCGGCTCCGGAAGGCCGAGCGGATGGAGCGGGTCGGGGAGCGGGCCGAGCGCCGGGGCAACCGGCTCGAGCGTCGCGGTGAGCGCCTCGAACGCAACGGGCGCGAGCAGGCCGGCGAGCTGGTGGAGCGGAAAGGCGAGCGGCTCGAGCGCAGGGGCGAACAGCTGGAGCGGCGCGGCGAGCGGATCGAGCGCCGGCACGGCCGGCCCTGAAGGCGGCTCGTGACCTCGGCCTCGCGTAGCTGCGGGGCCGGGGCCGTCCGGCTCCGCGGGGCGCAACTATCGTTCAAGACGGGCGCTCCCGCACCGGTCCAGATTACGCCTGATGAGTCCCTTTCGGCAGCTCCTCCAGAATTCCGAGGAACCTCGATCCATGCGAATGAGCCAATGGCTTCTGGGGCTGGGCGCCGCCGCCGCCGCGGCGTCGGGCGCCGCCCAGGAACCCCGCAAGTTCGATTCGGTGCTCAGCTACCGGACCGTCAAGGTGGCGGACGGGGTCTACGCCTTCATCACTCCGGAGGAGCGGAGCGGATTCCAGGCCGGCAATTCCATCGCCGTGATCGGCGAGGACGCCGTGCTGGTGTTCGACACCGGCAACATTCCCTCCGCGACCCGCCGTCAGATCGCGGAGATCAGGAAGCTTACCGGCAAGCCGGTGCGCTATGTCGTGAACAGCCATTGGCATCCCGACCACAATCTGGGCAACCCGGAATACCGGGCCGCCTTTCCCGATGTCACCATCGTCGGGACGACCGCGACCCGGGCCGGGATCATCCGGCAGATGCCGATCTACCTGGGACAGATGAAGGGGTTTCTCCCCACCGATTCGCTCATGAAGCTGCGGCTCTCGACCGGCAAGGCCCGGGATGGCTCGCCCCTGACCGAAGCTCAGCGCACCATGTTCCGGATTTACACCGAAGACTTCGATGAGTTCTACCCCGAGGTCCTGACCGCCCATGCCGACCCGCCCACCCGGCTGGTGGACGACAGCCTGACGCTCTCCCTCGGACGGCGCCAGGTCCGGGTCATCAGCCTGGGCCGGGGCAACACTGGGGGGGACGCCTTCGTCTACATCCCCGATGTGAAGGTGCTCCTGACCGGGGACCTGGTCACCCTGCCGTGCCCCTTTCCCGGCACGGCGTTCTTCAGCGACTGGATTCGCGATCTCGACTATCTGAAGCTGCTGGGCGCCGCGGTGATCGTGCCGGGTCACGGAGACGTCCAGCACGACTACCGGTACGTCGACCTGGTGCGCGAGCTGCTCGCCTATACCCGGGCCCAGACCCAGGCCGCGGTGCGCGACGGCCTCAGCTTCGAGGAGACCCTCAAGCAGGTGAGCTTCAAGGATTTCATTCCGCGATTCACGGAGGGAGACCTGGTGCGGACCGAAGCCTTCAACAGCTTCTATCCCTTTCCGGGGGTCCAGCGGGCCTACGATGAAGCGAGGTTCTACGCGGAGGGCTTCATTCCCAAGTCGCCCTAGCGCGCGGCGAGCCAGGTGACCGCTTCCCGGACCAGCGTCAGTTTCATGGCGTGGGGCCCGTCGAACTCGCGGTACTCGACCCGGTAGCCCTCTGCCTTGAGCTCCGGCACGATCCGGCGGCTGGCCTGCGCGATCGGGAGGATCCGGTCCTGGGTGCCGTGGGTGATGAACATCTTGGGGTGGCCGGTCGGTTGCCCATGGGCGATGAACCCCGGCGAGAACGCCGCGATCCGCTGGAACAGGTCGCCGTTGATCCGTCCAATGGACAGCGCGTAGCTCGCGCCGTCGGAAAACCCCGCCACGCTGATCCGCTCCGGGTCCACCCGAATCCGCTGAAACGTCCAGAGCAGCGCCAGGTCGATGAAGCGGATATCGGGGCCGTAATCGCCCCGGGTGACGTCCCACGTCACGTCCCGCGAATCGGGAGCCAGCAGCACCAGCCCCGGCCCTTCCGCCAGATCCTTCATCGCGTCGGTCATCTCGCTCGCCTCCTGCCCCGCGCCATGGAGCAGGAGGCAGAGGGGGGCCGCCATCGCGGGACGATAGCTGGACGGCACGTAGAGCAGCCCGTCCCGCTCGCCGCCGAGTCCCAGCCGCTGGAGCCCGGGAGCGGCCGGCTGGTTCGGAGCCCGTATCCGCGCGCGCAGGCGTCCGTCTCCCCCGCGGGCACCGGGGGCGGGGCGGGGCGCGGTCCACCCGCGGGCCGCCATGGCGCCGGTGCCGGTGAGGATGTGCCGCAGGGCGTCCCGGCGGTTCACCCGAGTCTCCTCCTCTGGCTAGTTGAGCGCGTGGCGGTCGCGGCCGTTGGCGTAGGCCCCGGGCGTCACGCCTACGATGCGTTTGAAATGGCGGGTCAGGTGGCTCTGATCCGCAAAGCCGCACGCCGCCGCCACCCGGGCCGGTCCCGCGCCGGAATCCAGCAGCTGCTGGGCCTCCGCGATGCGCCGCTGCATGTAGTAGGCATACGGGGTGAGACCATAGCGGCCGGTGAATTCCCGGATCAGCCGATCCCGGCTCAACCCCGCGGCCCCGGCGATATCGGCGAGCGCGATGGGCCGCGCGGTATGGGCGTCGATGTACTCCTTGGCCCGGCCCAGCGCCGCCGGAGACGGCCGGATCGGCCGTTGGGGGGCCCGGGCCGCCCCCGCGTGGGTCCAGAGGGTCTGGAGCGCCGCCACCAGCAGCTCCTCCATCGCCAGGGGTGTGTCCTGCTCATCCACCCGGGCCAGCGCCGCCTTGAGCCGCCATGCGAGCCGGGGGTCGTGGATGACGTGCCCCTCGAAGTCGGCGGCTCCTTCCGCGGCGCCGGATTCTTCGATCAGCGACGCCAGCGTCCGATGCGAGGGATAAAACGCCCGGTAGCGCCACTCCCGCCCTCCGGGCGACCAGGCGCTGTGCACCGCGCCGGGCCGGATGACCAGCACATCGGAGACGCCGGCGCTGCGCGCCACGTTCTCGCTCCGGATGGTGGCGCCCCCGCGCTCGAAGACGCCGATCGCGTAGGTGTCGTGGGTGTGGGGACTGAACCTGTGGGAGTGATAGATGGCTCGCAGCACGCCGATGCCGCCCAGAATCGGAAGGCTGGCAAAGGAGGTGTGCTCTCGAGCCGCCGCGCGCATTCCCACCGTACGCGCCGGTCCGCCCGATGGTTGCACCCGCTCCAGAACCTATCGCCCGACCACCTCGAAGCTTCCCTGCCCGATGGTCTTGCCTTCCCCGGTGCAGGACACCCGGTACAATCCCGGCAGCCAGTGGCCGGCATCCTCCCAGCCGGTGCCGGTCGCGAAACTGGTGTTCTCGTAGTTGGCGGGGACGTTGAAGGTATTCTGGGTCACGTAGAGGACCGAGCCATCGGGCTTGGTGTAGGTGCAGGAGACCGGCAGGTCCACCACCCGGCCCGTCGCGGGATGGTTGGTGAGAATCTCGGTGTTGATGTGGCGCGCCGCGCCGGCATCGAACCGCTCGGCGAAAATCCGCTGGGTTTCGGGAGGGAGGGCTCCGGCTCCCGACTCGAAGAACTTCATCCCCACCACGTGGGCTCCCAGGGACTGGATGTCGGGCGGACCAATGGTCAGCGACGCGTCGCCGGTGATCTCGAACCGGTCCCGCCCGATCAGCTTGTCTCCATAGCGGCAATCGGTCCGGTACTTCGCCGGCGGCCAGGTGCCCGGCACGTTGGCGCCCCAGCCCACCACGTAGGTGCTGTTCTGCCGGTCGGCCTCGATCCGCAGGTTCTGGGTGGCGATGGCGTACACCCCGCCGTCCGGCTTGTAGAAGGTGCACGAGATCGGAAGCGGCACCGGACGCTCGGCGCGGTCGTGGTCGAGGCTCAGCTCGACGTTGATGTAGCGGGTGGCCGCCGTGGGGAACTTGACGGCGAAGCTCCGCTGCGACACATCGGTCTGCCGGAAGCCTCCCTCGAAGAACCGCATTTTCCGCTCGACGATGGGAAAGGACCCGCGGCCCGCAAGCGGCACCGCGAACTTCACCCCGCTCACCGTGCTCCGATGGAGCGCGAGCCAGCCGATCAGCACCGCGAGGGCGACACCGCCAGCGGCCAGGATCCGCTTCCGGTGCCGGCCCCAGAACCGCGCCAGGAAGACCGTGAGCTTGGGAATCCGGATCGTGGTCTTGCTGTCGGACGATTCCGACGCCGAGGACGTCTTGCGCTCATGCCGGGAGGCAACCAGGGGCTCGGCGGGCCTGGGCTCGCCGGAGAGGATCGCCTTCACGTCGCCCACCAGGCGCTTGATCCCGGACTCGAGGTCCGGGGTCATCGCGTCCAGCCAGTGCCGGGTGCGGAGGTGGTACTCCATGGCCCCGTCGGGAGCCACCTTCTCGATCCGGAAGGGGATCACGATGAGCCCCTTCCGGATCGCGGCGTCTACTTCATTGAGCACGTCCTTGGAGCTGTTGGCGCTGGCGGAAAACACCACGACCGCGATCCGGCTCCCCGAGATCGCGGTCATGATGGCCTGGGCCCAGATTTCCCCCGGCTGGATGTCCCGCCCCGCGATCCAGCAGCGGGCCCCATTCGACTCCAGCGCGTTGACGATGGCATTCGCCTCGTTCGCGTCGTCGGTCGAGTAGGAGATGAAGACGTCGTGCGCCATGGGGCCTCAAGTATATCACCCCTTTTTGCTCCATGGAGGCACCACCCCGTTCATCCGGGCATAGGCGATGAGCTGGCCCAGATGCTCGTGCTGGTCGGCCACGAAGACGGTAAAGAGATTGGCGACGGTGTGCTCCTCCCCGAAGCTCTGGACCTTGCCGGTGTTCAGCACCGCGTCGGCGCCCTCCAGCACCGTCTTCTGGTACGCGAACGCCGCCTTGACGTGGCGGATGACCTGGGCCTTGTCGGTGATCACCTTCTCCTCCACCTCTTTCATGTTGGTGAGGTACTCGGTGCGAAGCGCGGCCGGGGTGGCATTGGGGCCGGGATCCTGGGCGACCAGCGGGACCGCCCAGAGCGAGGCGACCAGGAGAAGCGCTCTCGGATGCATGCGGGACCTTTCCTGAGAGGTGGAATGGGCTGTCGGGTATGGTATCCCGACGCGAGCCCGGCCCTCGAAGGTACGCCCCGATCGGGATGCCGGGGCCCCGCCCCCGACTCAACGCTCCAGCTCCCGCGACCGTACAGATCTCGGATGCGGCGCCGGGGTCAGGCGCCGGACACTACGAGATTCTTCACCCGGAAGCGGTTCACCATGCTGCGGAGAGCTCCCCTCATCGTTCTGGCGGTCATCGTGCTGCCCTGGTCGCTCGCGGGCCAGGCGACGAAACCGGAAACGGTCAAGGCCGGCAAGAGCGGCAAGAGTGCCAGGCCGGCCGCCCCGGTCCCGGTCCACCTGGCGCTGGCGCCGGAGGGGAACGAAGTCAGGTTCATCGTGCGGGAGCAGCTGGTCGGCTTCGAGCTCCCCAACGACGCCATCGGGAAGAGCGGCGCCATTACCGGCGGGATCCTCCTGGACGGCACCGGCAAGGTGGATTCGTCCGGATCCACGATCTCGGTGGACCTGGCCAGCCTCAAGAGCGACCGGGACCGCCGCGACGGCTACATCAAGCGGCGCACCCTGGTGGTGGATTCGTTTCCGACCGCCACGCTCACTGTGACCGAGCTCCGCGGGCTTCCCGTGGTGCTCCCGACCTCCGGAACCCTCACCCTCACTCTGATCGGGAACTTCACCGTGCATGGCGTCACCCGGCCCACCACCTGGGCGGTGACCGCGCTCGCCAACGGCGACCAGTTCACCGGGAAGGCCTCGACCCACGTCAAGTTCGGCGACTTCAACATGACCCAGCCACGGGTGCCGGTGGTGCTCAGCGTGGTGGACGACATCCTGCTGGAGTACGATTTCCATCTCGTGAAGCAGGCCGCCGAATCGCCCTGAAGGCCGCTGCAGTCCGCGGCACTCTGGCTCGGCGGCCGTCGGTGGGTGAAAACCCTCCCTCCGGAAGCCGGGGCGGCCAGGGGATTTAGCTCGGGCTGGCCCGCCCTGTCCCGTGCAGTCCGCTGCAGTGGCCGATCCGCCGTGTTGCAAAGTACCAGACCTGTCCCACCGCTTGTTCTCCTGGATTCTGCGGTCCATTCGATTCATCCCCTGATCTCACGCGAGCTAGCGATTTTCGTCGACTCGTGGCACTGCCGTTGCTTTGTTCTGAGGTGAAGCGAGGCATCGGAGGCCTCGGGTGCACAATCCCGCGCGCAACGTCACTCCAGGAGGACAAACTGATGCTGAACCGGAAGGGCTTCACTCTGATCGAGCTGCTCATCGTGGTGGTGATCATCGGCATTCTCGCCGCGATCGCCATCCCGAAGTTTGCGGCGACGAAGGACAAGGCCAAGCTGGCCTCGATCAAGAGCGACTTGCGCAACCTGATGACGGCCCAGGAAGCTTACTTCTCCGACAATGCGACCTACGGCACGCTGGCCCAGCTCGCAACCGCGAGCAATTTTTCGCTGACGGTCGGCAATACCGGCGCATCGGCCGCCGTGGTCACCGGCTACACCGTGACGGTGACGAACGCCTCGATTACCGGAGGGTTCACCCAGTGCACGGTGCAGGTGGGCGCGGGCGCGAGCTCGACGGCCGATGGAGTGATCATCTGCTCGTAGACTGATGGAGGCTGCTGGACTCCTGGCGGAGATGGCGGGCCCCGAAGACGGGGCCCGCCTTTCGCGTTGGGGGGGTAGATTCCCGAACATGGTCATCGCCCGCGCGACGCCCCGCGTGATGCTCCTGGCGTTCCTGTCCGCGGCCTGCTCGAACCCCGCCGATCCCACGCCTGCCGGGCGGATCCGCATCGTCGCCGGGCCCGCCCAGTCCGATACCGTGTCGGCCCAGCCGGCCCAGCCGGCCCAGGCGCTGGTGGTGGAGGTCAGAAACGCCGCCGGCGCGCTTGCCTCGGGCACGGTGGTGCGGTTCACTCCCCTCGCCCCCGCGGGACACCCCAATCAGTTCAGCAGGCTGGTGTCCTCCGCGAGCGGCTCGGCGTACTCCGGGTTCTACGCCGACACGACCGATACTCGAGGCCGGATCATCACCCTGGTGCAGTACGGGCCGGTGGCCGGACCCGGGCACATCGAGGTGACCGTCCCCGAGGCGGGTGCGACCGTCACCGTCGATTACACCATCCGCGCCGGGGCGCCGGCGTCGATTCTCATCACCCCGGAGGACACCACGGTCCGGCCTCTGGCGGGTCGGGAAGGACGGCAGCCCGGTTGAGAAGCTGGTCGATGGGGAGTACTATAGGCCTTCGATCTCTCACGACGGCCGCTACCTGGCCTTCCACGCCATTTCCACCACGACGTTCGACCAGATCGCGGTGAGGTTATTCGACCTGCTGGCGGGCGCCGTGCTTCCGGGGGAGACGCCCGGGCGTTTCTCGGAATGGGCCCCCACCGGGGACAGCCTGCGGCCTTCGAAAACGGAACCGGCCGCCTGACGATCATGCACCGGACCGGCAGCTGTCTGCGGTGCGTCACCGCCCCGGGCCACCCTTTCCCGGATGGGCGGATGAGCTGGTCGCCCGACGGCACGTGGATCCTGGCACGCGGCCCCGAAAGGCTGGAGCTGATCGACGTGGCGAGCGGCTTGATCCTCCCGCTCGGTTTTTTCCGTGGTTTGCTCGAACCTGCCTGGAAGCCGGGCAGCTAGACCATCGTCACCGTCCACTCCAACAAGGAGTCCGCATGAGTCTGGTCGATCGCGTCAAGGGCGTTCTGCTCACACCCCAGAAGGAATGGCCGGTCATCGAGGCGGAGTCGACCAGCACGGCCGCCCTCTACACCGGATACATCATGCCCCTGGCCGCCATCCCGGCACTGGCGAGCCTGATCGGGTTTTCGGTCATCGGCATCAGCGTGCTGGGCACGTCCTTCCGGATTCCGATCGGCACCAGCCTCACCCGGGTGGCGGTCCAGTACGTCTTGACGCTGGTCGGGGTGTTCATCATGGCCCTGATTGTCGACGCCCTGGCACCGACTTTCGGAGGCACCAAGAGCCAGACCCAGGCGCTCAAGCTGATGGCGTATTCCAGCACCGCGTCCTGGGTTGCGGGAATCTTCCTGTTGATCCCCTCCCTCGGGATCCTGGCGCTGCTGGGCGGGCTCTACTCCCTGTACCTGCTCTTCCTCGGGGTGCCGGTGATGATGAAGGCCCCCGCGGACAAGTCCCTGGGCTACACCATCGCGGCGATCGTGTGCGCAATCGTCGTGTTCGCGGTTGTCGGCATCGTGACGTCGCGGATCGGCGGGTACCCGGGCCTGTACTAAAGCGCGCTAGGGATTTCTGCGCCGGGTCTCCATCAGGACGGCCACGCTCCGGCTGCCCAGCGTAAAGGCGGCACGAAAGGTTCCTTCCACTCCGACCTTGGCTCCGACCCGGGGGGCACCGCCCCCCTGGGATATTACCGTGAGCGTCCCGGTGCCGTCGTCGATCTGGTAGGCGCCGTACCCCAGCACGCCCGCCGCCTCCTTGACCTGGCCGGCGATCCGGACCGTCTTGCCGTCGTAGCGGGACGGATCGTCCAGCAGCTCCCGGATCGGCTTCGCTCCGGGGCAACCCAGCAGCAGCAGCAAACCCGCCGTGGCGAGGTATTTCATCGCACCGCTCCGATCCTATAGGACAAGGACTTGACCCCGAATGGCGCCGTCGGGATTCGCCACCGTGTGGACGTCTATGTATGCGTTGCCATTGCGGATCTTGGTGGTCAGGGACTCGATGGTCTCGCCGCCGAGCAGGTTCGAGGCTCGGATCGTTCCGGACGTCAGCAGTCCGAAGAATGCCCCCAGGTGCGGCGGAACCGGCAGGAGGTCCACCACCAGGGCTCCGACCTCTTCGGGCCCTCCCACGTGAAGGTGCGCCGCGGTGACGTCCGTCATGGGCGTCACCGTGAGGTTGAATCTCATGGTGACGCTGCCGTCGGCGATGGAGATGACGCCGGTGCCCGTGGCGGCCGTCGCGACCGGGGCGGGGCGGACGTCCGCGCCGCTCAGGCGGGCCATGTAGGTGATTTCCGCCGGGGGATCGACCCCCTGGCTGTTGCAGCCGGCTCCGGCCAGGAGCGTCGCGCCGGCCAGGGCCCGAAGCGGGCCAGGCGCCACTAGCTCTTGCTCCGCCGCTTCATCATCGCCCGGCCCCCCAGGATTGCGGCGGCCGCGGCACCGGTCACCAGGGCCACCTTGCCGGCCGTCTTGAGCGCCCGGGTCCGCTTCCGCTTCCGGGCACCCTCACTCAGCTTGATCAGCGCGGCATCGCCCGCCTCGACCAGCCGGTTCTTGACCTTCTTGCCTGCTGCGCCGGCCAGCGCGGCGGCCATCTTGACGCCGGCCTTGGCCTTGAGCTTGGTCTCTTTGACGGTCATCGGGTACTCCTCGGTTGGGGTCCACCCGCTCAATATCGGGAGGGACGCTTCGCGCTGCCAATTGTCTCACAACCTCCTCCCTCCTTCCTCCTCCCTCAACCCTCTTCCCTACTCCCTCAATGCCACCAACGGGTCGACCCTGGTGGCGCGCCGGGCCGGCCCAAAGGACGCCGCGGCCGCCACGGTCAGAAGCAGGAGGGCGATCGAAATGTACGTCGGAGGATCGGTGGCCTGGATTCCGAAGAGCAGGCTGGCCACCGCCCGCGATAACGCCAGAGAAACCAGGGCCCCGACGGCAAGGCCCGAGACGGAGATCACCAGGCTCTCCCGGACTATCATGCGGCGGATATCCTTCGGCTGTCCGCCGAGCGCGATGCGGATCCCGATTTCCCGGGTCCGCTGTGCCACCAGGTACGACATAACCCCGTAGATTCCGACGCTTGCCAGCCCGAGCGCCACCAGCGCGAAGACGGCCAGCATCAGCATGTTGAACCGCTGACGCGCGGTGGCCCGGATCACGAGCTGGTCCATGGTCTGTATCCCGGCGGTGGGCAGATCGGGATCCTGGGCCCGGATCGCTTGCCGAAGGGCCGGCATTAACACAGTGGGGTCGCCCGCGGTGTGCACCACCACCGCCATCCCGCGCTGGGCGTACTGGGCCAGCGGCATGTAGATCTGGCCCTCGCCCTCGTCGGCTGGACCGGCCCGATGGACGTGACCCACCACGCCCACCACCGTCGTCCAGTCGTCGCCGCCCTTGAATCGTTTCCCGATCGGGTTCTGGCCCGGCCAGTACTTCCGCGCCAGACGCTCGTCGATGACCCCCACCAGCGGCGCCTCCCTGGCATCGGCGGAAGTGAACTCGCGCCCCGACTTGAGTGGCACGCCCGCCGTCCGGAAGTATCCCGGCATCGCCACCGAGTATTCGGCATGGGGCTCGGGATCGCCGGGGTTCGGCACCAGCCCCTCCACTTCGATCGAGCCGCTCCATCCATCGCCCCCCAGCGGCAGGGGGTAGATGGCGCTCGCGGCCGTGGCCCCGGGAATCAGGGCGGCCCGCGCAACCACCTGCTCGTAGAATGCGACAATCTTGCTGGAGCTGTCGTATTTGACCCGGGGAAGATTGACTTCGATCGACAGCACCCCGGCAGGGGAGAATCCGGGATCCACGGTCTGCAGTGCGGCAAAGCTGCGCCCCAGCAGTCCCGCCGCCACCAGGATCACCAGGGCCATCGCGATCTGGGCCGCCACCAGGGCAGAGCGGAGCCGCCGCCGGCCCGGGCCGTCGCTGGAACCACGGGCCCCCTCGCCCAGGGCTCCCCGCAAGTCGGTGCGAGATTGCTGGAGGGCGGGAACGACGCCCACCAGCAGGCCGGTGAGCAGCGAGATCCCGAGGGAAAAACCCAGCACCGTACCGGAGAGCCTGGTATCGTCGATTCGGGGAATGTTGCCCCGATCGAGGTGCAGCAGCAGCGGCACGCCCACCCAGGCGAGCAGCACGCCCAGCCCGCCTCCGGCGATTGCCAGCATCGTGCTCTCGGTCAGCATCTGGCGCAGCAGCCGGGCCCGCCCGGCGCCCAGCGCCAGGCGCACGGCGACCTCCCGTTGCCGCAGCGCTCCGCGTGCCAGCAGGAGGTTGGCCACGTTGACGCAGGCGATCAGCAGCACCAGGCCCACCGCGCCCACCAGCACCAGCAGCGTCGGCCGGATCGCCCCCACCATCTGGTCCCGGAGCGGCACCGTCACGAACTTCCACCCCTTCACCGCCTGCTCCCCGTACCGGTCCGGGAATCCGCTGCGGAGCCGGGCGGAAACCAGATCGAGGTCGGCCTGTCCGGCTCCTTTGGCGACGCCCTCTCCTCGCCGCGCCAGAACCGAGATGAACTGATTGCCCCGGCCCTCGCCCCGAAGCGATTCGTAATCGCTGGGGATCCAGAAATCGGCCCGGTCCCGGAGGAACCCCACCGGGGCATCGGGGAAGCCGACTCCCACCGGCATCACGCCGATGATGGTCCGGATGAACCCGCCGATGTTAACCTTGCGGCTCAGGATGTCCGGGTCCCCGCCGAATCGTCTCCGCCAGAGGCCGTGACTGATCAGGATCACCTTCTCCGCGCCGGCCGTTCCGTCGTCGGCGCGGAACCCGCGCCCCATCGCGGGTCGGGCGCCGAGGATGTCGAAGAAACCGGGAGTCACCACGTAGGCCGAGAGCCGTTCGGGTTCCCCTCCGTCTCCCACGATGGTGGAGGACTGTCCCCGGACCGCGGCGACCGCGTCGAAGGCGCGCAGCTGCTCCTTGAGGTCGAAATACTCAGGTGGAGACTCGGCGTTGTAGGTCAGTCCGGTGCTGTTGCGGTGCCAGACCACTGCCACCCGGTCCGCTTCCGTGTAGGGCAGCGGCTTGAGGAGTACCGCGTTGACCACGCTGAAGATCGCCGTGTTGGCCCCGATGCCGAGGGCCAGGGTCACCAGCACGACGGCGGTGAAGGCCGGCGCGCGCGCGAGTCCCTTGAGGGCCAGTCGAAGGTCCTGCAACAGGGTGTCCATGATGCGCTCCCGTCTTGGAGGTCGATGGAAACCGGCCGTCACCAGCGTTCCATACTCCGTCGCGGCCGTGGCCACCACGTCGGCAAGGAGGAGGGCCCAGAGCCGGAGCTTGGCGCGCACGCCCGTCCCGACCGCGGCCCGGCGGTCCCGGTAGAACTCGAGCATCTCCGCCTGGTAGCGGCGGCGGAACTGCTCCGGATAGAGGCGGAGGAGGATCCGGTAGAGCCGCTCGCCCGGGCTCCGGCTCATGGGCGCAGCGGCGAAATCACTCGCCGCTCCTCCGCCAGCCGGACCAGCGAGCGCAGCCGTACCATTTCCGCCGCCAGTACCCTCCGGCCCACCGGCGTGAGGTGGTAGTAGATCCGGCGCTCATCCTGGTGGGTCGGGGGACGGTCCGATTCGGCCAGGCAGCCACCCGCCTCGAGTCGGCGCAGGTGGCGATAGAGATTGCCGGCCTCCAGCGCCACCCGGCCGCTCGTGTGGTCGATGATGTCCTGGCGGAGGCCGTACCCGTGGCGGTCCCCGGCGGTGAGCATCATCAGGATCAGGGTCTCGACCGGCCGGAGCGGCGGGAGGTCGTCGACGTTCGGGTGGGCTCGGCCCGGCGGCATGGGTGGCTCCTCGGCGCGGGGACTATGGTCAGAATGACTATAGGTCGTTGGACACGGGGTGGGGTGGGAGCGTTGGAAGGTGGGGAGGAGGGAGGAGGGAGGAGGGAGGAGGGAGGAGGGAGGCCTCCTAGCGTCGTAGCGTCGTAGCGTCCTACATCCTGAACACGTAACTCACTTTGCCAAAGAACCCGTCGGTCGTCCGGCGCAGTCGGCTCGGCGCAACCAGCGGCTGCTCGTCCATCGTCGAGCCGTATCCCAGGTACACCAGCGTACCCGGCGTCGGGCGGTAGCTGAACAGCCAGTCGATCCGGAGCTCGTTGGTGGCGGTGCCGGTCACCGGGCTTCCTCCGGAAAGAATCCGGCCCCCGTTGCGATCCACCAGCTCGCTCCGCCGGCTGGCGGTGTACTGCCCTACCACCCGCAGGAAAAGGGCCCGGTTCAGCTGGTATTCCACCTTGAGGCGGGGAATCGTCTCGGAAGAGAACCTCGACCCGTCCCGCCGCCGGTCGATGGTGAGGCGGCTCACTTGCAGCGTACTCCGGAGCGCCGCCGTGGGTCGGATATCCACCGACGCGTCCAGCCGGAGGCTTCGCCCCGGAGCCGCCTCCCGGAAGATCGGCGTGGTGCCCGCGGCCACGCTGGCCGTGGCGGTGAACTGGCGGTAGGTGGGTGTGGTCACCCGCATCGAGCCGCTCAGCTGGTTGCGCTCCGGTCCGGGCACGCTGAAGGGAATCGGACCTCCGGTGGTTTCCACCGTGAGCCCGGCGTAGAGGTCCGGATCGTAGGAGTAGAAGTTGCGACCGAAATTGCCGCTGAGCTGCCAGCCGCCCCGCAACGTCGCGCTGGGAGAGATCGACTCGCTCCCCTCGATGGCGGAATTGCCGAGGTGGGAATAGTCCCAGATCCGGCCGAACCCGATGAAGGCGGTGTAGGTCTGCAGCAGCGCGCCCGGTCTGCCGTAGAAGCTGATCCGGTTGAAGATGTTGGCGTTCACGATCCCGGTGCGGTTCACGAAGCCGGTGGCCGCCTTGAACCCCGGCGCGACCGCCTGCACGTTGTAGTGAAAGCCCCACGCGCGGCCGGTGCGGTCCCAGGCCGCCTGGAGCAGCGGCCCCCGCAGCCTGGCAGCCCCGCTGTCGGTCCACGATTGCACCGCTTGCAGCTCGACGTAGTAGAGCTTCGAGTGGTACACCCGGAAATCGGCCCCGGCGAGCCGCGAGTGATCATCTCCGTCCTCCCGGTCGGTCACCACTGCGCCCAGCGTCGAGTTGCGGTGCAGATCGGTTCGGGCCCGGAGGATTCCGAACACCGGTGTGTGTCCTCCGCCCCAGGAGTAGATGCCGTCGTCGGCCACCGTCATGGCGGCGAGATTGGTGCGCGAGAGCTTGCCGGCCAGCTTGACCCCGGCGCGGGGCGCGAAGATGCTCCGGGTGTAGATCAGCTGATTCGGGGTGTCGAACAACTCCAGGCCATCCAGAAAGAACGGCCGCTTTTCAGGGTAAAAGAGGGCAAACCGCTCGTTCAGCACCACTTGGCCCACATCGGCTTCGACTTGGGAGAAGTCCGGGTTCCAGGTGCCGTTCATGGTGAGATTCTGCCGGATGCCCCAGCGTACGTCGCCCCCGACCTCGCCGGCGCTCTGATAGTCCCACCCGGTAGGCACGGCGGGAGTTCCATCCAGCCTTCCGGTCGCGGTAGGCGTCAGTTCGAGCACCAGCCCGCGCCTCAGGTCATGCATCCCCTCCAGCGCGCCGGACTGGCCCAGGAAACTGGCGTTGGCCCGCACCGCCGGGGTCCAGGAATCCTGGAACCCGCTGTGCTGCACCCGCCGCAGCACGTTGATGCCCCAGGCCTGCTCCGCTTTGTCCTGGTAGTGCAGGCTCTTGAAGGGAATCCGGACCTCCACCTCGTATCCCCCGGGCACCAGCCGGCCCTTCGACTCGAACACGTAGTCGGGATTGAGGTCCACATTCCCCTCGAGCGGATTCATGTTCGAGTTGCCGCCCCCGGTGGCGGACCGGCCGCCCGCGCCGCCGCCGAACTGGTCGCTCCGGGTGCCATCGGCCTGCACGCCGAGGGCGTTCACGCTGAAGAGGAACGCGAGGCGATGGTCGTTGTAGGTATCGAGCAGAATCTGGATGTTGTCTTCGCTGGTGATGTTGTCCCGGTTGGCCCGGGTGGCGCGCACCACGTCTCCGTGGATCTCGGTGGCCCGGATGCCGAAGTAGATCGCGTCGGGTCCGTACCAGACCAGCACCTCGGTCGGCTCCTCGGCGGCTTGGCCGTCCACCGGCTGGTACTGGGAGAAACCGGTGAGCCGCGCGGCGCGGGCCCAGGCCGCCTCGTCCAGCTTCCCGTCGATGACGGCGGTGGCCTCGATGCGCGGCGCGGTCACCCGTATCCGGTTGGCCCGGCCGCTGTACGCGGCGGAAGAATCCTGGGCGAGTGCCAGGCCCTGCAAAATGGCGAGGATCATCGGGCCGGAAATCTAACACCGCGTATCAGGGCATTCGCGGGTCCGGAATCAGGGCTGCCAGGCGAAGATTTGGACCAGTTGAACCAGCATCTCCACCGTCTTCTCCATGCCGCGGCGGGAATTGAATTCGAGCCGGGTGTGAAAATTGTGGCCCCCGGTGAACAGATCGGGTGTCGGGAGACCCCGGCTCGTCAGGTTCGAGCCGTCGGTGCCGCCGCGGATGGCGGTCAGGCTCGGCGTGAGGCCGGCGCGCCCGGTGGCCTCCATCGCGTTGGCGATGAGGGCGGGGTAACGGTTTAGACTGTCCTTCATGTTGGAATAGAACGGCTTGACCGTGAGCGAGACCTTCACCGCGGGGTACCGGCGCGCGACGCTGTCCATCACGCCCCGGAGCATCGCCTCCTGGGCATCGAGTTCGGCGGTCTTGAAGGCCCGGAGCCGGAGCTTCAGGGTCGATTCACCGGTATTGAGCGTCGCGGTGTACGGGTGCACGTAGCCGTCGCGCCCCTCGACGTTCTCGGGGCGGAGGGGCTCGGGAATCCGGGCCACGAAGTCGCTGACGGCGTACAGCGAATTCACCAGCCGGCCCTTCACCGGGGCGGCGTCCCGGCCCGTGAAGGTGACGTACGCGGTCCGCGCGCTGAAGGTCTCGTCGTTCACGCCGCCCAGCGAGCCGCCGTCCACGGTGTAGGCGAGTCGCGCGCCGAAACCCGCGATGTCGAAATACTCCACCGCGCCACCCACCTCCTCGTCCGGCATGAACGCCACGGCAATGGCTCCGTGCGGGAGCTGAGGGTTGCTCCGCAACAGATCGATCAAGGTCATGATCTCGGCGCAGCCCGACTTGTCGTCGGAGCCCAGCAGTGTGGTGCCGTCGGAGGTGACGATATCGTCGCCGATCAGGTCCTTGAGGCCGGGATTCTCCGCCACGCGGATCACCCGGGAGGTATCAGCGGGGAGCACGATGTCTCCCCCCTGGTAGTTGCGATGGATGATGGGATTGACGCCGGCGCCCGGCTCGTTGGGCGCCGTGTCCATGTGGGCGATGAACCCCACCGCCGGCGCCGCGGCGCCCGCCGCCAGATTCGAGGGCAGCAGCCCGTAGACGATGGCGTGGTCGCTCACCCGGACCCGCTCGGCGCCGAGTGCGGTCAGCTCCCGAGCCAGCAGGCGGGCCAGGTCGAACTGGGCGTCGGTGCTCGGCGTCTTCCCTGCGTCCTCTTTCGACTGGGTGTTGATGCGGGCATAGCGGACCAAGCGATCCAGCACGCTTTCCCGCGGCGGGTGGAACTGCGCGGCAGCCGGGCTCGCGAGGAGGAGCGCGGCGAGCGCGGCGATGGCGGAGCGGGGATGGTGCATCGATGATCCGGGACGGTGGTGCGGAGAATGTAACGGGGGCCGGCTCGCGCCGGCCCCCGTCATGGACCCAACTCGCTCCGCTGATTCCGGCTACGGCTCCAACGTCGCCGAGAATGACCAGACGTCAAGCCGCGTGCCGGTAATGTTCCCCTGAATGGTGTGCAGGAGGTCGGTCATTTTGATCGTGCCGGTGAGCAGCTGGCCATTCTTGGTCGAGTTGAACTGAAAGGTGACGGTCTCGACCGGCGGGAATCCGCCGAATGTCCCTAGACTGGTTCCCCCTAGCGTCCCGGCATGCAGGTCCCCGGAAACAGTCAGCGTGTTGATATCGCACCCCCCGGATAGGGGGCCGGTGCAGATCTGCGCCAACTCAAATCCACCGTATGCGAAGAAGCCCAGGTCGTCCAGTTGCAGGTCCGTGACAAACGGTAAGGCGACCTGCAGGTGCACGATCGGGAAGTATGACTGGAATACCACCGGCGCTGGCCCCTGGTAGTTCTGGTCCAGGAGGAAGATGAGTCCGTGGTCCGGCGTTACCAGGAGTGGAGCCAGGTCATCTCGAAACCGCTGGGCGTCGTCCAACAGGGGATCCGGTGTCGGCCCCTGCGAGCTCTGCAGCACGAAGGAGGTCACCCGCCAAACCGGCCTCGGAACCGAGATCTTCGCCGTGGCCGTGGCCCTGGCGATGGGTTGCTGGGTCGCGGCATCCAGGATGTCCACGACAACCGGGTAGTTGCCGACGGCCGCATAAGGGTGCTGGGTGTTCGGATTATCGCTCACGCTGACCACCGGCGGTCCGTCGCCGAAATCCCAACGATAGGTGACATGCGCGGGAAGCGATCCGCTCGTCACCACATTCATTGCCAGGGGCACGCCCGGGGCCTGGCGCAGGGGGGTCGGGGCGATCGTGGCCTTGAGTTTGACGATGGAGAACGGCTTCCAGTCCAGGTAACCGAAGTCCGGTTGCAGGTTCTCCCCGATTCCCGGCGTCAGTACCACGAATCCTTCCGATTCGGTGGCCGGACCGGCGCTCCCGGTCCAGTCATATCCGATGACCTTGGCCCCGTCCAGCGGGCCATCCAGCTTGCTCGCCTGCACGCCGAACGCGAGCTGCCAGGTGGCCGCGATGAGCGAATACGGCCGGATGCCGCCGAGGGACTTCGCCGCCTCGGGGGCAAATGCCGAGGAGACCACCGGCGTGCAGGAGGGACATTCCACCCAGACGCGGAGCGTGTCGGGGATGTA
>JBGPLG010000048.1:0-30759 GCA_041486305.1 Gemmatimonadota bacterium
AATTGGCCGCCTGATGCGCCCCGGTCAGCGGGAACTGGGTGGTGTTGTGATTGAAGACCGCCCCGGTCCAGGTCACCGTGGTATGGCAGGTCGTGCAGCTGGTCGGGAACCCCGCCGCCTGGTGGGGCGGGCTGGTGGTCCCGCTGAAATCGGTCTGGTGACAGCTGACGCACGTGGTCGGCTTACCATGGTAGACCCCGTCGCCGTGGCACGCCTGACAATTGGCCGCCTGATGCGCCCCGGTCAGCGGGAACTGGGTGGTGTTGTGATTGAAGACCGCCCCGGTCCAGGTCACCGTGGTATGGCAGGTCGTGCAGCTGGTCGGGAACCCCGCCGCCAGGTGCGCCGGCGTCTTGGTCTGATTGTAGGCCGTCTGGTGACAGGACACGCAGGTGGTCACCTTCCCCACGTACAGTCCGTCGGCGTGACAGGCCTGGCAGTTGGCCGCGCGGTGGGCGCCGGTCAAGGGAAACTGCGTGGTGTTGTGGTCGAAGGCCGCGCCGGTCCAGGTTGCCGTGGTATGGCAGCTGGCGCAGTCGGTCGACAACTTGGCGGCCTGGTGCGGCGGGGCTCGAGTCTGATTGAACGACACCTGGTGACAGGATACGCAGGTGGTCGGTTTGCCCTTGTAAACGCCATCACCGTGGCACGCTTGACAGTTCGCCGCCTGGTGGGCCCCGGTCAGGGCAAAGTGCGTGGTGTTGTGATCGAAAGTGGCGCTGTGCCACGTCACATTGGTG
Organism: Gemmatimonadota bacterium; assembly: GCA_041486305.1. Taxonomy (GTDB): domain Bacteria; phylum Gemmatimonadota; class Gemmatimonadetes; order Gemmatimonadales; family GWC2-71-9; genus JABFSM01. Next base: position 741 of record JBGPLG010000048.1, read on the forward strand.
TGGCAGGAGGCGCACTCGGTGGGAAAGCCGGCGGCCGGATGGCTCGGGTTGGTGGTCTTGTCGAAATCGATCCGGTGGCACCCGACGCACTCGGTCGGCGCGCCACGAAACACCAGGCTGACCCCGGAACGGCGGGTATGGCAGCTGGCACAGTCGACCGATCGGTGCGCGCCCTCGAGGGGAAACCTGGTGAGTGCGTGGGCCCGAAGCTGCGGTGAGCGATCGGTAAAGGCCCGGACGTTGTGGCACTGGGCGCAGTCGACGCCCAGCTCACCCTGGTGCACGTCCCGGTGGCAGCCGGCGCAGGTCTTCTGAACCTTGCTGAAATCCAGCGATGTGTGGCACCCGGAGCAGGTCACCGCCGCATGGGCTTCCTGCAGCGGGAAGCCGAAGCTGGCGTGCTTGAAGTCCGGACCGATCCGGGCGGGACGCCAGCCGTCCGAGGTGTGACACGTGATGCAGGCGATGGCCAGCTTGCCATGGGGGCTGTCGGCGCGCGGGTCCTGGGCCTGGGCCGGAGCGGCCAGACCCGACACGAGGCCCACCATCGCCAGCTCGTATCGGATCCGGCGAATGAGCCTCCCCAGTACGCCGAAGGCGTTCGCCCCGCTCCCGGCGGGCGGGAGGAGGGCGGGATCGTGGCGCCGTGGAGGTGAACACGTGCCGACCATGCCCGATGCCTTAGTGCGGAGAATGGCGAATACGGGAGCAAGTAACGAGCTAGTGACGCCCGAATCATCTCCGAGCCACACATCGGTTCCGCACGACCGAGTTTGCACCGGTTTGAGGTGTCGAAATGCCCATCGCTGTAGAGTTTCTGTGCAGTTTTCGCGGGAGCACGATGAACTTCAAAGGGAAATCGCCGCGTGGCCGCGGTGGCTTCATGAATCGCAGATGAGCATCGGAGGTCCGCGAAACTCGCGCCACATCGTGAGCGAGTGCAACCATTGTTCGCCGGGTTATGCCGGGGCACCCCCCGAAACATGTGTTTTGCAGAATTGCGGCCGACTGCGCCTCGCCTGTCCCCGGGCCGGACCAGCCACGCGGGGGGCGGCCGACGCGCGGATGTATGAACATGGCGCTCGACGGAGTGACGCTTCAGGCATCGAAGGACAAGTCGTATCCGTCGGCCAACTCCGCACGAGCGAACGGAGCATCGCGTCGTCAGCGGGTCTTCTCGACCACCTTGAAGACGTTCCCCGACTCCGACGTGATGTACAGCTCGCCGTCGGCGTCTTCTCCGAAGCTGTTGGGAAACTCATTCGAGGCGAGCAACAGGTATCGCCGGCCGGCACTCGCCACGCCGCCGACCCAGCGGAACGCCTCGATCCACGCTGCGCAGAAGTCGGTGTAGAAATACGTGCCTCGGAGCGAGGGGATCGCCGCGCCCCGGTACACAAACCCGCCGATGACCGAACACCCCTGGTTGTGCGAGTAATCCCATACCGGCAGGGTGAGCCCAGCCATGTTGCAGGATGTTCCCCCGCCAAAGCACTGCGTGCCCTCCATGATCCGCCAGCCGAGGTTCTCCCCGCCGACGCTGCTACCAGGCAGGACGTCGATTTCTTCCCGATTCTCGTCACCCACGTCGCCGATGTACATGTCACCCGTCTGCCGGTCAAAGCTGAAGCGAAACGGATTGCGAAGGCCGTAGTTCCAGAGCTCGTGCCGAAACAGGCCGTGGTTCGCCCACGGGTTGGTCGCGGGAATCTGATAGGGGCCGGTGGGCCCAACGTTGAGCCGCAGGATCGAGCCGAGCAGCTCGGTGCGATCCTGGCCGTGCCCACCAGGGTCGCCACAGCAGCCGCCGTCGCCGACGCTCAGGTACAGGTAGCCATCCTGCCCGTATGCAAGCATCCCTCCGTTGTGGTCACCGCCCGGCTGCGGAATTGTCAGTAACGTGTCCTCACCGGAGAGGGCGATGTCGGAGGTCGCACTCCCGGCATGGAAGCGCGACAGCACCGTCTCGCCCGCCGGGTTGACGTAGTACACGACGAAGTACTTGCTGGTCGCGTAGTCCGGAGGGAACGCCATGCCCAGAATGCCCTGCTCGTCGCCGGTCGAGACCCGCGCCGTAATGTCGAGGAACGGCGTGGCCTGGAGGACGCCGTTCTTGATGATGCGGATCGCCCCGGTCCTTTCCACCACGAACAAGCGGCCGCGATCTCCGGGCGGTGTGGTGACGTAGAGGGGGTGGCTCATCCCGGTCGCCAGGGTGTCCAGCACGAACTCGGGAGTGCCCGGGGTGACGGTGAGCGTGAGCGTCTGGGTAACCTCAGTGACTCCGCTGCCGGTGCCGTGCACCACGAGCTGGTACGCCGCCGGCGCGACTTCGGTTCCCACGACGATGGTGACGGTGGCCGACGAGAGCGCGCCGGTCGTCTGCAGGTTCGAGACGGTGGCGGTGACCCCGGACGGCGCGCCGGTCACCGTCACGTCAACGGCTCCGCCGAAGCCTCCGGTCCGAGTGAGGCTCACGGTCACCACCCGAGATCCGCCCTGTTCGACGGTCGCGCCGGTCACCAAGGAGATAAAGATCTTGCCGTCGGTTTCTAACATGCCATCGGACTTGCAGCCGACCGCCGCCGCGATGCCCAGCAGGACCAGCCCGTACCGGAACATGTTGCCTCGATCCCTGAGTGTGACCGGTAGGTACTTGGAACCAAGGCGGTGCGCCACCTGGCCACATGGCCTAGTCCCAAGGGATTAGGGATGTCCCACCAGTTGCACGGCGTCGATCTCGTTCCAGTCTTGGTGGGCCAACTGATCGACGCTGATCCGTACCGCGGAGATCCGCGCTGCCACTCCGCTCACCGGGATCTCGAGCGTGTGAGGGCACCCAGGGCTCGTCACCGGCGCCGTGTAAACCACGGTGTACTGACCCGCGGCATCCTTCACCTCGACCTTCACGATGCTGCCCGGCGACCAGTTTTCATGGATCCGAATCATGGTCGGCTGCACCGGCGTCGTGTAGGTCAGCTCGAGCCATTCCCCGTTGCCGGGCGCCAGCGATGACCACGCATGATGCACGTCGTCCTCACCGCAGGTGTTCACGCCGACGTCCGGAGCACCGGTCGCCTGTCGCGCTGCCCCGCTTTCATCGCTCCACTGCGAACTTGCCGTTGCCGTGGTAGCCCACTGTTGGATCAGCCCGGCGCCCAGGGCCGGTTCAATGGTGAGCCCGAGGAGCCCGCCGTCGAACGAGCCAGTCGAAGCCTGACCGTAGACATAGAGCGCGTAGACGCCCGGGACTGCCGCGAGCCCCACCGTGAAGGTAAGCACCGAACTGTTGCCAGCCGTGACATTGGGTGCGAACGCAGCGGTCACCCCGGCCGGCAAGCTCCCATGACCATTCTCTTCGACATAGAGCGTGACGGGGCCGGCGAAGTTGCTGCGGACGATATTGACTGTGGTGGTCGCCGTCGAAGGTCCCTCCGAGAGGCTGATCGCCCGCGATGACAGGGTAAAGGTGAAGGGTGCCTCCCTGATCGTCAGCGTGAGCGGCGCGATCCGGTCGGCGAGGCCCAAAGCCACCCCGCGCACCACCAGATTGGAATACGTGCCGGGGACCGCGCTGCCCGCCACGGACAGCCAGAGCTGCGTGGCGCTGCCGGAAACGGGATTGTCGGGGGACAAGTGGGCCACTACCCCGTGGGGGAGATGTTCGACGCTCAGGGTCACCGCCGCGGTGAAGTTGGTGCGCAGAATGTTCACCATGGTCCCGCTGCCCGATGACCCCTGCGCGCTGCCGATGCTGGGCGCCGACACGACGATGGAGTAGCCCGGCTCCGCCGGCGGAGGCGGGGGCGGGGCGGGGGCAGGTGGAAGCTCGCCGCAGGCGCCAACCACCAGCGCCGCACTGAGAGTTGCGAACAATCGGCTTTGAAATGGCATAACCTCTCCTCGCTCGGGTGTCGGAACGTCATGGTACTCCACGTGTTCAGGGCCCTTGCTCATCTCTACACACGAGAGGTCGCCCCGTACTCCGACATCACGCTGCCTAGCGAAGGGGCCGATCTCAGGATCGAAATCGGCCCCTTCGGTTTCCGTGCACCCTGTGGGTGAGCTCCTATTCCTTGCCGGGCCGCTGGACAATTCCACGACGGCCGCGGATCTGGCTCCTCTGTTCGACTCGATGGCGCGCCGACGATTCGCGCAAGCCTGAGGGGGTGGGCGCGGCAACGCCTTGCACGCCCATGAGCACCCTGGCAAGCGCGGTGGGAACGATTCGATCGACGAAGGAGCCGTCTCCCAGTTGGCCGCCCTCGTTCCAGCCCCAGCACCAGGGAACGCCGCCGGCCGCGAGGCTGCAGGTGTGATAGCTGGGCCCGGTGGCAATCATCAGGAAGGCATGGCCGCCGCTCACGCTGACCGGCGTGGACCGGTGGGTGGTGGTGCCATCGCCAACTTCGCCGACGTCGTTGAGGCCCCAGCATTTGAGCAGGCCGGACTCCAGCAGGCCACAGGTGTTCTCCATGCCGGCGGTCACCGAGACGAAGGCGTCTCCACCCGTCACCATGACGGGCGTGTTGCGGTCGCTCGAAGTCCCATCGCCCAGAGCACCGGACTCCCCGTAGCCCCAGCACCAGACCTCTCCGGTGACCTTACGAGCGCAAGTGTGGAAGCCCCCCGCGACGATGGATTCGAAGAGGTGGCCGCCCAGAACGGGCACCGGCGAGGATCGATTGGTCAGGGTGCCATCGCCCAGTTGGCCTTCGTCGTTCCGGCCCCAGCACCAGACGGCAGCGTCCTGGGAGAGCGCGCAGGTGTGTTCATAGCCGGCGGAAATCGCCGCGAAGTGAATCCCGCCGGCCACCAGGGTCGGAGTGCTACGGTCGGTGGAAGACGCATCGCCCACCGCGTGATTCCAGTTGTTGCCCCAGCAGCGGGCGCTCCCGCCCACAGAGAGCCCGCAGGTGTGGAAGAATCCGGTGGTGAGGGTCGTGAAGGTGAACCCGCCGGTTACCGCAGTGGGTGCGAAGCTGGTTGTCGTACTACCGGTGCCCAGCTGGCCGTGGTGATTGTCGCCCCAGCAGAACGCCGTTCCCAGGACGGAAAGGGCGCAGGTATACTCGCCACCGGCATGGATACTGGAAAAGGTCATGCCGCGGTTGATCTGCACCGGGAGGTTCGTCTGAAAGTCGCCGTTGTCGCCCCAGCACCATGCCTCGCCGGCGGGAGTGAGCCCGCAGGTATGTTCAAAGCCCACCGACACCGAGGCGAGCGAAAGCGGCACGGAGGCGGCAACCGTAACCTGCGCGGAGCCGGGCCGGCCCTCGCTGGTGGCGGTGATCGTCACCGGGCCGCCGACCGACACGCCGGTCACCAGGCCGGCGGCATCGACCGTCGCGACGGCCTCGGCGCTCGAGCTCCATGCAATGACACGGCGACCGAGTGTGTTGCCCTGGGCGTCTTTGGTAGTGGCGGAGAGTTGCACGACGGTGCCCACAGGGATTCTGGGTGCGCCGGGGGAGACGGTGACTGATGCGACCGGCGCGGGGGCAGCAATCGTAACTTGCGCGGTGCCGGGCTGGCCCTCGCTGGTGGCGGTAATACTCACCGGGCCGCCGACCGACACGCCGGTTACGAGGCCGGTGGCATTGACCGTCGCGACGGCTTCGGCGCTCGAGCTCCAGGCGATGGCGCGGCTGCTCAGCATCTTGCCCTGAGCGTCTTTGGCGGTGGCGTAGAGCTGCACCGTGTCGCCCACCAGGATGCTGGGCGCGCCGGGCGAGACGGTAACTGAAGCAACTGGCGGCGGGCGCGACGGTGGGGGCGGCGGCGGAGGGGTGATACCACTGTCGTTGCACGCGAGCGCGAGCAGGATCGGAAGGGCGAGTGACCCAAGACTTCTGTTTGGCATCGACGTATCTCCGCGATAGGGTTGGAGGCGCCGGGTTGCCTTCCCCCTCTCCAGGCTCCATGTTCAATCGGGCAAGGGGGAGCTCCGTTGCCTCATCCCCAAACACGAGAGATCCCCAGGCAATCCGACATCGGGGAGTTCCGGGGTGAGGGCCGCCCCCCCACGGCTCGGGGCACATGGTTCCATCCGCGCGTGATCCCATCCCATTGAACGAGCTCTTGACCGGGCGGCGCGACACCCTGGATCGCCTCATGCCGGAGGTGTATGAGGAGCTGCGCGCTATCGCCCGGCGCCAGCTTTCCGGCCGCGAGGGCGGTGGCACCCTCTCCACTACCGGCCTGGTCCACGAAGCCTACCTGAAGCTGGTCGACCACTCCCGCATCGCCTGGCGGGACCGCTCCCATTTCTTCGCGCTCGCCTCGGTCGCCATGCGCCACATCCTGGTGGATCGGGCCCGGGCCCGCATGGCCCACAAGCGGGAGGGCGGCCTGCATCGGATCACCCTCGACAACGAGTTGATCGCGGCACCTGACCAGCCGGTGGCAATGCTGCAGCTCAGCGACGCGATCGAGCGGCTGGCCCTGGTTGAGCCCCGCATGGCGCGAGTGGTGGATTGCCGGTTCTTCGGCGGCATGAACGACGAGGAGATTGCCGCAGCGCTTGAGGTGACCACGCGAACCGTGCAGCGGGACTGGGTCAAGGCGCGCATGCTGCTCCGCCGAGCGTTGGAGCAGTGAGCGGCCCGGTCTCGCATCACCCCGGGGAGGAGGCGGCGCTCCTCCCGCCGAACTGGGCCGAGCTGGCTCCGCTGCTGGATGCGGTGCTCGATGCGGCGCCGGAGCACCGAGAGGCCCTCATCCTCGAGCTGAGCGCCGGTGATCCGGCCCGGCAGCGCGCGCTGACCCATCTGGTCTTCGAGTGCGAGCGGGACACACCGCTGCTCCAGCGCGGGGCGGCGGAGCGGTTCGACGACCTCGCGCGGGAAGAGCCGGACTGCCTTCTTCCCGAGTTCCTCGGCGACCGATATGAGGTCGGGCGGGAGCTTGGGCGTGGCGGCATGGCGCGGGTGTATCTGGCGCGGGATCTGAAACACGGCCGCGACGTCGCGATCAAGGTGATTCGGCCCGAGGTATCCGCTTCGCTGGGCCACGACCGCTTCCTTCGCGAGATCGAGATTGCGGCGCGGCTCAATCACCCGAACATCTTGCCGCTCTACGATTCGGGAGAGGTCGCGGGATCGCTGTACTTCGTGATGCCCTACGGGGAAGGCCCGTCGCTGCGGGAACGGCTGAGCCAGGACGGGGCGCTGCCGGTTTCCAACGCCCTGAATGTGTTACGGGACGTCGCCCGCGCCCTGGCGTATGCCCACGAGCATGGCGTGGTGCACCGCGACATCAAGCCGGACAACGTGATGCTCTCGAGCGGCGCTGCGGTGGTCACGGACTTCGGGATCGCAAAGGCGGTGAGCGCCGCCCTGAAGGATGTCGCGGGACCGACCCTGACCCAGTCCGGCTCGGTAATCGGGACGCCGGCGTACATGGCGCCGGAGCAGGCCACCGGGGATCCGTCAACCGACCACCGTGCCGATATCTATTCGTTCGGCTGTCTGGCCTACGAAGTATTCAGCGGCAAGCCCCCCTTTCCCAACGAGTCACTGCACCTGGTCATCGCCGCGCACATCGGGACGGTGCCGCGACCGGTGACGGCGCTCCGGGCCGATGTCCCTCCCGCCGTGGCGGAGCTCATTGCGCGCTGTCTGGAGAAGACTCCCGCCGCCCGGCCCCAGAGCGCGGGGGAGCTGCTGGACTCACTCGACCGAGCGGCTGCGACCGGGGCTTCAGTGGCGGCTCCGGCCAGCCCAGCGGCTTGGCGTCCTGCCCGGACGGTCAAGTGGGTGGCGCTGGGGCTGGTGGTCGGGCTGATCGGCACGGTCGCCTATGTCGCCACTCGCCCCACCGGCCCTTCGTTCCCGATCAGGCTGTCCGTGTTGCCCTTCGTCAATATCGACACCGACAGCACGATGGAGCTCGTCGCCGGCGGGCTCACCGAAGACGTGGCTTCCGCGCTGGCCCGAGTTCCCGGCATTCAGATCACGAGCCGGAGCGGTGCGCGGGCGTACCGGGGACAAATGGGAGTAGATGTGGCGGAGGCGGGCGCCAGGCTCAAGGCCGACTACCTGATGACGGCCGTCGTACGGCAAGAGCGCGGAGGTTGGATCCTTTCGGCGGATCTCGCGCGCGCCACCGATGCGGCGAGCGTTTGGGGCGACAACTTCACCATCAGCCCCGACCGGCAGACGGGAGCCGCCGATGCCATCGCCGTCACCCTGGCCGCTGCGCTGCGGAAACGGTTTGGGAAGTCGATCGGCCCGGCCCAGGCGCTCGGTCCCAACCAGCGAACCTCGAACAACGAGGCGTACCGCCTGTACCTCAAGGGGCAGGAGAAGCTCAACCGGCGGAGCCAGAGCGTCAAGGAAAGCGCTGAGCTGTTCCGGGAGGCCATTCACCAGGACTCGCTTTACGCGCGGGCCTGGTCCGGCTTGAGCATGGCCCTGGGGTTCTTTCCCACCTACCAGAATGTCCCCGCAAAGGACGTCCACGGCGAGCTGGTGCGGGCCGCACGACGCGCGCTCGAGCTCGACTCGACCCTGGCGCAACCCCATGTCGCTCTGGGGGTGGCGTATCAGTTCGACCACCAGTGGGATAGTGCCGGCAGTGAGTTTCAAACCGCGCTGCGGCTCGACGGTCGCGACGTCGAAGCGATCATGCAGTACGCGCGACACCTCAGAAACCGTGGACGCATCGCCGAGGCGATACGGGAGTTGCGGGCCGCCCGCGCCGCGGATCCCGCCTCGGCGGGGGTGCTGAGCCAAGGGGCCTACCTGTTCTACCTCGATCACCAGCTGGATAGCGCCCTGACCGAGAGCCGGCGGGCGCTCGAGAATGATCCGAGCAACATGCCCAGCATCGGGAATGGAGCGCTGGTCATGCTCGCGCTCAGGCGCCCCGAGGAGGCTCGGAAGCTCGCGGAGCTGGCACTGCCGGTGTTTTCGATCAAGGAATATCTCATCGCGAAGTCCGGTGATCCCGCCACCGCGCGGCTGGGCCTCCAGAAGCTGGACGCCCAGACGCCCCAACCCTGGATGGCGGAAACCCGGCGATCCTACGCGTATCTCGGCCTGGGGGACACCGCACGGGCCCTGTCCGCCATGGAACGCGCGCTGGACGCCAGGGAAGAGTGGCCTGGCCCGTTCTCTCCCTTCGACCCGATGTTCGACTCCGTCCGGAGGAGCGTCCGCTACCGGGAAATCCTGCGGCGGGTGGGACTCACCCCCTAGGGCTCCGGCTGCTTCGGTGGCAGAATGGTCGCCAGGCCCCGGGCCAGGTTCGCGTCGTTCATGGGACCGGAATGAACGTGCCGAATGGTCCCGGCTTCATCGATGAACACCGTGGTGGGCAGGGCGATCAGCCGAAAGCTCCGCCTCGACTTGCCCCGCGAGTCGAGGGCCACGGTGAATTCCGCGGAGTATGCCTTCACGAACGCCAGCACATCCCGGGTGCTCAGCTCCTGGTCGCTCTGATTCACCGCGAGCACTTCCAATCCTGCCTCGCGGTATTTCCGGTGCGCGGCAACCAGCTCGGGGAATTCTTCCCGGCAGGGCGGGCACCAGGTGCCCCAGAAGACCACCGCCACCGGATGTCCCCGAAGCGAGGAGAGCTTGATCCGCCCGCCCTGGAGCGTCCGAAGATCGATCTCGGGGGCGGGCTTCCCCGGGGCGATCTCCTGCGCGCCGGCGCCTGCGGGGAGCAGCAGGAGAGCCAACAGGGCGAGCGCGCGCACGGCGCCGCTCAAAACCGGTACGAGTAGCTGGCGAAGACCACGTACTTGGCGAAGCCGCCGCCATTGACCGAGAGCTGGCCCGATGGAGTGCGCTCCTCGAGCAGGCTCTTCATCCGGTTGACGTGGACTCGGACCGGAATGCCCAGGGTAAAGCTGCTCTTGCCCCGGTTGAGCGAAACCCCGGGATCGGCGAAGATGATCTGCGAGGTGCGCTTCACAGTGGTGCTGTCTCCTCCGCCCAACAGGTCCCGCCGGGGAATTCCGTCCATGCGAGCGCCTAGGCTCAGCGTAAGGCCCTGCGAGGGCCACACCGAGAGCGCGGCACCAAGGCGGGCCTGGTAGACGTCGGGGACGGACCAGTGGACCAGGGATGCCGGGCCGGTGGGGGCGAGGAGCGCATCGCTCTGCCCCCTGGGGCTCGCCACATAGGAGCCGAAACCGTAGACGTAGAGCCCTTCTCTCACCCGCTGAAAGGCCTGGGCCTGGAAGATGACGGCCCAGCCGCCGTCCCCCGGCTGCACGGTCTGATCGGCCGGAAACGCCACGGAGCCGGTCGCGGTGTAGAACGTGCTCCCCTTGGTGTGGCTTCCGGTCGGCGCCTTCACGCCCAGCGCCACCGCGACATTGCCGCCCTGGTGGCTCCGGGGATTCAGGAGCCAGAGCTCACCCAGCGCGCTCAGGTCGCCGAGACCGGTCGCCCGCTGCTCATGATGGGCGGAGTCGGCCCACTTCCGTGAAATGGACGCGGTAGAGAAGGGCAGGCTCGCACTCACCTGCAGCCTGTCGGAGAGCGAATAGCCGACGTTCGCGACGAAGGAATGGATATCGAATACCGGCGACTCGCCGCCCGGAGCCAGCGCGGGGTTCTGGGAGGTGCCGACGAAGAATTGGCTGGAGTGCAGGCGCCGGTAGCCCAGCGTAACACGCCACTGGTGGCTCGGCTGATAGGCCTGGCCCTCCCCGCCCAGATCGATCGGCGTGGTGAACCGGATGGGCTCGCACCCCTGCGCATGGACGGAGGACGCTATGAGCCCGAGGCCGGTGGCCCCGACCAGAACGGCAATCGCGCGACGCGGCCAGGAAGTTCTCATGGTGCTGATCTCCTTGGTGCACTGTGTCGAAGGAAGGGAGGTAACGCTCGGGCGACCTCTTCCTAGCACGAGATTCCGGCGCGGGGTGCGACATTGGGGTGGGACGTGTGATTGGGGACCACGTGGTAGGTACCCGGATCGGACGCCGTTCGCCAGTACTGAGACCTAAGAGTTAGTTCTTAGGGATGAGTACGTCGTCCTTGATGATCATTGGCAGCGACCGAGCCCTCTCCGCGACCTACTGATTGATCACCGGCAACGACATCCCCCGCGCCCCCGCCTGCGCATGCAGCCGCTCGGCCAGCGCCAGGAGCGCCACCGCCGCCGGGCTCCCGGGATCCACCACCACGATCGGCTCGCCCGCGTCGGCCTTCTGCGCCAGTCCGTGCTGGAGCGGGATCGAGCCCAGCAGCGGCACCCCGACCTCGTCCGCCAGGCGCTGTCCCCCGCCCTCGCCGAAGAACGCCATCTTCGCCCCGGTGGCCGGGTCGACGTACGGGCTCATGTTCTCGACCACGCCCAACACCGGCACGCTGACCCGCTCGAACATCTTGGCGCCCTTGAGCGCGTCGCCCACCGCCATCTCCTGCGGGGTGGTCACGATCACCGCGCCCGAGACCGCCACCGACTGGACCAAAGAGAGCTGGGCATCGCCGGTCCCGGGCGGCATGTCCACCAGGAAATAGTCGAGCTCGCCCCAGTCCACGTCCCGCAGGAACTGCTGGATCACCTTCATGATGATGGGTCCGCGCCAGATGGCCGGGGCGTCCCGCTCGACCAGGAACCCGATCGACATCAGCTTGACCCCATGCACGTCGAGCGGCCGGATCCGGCCGCCGATGACCACCGGCTTCTCGAAGGTCCCGAACATGCGGGGGATATTGGGGCCGTAGATGTCGGCATCCATCAGTCCCACCCGATGGCCCTGCCGCGCCAGCGCGATGGCGAGATTGGCCGACACGGTGGACTTCCCGACCCCGCCCTTGCCGGAGCTCACCGCGATCACCCGGCCGAGGTTGGTTTGCTCGCGCGGCTGCTGGGCGGGGATCGATCCGGTGGACTGGGGTGCCGCGCCGGGCGGTGCATGGGTGGACTTGGCGGGCCCGGCGGGATCGATCACGGTGATCTTGACCCCGTCCTGCCGCACGCCTTCGACCGCCTTGACCGCATTCCGCGCCTCGCGAACCAGCGTCGCCGGATCGTCCCGGGAGAGCAGGAAGGAGAATGAGACACCGCCGTCGGGCGTCACCGCGAGGTCGCGGATCATGCCGGCGGAAAGCAGGTCGTTGTCGAGCCGGGGATTCCTGATGCGGGCGAGCGCTGCGCCGACGGCGGCTTCCAGCGATGGGGGCACTATATCGCGTCCACCTGCCGGACTTCGGGCACCATCTGTCGGAGCCGGGCCTCGATGCCCTGCCGGAGGGTGATGGACGAGGCGCTGCATCCGGAGCAGGTGCCGCCGAGGCGCAGCAGCAGCACACCGTCGGCCTCGTCGAAGTCCACGACTTCGACCTGCCCGCGGTGGGAGGCGATGTAGGGCCGGAGCGTGTCCAGCGTCTGCTCGATGCGGTCCAGCGTATCCATCAGGGTCCAGGATTCAGGATTCTGGGGTCAGGCCCTGCACCCAATAATAACCCCTGTTCCTCGTAGCGTCTTGGCCTCTGAGCGTCCTAGCGTCTTTGCCTCCTAGCCTCTTGGTACGCCCGACAGATACCCCCTTGCCGCACCCAGAATCCGGGCCTGCACGTCGGGCAGCGTGCCCGGGAGGGCCACCCCCGCGGCGTGCTTGTGCCCGCCGCCGCCGTACGGCTTGGCGAACGCGGCCACGTCCACCTCGCCCACCGAGCGGAGCGACACCTTCACCCGGCCCTGCGACATCTCGCGGAACAGCATCGCCATGCGGACCCCGGCGACCGAGCGGGGAAACTCCACGATGCCGTCGAGGTCGTCCACGGTGACCCGATGGCGCTCCACCGCGCCGGGAGGAACCGTCACCCAGGCGAGCCCGACGTCCTCCTCGACCACCAGCGTCTGCAGCACCTCGGCCAGCAGCCGCGGGCGCCCGGCCGGCGCATTGGCATAGACATCGAGGTAGATGGATTCCGGATCGAGGCCGGTCTCCAGCAGCTCCGCCGCGATGCGCAGGGTACGGGGATGGGTGTTGCTGAACCGGAAGCCGCCCGTGTCCGTCAGAATCGCGACGTAGAGGGCCCGCGCCACCTCCGGGGTGAGCGGCCACTGGTTAGCCAGTGCGATCTCGGAGACCAGCTCGCCGGTGGCGGAAGCCGAGGGGTCCAGGTAACGGGGGCCCGGCGGGAGCGTTCCCGGACTCACATGATGGTCGATGCAGGCCACCGGCACACCCTGGTCCGCCACCGTCCCGGTCAGCATGCCGAGCCGCCCCAGGTCGGAGATATCGAGCACCACGATCACGTCCGCGCCGCGCAGGGCCTTCACGGCCTCGGCGCTCTGGTCCACCGCAGGGAGGCCCCGAAGCAGAAAATCGAACCGCGCCGGTGTGACCGTCGGATTCGCGATGAGGACCTCGACGCCCCGCGCCTGGAGCAGGAGGGCCAGCCCGACCTCGCTCCCCAGTCCGTCGCCATCGGGATTCACGTGGGTGGTCAAGCAGACTCGCCGCCCCGGTACCAGGAGCTCGGCAAAGGCGGCGGCGGCGGTGAGCTTGTCGGCGGAGAGCGTGATGGACATGAGACAAAAGGTAAGCGGGGAGCGGGCAGCAGGGAGCGGTGGCTCCGTGCGCGGTATCCGCCCCCCGCTCCCCTCCGTCCGCTTACTGCGGTTGCGCCAGCTTCGACTTCCTGATCCCGTAGGCGAAGTAGATCACCAGTCCGATCGCCAGCCAGATGAACAACCGCTCCCAGGTGCGCAGCGGGAGATACCACATCAGGTAGGCGCTGGACAGGACGCCCATGGGCGCCACGAAGAAGACCCAGGGCGTCTTGAACGGACGGGCCAGGTTGGGCTCCCGGATCCGGAGCACCAGCACCCCCGCCGAGACGATCGCGAACGCGAGCAAGGTGCCGATCGAGACCAGCGAGCCGGCCTCCCGTACCGTGAGGAATGCGGCGGGAATGGCCACCGCGATCCCCACGACGATCTGGGTGATGTAGGGGGTCCGGAACTTCGGGTGGACCTTCGCCACCACCGGCGGCAGCAGCCCGTCCTTGGCCATGGCGAAGAAGACCCGCGACTGGCCGTAGAGCTGCACCAGGATGACCGACGAAAGGCCCGCGATGGCGCCCAGCTTGATGAGCCCGGCAATCCAGCCCAGCCCGGCGCGATCGGCCACCATGGCGATCGGGTCGGGCACGTTGAGCTCCCGGTACGGCACCACGCCGGTCGCGATCGCGGCAACGATGATGTAGAGCACGGTGCAGATGAGCAGCGAGGCGATGATGCCGATCGGCATATCCCGTTGCGGATTCTTGGCCTCCTGGGCCGCCGTACTGACGCTGTCGAATCCGATGTAGGCGAAGAACACCACCCCCGCGCCGGCCACCACCCCGGTGAATCCGAAGGCGTCGCGGGCGCCCTCATTGGGCGGAATGAACGGGTGCCAGTTGGCGGTGTTCACGTGGCTGAAGGCCAGGGCGATGAAGATGATCACCACCGACACCTTGATGAACACCACGATGTTGTTGAGGTTGGCGGACTCCTTGATGCCGATCACCAGCAGCGCGGTCACCAGCGCCACGATGACCACCGCCGGCACGTTGAACAGCGCCTGGACATAGGGGCCGCCGGCCAGGGCCGCGCAGCCGCCCGCGGCGCCGGTCAGCGCCTGGGTGGACCCGTCGAGCACCGAAACGCAGAGACCCCGCGCCGCGGAGAGCTGCGGCGGGATGTGAATGCCCAGGTTCTTGCTCAGGAAGGACGACACATACCCCGACCACCCGATAGCCACCGTGGTGGCCGAGAGGGCGTACTCGAGGATCAGGTCCCACCCGATGATCCACCCGAACAGCTCGCCCAGGGTGGCGTAGCCGTAGGTGTAGGCGCTCCCGGCGATCGGGACCAGCGCCGCGAACTCCGAGTAGCAGAGCGCGGCGAAGACCGAGGCGACACCGGCAAACACGAAGGAGAGGACCACGGCGGGCCCGGAGTTCTGGGCGGCCACCGTCCCGGTGAGGACGAAGATGCCGGTGCCGATGATGGCCCCGATGCCCAGGAGCGTCAGGTTGAGGGGCCCGAGGGCCCGTTTGAGGCTGTGGTCACCGGCCGCCTCGGCCTGCAGCCCCGCAATGCTTTTGCGCCGGAATAGATCCATGGAACGGTGCTCCAGGGTCGGGGGGAGTGTCGGCCTCAGACGGCCTTGTTGAGCTTGGAGTGCCGGGCGCCGTACACGAAGTACACCACCAGCCCGATCACGAACCAGATGATGAGTCGTTCCCACGTCCGCCAGGGCAGGAACCACATCAGGTACAGGGCCGACAGCGCGGAGAGCGGGGCCACGACCCAGACGAGGGGCGTCTTGAACGGCCGGGGCAGCCCGGGCTCGCGCACCCGGAGCACGAGGATCGCGATCGCCACGATGACGAACGCCAGCAGCGTTCCGATCGACACCAGCGAGCCGGCTTCCCGTACCGTCAGGAACCCGGCCGGTAGCGCCACGGCGAGGCCGGTGACGATCGACGTGATCCATGGGGTCTTGAATTTCGGATGCACCTTCCCGATGAACGGCGGCAGCAGGCCGTCCTTCGACATGGTCCAGAAGATCCGAGACTGGCCCAGGAGCATCACCAGGATGACCGACGAAAGGCCCGCAATGGCGCCCAGCTTGATGAAGGTCGAAATCCACCCCAGGCCCGCCCGGTCCGCCACGACCGCGATCGGATCCGGCACGTCGAGCTGGGCATAGGGCACCACCCCGGTCGCGATCGCGGCCACGATGATGTAGAGAATGGTGCAGATGATCAGCGAGCCGATAATGCCGATCGGCATGTCGCGCTGGGGATTCTTGGCCTCCTGCGCTGCGGTGCTCACCGCATCGAAGCCGATGTAAGCGAAGAACACCACCCCCGCCCCGCTCACCACCCCGGTGAAGCCGAAGTGCTCGCGCACCCCGGTATTGGCCGGAATGAACGGGTGCCAGTTGTCGGGGTTGACCGCGTGGGCGGCCAAGGCGATGAAGAGCAGGACCACCGCCACCTTGATCACGACGATGAAGTTGTTGACCGTGGCGGATTCCTTGATGCCGATCACCAGCAGGGTGGTCACCAGGCCGATAATGAGCACCGCCGGCAGGTTGAACCATGCCGTCACCGTGGAGCCGTCCGCCATGGTGACTATGCTCCCCCGGGCCGCCTGGAGGTGCGCCGGGATGTGGATTCCGAAGTCTCCCAGGAATGAGACCACGTATCCCGACCACCCGATCGCGACCGTCACCGCGCCGAGCGCGTATTCGAGGATCAGGTCCCAGCCGATGATCCAGGCCAGGAATTCGCCCAGCGTGGCGTAACCGTAGGTGTAGGCACTGCCGGCCATCGGTACCAGCGAGGCGAACTCCGAGTAGCAGAGCGCCGCAAACATCGACGCGACTCCCGCCAACACGAAGGAGAGGACGACCGCGGGGCCGGAGTTCTGCGCGGCGACCGTGCCGGTGAGCACGAAGATGCCGGTACCGATGATTGCGCCGATGCCGAGTGCGGTGAGGTTGAAGGCCCCCAGCGAGCGCCGGAGCGCCGTGCTGGACTCGGCCTCAGCCTGCAATCCGGTGATGCTCTTGCGGCGGAAGAGATCCATGGGTGCTCCGAAATCAGGGAATCAGGGAATCAGGCACTGTAGTTCGGCGCTTCCCGCGTAATCGTCACATCGTGCGGATGCGATTCGCGGAGTCCGGCCGTGGTAATGCGCAGGAACTCGGTGTCCTGCTGGAGGGCGGAGATCGTGGCCGCCCCGCAGTACCCCATCCCGCTGCGGAGTCCTCCCACCATCTGATAGAGTACGTCGGATACCGGGCCCTTGTAAGGGACCCGGCCCTCGATACCCTCGGGAACCATCTTGGAGGGGGAGAGCTCTCCCTCCTGGAAATACCGGTCGGCGGAGCCGTCCTGCATGGCCGAGATGCTGCCCATGCCGCGAATCAGCTTGTAGCGCCGGCCCTCGGCCAGGATGCTCTCGCCGGGGCTTTCCTCGGTGCCCGCCAGCATCGAGCCCATCATGACCGTGGCGGCGCCGGCGGCGAGCGCCTTGACGACGTCTCCCGAGTACTTGATGCCGCCGTCGGCGATGACCGGGACCTCGCCGGCGCCGCGCACCGAGTCCACGATGGCGGTGATCTGGGGCACGCCGACGCCGGTCACCACCCGGGTGGTGCAGATGCTGCCCGGACCGATGCCCACCTTCACCGCGTCCACGCCGCGGCGGACCAGCTCCCGGGCGCCCTCCTCGGTGGCCACGTTGCCGCCGACCAGCTGCACCTCGGGAAACTCCTGCCGCAGCCGGTCGATGGTCGAGAGCACGCCGGCGCTGTGCCCGTGGGCCGAGTCGACCACCAGCACGTCCACCCCGGCATCGACCAGCGCCTTGGCGCGCGCCAGCGTGTCGCCGCCCGTGCCCAGCGCCGCGCCGACCCGGAGCCGGCCGTGCTGGTCCTTGTTCGCATCGGGATGCTGGCGCCGCTTGAAGATGTCCTTGACGGTGATCAGGCCGCGCAGCACGCCCTCGGCATCCACCACCGGGAGTTTCTCGATCCGGTGCCGGGCCAGGATTCGCTCGGCCTCTTCCAGCGTCGTGCCCACCGGGGCGGTCACCAGCTTGTCCTTGGTCATGACCTGGTGCAGCGGCCGGTCCAGCTCCCGCTCGAACTGAAGGTCCCGGTTGGTGATGATCCCGATCAGGCGGCCGTTGCCGTCCACGATCGGCACCCCGCTGATATGGAACCGGCGCATCAGCACCGCGGCCTCACGGAGGGGACGGTCGGGCCCCAGGGTAATCGGGTTCCGGATCATGCCGCTCTCGCTCCGCTTGACCCGGTCGATCTCGGAGGCCTGCCGGTCGATCGCCATATTCTTGTGCACGATGCCGAGGCCGCCGGCGCGCGCCATGGCGATGGCCATCTCCGACTCGGTGACGGTGTCCATCGCGGCGGCGACCAGGGGAATCTGCAGGGGGATGCTTCGGGTAAAGAAACTGGCGGTCGAGACGTGCTGCGGATGGACGGTGCTGTGGCGCGGAACCAGGAGAACGTCGTCGAACGTGAGCGCGACGCCCGGACGGAGTGAACTCATGGGGAAGATTAGAGCACCCGTCCGGCTAAATCAAGATCGGCCGCCCTCCTTCGGGCCCGCCTCCTCGGGGGGAGCGACCCGGGCCGGCGCCCCGGGATCGGGGGGAGGAACCGCCCGGGGCGACTCGGCGGCCTGAAGCGCCTCGTCCACCACGCTCTGCGCCGCCGCCGCCACCCCCTTCATCACCTTGCCGGCGCTGTCCATGAGGCCGGTGGTGCCCTTGATGGCCTTGATCGGGAGCCGTGCGGCGCGCATGGTGTCTTCGATGCCTTCGGAAATCTTGGCGAACAGATTCGACGGCGCGGCGCGCGAGGCGTACTTGCTCTCGAGGAATTCCACGTAATCGAGGATCTGGTAGCCGCGCTCGTCGGTCAGGGTTTCCAGGCGGCGACGGATCCGCTGCATCAGCTGCTCGTTCATGGCGTCCTCGCGTCTCCGCCGCCGAACCGCATCAGCTCGACCACGGGAGTGGCGAGGTAGCGGGTTCGTCCGGCGCGTATCGTGACCATCACCGACAGCTCTTCCAGCGGCTTGAGCCCCTGGAGCCGCTCCACCTGCTCTTTCGAGACCAGCACGTACACGAAGCCCGTCTCGGGCAGCGGCCCGCGCGCCAGCAGATAGGGATGGCCCAGCGGCATCTCGGGACGCAGCTCGTCGGCCTGCTGGTGGGCGAGGAACTGGAGCCGCCAGTCCACCGTCTGCCCGACATAGCGATCCGGGTTCTCGCGGAGCATGGCCCCGGTGATCGCGGGGATCGGCGCCAGCGCGCCGCTGATCTCGCCGGCGCGCACCCAGGCCGGGACACTCACCTTGACCCAGTCGCGGTCCCGCTCGAGGACCGTCGCTTCCGACGGCGCGGCCAGCGTGGTGAGCGCGGCTCCCTCGGGGGCGAGCCGGAGCACCGTGCCCGCCGGCAGCAGGCCGCGCAGCGGCGCCCGCACGGTGTCGGGGGCGGGACCGGCGGGAGGAGCGGATGCCGCCGCCGATTCGCGCGCCGGGCGGGTCTCCGGCGGATGCGCGACCGCCGGCGCCGGGGCAGCGGCGGTACGCGCGGGCGGAGTCAACACGGCCCGCGGAACCCACCCGGTGCGCCGCACCTGGGTCCACCCGCCCTTCACCGCGATGCGATTGAACAGCGTCCCCTGCACCGCCCGGCCCAGCACCGGCCCGTCGGGCGCCGCGCGGAGATTCTCCCCCGCCTCGGCGCTCACGGAAAGATCGAAGCCGTCGCGCTTGTCGGCCTGGGTGGACGCGGTCCAGAGCCAGCCCTGCACGGTGACTTCAGCGTGGTCGTTGGCGACCCGGCGCGGCGTGAGACGCACACCCGGAACCAGCGTAATGAGCCGCGCACCGCGAGGCTCCTTGAGAAACGGCGTCTCCTGGGCGAGCCGTACGGGCGCCTGCGCGACGAGGTTTCCGGCGAGCAGCGCGCCTACGCAGAACAAGGCTGGTAGGCGACCGAGGGGAGGACTAGATTGCGGCACGACCATCACGAGTTCGCATTGTAGACGGCGCGGAGGAGCATGTCAAACGGCCATAGGAGCGGCGCCCCCGTGGCCCTCGTGGTGCTGGACGGCTGGGGATACCGGGAAGAACGCGACGGCAACGCAATCGAGCTTGGCACGACCCCGGTGTGGCACGGCCTCTGGAACTCCGCTCCCCGCACCCTGCTCGACGCCAGCGGTCTCGCCGTGGGACTTCCCGAGGGCCAGATGGGCAACAGCGAAGTCGGGCACCTGAACCTGGGCGCCGGCCGGGTGGTGCCGCAGGACCTGGTGCGAATCTCCGAGTGCATTCGGAGCGGCGCCTTCTACACCCTGGCGCCGTTCCTCGAGCTGGGCCGGCACCTCCGGAACACCGGCGGCACCCTGCACCTGGCCGGGCTGATCGGCAGCGGCGGGGTGCACGCGATCGACACTCACCTGCTCGCCTGTCTCGAGCTGGGGGTCAGGCTCGATGTTCCCCGGATCGCGGTGCACGGATTCCTCGATGGCCGCGATTCCCCGCCCCGGTCGGCGGAGGGATTCGTCGCGAAACTGGTCGCCAAGATGGCCCGCATCGCGGGGCCCCGCGCCGCCATCGCGTCGCTGGTGGGCCGGTACTTCGCGATGGATCGGGACAAGCGGTGGGACCGCACCCGGAAGGCGTATGATCTGCTGGTCGGGGGTGCCGGCACACCGGCCGAAGCGCCGGTGCAGGCGGTGCGCGACGCCTACGCCCGCGGCGAGAGCGACGAATTCATCAAGCCGGTCATCCTCACGACCGGGGGGAAACCGGTCGCCACGCTCAAGAGCGGCGACGGCGTCCTCTGCTTCAATTATCGCAGCGACCGGATGCGGCAGATCGTCGCCGCCCTCGGGCTCCCGGAGTTCGACGGCTTTCCGGTGCCGGGGCGTCCCACGCTCCGCATCGTCACCATGACGAGCTATGACCAGACCTTTCCCTTCCCCGCGGCGTTCCCGCCCTTCAGCCTGGCGCGGATCCTGGCCGAGCAGCTGGCCGGGCTGGGGCGGACCCAGCTCCGAACCGCGGAAACGGAGAAGTATCCCCACGTGACGTACTTCTTCAACGGCGGCAAGGAGCCGCCGTACCCGGGTGAGGAGCGCATCATGGTCCCGTCGCCCAAGGTGGCCACCTACGATCTCGCCCCGGAAATGAGCGCGGCCGGCGTCACCGACGTGCTCTGCCGGGCGCTGGGACAGAAGCAGCATGATTTTCTGCTCTGCAACTACGCCAACGCCGACATGGTCGGGCACACCGGCGTGCCCGCGGCGGTGATCACCGCGGTCGAGACGGTGGATCGCTGCCTGGGCCGGGTGGTATCCGCTTGTGAGGCCAGCGGCACCCGCCTCCTGGTCACCGCGGACCACGGCAACTGCGAAATGATGGTGGACCCCGAAACGGGCGGGCCCCACACCGCCCACACCACGAACCCGGTGCCCTTCGTGGCGGTCAACGCCGCGGTCCGCCGGCTGCGCTCTCGCGGGGCGCTGTGCGATGTCGCTCCCACGATCCTCCAACTGCTCGGCCTCGAGCAGCCTCCCGAAATGACCGGACGCGCGCTTCATGAGGCCTGACCCCAGCATGCACCGCCTGACCCTCGTCGCCATCGCCGCCCTGGCCTTCGCCCCCGCCGCCGCGGCGCAGGTCGGCCACGATCCGGCGCACTCCCCGTACCAGACCCTGCGGTACGGGCAGTTCGTCGGCGTGAGCGGCGGATACTTCCGGGGCGACGGCGGCCAGATCGGCGTGGCGCCGCACCACGGCGGCACCGTCGGCCTGCGCTACGATTTCCTGGGCGCCGGGACCATTTCGCTGGGGCTCTCCGCCAGCTACGCCCGCCTCGAGCGGTTCATCGTGGACAAGAACAAGCCGATCGAAACCGGAAAGACCGGTCCGGTCATCCAGAACACCATGCTGTTCGAGGGGATCATCCAGTTCAACCTGACCGGCAGCAAGACCTGGAACGGCATCGCTCCGTACCTGAGCACCGGGCTCGGCGTGGTGCTGGGCGGCGCGACGCCGGCGGATACCTCGGGGTTCAAGTTCCGCACCAAGGGCGCCCTGACCCCGGGCATCGGGGCCCGGGTGTTCCTGTCGCCGCGGCTCTTCCTCCGGCTCGAGGCGCGCAGCACCTTCTGGCAGATCAGCTACCCCGGCGTGTACCGGTCGCCCCCGCTCAACGACCCGAGCAAGCCGCCGGCCATCACCGGTCCCGGCAAGGAATGGGTCACCAATGGCTGGTACTCGGTGGGTTTGAGCTACGCCTTTCATCGCCCCTTCTAGCCGGCGGGCTCGCGATGCCGGTCTTCCTGACTCGAACCGTCGGGTTCCGCGCGATCCACCGCTTCTACCGGCCCGAGTGGAGTGCCGAGACCAATCGTGCCCGGTTCGGCTGGACCACGGATGAGCCGGGCCACTCCCACGACTACACCTGCGCCGTAACGGTCACCGGCCGGCCCGATCCCGAAACCGGCATGATCGTCGACCTGCCGGCCCTCGACCGACTGCTCGCGGACCTGGTGGTCGCCCCGCTCGACGGCAAGCACATCAATCTCGACGTGGCCGACTTCGCCTACGGCCGCCTGCTGCCGACCTGCGAGGCGCTGGCCGGGTATCTGTTCGCCCGCATCGCCCCGCGGCTGGCCGATGGCGTCGAGCTGGTCCGGGTCAGGGTGGCCGAGGACGCGACGCTCCACGCGGATTTCGAGGGCTGAGATCGCGCCCCGGGACTCGCCGGCCACAGATTCCACAGATAACCGGGTTGTCGGCGGATGGGTCCCTCGAAGTGAAGCTGGTATGTATATCTGTGAGAAGATGTGGTGGCCGGGATACGCGATGAGGTGCCCGTAGATGAAGCCGAGCGACGACAGTACGCCGACGAAGCCGGAAAAGCGCGGCGGCCGGATGTCCGGCCAGGCGGCCGTGGAGGAGGTGCCGGTCTGGCTCGAGGTGAACGGCGCCCCGGCGGTCACCTGGATGTGCACCCCCGATCTCCTGGAGGAGCTGGCGGTCGGATGGCTGGCCGGCGAGGGCTACGTCGAGACCCTCGACGACGTGCGGCTCCGGCCCTGCGCCACCGACCTGGGCTTCTGGGCCGAGATCGCCCCGGACCGGGTGGCGCGGGTTAGGGCGGAGTCCCGCCGCCCGGTCCTCGCCTCCGGATGCGGCGCGGTCAGCATCTTCCTGGCCGAGCCGGATACCATCCGGCCGGTGACGGTGCGGGGCGAGCCCCCGCCGCTGGAACGGCTCCGCCCCCTGTTCAAGGAGCTGTTCGGGCGCGGGGAACGGTATCGCGACACCGGCGGAATCCACGCCGCGGCGCTCACCGACGGCGCCGGGCTCCTGGCCCACGCCGAGGACATCGGCCGCCACAACGCCGTCGACAAGGTGATCGGCGCCATGGTCCTGGCCCGGCGGCCGGTGGCAGGGCTGGGGCTCATGGTCACCGGCCGCATCTCGGCCGAGCTGGCTGCCAAGGCCGCGCGGGCCGGCATCGCCTGGGTGGCGACCCCGTCGGTACCTTCGACGCTGGCGGTCGAGATCGCGCGCCGGACCGGGATGGTGCTGGTGGGCCGGGCGGTGAGCGGGGAGCCGCATCTGCACGGCGGACAAGGCGGGCAGGGCGGGCAAGGCGGGCCGATCGATGTCGGAACAGCCTGACCGCCCAGCCCGCCTGGCCCGCCCTGTCACCGGCGCTATCCTCGCCGGGGGGGGCGCTACTCGCATGGGCGGGGCGCCCAAGGGACTGATGCTGATCCATGGCCGGCGCATTCTCGACCGGCTGGTCGATGCGTTCACCGAGGCCCTGGGCACTCTGCCACTGCTGGTGGCCAACGCCCCGGAGGCCCCGGCGTGGCGCCCCGATCTCCGGGTCGTGGCGGACCGGCGACCGGGGTTCGGCACCCTCGGCGGTCTTCATACCGCGGTGCTCGAGGCGCCCGCGCCGGTCGTCTGTGTCGCCTGGGACATGCCCTTCGTTCCGGCCGCCCTGATCCGGGAGCTCGGGGAAGGTCTGGCCTGGGCCGACGTCGTGATCCCGGCCAGCGGGGGCCGGCGGGGGGTGGAGCCCCTCTGCGCCGGGTACGGCCCCGCCGCCGGGCCCGCGATGGCGGAGGCGCTCGATCGGGGCGATCTTCGAGCCATCGCCTTTCACGGGGCGGTCCGGGTCCGGGTCCTGCCGGGCCCCGAGGTACGGCGGTTCGGAGATCCTGACCGGCTCTTCTTCAACGTGAACACCGCGGACGATCTCGTCCGGGCCAACGGGATGGCGCTGTGACCAAAATCGTATCCGTCATCGGGCACAAGAACGCCGGGAAGACCACGCTGGTGGCCGCGCTGGCCCACGAGTTCAAGCGCCAGAAGCGACGCGTGGGCACCATCAAGCACGCCTCCCACCCGGTGGACGTGGACCGGCCCGACACCGACTCCTGGCGCCACTTCCACGAGGGCAACGCCGACGGCGTCCTGGTCGCCTCCCCCGAGATGCGGGTCACCTTCGAGCGCCGGCTCGACGTGACCGGGCCCGAGGAGCTGGCCCGCCAGTACTTCTACGACATGGACATCGTGGTGGTCGAGGGCTTCAAGACCGCGCCGATCCCCAAGATCGAGGTGTTCCGCAAGGAGGCCGCCAAGGCGCCCCTGTTCAACCCCGAGGCGGCCAACGCGTCGGAGTGGCTGGCGATCATCACCGATGACAGCCGCTACAGCGCACCCTGCCGGGTGCTCCGCTTCACCGACACCATGTGGCTCACCGTGCTGACGATGATGATCATGGAGCACGGCAAGCCGCTCTCCCAGTGACGGAGCCCCTGGCCCCCGCGGCGGCGGCGCGGCGAATTCTCTCCCAGATCCGCCGCCAGCCGCCGCTCCGGATGCCGCTCGACGACGCCCTGGGCTCGGTGCTGGCCGAAGACGTCATCAGCCCCCTCGACATCCCGGCCTGGACCAACTCGGCCATGGACGGCTACGCCGCCCGGGCCGAGGACGTGCGGGGCGCCAACCCTCGCGCGCCGGTGACCCTCCGCGTGGTGGAATCGATCCCCGCCGGCGCCTTCCCCACTCGCCCGATCGGCCCCTTCGAGGGCGCCCGGATCTTCACCGGCGCTCCGCTGCCCGAGGGCGCCGATTCGGTGATCCGGCAGGAAGACACCGACTACGGCACCACCGTGGTCACCATCGGAAACGATCGCGATGCCGGCGTGAACGTCCGCCGGGCCGGAGAGGACATCAAGCGGGGTGCAGTCGCGCTCACCGCCGGCACCGAGCTGGGTCCCGCGCAGCTCGGCGTGCTGGCCTCGCTCGCGGTGGCCCACCCGGTGGTGTACCGCCGGCCCCGGATCGGCATCCTGGGCGGTGGCGACGAGATCGTGGACGTCGACCGCCCCGAGGAGATCCTGTCGGGCCGCAAGGTGGCGAGCTCCAACACCCACACCATGATCGCGCTGGTCCACCAGGCGGGCGGCATTCCCGTCAATCTGGGCCTGATGGAAGACACCCCCGAGAGCGTGCGCCGGCATCTCCAGCTGGCCGCCGACTGCGACCTGCTGGTGACCACCGCGGGCGTGAGTGTGGGCGACCACGACCACCTTCGAAGCGCCATCGAGGCGGCGGGCAAGATCGATTTCTGGAAGCTCAGAATGCGTCCCGGCGCGCCGGTCGGCTTCGGCCAGGTGGCGGGGGTGCCGTGGATCGGGCTTCCCGGCAACCCGGTGAGCGCGATGGTCACCTTCGAGCTGTTCGTCCGACCGGCCATCCGCGCGATGATGGGTCAGGCGCTCCCCTTCCGGGCCACTACGCCGGTGCGACTGGCCGAGCCGATTCACCTCGGCCCGAAGCTGCAGCACTTTCTCCGCGCGGTGGTGACCCGCGGCACCCTGGGCCTCGAGGCGCGCCTCACCGGGCCGCAGGGCTCCGGCATCCTCACCTCGATGATCAAGGCCAACGCGCTGCTGATCATCCCCGAGGGACAGCAGGACACCGAGGAGGGCGAGCTGGCCAGCACCATCCTGCTGGACGAGCCCCACCACGTCGCGGAGCCGCCCTGGTAGTCCCGATCACCGGATCCGGGTGGCCGAGAAGGTCCAGTCGTGCAGGATCTGTCCGGTGTACCGGTAGGGCCGCCCGAGCACCGGATCGAACGGGAGTGCCGGGTCATCCTCCCACAGATTCTCCACCCGCGAGATCGTCCCACTGAGCACGTTGCCGTTCACCGTCGCCGTGATCTTCCAGACCGTGATCGTGTGTCCCCCCGAGAACGACACCCAGAAATTCACCGCCTGCCCCGCGACCCCACCACCGCTGAAGGAGCCGTTGAGGGTTGTTTGTGAAGTTGTCGACTGCGTCGGTCCACGGCGCGGTCGAAAGCTGCTGGCGCGCCAGGGTTCGGAATGCCAGCGCGGGGTTGAGGGACACCGCGGTGCCCACCGGATCGAACTGGAGCAGCACGCCGGGTGCATAGGTCGTCGAGCCCAGGGTCAGGGTCTGAGGCTGATAGACCAGCAGACCCTTCCCCGGCACCGACTGGAGCCTGCGAGATCCCGTCGTCCTGGGTGTAGATCGAGACGGTGTGGAGGTCGTACGGCTCCGGGCAGTTGACGGTGGTGCTGACGCCTTTGGAGTCGGTGACCTTGCAGATGGCCGGCCCGGACGGGAAGACGGAATTGACGAGCCGGAATGACGTCAGCCGCCAGATCGGAACCGGGAGCCCGATGCTGACCGCCGCCGAGGCCCGGCCCACCACCCGGTTTGCCACGACATCGAGCACCGAGACGGTAGCGGAGTAGGCACCCTGCGCGATCCAGGGGCCCCGCCCTCCGCGGCGATCAGCAGCTCGGTCACGTCGCCCGCCGGCTCGCCGCCGCCCATGCCGTTCAGGCCGGCGTGCCCTTCACGAGGGCCAGCACCCGCTTGAGGTCGAGGTGCGAGGCCTGCACGTGAATCTCTTCCTGCACCCTGGGGACCAGCGCCTCGGCCTCCTGCTTGAAGCCCTCGAACAGGGCGCGAAGGTCCCCCGCCGAGAGGGTGCGCCCCTGGGCGTAGTACTGCTTGGCCGCGTAGCCCAGCGCGTAGGTGGTCACGAACGAGACGCTGGCGCCGGCCGCCGCCCCGGCGGTGCCGCCCACCATCCCGCCGATGGTCCGGCCGAACACGCCGCGGCCCAGCCCGCCCAGGATCCGGCGCGCCATGCCGTCCAGCACCTGGGCCGCGGCGCCGACGCCCATGGCGCCGAGCAGGTCCTTGATCTGGGGGCCGTCGAGATCGTGACCGTAGTCCTTCCCGATCCGGTACACCAGCCGCATCTGGAGCGGGATGATCGCGAGGGAGGCGAGATTCTGGGGCAGCAGCTCCAGCGCGCCGGTGAGCAGCGCCTGCTTGCGGATCATCTCGTCCAGCGCGGTGTCGTGGGTGAGCGCGGGGATGCCCGCCTGGGAGGTGCGGGGCGCCTCGCCGCGGGCCGTGCCCGGGGTCGTGTCGGGAAGCGGCCCGGCCAGCGGGGCCAGCGCCAGCGTCTCCATCTCCTGCTGGAACGGCGGCGGGGCCGCTTCACTCGCCGGCAGCGCGCGGCGCAGCTGGGCCAGGAACGCCAGCTCGGCTGAGCTGGCGGCGCCGTCGGCGTAGACCACCGAGGCGGCCATCTCGTAGACCGCGGCCCGCCCCTCGTCGCTGGTGAGCCGCTCGACCGCCTCGGCCACCGTCAGCTCGCCGTTCTGGGCCCGGACCGAGAGGCCGGAATCCTCGTCGGCGCCGAGCCGCGCCGCGATCCGCTTGAATTGGGCCTGCTCCTCGGGCGAACGCTCCCCATCCGCCAGCGCGGCCAGGAGGCAGATCGCCACGATCGGGTCCCGGTCCTGATCCTGCATGCGGAGCTCCTCGGTTCGGTGGCGCTGGTGCCCTGAGAAGGTAGCACCGGCTTCCGCGATTTGACGGGCGTCCCGAGGGCGGGGTAGTTTGGGTGCAGTGGAAGGGGAGTAGCTCATCCGTCGGGAGACGGACCGCGGAATCGTCAGGACTGTCGGCCCGAGGCCGGCACGGTTCCCGGGGCTACGGGGCAGCCCGTATCAGAGCGAGACCTTCGTCGGCCGTCGGAAGACGGCGGCGAGGTCTCGTTTTTCATTTTTCCGGGGGAGGCCGCTGAATGCCGCATCACGGCGTGCTGGTCTGGGGCGGATTTACCGCGCTGGTCCTCACGCTGCTCGCCGTGGATCTGCTGGTGGTCAATCGCCGGGTCCATGCGCTCACCATTCGGGGCGCTGCGCTCTGGACCGCGACCCTGGCGGCGATCGCGGCCGGGTTCGGGCTCTTTCTCTGGTGGACCGAGGGCAGCCACAAGTCGCTGGAATTCTTTTCCGGCTACCTGATCGAGCTGTCGCTCAGCGTCGACAATCTGTTCGTGTTTCTCCTGATCTTCCAGTACTTCAAGGTGCCCGACGCGCTGCAGCCGCGGGTGCTCAAGTGGGGCATCTTCGGCGCGATGCTGATGCGGGGCCTCATGATCGGGCTGGGCGCGTTCCTGCTGCAGCGGTTCGAGTGGATTACCTACGTCTTCGGCGGCATCCTGGTCATCGCGGGGATCCGGATGCTCCGGGCCGGCGGGCTGGAGCCGGTGCAACCGGAGCATAACCCGGTGGTTCGGATCGCCCGGAGGTTCCTGCCCTTCACCGCCGACTACTCCCAGGATCATTTCTTCACCCGGATGCACCGCCGCTGGTTCGGCACCCCGCTGCTGCTGGTGGTGCTGATCGTGGAGTGGAGCGACCTGGTGTTCGCGATCGACAGCATCCCGGCGATCTTCGCGATGACCCGGGATCCCTTCATCGTCTACAGCTCCAACGTGTTCGCGATCCTGGGCCTGCGGGCGCTCTACTTCGTGCTGGCGGGCGTCATGGACACGTTCCGGTATCTCAAGCCCGCGGTGGCGGCGATCCTGGTGTTCGTGGGGCTCAAGATGGGCCTCTCGGCGTGGATCCATGTGGCGACCGGCGCGTCGCTGGCCGTGATCCTCTCGCTGATCGTGGCGGGCGTCGCGGCGAGCCTGTGGAAGCCGGTGGCGGAGGAAAGGCGCGGGGGAGGCCCCGGCAACCCCAGCCGATAGCCTCCCCCGTTCCCGAGTCACTGCGAACCGGCATCCGATGCGCTACGGCAGCCGCTCCACCTGGAGGATCATGTAGTAGATCGCCGGGCGGTCCTTGATGAAGCCGCCGGGCGGCGTGTCCACGAACGGGATGGCCATGATCCCCGGCTTGGGGAAGAAGATGGGGAGATTCCCATTCACCATGGTCAAGCCGATCGCAGGCTGGTTCAGCGCCTGCTCGATGATTTCCCGGGTCAGCACCACGACCGTGTTGGGCAGCATCGCCCCGTTCGGGCCGTTGACCATGCCGATGTGGCGGTCCAGGCTGCCGGAAAGCAGGGTAGCCAGGGGCGGAAGCCCCAGCCCGACGAGCACCGCGTCGGCCGCGAGCGTCGGCGCCTTGGTGGCGAAGATTCCGCCCGGCGCCTCGGCCCCACCCTGGGTCGCGTAGGAGAAGGCATTGTTCTGGATCTGCCACTTCACCGTCGGGGTGGAGAGCAGCGTGTTATTGAGGAAGGTCTGCTGCTGCACCCAGCTGTGGAAGTGGCTGGCGTCGCCATCGACCTCCCAGATGCTCGGCGAGATGACCAGCGCGTCGCTCCGGTCGGTGAGGGTGCCCTCCCAGACCCTCCAGGGAAACACCACGTCCTGCTGCGGGTCCTGGCGATCGACGGTGGCGCCCGTCGGGATCGCGTCGCCATCCCGGATTCCTCCGAGCGGCTGGTAACTGCCCGCCTGGACCCGGCTGGTGGAGAACCCGTTGATGTCACCGTAGACCATGGTCTGGCGTGCGGTGAACATCGTGGCCTGCCCGGTGTTCCGGTCGTACTGGCGCACGAAGGCGGCGGCGAACACTTCATCGCCCTTTCCGTCCCGTGACAGGATGTCGTCCACCGACATCTGGACCGCGCGCAGCCCGGTAACCGACACGAGGTAGTGGCCCGACATCGCGGGCGCCGACACGTTCACGCTGATGGTCGGGAACTGAGTGCCGGGCGTGGACACTGCCGCCCCCTGCACGCCGGTGGGGTCGTAGTAGCTGGCGACCATCCAGGTTTGAGAGCCGGGCGGCAGGCCGGTCGCGGTGAAGGACGTCGCGAGACCGACCTTGGTGCCGCCGCCGGGCACACCCGGACCGATCAGCACGTAATAGGAGGGCGGGTAGGGACCGGTCACGGAATTCCAGGACAGCTGCACGGTGCCAGGCGTCGTTTCGGCCGCCTTGAAGCCCGAGGGATTGACGGCGGCCGGCGTCGTGACACTCCCCTGCGCGGAACCCTGGCTCCCGTCGGGATAGACCGCGGTCACGACGTAGGTGTACGGCGAGTTGGGATGCACGCCGAGATCCGACCAGGTGAGCGCGGAGGCGGGGAGCGTTGCGACCTGCATGGGCGCCACCGTC
>JBGPLG010000049.1:0-30469 GCA_041486305.1 Gemmatimonadota bacterium
AGGTCTGCCTTGCCGGTCGCCTGGACCAGCTCGGCCCGGCTGTGCTGGCGGAATCCATCGGTGGCGAGCCGGGACACCGAGAGCGCGGCGGTGGTGCCGCCCCGCGTCCCGCCCATCGTCGTCTGCCACTTGCTGGTGCCGAAGGCGCCTCCCGACACGCGGAGCCGGGCCGCGAAGGGCCGGAGCGGGGTCTCGGTGGTGAAGGACAGCACGCCGCCCGAGGCGTTTCCATACAAGGCACCCGCCGAGCCGGTGAGCACCTCGACCCGGTCCACCATGCCGAGCTCGAGGTTGGTGAGCTGGCTCTGGCCGTCGGGCAGCGTCTGGGGGACGCCGTCGATCAGCACCTTGATGCCGCGGAGCCCGAAGTTGGCCCGGCTGCCGGCGCCCCGCAGGGAGACCCGCTGGTCCAGCGAGTAGTTATAGCGGTTGAGCACGACGACGCCGGGGAGCCGGCTGAGCGATTCGTCCAGCCCGCTGGTGAGCTGGGCTCGTCGCAGCTCGAGAGCCCGGAGCACCCCGACGGCCATCGGCGCCCGGCTCCGGTTCTCGCCCACCCGGGTGACCCGGACCTCGAGGTCGGCCAGGCGGGCGGCGGCGGTATCGCGGGCCCGAGCGGAATCGGGCCGCGCCGGTGCCTGGGCGGCCAGCGGGACGCTCGGGGCGAGCACCAGGAGGGCCACCGCGTATCGGCGCATGGGATGAAGCATAGTTACTTTTCCTCCCTTCCATGACTTCCGCCCGGACCTCCCTCACGCCGGATTTCTCGCGGCCCCCGTTCGCCACCGCGCCGGAAGCGCGGTTCGAGCCGGCGCCGGAGGACGGGGTGCTCCCGGAGGAATTCTTCTCGACCTCGAACCTGCCGACCTACGTGCGGGTGAACGGGGGCTGGCAGATGCCGGCGCGGCCCCGGATGGATGGGGTGATCGTCCAGCGCGGCACCCGCCTCGAGGTGGTCGAGCCTCGCCTGGTGTCCCGCGGGGAGCCGGTGGCGATCGGCCTCGCCGAGGACGGCTCCGAGGGCATCGTGGTCTCCGCCGAGGGATTCCTCGGGACCGGTTCCAAGCCCAACGAGTTTCGCTTCATGTCGACCGAGGTGAGCCGCGAGCGCCCGGTTAACTACGAGGAAATGGCGGACCGGGTTGAGGCCGAGCGCCGGGCCGGCGGGTACCTGGTCTGGGTGGTGGGCCCGGCGCTGGTCCATTCCCGCGCCCGCGCCGACTTCGAATGGTTCATCCGGAACGGCTACGTCCAGGCGGTGCTGATCGGGAACGCCGTCGCGGTCCACGACATCGAGGCCGCCATCTTCGGCACCACGCTGGGCATGACCAACACCGGCCAGTTCGCCGAGGCGGGGCACGGGATGCACATGCGGGCCATCAACCGGGTCCGCGCCGCGGGATCGATCGAGTGGGCGGTGCAATCGGGGCTGATCGGCAGCGGGATCATGCGCACCCTGGTGACCGAGCGGGTGCCCTACGTGCTGGCCGGCTCGATCCGGGACGACGGGCCGCTCCCGGGCGTGATCACCGATACCCAGGAGGCCCAGACCGCCATGCGGGATCACACCGTCAAGGCTACCGGCGCGGTGTTCATCGCCACCGCGCTCCACGCGATCGCGGTCGGGAACATGCTGCCGTCGTTTC
Source organism: Gemmatimonadota bacterium (assembly GCA_041486305.1). Lineage (GTDB taxonomy): Bacteria > Gemmatimonadota > Gemmatimonadetes > Gemmatimonadales > GWC2-71-9 > JABFSM01. The sequence goes on from JBGPLG010000049.1 coordinate 1,647, forward strand.
ACACCCACCGGGGGTCGCCCGAGCCGCTGATGACCATCTGCGTGGACCAGACCGAGTTCGTGGTGAGCAAGCTCAAGGACCGCGGGACCCACCAGGCCTACGGCGTCGTGACCAACGCCCAGGACTTCATGCACGTGCTCCGATCCTACGTGGAAAAATGCCGCCAGTCATGACCGAAGTGCCCAGCGGGCCGGGAACCGGGCCGGGGTGGACCAGGCTCGTGCAGGAGCTCAAGGCCGTGGTTCCCAGCGACGAGATCGACCGGATCTGGGCCTTCCGGGTGGTGCGGCGGGAGGGCCGGGACTTCGGCACCGCGATTCTCTCCCGGGTGGACGGAAGCCGCCGCCGGATCTACACCACCACCTTCACGCTTACGGTGAAGGGCAAGAAGCGCGGCGCCTTCGAGTGGGCGCTCACCGAGGTCGGCAGCGGCCCGCTCGAGGCCCTGGATGAGCTTCTGGCCCTGGTGCCCAAGCGGTCCGACGAGGAGGAGCCGCCGTCGCCGGTGGACCCCGGCGCCTGGTTCCCGCCTGAGAACGATGCCGCCGCTCCCGCCGAATGAGGCGGAGGCGCTGCTGGAGCGCTTTCGCCGGCACCTGCGCGAGCGCCGCCTGCCGGTAACCCGGCAGCGCCTCGCGGTGGCCGAGGCGGTGTTTCGGGCCGCGGATCATCCGTCGGTGGAAGAGCTGGAGCGGAAGGTCCGGGCCTCCGGCGCCCAGGTCGGGACCGCGACGCTCTACCGCACCCTCGAGGTGCTGGTGCTGAGCGGCCTGGTGCAGGAGCACGACTTCGGCGAGGGTTTCAAGCGCTACGAGCCGGTGGCCGCAGCCCCGGGGCACGACCACCTGATCTGCGAGCGCTGCGGGCGGGTGGAGGAGTTCGCCAACGACCGGCTGGAGCGGCTGCTCCGGATGACCGCCGACGAGCAGCGCTTCGTCTATCGCCGCCACCGGGTGGACGTCCACGGCGTCTGCACCGCGTGCCGCGGCCGCGACCTCGAACCGCTGGGAGCGGGAACGGATCTCCGATGAGCGATACCCCGAACCTGAGCATCCTGGTGGCCTTTGCCGGCGGGCTGCTCAGCTTCCTCTCTCCCTGCGTGCTGCCGCTGGTCCCGTCCTACCTCGGCTTCATCACCGGCTTCACCTTCAATGAGATGACCGACCGCCGCCGCATCGCGATGACTCACGCGCTGCTGTTCGTGCTCGGTTTCACGCTCATCTTCATGCTCTTCGGCGCCAGCGCCACCGCGCTGGGCCGGGTGCTCAAGTACTACGACGTCTGGTTCCAGCGGATCGGCGGGGTGCTGATCATCCTCTTCGGGCTCTATTGCCTGGGGGTGATCAAGCTGGCGTTTCTCGACCAGGACGCGCGGCTCCACCTGGACCGGAAGCCGGTCGGGTACCTGGGCTCGGTGCTGGTGGGGATGGCGTTCGCCGCCGGGTGGACGCCGTGTATCGGACCGATCCTCGGCGCGATCCTGGGCCTGGCCGCGACCGAGGCGAGCCTGGGGAAGGGGATGGTGCTGCTGGGCGCGTACTCCGCGGGGCTCGCGGTGCCGTTCCTGATCGCGGCCTACGCAGCGGAGAGCTTCCTGGGCTGGTTCCAGCGCTTCCGGCGCTATCTGCCCTGGGTGCAGCGGGTGAGCGGGGTGCTGCTGATCGTCGTGGGGATCCTGATGGCCACCGGCGAGTTCACCCGGATGGCGGGATGGCTCCAGAGCCTGACGCCGAATTTCCTCCGGAAGTGGCTCTAGACCGGGCGGCTCGGAGGAGTGCAAGTCTCGGATTCAGGCCAACATAGTCGGTGTTTGGGGTGTGCAAGATCGGCGCTCGCGGCCGTCCCCGTCATGTAACGCGCTGACATCGTGGCTCTGGGCCGGTCAGCCACAGAAACAACGGATTGAAACGGAGTATCCGTCAGTTTCCGTTTTTTCTGTGGCTGCGGTTAGCGATGCAGGTCTGAAGCGAAGCTCAACGGCAAGGAGAAGTCCCATGAGGCAGATCTACTTTGCACTGATCGGCGCGGCGGCCCTGGTGGCCTGCAAGAAGCAGGATGCCCAGGTCGCGGCCGATACCACCGGGCGCAGCATCCAGCTCACCACGCCCGACAGCACGGTGGCGCTCAATGACGCGCCGTCGGCCTCCGGGACCAAGACCGATACCGTCTATCTCCCGCAGCCGGCGCCGACGCCCCCGCCGCGGGTTACTTCGCCGAGGCCGTCGCCGCCACCCCCGCGGCCCTCACCGGCGCCGCCCGCGGCTCCGAGTCCCGAGCCGGCGCCGACTCCCGCCCCCGCTCCGCCCCCGGCGCCCCCGGTGGTGACCACGCTGAGCGCCGGCACGGTGCTGGAAACCCGATCGACCGTCGCGCTGACCTCGCGCAAGAACAAATCGGGTGAGACCTTCACCGCCACGGTCGACGAGGCGGTCACCAGCAGCAGCGGCAAGGTGATCATCCCCGCCGGGTCCGAGGTGACCTTCACGATCGTGGTGCTCAAGCCGGCGCCGGACAAGAACGCCAAGGACGGCACCATCAACATTCGCGCGACCAGCGTGATGGTGGACGGCCGGTCGGTTCCGATCGACGCCGACGTTACCTCCGTCGAGCACACCCTCAAGGGGCGCGGCGTGGGTACCAGTGAAGCGGTCAAGGTGGGCGGCGGCGCCGCGGCCGGCGCGATCATCGGGAAGATCATCGGCGGGGGTACCGGTGCCGTGGTCGGCGGGGTGGTCGGCGGAGCCGCGGGCGGAGCGGTGGCGGTGGAAACCGCCGACCGCGACGTGATCATCCCGGTCGGCGCGAAGATCCGGCTGGCCCTGCGCTCGACCTTCGGGGGCAGCTAGTAGCCGGCGCCGCCTCCGCCCCGGCGAGGGTCGCTGACACCTTGCCAGCCGTTGGCCTTGCGGATGATCGCCTCCACGTCACCCATGTAGTCGTGGTAGCGGACCAGGTGGCCGAGCCTCAGCAGCTCGGCCACGGTCGCTTCCGGGACCCCGGATGAATCGGAGTGCTCGCGCTCCAGCTGGATCGAGTCGGGCCGGGCCTGGTGGAACATCCGCGGCGCGGCCACCGCCTCCGCCAGCGTCATGTGGTGATCGATGATGTCGGAAATGACGTGGTACACCGTGGTGATGATGGTGGTTCCGCCCGGAGAGCCCAGCACCAGGAAGAGCCGGCGTTGCGGGTCGAGCACGATCGTCGGCGCCATCGACGACAGCGGCCGCTTGCCCGGTGCGATCAGGTTGGCCCCGCCGTCCACCGAGCCCCACTGATTCGAGGTCCCCGGCACGGTGGTGAAGTCGTCCATCTCGTCGTTGAGCAGAAATCCCGCACCGCGTACCGTCACCGCGTTTCCGTAGAGGCTGTTGATCGTGGTGGTGAGGGTGACGGCGTCGCCGGCCGCATCGACGATCGAGAAATGGGTGGTGGACGGGCCCTCCTGGACCTGCTTCACGGCCACCGGGGTCGGCGTCGCGTGCAGGGTGTCGATCTCCGAACGCAGCCTCGCGCCGAACTGCTTGACGATGAACCGCGCCGAGGGGTCGGGGACGAAGGCCGGGTCGCCGAGATTGGCGTTGCGCACGATATAGGCGCGCCGGAACGCCTCGGCCTCGAGGTGGAGCAGCGCCGCCGAGCCGAACGGCGGCAGCGTCCGCCACCCTTCCATCACGTTCAGGATCATGGCCAGGGTGAGCCCACCGGAGGACACCGGCGGCATTCCGTAGATCAGGTGGTTCCGGTAGGTGAAGCGGAGCGGGGTGCGCCAGACCGGCTGGTAGGCCCGGAGATCGGCCCGGGTGATGATCCCGCCGCCCCGCCTCATCTCGGCCACCAGGGAATCGGCCACCCAGCCCTGGTAGAAGCCGGCCGTGCCGCGGTCCCGAATGGCGGCGAGGGTCCGGGCCAGGTCGGGCTGCTTGAAGGTCGAGCCGATCGGCGGGGGTGCGCCATGCGGCAGGAACGCCGCGGCGCTGGCCGGGAACTCCACCAGCCGGTTCGAGTCCCTCCCGATCGACCGGCTGCGGTACTCATCGATCAGGAACCCATCCCGTGCCAGCTTCACCGCCGGCTCGAGCAGCGATTTCCACGGCAGGGTGCCGAAGCGCCGGTGCGCCTCGGCCATTCCCGCCACGCTTCCCGGCACCCCGGAGGCGAGCGCGCCGGTATGGCTCTTCCCGTTGCGCTTGCCGTCGGGGCCGACGTACATCGTCGGCGTGGCCTTCCCGGGTGCGACCTCGCGGAAATCCAGCCCGTAGACCTGCCCGGTGCCGGGGCGGTAGAGCAGGAAGCCGCCGCCGCCGATGTTGCCCGCTTCCGGGTGGACGACCGCGAGGGCGAACATGACCGCCACCGCGGCGTCGATCGCGTTGCCGCCCCGCTTCAGGACGTCGCGTCCGATCTCGCTGGCGATGGGATTTCCCGACACCACCATCGCCCGCTCGGCCTCGGCCACCCGGGACTTGCCGGTGTAGGGCCAGGTGCGGGGTATGCCGGAGGTTTGGGCGGGAAGCGGGGTGGCCGCTCCGAGGACGAGCAGCGACCACAACGCGGGGAGCCGACGGAGCACGGAGACCTCGACTGGGGAACGGATAGGTGGGTAATTTACCGGGAACCATGCCCCAGTACAGCCACCGGCCCCCGATCGCATGAGCGATCCCTCTCCGCTCCGCCTGACCGAGCGCCGCAATCCCAACACGGCCGACATCGATACCGCGAGTCCGCTGGAGATCGTGGACCTTATCGCGGCCGAAGACGCCGGAGTGCCCCACGCGGTGGCCGGGGCGAGGGTGGAGATCGCGCGCGCCATGGAGCTGATCGAGGAGGCCTTCCGCGCCGGGGGCCGACTCTTCTATGTCGGCGCGGGAACCAGCGGACGGCTGGGCGTGCTGGACGCCTCGGAATGCCCCCCGACGTTCGGCGTCCCGCCGGAGATGGTCACCGGGGTGATCGCGGGAGGCTACGCCGCGCTGGTCAAGTCGATCGAGGGCGCCGAAGACGATCCCAACCACGGCATCGCGGAGATGGACACCCGGCGGGTCGGGCCGGCGGACGTGGTGGTCGGCATCGCCGCGAGCGGCACCACCCCGTTCGTGGGGGCGGCGCTGGGCCGGGCCCAGGCCCTCGGCGCCGGTACAGTTTTTCTCACCTGCGCCGAGCCGCCGGCGGCCCTGCTGGATACCTGCGACGTCACCATCGTGGTGCGCACCGGTCCCGAGGTCGTCACCGGCTCGACCCGGATGAAGGCGGGCACCGCCACAAAGCTGGTGCTCAACACCCTCACCACCGGGGCGATGATCCGGCTGGGCAAGACCTACGGGAACCTGATGGTGGACCTCAAGGCCAGCAACGCGAAGCTGGTGGACCGGGGCGAGCGAATCGTGATGGAGGTCGCCGGCGTGAGTCGCGACATGGCCCGCCGCGCCATCGAGGCCGCGGGAGGACGGGTGCGCACCGCGATCGTCGTCGCGAGCAACGGGTGCTCGGCCGAAGAGGCCGAGACGCTGCTGGCCCGCCACGACAACCATCTCCGCTCCATCCTGGGCAGCCCGCCCCCGGTGGATGGCCGATGACCGAGCGGCCGACCCTCGCGGTGGGCCTCATGTCGGGTACGTCGCTCGACGGGATGGACGCCGCGCTGGTGCGGTTTCTCGGGCCGACCAACGTCGAGCTGGTCGCCTTCGCGCATCGCCCCTACCACCCGGAAGAGCGCCGCGAGATCGAGGAAGCGATCGAGCAGCAGAACGGCGGGGCCCGCCGTCTGGCGCACCTGCACGCGCGCATCGCCGAGTGGGCCGCCGAGGCGGTGGACCAGGTGCTGGCCCGGGCCCGCCTGCCCGCGGGCGCGCTCGACCTGATCGCCTTCCACGGCCAGACCATCTGGCACGAGCCGCCGATCGTCACCTGGCAGCTGGGCGAGCCGGCGCTGCTGGCCGAGCGGTTCGGGGTCCGCGTGGTATCGGGGTTCCGGGGCCGGGACGTGGCGGCGGGCGGCGAGGGCGCGCCGCTGGTGCCGATTGCCGATGTGCTGCTGTTCGGCGCCGACAGCGGGCCCCGGGTCCTCCTCAACATCGGGGGGATGGCCAACCTCACGCTGGTCGCGCGACGGGCGGTGGAAGAGGGGAGCTACGCCTTCGATACCGGTCCCGGCGTCGCGGTGATCGATGCGGTGGCCCGCATGGTGGATCCGTCGCTCGCCTACGACAAGGACGGCGCCCTGGCCGCGCGGGGACGCGCGGACGAGGCGGTGCTGGCGGAGCTGCTGACTGACGCATTCTTCGGCGAAGAGCCGCCCAAGAGCACCGGTCGCGAGCGCTACGGCTCGAGCTACTCGAAGGCGCTCTACTCGCGGCTGTCCGGGCCCGACGCGGTGGCCACCGCCGTCGAGCTCACCGTGCGCAGCATCGCCGGCGCGATCGAGCGGTGGACCCCGAAGGGAACCGAAGTAGTGGCGTCGGGCGGCGGCTGTCACCATCCCGGACTCTGGTGGGGCCTGGGTGCTCGGCTGGACGGGCAGGGGAGAAAGCTGCTCCGTTTCGACGATCTGTTCTTTGCGGGGGACGCGAAGGAGGCGGTGGCGTTCGCGCTGCTCGGATATCTCACGGTCCACGGGCAGCCCGGCAACCTGCCGCGGGCTACCGGGGCGAAGGGCTCTCGCGTGCTGGGGACGATCACGCCGCCGTGACATCGTGCCCCGGGTCCGGATCCGTCGTTTGGGTGGCTGCGGTTTTCCGTGGCAGCAGCTACGGCAGCGTGGCGAGCAGGTCCTGTAGCACCCGCACCGGCACCGCGTAGACGGTCCGGCCTCCCGATGCAGGATCTCCGCCGAACACCACGCCCACCACTTCTCCGGCCGCGTTGAACACCGGGCTCCCGCTGGAGCCGCTTACGCCGTACCCGTCGATCTCGATCCGGTCGGCTCCGGTGCCACGGATCGTGCCGCTGAACCGGCTGATTCGCACCCCGACCCGGCGCCAGTCTCCACCCACCGGGAAATCCAGCCCGAAGGGAAAGCCCAGCATCGCAACCGGTTCGCCGTGCTGGATCCGGCGCGCCAGGCCCTTGACCACCGGTACGCCGCCGCGCACCCGCACGGTCAGCAGCGTCAGGTCGGCGGAGTCCGCTGCCTTCACCGGCTCGGCCCGGAAGTTCTGACTCGAACCGTTGAAGATCACACCCAGCCGGGCCGCCGTCCTGCCCCCCGAATCGACCACCAGGTGACGGCTGGTGGCGATCCATCCGGTATCGCCCCGGACCCGGACGGCGAAGGCGGTGCCGGCCACCCGGCGCCCGCCGGGGAATTCGCTCACCAGCAATCCGACCGCGTCTCCGTTGGACCGCGCCACGGCCGCGACGTCGAGCTCCGCGGCCCGGGTTACCGCCTCGTGGCGGTCCAGGCTGGCGGACAACTCCCGGGAGAGTGAGTCGGCCGCGCGGGCGGTGATTTCCCGGACGTCCAGGGCGGCGCGGAGCCGCCGGGTTTCCGTTTGCGCCTCGCCCAGCGCCGCGGCGAGGGTCGCCGCGTTGGCCGAGGCGGCCTGCATCCGGGCCAGCAGGGTGTCGCTCCGGGCCAGCAGGGTGGCCCGCTCGGCGGCCGCGGCGCGGTCTCGGACGACGACGCCCCGGACCAGCACCACCGCGCCCAGCGCCGCGGCCACCGCCACGATCACCGTGGCCCGCTTCCATGCGGCGGTCTGGCGCCGGACCTCGACCCGGATCCTGCCGGTGGTGGATGCCGCGGCCGCGGGATGGCGCGGGGCGACCGGCTTGGTGATGGCGGCCTGGGTCAGGGGAACCGTGGGAGGCTCGCCGCTCCGGGACTGGAACGCCAGCCGCGGACCGTCCTCGCCGAAGCCGATCACGTCGCCGGGCGCAAGCGGGTGATCGCCCTTGAGCCGGGTCCCATTGACCCAGGTGCCGTTGGTGCTGCCCAGGTCACGCACCATCCATCGCTCGTTCTGGCGGAAGACGGCGGCATGGCGGCCCGAGACATCGAGGTCGCGGTCGGGATCGAAGGGGATGTCGGCCGATGGGTGCCGGCCAATGGTCGCGAACTCCTTGCGGACGATTCGAAGCTCTCCCGCGAACGCGCCATCGAGGTGCCGGAACTCGGCGTACATCGGTGAAGCGGTCAGCGCCGCAACAAGAGGTAGAGCACGAGGAGGCAGGCGAGGATGCCGATGCCGACCAGGGCCATGACGGCCGGCGAGCCGTTGCGCCGGGCCGGGAGCGGTGTCTCCGCGATGGGCTGCACGACTGGGGTGGCGGGCGGCGACGGCGACATCAGGGCGGGGATCTCTCCGCTGTCGGGTTCGTCGCTGGGAAAGACGTTGTAGCCCACGTCGACGTCGCCCTCGGACCCGGAGCCGGGAAGGCCGGCGCCGTCGAAGCGGGCCACCACCACGGTGATGTTGTCGGGTCCGCCCCGCTCGTTGGCGAGGGTGATCAGGCTGGAGCAGACCGAGTCGAGGTCGGGGCCGGCCTTGAGGATCTCGGGGATTTCCTCGCGCTTCACCTGGCCGGAGAGGCCGTCGCTGCAGATCACCAGCGTGTCATCTCGATGGAGCGGCTGGAAGGTGAGATCGACCCGGATCTTGGCGTCGGGACCCAGCGCCTGGAGGATGATATTGCGCCGCTCGCTGTGCTCGGCTTCTTCCTCGGTGAGCTCGCCGGCGTCCACCAGCCGCTGCATCAGCGACTGGTCCTTGGTCAGCTGGGTCGCCACGCCGTCGCGCACCAGGTAGGCGCGGCTGTCACCCACCTGCGCCAGGTAGAGGCAGCCGTCGAGCACCCCGGCCACCGTCGCGGTGGTGCCCATGCCGCGCACGTCGGGGTGTTCCCGCGAGTAGATATGGATGCGGTCGTTGGCCCGCTCCACCGCGGTGCGCAGATGCTTGGTGAAGCGTTCGGGCGAGATATCGGTTTCGCTGCTCCAGCTCTCCAGCAGGTGCCGGAAGATCAGGTCGGCGGCCATCGAGCTGGCCAGCTCGCCCGCGGCCGCGCCGCCCATGCCGTCGGCCACCAGGAACAGGATGCCGCGCTCGCCGACGGTGTGGGGGCCGCCGTTGGTGAGGTCGACGGTGCGCGCGGTGAGATCGGCCACCAGGAACGCGTCTTCGTTGTGGTCCCGGGTGCGGCCGAGGTCGGTTCGGGCGCGCGCGGTGACGACGACGGGGCCGCGGGAGGGGCTCATGGAGTGATCGTATCCCCCAGTTGTCTGATCAACTGCCGGTAGGCCGGCTTGGGATTCAGCTTATAGGCCCTGCGAAACATGAACAATGCGGTGTCCTTCTTGCCTGCGTCGAGCGCCACCTGCCCGAGGAAGGCCGCGGCGGCCGCCTGATGGCGCGGAAGGGCGAATCGGTTCCGAAGGATTCGGAACGCTCGCTGAATCTCCAGTCGCTTGCGAACGGGAGAATCGAGCGCGCTCAGATCCGGCGCGACCGTATCCGCCTCGACGGCGGTTGCGGCGTCCCCGGGAGCGGTGTCCTTCGCAACTGGCTGGGCGGCCGTCGTAATGGGATTGACCTCTTTCTGCTTCGGTGGTGGTGCGGGGGCGGGAACCGGTGCCAGTGGAGTGACCGGCGCCGATGTCGGCAACACTCCCGCGCCCTTGGCGGAATCGCCCGCCGCGGTCCTGCCGGTGTCCAGCGCCGGCGGGCTCGGCGGCGCCGACACCGTCGCCGGCGTACGGGTAAAATGCACCACGCCCCAGGCGCCCAGCGCGACGACCAGCACGCCGGCCACCGCGAACGCCGGCCCGGAGCGCCGGCGCGGGGCGCCGGGCCGGCGGCGCGTGGCGGGGATCTCCGCGTGGTTCCGCCCCGGCACCGCATTCATCCGCCCGGTCGGGGCACCGGCGGCCGGCACCACGCCCCGCAACGCCTGCACGAACGCCGCCACCGTCGGGTACCGGTTCGCCGGGTACCGGGCCAGGGCGCGATCCATCACGGCCTGGAGTCCCTCGGGAAACTTACCCTCCGGACGGGCGATCAGGAGCGGCTGGGGCGCATCGGTCAGCCGCTTGACGAGCGTCTCCTGGATCGAGCTACCCTCGAAGGGGAGCCGGCCGGTGATGAGACGGTAGAGCACCAGGGCCAGCGAGTACTCGTCCGATCGACCGTCCAGCGGGTCGCCGGCCAGCTGCTCCGGACTCATGTACTCCGGCGTTCCCACCACGAACCCCGTCTTGGTGACCCGTTGCGACGGCTCGCCTTCCATCGCTTTGGCGATGCCGAAGTCCACCAGCTTGACCGTCTCCTTCCCGCCCCGGTTGATCACCATGATGTTGTCGGGCTTGAGGTCCCGGTGCACGATCCCCAGGTCGTGGGCGGCCTCCAGCCCCGCCGCGCACTGGGCCACCAGCTCGGTCGCGCTCGCGACCGGCATCGGCCCCCGCTCCTCCGCCACGGCCGTCAGCGTGCGGCCCTCGACGTACTCCATCGCCAGGTAGACCAGCCCGTCGGGCGTCAGGCCGAAATCGTAGACCGCGCAGACGTTGGGATGGGAGATCTTGCTGGCGTTGGTTGCTTCGCGGTTGAACCGGGTGACGGCGTCGGGATCCTTGCTCAGCGCCGGGCTCATCACCTTGAGGGCGCACTGGCGCCCCATGAGCACATGGGTGGCGAGGTAGACCTCACCCATCCCGCCTTCACCGAGCCGGGAATCGACCTGGTACCGATCCCCGACCACCGTGCCCAGCAGTCCGTGCCCGGCTTCCGGTGCCTTCGGCGCAAGCGGCGAACGATCGCGCGAGCAGAAGGCCGCTTCGTCGCCATACTCGGTGCCGCAGGCCGGGCAAACCTTCACGCGGGAAACCTCGAGTGGGCTACGGAAGTGTCGGTGGCGATCCGCCCGCCGCAATCTAGGCCGCGCACCGCCGGAGCGTCAACCAGTGCGTTGCCGTAAGTCCTAGTCGTTGTGTACCTTGCAGCGATGCCTCCCGTCGAGCGCCGCCCCGCGATTCCTCCGCTCCTCGCGTTGCTGCTGGCCGCCTGCGCCGGAAATGCCCCCGTCCCGGCGCCGCGACCTTCACCATCCGCACCGTCTCCACCGGCCTCACCGTCGTCGCCGCCGGCGACCCAACCTACCGTGCCGGGAAGACTCCCGCCGGTTCCCGAGGTTCACGGGCCTCTCCTTATCCACGTGGTATACCCGGATACGGCGGCGCGAGTCGACGCGGGCGATTCGACCTTCGTGTTCGGGTCGGTGGGAGACGGCGCGGCGCTTCTGACCATCAACGGCGCCCCGATTCCCGTGGCGCCCAACGGCGCCTGGCTGGCCTGGATCCCGTTGAGCCGCGACAGCATCGTGACGCTCGCGCTGCACGCCCGTACCGACGCGGATTCCGCGCGCCTCGACTACCGGATTCGCCGCGCGCCCCGGTTCGTTCCCCGGGATCCCCGGGCGCTGTGGGTCGACAGCACCTCGTTCGCGCCGGCCGGCCGGGTCTGGTGGCCCGCGCGCGAGGAGCTTCCCCTTTCGGTGCGCGCCAGCGAAGGCGCCACACTGGTCCTGATCCTGCCGGACGGTACCCGGGTGCCTCTCAGCGCCGATCGCCCGGGCGACGAGGTGCCGGAAGCGCTGCGCGCGTTCGACCGCGACACGACCAAGCTCAAGGCAAGCGGGCCAGCGGATCGCTACCACGGCGTCATGCGAGGCGTGCGGCTGGGCGATCCCGGCCCGCTGCTCGGCCCCGGCAACGGAGCTCCCGGCGGCGAGGCGACCCTGTGGGCCGAGCTGGGCGCGGACACCGTGCGGATTCGCTGGCCGCTCCGGCTGGGATTGCTCGATTCGCTGCCGGTGGCGGCGGAGCTGGACGACGACCGAATCGGCCGCGGCGGAACCGATGGGATCACGGTGGGCCGCGCCACACCCGTCGGTACCTATACCTGGTTCTTTCCCACCGGCACCCGGGGTCGGGTGACCGGGCGCATCAACGGCGAGGTGCGACTCGGCCTCTCGGCCAGAAGCAGCGCCTGGGTCGCGGCGGGAGAGGCCTGGCCCGCCGGCGCCGTGAGCGGACCCGCAGTCGTCGGATCGGTGACCCTCTCACCCCGCGCCGATCGGGTGGTCGCGCGCATCCCGGTAGGGCGCCGAGTGCCGTTCCAGGTGCTGGAGGGCCGGACTGCGCTCACCCTGGTGCTGTACGGCGCGGTGTCGGACGTGAACTGGCTTCGCTACGGCGCCTCCGACTCCCTGGTCAATCTGGTCACCATTCGCCAGTCCAGCGCGGATGAGCTGGAGCTCGCCTTCGAGCTCTCCCAGCCGGTCTGGGGATACCGTACCCGGTGGGACGGGACCGATCTCCTCTTCGAAATCCGCCGCCCGCCCCGGATCGATCCGGCCGCCCCTCTGCACGGCCGGCTCATCGCCGTCGACCCCGGACATCCCCCAGTCGGCGCCACCGGACCCACCGGCTTGTCCGAGGCCCAGGCCAACCTGGACATCGGGCTCCTGCTGCGCGACCTGCTCGAGGCCGAGGGCGCGCGGGTGCTCCTGACGCGTCGTGACGCCGGTCCGGTGGATCTCTGGCCCCGACAGCGCGCCGCCGACAGCGCCGGTGCGGAGATTCTCGTTTCCATCCACAACAACGCGCTGCCCGACGGCGTGAATCCATTCACCAACAATGGCGCCAGCGCCTTCTACAATCACCCCCGCTCGCTGCCGCTGGCGCGGGATATCCTGGAGCGGATGGTGGCCCGCACCGGGCTCCGGGATCTGGGCGCCGGGCGGGGCGACCTCGCAATGGTCCGCCCGACCTGGATGCCCGCGGTGCTGACCGAGGGACTGTTTCTGATGCTTCCCGAACAGGAGGCGGCCCTCCGCAACCCGGAGGGGCAGCGGCTCTACGCGCTGGCGGTGCTGGAGGGGCTGAAACGCTTCCTGGCGCGGCGCGCGTCAGGGCAATGGTGAACGGTGATTGGTGACCGGGGGTGGTACAACGTGCGGCAATCCGCCGCTTCGGCGTCCCCACTCCTGAACCCCCGTACATAAGGAGCATCGCGAGTGCGCCAGGGCTCGAGGGCGCGGCAACGAGCGGGAAGCGCCGGGATGGCGCTGCTCCTGTCGTGCGCTGGTGCGACGTCGCTTTCCGCGCAGAGCGCGGAGCAGCGCCGTGCGCTCGATGCCTTCCGCGACTCGCTGAGCGCGGTGACCGATTCCGCCGCGCTCGCCGCCCAGGAGACCAGGCTGCTGGCCGAGGCGCGAAAGAGCCGGAACGACGCGCTGCTGCATCTCCGCCTGGGCCAGCTGGCGCTGCGGCAGGCGGACGTCGGCGGTCCCTCCCACTACGACGACGCCGCGTCCGAGTTCAAGTTCGGCGCCGAGCTCGCGCCGCAATGGCCCTATGCCTGGTACGGCCTCGGGCTCTCCGAGTATGCCCTGGGGAGCCTGGATCGCGACGCGTGGGCCCGCGCCACCGAGGCCTTCGCGCGCGCCGCCGCGCTGGAGCCGGGCTTTGCGCCCCGGCTCGAGGAGCTGGCGCGCCAGGCGCTGCGAGCCCACGCCGCGTCGCGCGCGGCGGTGATTCGCGACGCGCTGATCCGAGGAATGCGCGAGGCCCGGAGCCAGCACGAAGGCCGCCTGATCCTGGCGCTCGGGCGGGTGCAGCGGGAAATGGGCGACACCGCGGCGCGCGCCACGTTCACGGCCTATCTCGCGAACGGCGAAGACCGCGGGCTCGGCCTGCTCGAGCTGGGCCGGACCCGGCTGCTCGCCGGAGACCTGGGCGGTGCGGCCGACTATCTCGAGGGGCTCACCTCCGACGATCCCGGCGCGGTGGCGGAGGCGCGGGTTGATTTCCTTCCCATCGCGAGCGACGCGGAGCTGGCCGATTTCGACCTGCGGCACGGCTCCGCCCGAGCCGACATGGTGCGGCGGTTCTGGACCACGCGCGACAAGGTCGAACTCCGGTCCGAAGGGTCCCGGCTGGCCGAGCACCTGCGCCGGCTGGCAGTCGTGATGCAGGAGTTCGCCTTCACCGGCGACGATGGCGTCGAGCGCCCGGACGATCGCGGGCGGGTGTTCATTCGCCACGGCGAGCCCGACGATCGCGCCAGCTTCACCATTCCCGGCGTCGAGCCCAACGAGTCCTGGCGCTACCACCGCGGCGGCAACGACATGGTGCTCCACTTCTCGGCCCGGCACGCACCCAAGGACTTCCACCTGATCGAAAGCGTTCTGGACGTCACCGACGTCCGTTCCAGCGTGGGCTTCGGAGAGCCTTCGAGTCTGGCCCGGCCCGGCGCCAGCAGCGAGCAGCTGCTGCGCTCCCGATCGGCGCTGGCGCCGCTGTACCGGCAACGGGCCGGCGGTGGCGGGGAGCAGGCCGCCGACTTCCTGGCCCGCGAGCGTGCCCTGGGGCGCCGGGGAATCCAGCTCGGCACCCAGACCGACAGCTACAGCCTTCGCTTTCCGATCGAGCTCAACGCCTGGGGCGAGTATGCCGTCGCCGGGGGCTCGGGATCCGCGCCGGCGGTCCAGGTGCTCTTCGCGATCCCCGGCTACGCCATCGAGCCGGCCACCGGCACGGTAGGCTTCGTGTACCCGGTCCGGGTCCGGTTCGTGGCGCTGGATACGGCGGGGAACATTGTCGCCTCGGTGGACACCACGACGCGCATTGAGCCGGGCGACCGGATCGCGGCCAACCGGAGCCTGGTCGGACGGATCGCGGTGCCGGTCCGGCCCGGACGGTTGACGGTGCAGGCCGCGATCCAGTACGGAAACGAAGCCGGGACCGCCTTCGGCGTGGATTCGATCGCGGTGCCCTCACCGGGAGCCGGCCTGCTCGCCCTGGGCGACCTGCTGGTGGGTACCCGGCGGGGGCGGCTGGTCGTGCCGCTCGGAGACGGGACCCCGTTCGCGATGCAGCCGGGCGGCGTCGTGCGCCGGAGCGAAGGGGTAGACCTCGCGCTCGAGGTCTTCGGCCTGGCGCCCGGCGCCGAAGCCCAACTCCGCGTGTTCGTGGCGCCGCGGGAAGGGGCGCCTGGCCGGGCCGAGGAGCCGCGGCAATGGCGGCCGTTCCCGGACGGGAAGGCGATCGCCCGGATCACCCGGCGGCCAGGCGGCGACGCGATCGCGCGGTGGCGGGTGTCGTTGCCGCTCCAGAAGCTCAAAGCCGGTTCATGGTCGCTGGTGGTGGTGGCGACGGACTTGTCGGGCCACGAGGTACGGCGGGAGGCCCCGTTAGAGGTACTGGTTCCCTAGTGTGACAGTCTCGTGACAGATTTGTGATGTGAACATCGGTTTTCCGCGTCGTTGCTGCACTTCTCCGCGTATTGTCCGGGACCCCCCGCGCCCCTAGTTTGGACTTCCCCGTCGGTCGCCCGCAGGAGCGAGCCTGCGAGCGACCGACGCGAGACCGCTGCTTCCAATTACAATTCAGGCAATACTTTGAGGGAGTCCCCATGGGAACTGCCACCCCCCGGGTTCCGCTGCAGTTGTCGCCGAACGCCATCACGGTACTGGAAAAGCGCTACCTGATGCGCGATGAGACGGGCGCGCCCGTCGAGACGGCGGTGGACCTGTTCTGGCGGGTGGGGCGCACGGTCGCGGAACCCGACCGTACCTATGGAGCCTCGGACGGCGCCGTGCTGGCCGTGGCGGAGGCCTTCTACGAGCTCATGGCCAAGCGGCTGTTCATGCCCAACAGCCCGACCCTCATGAACGCCGGCCGGCCCCTGGGCCAGCTGTCGGCCTGCTTTGTCCTGCCGGTGGACGACGCGCTCTCCAACGGCAAGAGCGGTATCTACGACACCCTGACCTCGATGGCCCTGGTGCACCAGTCCGGCGGGGGCACCGGATTCAGCTTTTCCAAGCTCCGGCCCCGGAACGACATCGTCCGCTCCACCATGGGTGTGGCGTCGGGACCGGTGTCCTTCATGTCGCTGTTCGACGCATCCACCGATGTGGTCAAGCAGGGCGGCACCCGGCGCGGCGCCAACATGGGCATCCTGCGGGTGGACCACCCCGACATCCTCGACTTCATCGCCTGCAAGGACGACACCAGCAAGATCACCAACTTCAATATCTCGGTCGCGGTCACCGACGCGTTCATGGACGCGGTCGCGAAGAACGCCGACTACGACCTGCTACACCCCAACACCCGCAAGGTGGTGGGCCACATGTCGGCGCGGACCGTCTGGGAGAAGATCATTCACGGCGCCTGGAAGACCGGCGAGCCGGGGGTCTTCTTCATCGATCGCGCCAACCGCTTCAATCCGGTGCCCCACCTCGGCAGCTACGAGGCCACCAACCCCTGCGGCGAGCAGCCGCTGCTGCCGTACGATGTGTGCAACCTCGGATCGATCAATCTCGGCGCCTTCGTGACGGGAGACGACCTGGACTGGGCCGGGCTCCGGCGCACGGTGCACCTCTCGACCCATTTCCTCGAGAACGTCATCGACGCCAACAGCTATCCGCTCCCCGCGATCACCGACCTGGCCCAGCGGATCCGCCGGATCGGGCTCGGGGTCATGGGTCTCGCCGACGTGTTCGTCCGGCTGGGCATCGCGTACGATTCCGAGCAGGCCGTGGAGCTGGGCCGCAAAATCCAGCGGTTCGTCGACCACGAAGGCAAGGTCGAGTCGGAGCGGCTGGCCGGCATTCGCGGCACCTTCCCGGAATGGGAGCGCAGCATCTGGGGCCCCGACGCCACCTGCGCGCGGGACCCGTCCGGCCAGCGCATCCGCCCCATGCAGAAGCTCCGCAACTGCAACGTCACCACCGTCGCCCCGACCGGTACGATCTCCATCATCGCAGGCTGCAGCTCGGGCATCGAGCCGCTGTTCGCGGTGGCGTTCATGCGGAATCAGGCCGGGGTGCTGATGCCGGATGTCAACGAAGACTTCATCCGGATCGCGAAGGCCGAAGGGTGGCACTCCGAAGATCTCATGCGGAAGATCGCCGAGACGGGGCACGTCCGGTTCACTGAAGTGCCCGATCGCTGGCAGAAGGTGTTCACCACCGCCAACGAGATCCGGCCGGAGTGGCACGTCCGGATGCAGGCCGCGTTCCAGGAGCACAACGACTCGGCCATCTCCAAGACGGTGAACTTCGCCAATGGCGCCACCGAGGAGGACGTCGCCGAGATCTACCGGCTGGCGTACTCGCTTGAGTGCAAGGGCGTCACAGTGTACCGGGACGGCAGCCGCGACATGCAGGTGCTCTCGAGCGGCGCCAGCGCCAAGAAGGTTCAGGAGGACGCCATCCGCTCCGGCACGGCCGAAGCCCGCGCCGACCTGGGCGATGTACTGGATACCGCCACGACCAGCGAGCGCCGGGCCATCGCCGCCGACATCGCCGGCGAGCTGGCGGTGCTGGTCACCGAGAACGAGCGGCTCCGCAAGCTGGTCCACGAGCTCGAATCGGAAAACCTGCAGCGGCGCCAGAAGCGCTCCCGGCCCGACCTGCTCCGCGCCACGGTGCGGCGGATCGAGACGCCGCTGGGCACGCTCTACGTCACCATCACGGAAGACGAAAAGGGTCAGCCGTTCGAGGTGTTCATGTCCCTCGGCAAGGCCGGCGGCGCCATCATGGCGGACGTCGAGGCCATGGGCCGGCTGATCTCGCTCGGGCTCCGCTCCGGGATTCCGATCCGGGAAATCCACCGCCAGCTCCGCGGCATCAGCTCCGACAAGGTCATTGGCCTGGGCCCCTCCAAGGTCATGTCGGTGCCCGATGCGGTGGGCATCGCGCTGGAGCGCTTCATGGCGGACAAGCAGGGCATCCAGCAGGAGTTGCTGCCCGGTGCTCCCGCGCCGGTGACCGACGTAGTCACCCGCGGCGCCGAGCAGATGATGCTCACCGGCATGTCGGGAACACTGGCCGGGGCCTGCCCCGACTGCGGCTCCCAGCTCGAGTACGCGGAGGGCTGCGTCAAGTGCCATGTCTGCGGGTTCAGTGAATGTGGTTGAACCCGTTGTCATTGCGAACCGCGTAGCGGCCAAGCGATCTCAAGGTCGCTTCGGGACCGTCGGTCCCTCGCAATGACTAGCGTGCGCGCCCCCGGACTCGACATCCGGGGGCGCGTCGTGTTTCTGGCGGCCGGGTTGCTCGCATTGGGCTCCTGTGGCGCCTGCGGCACCGAACCGTCCGATCCGGCCGGCCCCACCCGCGGCTACCGGATGGGCTTCTCCCCGCTCCCCCCCAAGAACGACCAAATCATCGTCTTCCAGAGCCTGGAGCTGTGGAGCCGCCGCGCCGACGCGGGGATCATGCACGTGGCGCTCCCCTGGGCCGCGATGCTGGCGGGGTCCACCGCGGCCGCCGAGGTCACCAAGGACCCGCTCCAGGTGGCCAACTACTCCCGGGGGAAGGGTCTCCAGGTCGTCGTGACGCTCGACCCGACCGATGGGCTCAACCGCTCGGCCGAAGCACCCGAGCTGGTCGCGGCGCACCGTAGCCTGTCCGAGCCGGCCATCCAGCAGCTCTACCGCCAGTACGCCCTCGCCATCGCCAATCTCATCCATCCCGACTATCTGGGGCTCGCCGCCGAAACGAACCTCATCCGGGCCGTGGCTCCCGCACCCCTCTACGCCGCCCTGGTCACGGCCGACAATGACGCCGCCGCGGATCTGCGCGCCGCCGGGTCGACGACCAGGCTGTTCGTCAGTGTTCAGGTGGAGACGGCCTGGGGACTCCTGCCGCAGGCGCCGGGTTATGTGGGCGTCACCCGGGACCTCGACGACTTTCCCTTCCGCCAGGCCCTGGGCCTCAGCTCGTACCCCTACACGGCCTGGCCGGACCCGGACCCGGTTCCGCTCGACTACTACGGCCGCGTCCCCGGCGCCAGCGGGCTGCCGGTGCTGGTGGTGGAAGGCGGCTGGACCTCCGCATCGGTCTCCACGGTCGTGTCGACCCCCGAGAAACAGGCCCGGTACCTGAGACGCCAGGCCGCGCTGCTAAGCCAGGCCAACGCGCTCTACCTGTTCCAGCTCACCTTGACCGATCTCGACCTCTCGAGCTTTCCGCCGCCGCTGCCCGCGAACCTCTCGTTCTTCGCCTGGCTCGGCATGGTGCGGAGCGACCTCTCCCCCAAGCCGGCCCTCGCCGTCTGGGATAGCCTGTTTGCGCTGGAGCGCCGGTAGTGGCGCGAAAGGCCCCGGGGCTGAATGTTTAAGGCATGACCTTCCCAGACGCGCGCGCCGGGAGCCTTCCTCCCGACCTCAGCGCGTTCCTTACCCAGCTCTCGGTCACCCTCCACAAGTACCGCGCCTACCCCGCGGGTCACCCGATGCGCTCGGATGCCCGAGACGCGATCCTGAGCCAGCTGGCTTACGCACTGGACGCCCGCCCGGCCCTCCGGATCGCCGTGGCACGGCGCCATCTCCTGGTGGACGACGTGGCGAGCGATCCGGCGCAACCGGTCCTGGGAGAGCTGGCCGAACGGCTGCACCGCCGCCAGATCGGAGCCCTGGTGCTCAAGCGGGGCGTGAGTGCCGCGGATCTCGAGGCCACCCTCGAGCGTCTGAACGCCGATCCGCGCCGGCTGGATCCCGAGACGGTCACCCAGGCCGAGCAGATCGGCGACTGCGTCGAGCTGATTCCGTTGTCCTATGCCCACCTGATGATGGGCGGAGACCAAGGGGCTCCGTCGACCGAATCGACCGATGAGCTGTGGGCCGAGCTTGCGCGGCTCACCGCCGCGCCGGCCTCGGCGATCGGCGGGGGCGGGGCACGAGCCATGGCGGCGGCGCTGCTCGCGTCGAAGGGCGATCGCTCCTCTCGAACGGCCGTGGTCAAGACGCTGGAACGGTTTGGACGAGCCTCGGTCCGCGAGACCGGAGCCCGGGGGATCGCGGCGCGCCGGGCGCTGCGCGAGATGCTCGACGGCATTCCCCGCGAAGAGCTGGTGTCGTTGCTCAACCTCGACCTGGCCCGCCCCGGCGCGATCGGGCAGCTCATCGAGGCCGCGGAGTGGCTGCCGCTGTCGGCGCTGACCGACCTGGTGGAATCGGCGGCGTCGGCGTCGGGGCAGACGGTGTCCCACTTCCTCCTCCGGCTCCTGCGGAAGCTGGGCAACCGTTCCGAGGCGATCCCGGAGTCCGACGCCGAGGTCGATCACGGCACCCGCGAGTCGATCCAGTCGCTGCTCCAGGGCTGGAACCTGGCCGACCCCAATCCCGATGTGCACACCCGCCTGCTCGAGGAGCTGAGCCGCCGGGATCAAGGCAGCGCGCTTCCTGCGGGCGCGGCGCTGACCGAGCCGGAGCGGATCGTTCGCATGGGTCTCGAGGTGGGGGTTGCCGGGCCCCTGATACTCGAAGCCGTCGATTGCATGCTCGAGTCCGGGCAGCTCGGCCTGCTGCTCGGGCTGGTGGAGACTCCGGAGACGAATCCGGCGGCGGGCGAGATCTGGACCCACCTGCTCGAGCCGGCCTGCCTGAGAAGGTTGCTGCTGGAGGAACCGGTCGATCACGGCGCCTGTGCCAAGATCCTGACCAGAGTCGGCCTGGACTCGGCGGAGGGTTTGCTGGACTCACTCACCATCTCCGAGTCCCAGGATACCCGCCGCCTGATCCTCCACCGACTGTCGGAGCTGGGCCCCGGGGTGGGCCCGCTCCTGGTCGCGCGCCTCGACGCGGCTCCGTGGTACCTCCGACGAAACCTGCTTGGACTCCTGGCTGACCTGCCGTCCCTTCCGGAGGGTTTCACCGCCCGACGCTACGCCGAGGAAGCCGAGCCGCTCCTCCGGCTCGAGGCGCTCCGGCTGATGCTGCGCTCGGAGGCGGACCGAGAAGACGCGTTGCACCGCGCCCTCGGCGATCCCGACGACCGGGTAGTCCGGCTGGGGTTCGAGGCCGGGGCTGGACAAGGTGTCTCGCGGGCGTTGCTGCCGCGCCTGATGAAGCTGCTCAACGATGGAACCCGCTCTCCCGAGCTCCGGGCCCGCGGCATCGCGCTGCTGGTCCAGTTCGTGAGTCCGACGGTGCGGCAGTGGCTGATCGAGCGGATCCTGGTGCGCCGAGGGTTCTTTCGGAGGACCCGGCTGGCGCCCAAGTCCGCCGACCTCCTGGCGGGGGTTGGGGTGCTGGTTCGGGTCTTCCCCGGCCATCCCCAGACCCTGGTGGTACAGCGCCTGGCCACCCAATCGGGCGACCCCGACATCATCGACGCCGCAGGAGGGCCGGTGGCATGACCAATGAAGCCAGTTTCCTCATCACGCTGGGGCAGGCCCTGGCGACGATGAGCCTCTATGCCGACGGCCACCCGGCCCGGGAACGGGTGATCGACGCCTCCTTCGAGCACCTCCTCTCAGTGATGAACAACACCCCCGCGGTACAGTTTTCCTTCATCGGCGGTGAGGCGATCGTCGGTTCCCGGCCCATGACCGAGCTTATCGGCTGGGAATGGGCGGCACGGCTCGCGGCCGCCGGCGTGGAGCGGATCGAGGTCGACGCGGAAGTGACCCGCGCGGCCTTCGTGCGATTCATGGACGAGGCATGGGCCCGGCTGTCGGGGCTGCCCCAGCCCACCTCCGAGGCCCGGCAGCTGGTCCGCTCCCCGATCCGGTTCGGGGCGCTTCGTCTGGACCGGCCGGCGGATGCGCCGGAGCTCACCGAATCTGAGGTCGAGACGGTCGGGCTCGGGGCGGTGCGGGTCTCGCTGGCGGAAGAGCTCGAGGCCGTCACCTGGATGCACGAAGAGGTGGAGCGGGGGGAGAGCATTCCCGTGATGGAGGTCGAGGCGGTGGTTGGCTCGCTCTCCGCAAGCATGCACGCCGAGCGGCGGCTCCTCCTGCCCCTCCTGACCATCAAGGAATTCGACCAGTACACCCTGACCCACTCGTGCAACGTGGCGATGCTTGCCATGGGGCTCAGCGAACAGCTGGGCCTCGATTCGGCCTCGGTGCGCGCCTTCGGCGTGTCCGGGCTGCTGCACGATATCGGCAAGGTTCGGCTGTCCCACGACCTTCTGGTCAAACCGGGCCGGTACACCGATGCGGAACGGGAGCTGATCCGGGCCCATCCCGTCGAGGGAGCGCGAATCATCCTGAGCCGGCCGGGTGGATCCGACCTGGCCGCCGTAGTGGCCTACGAGCATCACATATTTCTGGATGGACGAGGCTACCCCACGCTGGTCCCGCCCCGGGCCTGTCACTACGCCAGCCGCATCGTCCACGTTTGTGATGTGTACGACGCCCTGTGTACCGAGCGGCCCTACCGGAAGTCCTGGGCGCCGGAGGAGGCCCTCACCTATATCGAGCAGCAGGCCGGCACCGAGCTCGACCCCACCGTTTCCCATGCCTTTGGCGCCATGATTCGCGGCGCGAACATCTCCCGGACGCTGGTAACCGAGGCCGCGCGACCCGCCGCCGCTACTCCCTAATCCACCCCGGGAGCGGTATTCTTGGGGGCCACGTCACCACCGATTCCCGAGGCACCGATGCCCGACAAGCTCAAGCCGATCAAGCCCGCCCGCGTCGCAACGGAGCTCAAGCGCCTGGCCGAGGGCCGGAAGACCGGCAAGTACGACGCGGACGAATATGAGCACCGGTTCGCGCGGATGGTCGGCGAGCTCCGGGACCGCAGCATCGACGGCAACCGAGTCGAAATCCTCGCCGCGCTCACGCCGCTCAAGGCCGATGGGACGCTGGATCCCGCGGCCTGGGAGCGGCTGACCAAGTCGCTGGGCTTGGTGTAAGCGGGGAGCTGGGACAGCACGCGGGTAATCTTGGGCGGGTCAGGCCAAACTGGCCCGCAGGCTTGCATTCGATCCGTCAATTCCGAACCTTAGGTCCATGCGAGTTTCCCACGCATGGACCATTCTGCTTCTAACGGGGTGTGCCGTCTCGGATGGGGTCGAGGCCCCGGCCCCACCTCCACCCCCGCGTTCATTCCGCTTGTCGATCTCACCCTTTCCGGATGGATCGACGATCGGCATGGGGCCCGGATCAACGCTCCAGCTCGCCCCGAAGATCCTGGTATCGACCGGGGAGACCCTCTCGCCGACCAGCACGGTCAGCTACCGCTCGCGAGTGCCGGCGACCATCAGCGTAGACGGCACGGGGCGCGTCACCGTGCTCGCGACCTCCGGCTCCAGCACCATCTATGGTTCGACCTCCTTCCGGGGCCAGGTCCTTGAGGATTCACTGGCCATCAGCGTGCTCTGCACGCTGGAGTTGACCCTTCGATGGTCACCGGCGGATTCCACGATCGCCGTCGGGGAGCGCTTCACCCCGGCGCTCTCGCTGACCACCTGCAGTGGCTACGTGACCTTGACCGACACCTTCGCGTGGTTGTCGATCGATCCCTCGATTGCCACCGTCAATCCCGTCAACGGAGAGATCACCGGGGTACGGGCCGGGACCACGACGGTGCGGGCCAGCGGCCTGACCTGGCACGTCGGGGCCCAGATCGTCGTCACGGTGCATTGAGCCTCTTGGGATTCCCGCTCCCTTGGTAGATTTCCTGCATGCCAGAGCCTCGCCGTACCACCTCCACCGTCGACGTCGGCGGCGTCCTGATCGGCAGTTGCCATCCGGTGGTGGTGCAGTCGATGACCAACACCGACACCGCGGACGTTCCCGCCACCATCGCCCAGGCCCGGGCCCTGGCCGACGCGGGCAGCGAGCTGGTCCGGGTGACGGTGAACACCGAAGCGGCCGCGGCGGCCGTCCCGCATATTGTCGACGGCCTCGCCAGGGCCGGTGTCCCGGTACCGATCATCGGCGATTTCCACTACAACGGCCACCTGCTGCTGGCCAAGTACCCCGACTGCGCCCGTGCCCTGGCCAAGTACCGGATCAATCCCGGCAACGTGGGCGGCAAGCGGCGCGACGAGCACTTCCGCACCATCGTGGAGATCGCCATCGCCAACGGCAAGCCGGTGCGCATCGGAGTGAACTGGGGCTCCCTGGACCAGGACCTCCTCACTACCATGATGGACGAGAACGCCGGACTCGCGGAGCCGCGCGCGGCACTCGACGTCACCATGGAGGCGATGGTCGAGAGCGCCCTCCGCTCGGCGCGGCTGGCCGAGGAGGCCGGCCTTTCACACGACCGCATCCTGCTCTCCGCCAAGGTGTCGCTAGTGCCGGATCTGGTGGAGGTGTACCGGCGGCTCGCCACGCGTTGCGACTACCCGCTGCACCTCGGTCTCACCGAGGCAGGCATGGGGATGAAGGGGATGGTGGCCAGCGCCGCCGCGCTGGCGCTGCTGCTGAGGGAGGGCATCGGCGACACCATCCGGGTCTCCCTCACCCCGACGCCGGGCGGCGACCGCAGCGAGGAGGTCCGGGTGGCCCAGCAGATCCTCCAGTCGCTCGGCATGCGCAGCTTCACGCCCCAGGTCACCAGCTGCCCGGGCTGCGGACGGACCACCAGCACCTTCTTCCAGCAGATGGCCCAGGACATCCAGGAGTATCTCCAGCGGCGGATGCCGGAGTGGAAGACCGAGCGGCCCGGGGTGGAGCGGCTTCGCGTGGCCGTGATGGGCTGCGTGGTGAACGGCCCCGGCGAGTCGAAGCACGCCGATCTGGGTATTTCGCTGCCGGGCACCTTCGAGGATCCCAAGGCGCCGGTGTATATGGACGGACGGCTGCTCACCACGCTCAAGGGGGAGAAGATCGTGCCGGAATTCCTCGCCATTCTCGATGACTACGTCGCGCGGAAGTATCCCCCCGCGGGAGTCCCGGTCTCTTGATTCTTTCCAACGCCGAGTTCTTCGCCAGCCCGCTCCGCGCCATCCCGGCGCTGTTCCTCGCCGGACTGGTCACCAGCATCACCCCCTGCATCTACCCGATGATTCCGATTACGGCGGGGATTCTGGGCGGGGCGGGGGCGGTCAACCGCACTCGGCGCCAGACCGTGGTCTATACGCTGCTCTATGCCCTGGGCCTCGCGCTGGTCTACGCGCTGCTGGGGCTCGTGGCAGGGATGTCCGGCACCCTGTTCGGGTCCATCAGCTCCAACCGCTATGCCTACCTGGTAATGGGCAACCTGCTGCTCCTCGCCGCGCTCGCGATGCTTGATGTATTTCCGGTGTCGGCCCCGGCCCGGCTGGTGGCCTGGGCCTCGAAGTTCGGGGGACAGTCGCCCGGGAGCATATTCCTGATGGGCGCCACCTCGGGGCTGGTGGCGGCGCCGTGTGGTGCGCCGGCGTTCGCCGCCGTCCTTACGTTTGTGAGCGGGACCCGGAGCGCCGGCCTGGGTTTCCTGTATCTGTTCGCGTTCTCGATCGGGATGACCGCGTTGCTGATCGCGATCGGGCTCTCGGCCGGTACGCTCGCGGCGCTGCCGCGGGCGGGCCGGTGGATGGGCTGGGTCAAGAAGGCCGGCGGGGTGCTGCTGCTGGCGATGGCGGAGTTCTACCTGATCAAGGCGGGGTTGGTATGGTGAGGACCGGACGGGCAGGACGGACAGGTCGGGCAGGGTGCGCGGTAGTCCTGATTCTCGGACTGGCTGTCATAGCGCCGAGACCCGCGGCGGCACAATTCGACGCCGGCATCCCCATCGGGTCCAAGGCGCCGCCGCTGGTCATCAACGATCTCGACGGGAAGCCGGTGGATCTGGGCCTGATCATCGGCAAGAAGCCGGTGATGCTGGAGTTCTGGGCCACCTGGTGCGCGCTCTGCAAGGCGCTGCTCCCCCAGCTCGATGCGGTCAAGAAGGCCTACGGAGACCGGGTGGAGATCGTAGGCATCAACGTCACCGTCAACGATTCCAAGGGCCGGATCAAGCGGTATCTCGAGGAGCACCACCCTCCGTTCCAGGTGCTCTACGACGACAAGGGGGTGGGGACCCGAGGGTATGATGTTCCTGCCACGTCCTATATCGTGGTGATCGACCGGTCCGGGACGGTGGTGTATACCGGTTCCGGGGCCGACCAGGACCTGGTGGCGGCGGTCAAGAAGGCGGTCGGCGGGGCGTGAAAACTGCCGGACATCCCGGCTAAAGCGGTGCGGGCGCAGGAGTTTCCGGGTATGGCGGCTGCCGGATCGCGCAGCCAGGAAAGCCATAAGACACGAAGAGGCATTCGGTTAGGTCATTGTATGTGAACCGGGGCACAAGGATTGCTGGAACGAGGCGTTTGGAGGCGCCGGCCGGAACCTCGGTGTTGGCCCCCAGGCCAAAGCAGCCCAAGCGTAGTCGGGTGCATGAGTTCACTCTCTTGACCCGCTTTCAGCCGACGGTTATCTTGGCCCGTCGTATCAGAAGACAGAGCCCTCACCGTGGTTCGAGGGTGTACCGGTAACACCGGGATAGCGGCGGGAAATTTTTTCCGCTCTCTCGATGCTCACCCGTGGTGCGCCCCGGGAGTGGGCAGTGCGATTTTGTGCGCGTTCCAGGCAACCGTCATCATTATCTGTGTAGCATGGCAGTCAGATTGTTCCTACCTCAAGGGGGAGTTCGTACATGAGTAAGCTCTATCGTTCGTTGCTGTGGTCCGGGCTCGTGGTAGCCGGCGTCGCAGCGTGCGGTGACGATGTTACCGTCACCCCGCCGCCTCCGCCGCCTGCTCCGACCGTCCATAGCGTCAGCGTCGCGCCGAGTCCGGCGACGATCTCCGTCGCCGGTACGGTGCAGTTGGTCGCGACCGTCAACGCCGATGCCGGCGTGGCCACGACGGTCACCTGGTCGGGTGGTGCGGGCATCGCCTCGGTGAGCGCGACCGGTCTGGTCACCGGCGTCGCCGCCGGTACCGCCGCGATCACGGCTTGCTCCACGGTCGTCACGGGCATCTGCGGCTCGGCGACGATCGTCGTTACCACCGCCCCGACTCCCACCGTCACCCAGGTCACGGTCAATCCTCCGACCGCCGCCCTGAGCGTCGGCCAGACCATCACTCCGGCTGCCGCGGTCATCGGGACCAACAACCCGTCCCAGACCGTCACCTGGAGCCTCGCGAGCGGCGGCGCTGCGGTCAGCGTCAACGCTACGACCGGTCTGATCACCGCCCTGGCCGCCGGCAACGCCGTCGTCAAGGCGTGCTCGACGATCGCCGGCTTCACCACGGTTTGCGGCAGCATTGCGTTGACGGTCACTGTGCCGTCGCCGGCCAGTGTCCAGATCACCAACGTCACCTACGTCCAGACCGTCACGATCGACGACGGCGAAGGCAACCTGGTCCCGACCTGCATCCAGGGTACCGGTAACCCGGTTCCCGTGGTCCTGACCAACGTCCGCTGCCAGATCGAAGTCACCGTTCAGATCAACTCCGGCGACCAGACCCTGTCGCGGGTGGACGTCCTGATGGGCGGCCAGGTCATGGCCTCGCAGGCGTTCAGCAGCACGCCGTCGGGCGCGGAGCTCGCTCCGATCTCGACCAACATCGTGCTCAGCTTCAACACCAACCAGGTCCGCCGGACCAACGGCTTCCTGGTCCCGGTGGTCTTCAACGGCAACAGCGCAATCACCTCGCAGCTGTTCGTGGTTGGCTCCTCGACCCCGTTCGCGTCCAACGCGATCCCGGTCGTGCTGAACAACGACGACGCGCTGGTGGCCCTGGAAAACACCGGCGCCATTCCGGCCGTCACGAATACCCCGAACACCCCGCTGCCGGCCTTCACGGATGATAACGGCGACGTCTGGCACAAGGGCAGCTCGACCATCGCCGGCGTGCAGTACGTCTCGTTCAGCACCAAGGTGCCGACCTCGCTCCAGTTCGACGGCAGCATCTGCGGCGTCTCGACGTCGGTCGTCTCGGGCAACGCGGCCAGCGGCATCGGCCTGAGCGGTGTCTGGACCTGCCTCAATTCCGAGGGCGAGAACTTCCTCGATGGCTTCGAGACGCCGGACTTCGTTCCGCCCAATAACGGGCCCGACGGCACACCGCTCACCCCGCCGACCCTGTTCTCGAACATCGGTGGTGGCTTCACGGTGGTCGGTGATCTCCGCTGGAACCTGATTACCCCGGCGGTGCCGGACCAGGACTTCGCGACCCTGTTCATCGACAACAAGGCGCCCACGGTGGACGTTGCGGGCAGCACCACCTTCCCGGTGTCGCGCATCATCGCCTTCAACAGCTCGTTCGACCAGTGGTGGATTAACGACGCGTTCCTCTTCAACCCGTGCGTCACCCTGACGGGTTGCGTCACATCCGGTCAGCTGCTCGCGGGGGACGGTGGCAGTGGTCTGGCCGCCGGCTTCCCGGTCGCGCGGGTTACGACGTCGGCGGTTCTCTCCTCGGTCCTGACCGACTTCTGCCTCGGCACGCAGGTGGCCGGCGGCGCTAGCCTCGCAAATACGGTTACCAGTCTCGCCGATGGCTACCGGATCTGCACCTACGCCGAAGACAACGTCGGCAATGTGAGCCCGACGACGCTGAATGCAACTAGCGCCGCCGCGGTCTCCAATGGCCACAACAAGTCGAACCGGTTCGGCAAGGACAATGTGGCGCCGTTGGTCCGGCTCGCCGGCAGCACCACGGCGGCTCCGACCTTCGGGTCGCTGGCCATCACGTTCCCGGCCGTCTCGGCTACCCCGAATACCACCATCTTCGGGCCGTTCGCGCCGTTCGCGGCCACCGATCGGTGGGGTCTCGAGGCGTTGGACAATGCCGCCGGCTTCAACCAGAACGTGGTTGCGGGCTTCCCGGCGGTCCAGACGATGTCCCGTCTGAACCCGGCCAATAACCCGGCCGCGAACATTTCTTCGGGCACCTGCGGCTTCACCAACGCGCTGGGCACCTTGCTCTCCGATACCTGGGTGCGCACCAGCCAGATCCCCGCGTCCGCCACACTCGATTGTACCACGGCGGCCCCGGGTTACTTCGTCTACACCGGAACGGTCGTCGACCGCGCCGGCAACTCCAGCCTGTCGATCGCGCGCAACTACGCGATCGATCAGTACGCCGGTCCGACCACCACCGGCGTCGGCTTC
>JBGPLG010000050.1:0-30352 GCA_041486305.1 Gemmatimonadota bacterium
CGAAAGGGGACCGGGGGCACGGACTAAAGTCTAGTGATGCCAAGGCCCAGGTTACCACCCTGGGCCCACTTCCCTCGATCGGGAGGACTTGTGGGGGGAGGGCGGAAGTGTTGTATCTTAGCAACAGATTGTGGTGCCCGGACTAGCCTTGGAGGAATGGTGTTGCTCAAACCTCGCGTTCTTGGGGCTTCGGCTGTGGCACTCCTTCTGCGGTATGTTCATGACTGTTTCCAGAGATACTGGCCCCAACTCTTCAAAGCAGGTTACCGAATGCCAGGCGTGCGGCAACGCATGTTTCGACGAGTCTGCGCCTTGACGCTCGGCGTGATCGTGGCGTCGAGCTCCGCGCTGATGGGCCAGAGCATTACGACCGGCTCGCTGCGCGGCACCGTCGTGACCACGGACGGGTCCCCCTTGGGCGGCGCGGCGGTGACTATCGAGGGCGCCTCGGGCGGGACCCTCCGCAATCTCGACAGCCGGGACGATGGGACCTTCGGTTTGCGAATGATGCTTCCGGGGACCTACCGAATCCTGGTTGAGGTCGTCGGCTATCAGCCGGTACGGCGGCACAATGTCGTCGTGGCCGCCGGCCGCACGACCACCGTGTCGTTTACGCTCGAGAAGCGACCGCCGCCCATCACGACCGTCACGGAAATCGACCAGGCGAGCACCGCCGCCGGGGCCATGGGGCGGATTGTCTCCGACCGGGAGTTGATGGCTCTGGACTTCCGCCGCGACGCCGCCGACCTGTCTCGCGGCGTCAGCGAAGTGGCGGCGCCGCGGGATGGCCGGTCTGGATTTGCCCTCATGGCGGCGGGGTTGCCGGGATCCTACACCCGCCTATACGCGGACGGCCTGCCGGAGCAGTTGATCCGGCATCCTGGCCTTCCCGGGGAAGCCGCCTCGTCCAATGCCTTCCAGCGCGACGGTGTGAACCAGGCGCAGATCTTCGGGAGCACCCCCGATGTCGAGTGGCGCGGTGTGGCCGGCTCGATCCTCGGTTTGGAGAGTCGTCGGGGCGGGAACCGAACCCAGATCGCCCCCTACGCCAGTTGGAGCGGCGCCCGCATCGGAGGCAAGTCGGAGCAGAACCCGGCCGACAGCAGCGCGAGCTCGTTCCAGGTTGGCGCGACCCTGAGTGGCGCGCTGGTGCCCGACACGGCGCACTATTTCTTCCGGGCCGACTACCAGTCCTTGCAGACCCCTTCGCCCTACCCCTGGGAAAACGACACCTCCACCTATCGCGGGCAATCGGTGTCGCTGCGCGAGGTGGTGCCCCAGATCGGGGCGGACTCGTTCCAGACCCAGCTCGGCGGCAACGTGGCGCCCGTGGTTCGCACCTGGAAGGGCGGCAGCGGATTCGGCCGGCTCGACTGGCAGCTATCGCCCAGCAGCGCGGTGATGATCCGGGCGGGGTACGCCACCTGGAAGGAAACCAACCCCGACCTCGGTGTCGCGGCCGGCAACGG
Organism: Gemmatimonadota bacterium; assembly: GCA_041486305.1. Lineage (GTDB taxonomy): Bacteria > Gemmatimonadota > Gemmatimonadetes > Gemmatimonadales > GWC2-71-9 > JABFSM01. Next base: position 1,470 of record JBGPLG010000050.1, read on the forward strand.
CAACGGGAGCGCCCTCAAAGGACGGGACATTTCCGGCGGCGTGTCTCTGACCAGCACCGGCGAGTCGCTCGCCAACGAGCTCCGGGCCGGATTCTCGACCGCGCGGCGCGAATGGACCTCGACCTCGGCCGTGGCGACAGGGCTCGCGGGAGAAGGGGTCAGCCTGACCGGCAACCCGGCGCTCCCCGGTCTCTTCGACGTTCAGGCCCTGAGCCTGGGTGATGGCATCACGCTGATCCGGGGCCGGCACGGGCTCAAAGCCGGCATGTCTCTCGACTACACCAACTATCGCCAGAACTATCGCTACGGTTCGGGCGGCCTGTTCCGGTTCGGCGACCTGGACCGGTTCGGTGCCGGGCAGGGAACCTTCTTCCAGACCGTCGCGACCAACGCCGAGGCCAAATTCTCCGTCCCCGAGTTCGGGGTCTATGTCGAGGATTCCTTCACCCTCTCGCCGGAGCTGCAGCTGCTGTTCGGCTTCCGGTACCAGGCGCAGGCCCTCCCGAAGAACAAGATCAGCGCGAATGCGAACTGGTTCGCGGCCACGCTGCTGCGCAACGATTCGCTGCCCCGGGACCGCCGGGGGATCCAACCCCGGGTCGGCTTCGTCTGGGATGTGCAGGCCCGCGGTGAGTGGGTGGTGCAGGGAAGCGGCGGTCTCTACGCCAGCGGCATAGACCCCGCCACCTTTGCCGAGGCGATGCTGTTCGACGGCGATGTGACGGTGCGCCGCGGGCTGGGCCGGTTTGACACCTGGCCCTCGATTCCCGGCACCGCCGCGGCCCCCGACCGGGGCGCCAGCCTGACCTATTTCACCGGGGCCCGAAGCTTTCGCGCGCCGCGGACGGTCAAGGGAGATCTTGGCGTAACCCGCGCGCTCCGGGGCGGCTTTACCCTGCAGGTGGCCGGGAGCTATCACCACACCGACTTCCTGATCCGCCGGGTGGATCTGAACCGCAGCGTCAGTCCCTCGGGTCAGACCCAGGAGGGCCGCCCGGTGTTCGGGACCCTGGTTCAGCAGGGGGGCCTGGTCAGCGCCTCCCCCGGAAGCAGCCGCCGCTTCTCGACCTTCGACCTGGTGAACGCGCTCTCCCCCACCGGTTTCTCGGATCACTACGAGGTGTCGGCGTTGCTGGAGCGGCAGGTGGCGCGGTCGGTTTCGCTGCAGGCCTCCTATACATACTCCCGCACCCGCGACAACCTGGTCGGCGCCCTGTCTCCCGATCCGGCCGACCGGCTCTCGCCGTTTCCCGACGGGATCAATGGGGCGGCGTGGGACGAGAGCCGCTCCGACCTGGACATTCCGCATCGGGTAGCGGCGACGCTGGAGTACCGCTCCGGCGGGCGCTATCCCATCACCCTGGCGGCACGGGGTCGCTGGCGGTCGGGGCTTCCATTCACGCCTGGCTTCCGCACCGGGGTGGATGTCAACGGCGATCTCTCCGGCAACAACGATCCGGCCCAGGCGAGCAGCGTGCCCACCGCCTCCGGGGCGTTCGCCTCCTGCGACGGCGGCACCGTGGGCGGGTTCGCCGCGCGGAACAGCTGTCGCGACAAGAGCGTCGGGTCGCTCGACCTTCGCCTGGCGCTCAACCTGCCGCTCAAAGGCGGGGGAAGCTCGCTGGCCTTCACCGTCGACGCGTTCAATGTGGTCTCCAGCGCCACCGGCCTGGTGGATCATGCCGCCATGCTGATCGACCCGACCAAGACCCTGACGACCGATGCCAACGGCGGCGTGACGCTGCCGGTCTCGACGAACCCGCGCTTCGGGTCGTTGCTGGCCCGGCGCGGCGAGCCGCGGCTGGTGCGGTTCGGCCTCCGCGTGGAGTATTGATCATGATCCGGAACATGCTTCGACTCTTCCGCCCCGCCCTCGTGCTGTCCGCGGCCGCATGCAGCAACGCGGGCTCCGATCTGGGGCCGAGGGCGCTGCCCACCAACGCCATCACGACGCGCGCGTACCTCGATCGGGACGGGTCGCACACGTTCACTGCGGCGGACACGCTGTTCCCCGGTGCCCGAGTCTCGATTCGGCCAGCCGGGGGCGGCAAGGCGGTTCAGACCGTCACGACGAGCATCACCGGGACCGCGCGGTTCAACAACGTGCCTTTGGGCGAGTATTCGGTCACCGTTGACCAGGCCAGCCTGGGCGACTCGATCGGCGTGGCCGCGATCGACTCTTCAGGCGTCAGGGTCATGATCGCCGACACCAACACGAACGTTGCCATTCGGCTCAGTTTTCCTGAGATATCCATCCGCCAGGCGCGCCTGCTGCCCGCAGGCAAGCGCGCCTTCATCCGGGGCGTCATCCTCGCCGGAGTGCAGTCGTTCCGCGACACCACCTCGCACATCGTCGACAGCTCGGGCCAGATTCGACTGACCCGGGTGTCGCTGCGGGGCGGCCTGACCGGCAACACGCCCGGAGACAGCGTCAGCGTTCTCGGTGTCGCATCGAGCCGGGCGGGCCAGCCGACCGTCGACCTGGCGGTGGTCTCGCGCTTCGGCCAGCGGCCGGCACCGATCCCGCTGCCGCTCTCCAGTGGCACCGCCGCCACCGCATCGGCCGGGACGCTGGACGCCGGGCTGGTGATCATCACCGGGGCCCTGATCAGCGACACATCCACGGTGGCACCGGATTTCCGGGTCGTGGGCAGTGACGGATCCGGCCCGATCACGGTCATCCTGGACGGCAACATCAACTTCATTCGAAGCAATTTCCGCCCCGGTCGCACCATGAATGTGCGTGGCGTGCTGGTGCCGGACGGTGCGGGCGGCTGGAGTCTGAAGCCAAGGGATGTGAACGACGTGGTGGTGTTCTAGGGGTTCGGCCTTCCCCCGTCGAAGGGCCGCCCCTATACGGGCGGCCCTTCGCGTTTTCGCAGACCCATGATCGGGGCCAGCCGGGCCCCGGCGGCGATGCCCGCCAGCGCGGTGGCGATGAGGGGAGCATCGGGGAATACCACCCCGGCGAGGAGCGGGCCCGCCAGGAGAATCGCGGCCGCCGCGGCGCCCAGGAGCATTGGCCTGCCGCCCAGCGCGAGCCCCAGCACCACGCAGGTGAGTGATGCCGGCACCAGGGGCCACCAGCGCCGCCCGGCGCCGCCCTGATATTCGGCCGGCAGGAAGGCGGACCAGAAGAGGTCCGGCGTCAATGCCAGCCTGGTCTCCCGTACCAGGGTCCCGGTCTCCGCCGACAGGCGCATCATCCGCCGCGTCACCTCGACCTCGAGGCGAACCGTATCGTTTCCCTGCGGGGAGAGGGCACGCTCCAGCCGAATCCACGGGGTCCGGAGGCCGGCATCCGAGAGCGCCAGTCGTTGCCGCGCCACGACCGCGACACCGTCTTCCCAGACGCTGGCGATCTCCCCCCGTGGCCCCGCGACGACCGCCATGATTTGAGCCCGCCCACCGGTCGGGGGACCGGTTTCCAGGGTGGTCTCATAGCGCACGGTGTCGGCGCCCCGGGCCCGTTCGCGAAGGGTCCGGGTCGCTTCGATGAAGCCATCGGCCACCGGCACCTCCTGCATCGACACGGAAAGCACCCGGCCGCGAAACGACTCGGTTCGATCGAAGCTGTGGGCCCACTGCGCGTACCAGTGCGCTCCGGGGAACGAAGGGCGAAGCAGGAATGCGCCGCCCGCCCACGCGGCGATCACGGCTCCCGCGACCCAGGGGGCCAGAGGCCGCCACCACCGCGCGCGGGATGCCCAGTGGGCGATCAGGAGCGCGCCGAGGGCCGCGCCGCTGCTGTTGGTGATGACGTCGTGAACCGAAGCGTAGCGGCCGGGGATCACCCAGAGCTGTGCCAGCTCGATCACCGCGCTGGTCAGACCGCCGGCGATCGCGGCCCCACGCGGCCGGAGCCCCGCCAGCGCCAACCCGATCCCGAGCGGTACGAAGAGGATGACGTTGAGGATGACATCACTGGCCAGGTAGTCGCCGGGAATCGCTGCCTCAGGTCCGCCGCCGCCGGGCCGCAGGGTGAAGTACCCGATCGCCGCCGCGGCAACCGCAATGACCAGCGGTCCGGTTCGGCGAGGGGACCGCTCCAGTATCACTGCCACTCGAATTGGCGCAGAACGGGGGCATCTCCCTCGACGGCCAGGGCGCCGCGGAATCCACCGCCGGGCTCGAGGGCGATGAGGCTCCACCGGCGGACGGCTTCGGGATCGTGGCGGTCTTCCAGCAGCCGGGCGCCGAGCGCGGGATCGGCCGCCACATCGAAATGATCCAGGCCCATGGTCACGCCGTCGCCCCGGCCCTTGAGGTAGGCTTCCTTCTGGGACCAGACGTGGAAGAAACCCTCGCGCCGACGGACCTCCGCGAGGCGGAACAGCGCGTGGCACTCCTGGGGAGAAAAGAAGCGCTCGGCGACCTGCTCGACCTCGGTGTCCGCATCGATGGCCTCGAGGTCCACGCCGACCTCCCGGTCCAGCGCGAGGGCGATCAGACCGAGGCCGCGCGAGTGCGCCAGATTGAAGCGCAGCGGGGCGGCGCCGGGAAGCGAGGGCTTTCCATTGGCCCCGAGCAGAAACTCGGCGGAGCATTCCACCCGATTCTGGTACCGGGCCAGGAGGGTGCGCAACGCCGCGTGGGCGACGATGTAGCGGTTGCGGTCGACCTCGAAATAGAATCGGTCGGCCTTGGCGCGCTCCTCCTCCGAAAGCAGCACCCGCAGGGTTGCGCTCCGGTCGGCGGGCCACCCGAGCGCCACGCGCCAGAGGTGCACTTCGTCGGGGGCCAGGGCCGGAACCGCGGCGGCCCGATCCGGCGACCAATCGCGCGGGCTCGTCACCGCGGCGGCGCCCCGGCCCCGGCGGGTGCCGCCAGGCGGTCCAGCTCCGCGGCCAGCGACGCGACGGTGGGATGGGTCAGCATGGCGCGCATGGTGAGCGCGATGCCCAGCTCGGAGCGCACCCGATTGACTACCCGCATGGCGAGCAGGGAATGTCCGCCCAGCTCCAGGAATCGATCGTCGCGTCCTATGCCGGTCACGCCCAGGGTCGCCTCCCAGATCCGGGCCACCGCGTCCTCGGTGGGGGTCGTGCGGACGCCCCCGGCCCCCTCCTGGGCGATGGGCACCATCGCGGCCAGGGCCGGGTAGTCCACCTTGCCGGTCGATCCCAGCGGAAGTCGCTTGAGCTGTACGATCTCGGCGGGCACCATGAACTGGGGCAGGTCCAGGGCGGCGGTGTCCCGAAGGACCTGCGAGTCGAGAGGGAGCTCGCCCTGGGGCACGACGAACGCCACCAGGCGGTCGCGGCTGCCGGGGTGGAGGACCACCACCGCCTGGCGCACCCCCGGCACGCCGCGCAGCACCCGCTCGATTTCCGCGGGCTCGATCCGGTAACCTCGCAGCTTCATCTGCTGGTCGGTTCGGCCCAGGTAGCCAAGCTGGCCGTCGTCGCGCCAGCGGACCCGGTCACCGGTGCGGTAGAACCGTGCTTTCCCCGTCGGGTCATCGGGATCCGGCACGAATCGCCCGGCGGTGAGCTCCGGTGCGCCGAGGTATCGGAGGGCCAGGTTCCCGCCCCCGATCCACAGTTCTCCCGGGGTGCCGATCGGCACCAGTCGTCCCTGCGGGTCGACCACCCTGACGGTCACCCCTGGGTAGGGGCGACCGATCGGGACCTCGCCGGGGTATTCCACTCCCCGGCTCAGCTCGGCCCAGATTGCCGCAACCGTGGCCTCGGTGGGGCCGTAGCCGTTGAGGAGGCGCACTCCGCGCGTCACCTCGAAGAAGCGTTGCGCCGCGTCGGGCGAGGCCGCTTCGCCCCCGATTGCGATGAGCCGGACCGCGCCGAGATCCATTCCACCGGGCCACTCCGCGGTGATGACCTCGTTCCAGAAGGCGGTTGGCAGCACCAGGTGCGTCAGACCGAGGGTTCGGCACTGCTCCGCGAAGACCGCCGGAGTGTCGATCATGGCCTCCGGCCGCACCACGATGGTGGCCCCCGCGGTCAGGGGGACGAAGATCTCCTCGATGGATGTATCGAAGGTGAGCTCGTGGAAGTGCAGCATCCGGTCGCCCGCCCGCAAATCCAGGATTCGGGCGGACGAGGGCGCATATCGTGCCAGGGCCCCGTGGGGGATGACCACCCCCTTGGGCGATCCGGTGGAGCCCGAGGTGAAGATCACGTAGGCGGGTTCGTCCGCCTCGATCCGCGGACGGGGAGCGGGCCCGGGTCCGGGTTGGGCCGCCAGGAGATCGGGCAGGTACAGCTGGGGCTCCCTGCGCTCCCTCAAATGCGGAGCCCCGCCGCGATCTGTCAGCATGAGCTTCAGGCCCGCGGCCTCGACCATCATCTCGAGCCGGCGCCGCGGTGTCGCGGGATCGAGCGGTACGTACACGGCGCCGATCGAGAGAATCGCGAGCACCGCCGCGATCGTGTCGGCCGATCGGCTGCAGGCGACGCCGATGGCGTCCCCCCGGGCGGCGCCGGCCCGCTCGAGGTGCGTGGCGAGCCGTTCCATCCGGGAGACCAGCTCGCGATAGCTCAGGGATACTTCGCCATCCTCCACGGCTGCTGCATCCGGCTGGCCTGCGGCGAGCCGCACCAGCCGCTCGATCACCAGGTTGGTAACGGGGCTCGGCGTGCCGGCTCCGCTCCACTCCCTGGCCAGCAGATTGCGCTCGGAGGCCGGCATGACATCCAGTTCGGCGATGGACGCATCGGGTTGCCGCCCCGCGCTCTCGAGCAAGGCCTGATATCCCTCGAGCCACCGCAGCGCCGTGCCCGGGCGGTAGAGGTCGGGATCGTAGTCGAGCTGCAGCCGCAGCTCACCGTCGAGCGGCGTGACGCTGAGGTGAAGGTCGATCGTCGTCCGGAGGTGTGGCGCGCGGAAGTCGCTCACCTCGATCCCGGTCATCCTCGGCAGCCTCACCGGCATGTTGCGGTAGTTGAAGATGACCTGGAACAGGGTCTCGATCCCGCCGGGTTCGCCGGGGCGCAAGTTCGGCATGAGCCGGGGGAACGGAAACGACTGGTGCTCGACACCCTCGGCGAGCGATTCCGAAGTGCGGCGCAGGTGGGTGCGGAAGCTGGGCGCGCCGGTCAGCCTGGTCCGAAGCGGGAGCACCGCCATGAAGCTTCCGATCAGATCCTCGGTGTCGGGCCGGGTTCGATTGGCCGACACCGCGCCCAGCACGAAATCGTCCCGGCCCGACCGGCGTCCGACCAGCACCTGGAACCCGGCGAAGGCGACAGCGAAGAGCGTCGTGCCTTCCTCGAGGGCGAGGGCCGAGAGCCGCTTCACCAGGGCCAGGGGAATCGCGGCTCTCGCCGAGGCTACCGCGAGTCCGCGGGCACGAGGGCGGGGCCGGTCCGTGGGCAGATCGAGGACGCTGGTGCTTCCTGCCACCCGCTCTTTCCAGAAGACGCGGTCGGCCTCGAATTCCGCCGATCCCTCCCGGGCTCGCTCCCATTCGGCAAAGTCGGCATACTGGATTGGGAGCTCCGGGAGTGGGGACAGCCGTCCCTCGGCGTACGCTGAATAGAGGACGCCGAGCTCCCGCAGGAAGAGTCCGTTCGACCAGCCGTCGAAGACGATGTGGTGAAAGGTGACTTGGAGCTCGAATTCCTCATCATCGATCTGCACCAGGAGGGGCCGGATCAGCAGATCGGCGCCGAGATCGAAGGGGAGCCGGGCCGCGGTATCGAGCAAGGTGGCTGCGGCGCCGCGCCGCTCCGCCACCGGGCGGCTCCGCAGATCCACCTCCCGCAGCTCGACCGGGCGGGCCGGCGTGACCCGCTGCACCGGCTCCGATTCGTGGAGGGTGATCACGCTCCGGAGCACTTCGTGGCGGCGGGTGATTTCCGTCAGGGCCCGGCGGAGGGCATCGCGGTCCAGTTTGCCCTTGAGATGCAGCGTCTTCGGCATCCCGTCCGCCGAGCCGCTCGAGGAGTACACCTCTCCAACCAGCCAGTTGCCCAGCTGGGGGGTCGAGAGCCGGGCGGGGGCTGCTTCACCTCGCGGAGTCGGTCCCGGCCGCTTGCGGAGGCCGGCCCGACTGGCCAGGAGCGCGCGCGCGGCCTCGGAGAAGCCCTCCGGGTCCGGCGACGGTAACGTGCTCATGTCCCGGTGCCGGGAGGACGGGTACCGGGGGGGCGGGTACCGGTGGGGCGGCGCACCCGGGGTGATCGCGGGATGCCGGGAGCCGACTCGCTGCGGTGCGCGTCGGTCGAGCGCCGAGCGAGCTCCGCGGCCAGCGCGGCGACGGTCGGGTGCTCGAGAATGGTACCGAACGAAACCGGGGCACCGGTCTCGCCCCGAAGCCGATTGGCAATCCGGATGGCGATCAGGGAGTGACCGCCCAGTGCGAAGAAATCCTGGTTCCGTCCCACCGGCTCACCCCCAAGGATCTCTGCCCACACGGCAGCGACCAGTTCCTCCAGCGGCGTTCTTGGCGCCTCGTAGGGAACCGGTACGGCGGCCGGGACGGGTAGGGACCGCCGGTCGAGCTTGCCGCTCGGCGTCCTGGGGAGCTTCTCGAGGAAGATGATCGTGCCCGGAATCACGGCCCGCGGCAGACTGCGCGCCAGATCCTCCCGGATCGCGTCCGCGCCCGGGTTGGCGCCCGGCCGGGGCACCACCCAGGCAACCAGGCGACGGCCCCGCGGCGCGTCGCTTCGCACACCTACCGCGCTTTCCACCACATCGGTGCGGGCATTGATCCTCGCCTCGATCTCGCCCGGCTCGATCCTGATCCCGTGCAACTTGAGCTGATCGTCCACCCGCCCGAGATAGTCCAGAGTGCCGTCGGCGTGGAGCCGGGCACGATCGCCGGTGCGGTAGAGCCTGCCGGTCCCGCCCGGCTCGAACGGATCGGACAGGAATCGCTCCCGGGTGAGCTCGGGGCGGTTGACGTACCCCAAGGCCACACTCGCGCCACCCAGGTACAGCTCACCGGGCAGTCCGATGGGGCGGGGCTCCAGGTAGCGATCCAGAACGTAGGCGCGCACGTTCGTGATGGGGCGTCCGATCGGGGTCGCGCTCCCGCTGAAGCCCGGCTCGGTTCGCCACATGGTCGCGTCGATGGTGACCTCGGCGGGCCCATAGAGATTCACGAGGTCCGCAGGATGCGCCGCGTGGAAGCGGCGGACCAGCTCCGCGGGCAGCGCCTCGCCACCGCAGAAGACCCGGCGCAGGGAATCGCAGCCGGAGAGCCCTCCCAGCTCCAGCAGCAGAGCCAGTATGGAGGGTATCACCTGGATCTCGGTGACTCCCTGGCTCCGGATCAATTCGCCGAGGTACGTGGGATCGGCCTCCCGGTCGCGCTGGGCCAGCACCATGGGGCAGCCGGCCAGGAGCGGCGCCCACATTTCCCACACCGATGCGTCGAATGAGATCGGGGTGCGCTGCAGAACGGCGTCCACCGATCCCAGCGGGAAGGTCGCCAGCATCCAGTCCATATGATTGATCAGCGCCCGGTTCGGCACCAGCACGCCCTTCGGGCGTCCGGTGGATCCGGACGTAAAGACCACATACACCGGATCCTCCGGGGTCGGCGCAGGCCGGGGAGCGCCGGAAGCCGGGCCGGCCGGCCCGACGCCGTCGATCTGCTGAACCAGGGTGGGATAGGCCGCGGCGGCTTCCTCGTCTTCGGCGAGGACCAATCGCGCGCCAGCGTCCTCGAGCATACCCCGGATGCGCTCGGCGGGCTGATCGGGATCGATCAATAGATACGCGGCTCCCGCCAGGACCACCGCGACCATCGCCATCACCATGCCGAGGCTCCGGCCGGCAAGAATGGCGACGACATCGCTCCGGCCGATACCCTGCGCCGCGAGATCCTCGGCCAGCCGGCCGGCCCGCCCGGCCAGCTCGCCGAACGTCCAGCGCTCGTCCTCGGTGACGATCGCCGTTGCATCCGGGGTTCGCGCCGCCTGTTCCCGGAATCGGGCTCCGATGGTCCAGTCGGTCCGAGTCGGAGCATCGGGGCCGCGCGCCAGGCGCAGCACCTGCTCACGCTCGCCGGCGCGGAAGAGGGGAATCCGGTCGATAGGACCCTGGGCTCCGGCAGCCACCGCCTCGAGCAGCGCCTGGTACCGGTCCAGGAACCGCCGCGCCGTGTCGCGCTCGTAGAGCGCCGCTCTGGCGCTCAGGACCACCTCGAGGCCGTCCTGTATCCGGGTGAGCGCCAGACCCAGATCCATCTTGACGCCGAGCGCTTCGGTCGGCACCGTGCGGACCAGGGCATCACCCAAACGGGGAGTGGACCGGGGCTCCTCGTTGAAGGAAAAAAGCAGGCGGAACGCCCAGTCGAGCGGATCGCGCATCACGCTGACCACTTCCGCGAGGGAGGCCGGGTGGTCGATCGCGTCGATGATGCCAGCGTGGATCTCGCGGCACAGCTCATCGAGGGTGGTCGTCGGAGTGACGCGGGTCCGGATCAACGCGGTTCGGGCGAAGTATCCGACCATGCGCTCCACCTCGACGGTGTCCCGCCCCGCCAGGACCGTGCCGATGGTGAGATCCTCCTGGTCGCCCACCCGGTAGAGCAGAGTCCGGAAGCAGGCAAGCAGCAGCGCGTTGAGGGTGGAGTCGTGGCGCAGCGCCTCCCGCTCGAGCGCGGCCAGCAATGCCGCCGGTAGCAGCGCCCGTTCGGTATGGCCTTCGAAGGTCGGCCGCGAAGGGGGTGGATGGTCGGTCGGCAGGTCGACGCTCAGATCCGCGCCGTCGAGCAGGCCCCTCCAGTACTCGAGATGACGGCGGCGAAGGGCGGTCTGTTCCGGCGTCGCAATCCAGGCCGCGTAGTCGCCGAAATCGACCGGCGCCGGGCCGAACGACGGAGCCTCTCCTCGAGCCCGCGCCGCGTAGGCGCTCGCGAGATCGGTAAAGATGTTGCCGGTCGACCATCCGTCGGCCACCAGATGGTGCATGCACACCAGGAGCAGCGACTCCCGCTCCGACACTCGCGCCAGGGCCACCCGGCACAGGGGAGCCTCGGTGAGACTGAAGGGGCGCGCGCCCCGATCCGCCAGGGCCTCCCGCGCCGCGTTCTCGGCCGCGGGCCCGGGCTGATTCCGGAAGTCCAGGAATTCCACGGGCAGCCGGACCGACGCCGCGATCCGCTGCTCGACTCCCCCCTGCTCCTCATGAAACGAGATCCGAAACGCCTCGTGCCGGCTGGAGAGATCCTCGAAGGCCCGCGCCAGGATCGCGAGGTCGATCGGGCCCTCGATCCGCCGGATGAACGGCAGATTGTAAGCCGGCGTGCCCGGGGACGATCGCTCAATCTCCCAGAGGAGAAGCTGCTCGGCCGTGACCGGGGCTCGGGCGGGGTCGGCCCGCCGGGGTATTCCGTTCCGGGTCGGCGGTGTTTCCTCGCCGGGCTCGGTCGCCAGGAGCTGGTCCACCGCCGCGGAGATCCCCTCGACCGACGGGGCGTCGAACAGGGCCAGCAGAGGCAGCTCGACGGCCAGCCGGTCACGGAGCCGGGCCACCAGCCGGGTGGCGAGCACGGAGTCGCCGCCGAGCGCGAAGAAATTGCGGCGGACACCGGGAGCGGCGCTTCCCATCACCTCCGCCCATGCCGCCGCGACGATTTCCTCCACCGGGGTACGCGGCGCGGTCAGGTCCAGGTCGTCCACCGGAACATCGGCGGTCACGCCGAGCCGCTCCGCGAGGCCGAGCCGTTGCAGCTTGCCGGTCGGTCCGGTCGGAATCGCGTCGAGAAACACGATTCGCCTCGGGGTCTTGAAGTAGGCCAGCCGGCCGGCCACGTAGTCGCGGAGCTCGCGTTCGGTCGGAGCGGCGTTCGGCTTGAGCACGACCGCGGCGGCGATGTCCTCGCCCAGCACGGGGTGGGACACCGAAAAGGACAGCGCGTTCGCGACGGCGGGGTGATCCAGGAGCACCTGGTCGACCTCGAGCGGGGAGATCTTCTCTCCCGCACGGTTGATCTGCTCCTTGAGTCGGCCGGTGAGGGTAAGGTATCCCTGGTCGTCGAGTACGCCCTGATCGCCGGTGCGGAGCCAGCCGTCGGAAAAGGCCCGGGCGTTGGCCTCGGGGTTCTGCCGGTAGCCCGGTGTGACGTTGGGACCGCGGATCGCGATTTCACCGGTCTGCCCGGTGGCGAGTCGGCGGCCCTCCGCGTCGAGGATCGCGATCTCCGGCCCCGCGGCCTGCCCCACCGACCCCGGTTTCCGGCTTCCCGGGGGGAGCGGATTGCTGGCGATCTGATGGGCCGCTTCGGTCATCCCGTAGGCCTCGATCACCGGAACCCCCAGGGTGCGCTCCAGCTCGTCGAGCACCCGTCGGGGAAGCGGCGCCGAGCTGGACCGCGCAAACCGGAGCCGATGGGCGCGGAGAATCCCCTGGTTCTCGTTCTCCCCGGCGCGAGCCAGGATCGCCTGGTGCATCGTAGGGACCGCCGTGTACCAGGTGGGGCGAGCATCGCGCAGCCAGCGGAAGAAGCCGGGCGCCAGGAACCCGGGTGTACAGACGACCGAGGCCCCGGCCCGGAGCGAGGCGAGGACCGCCGCGACCAGCCCGTGAATGTGGAAGAGCGGCATCACATTGAGGCAGCGGTCTTCCGGGGACAGCCCGAGCGTCGTCCCGATGTGCGCCGCCGAGGCGGACAGATTCTGGTGGGTCAGGGGCACCATCTTGGGGCGGGCCGTGGTGCCGGAGGTGTGGAGGATCAGGGCGGTGGCATCCGGAGGCGGTACGATGCCGGCTCCCCCTTCGGGAACCCGTCCGTCGAGGGCAAAGACGCCCGCGGGAGCGTCCTTCGGGGTGCCGATCTCGACGATGCGGATACCTCGCTTCGCCGCGACGTCGCGGGCGGGAGAATCGATCTCCGAGGGGACCAACAGCAGCCGCGCCTGGAGATCTTCGAGGTAGAACGCGAATTCCTCGGAGCGATAGGCCGGGTTGAGCGGTGCGCACACGCCTGCGGTGGCCGAGGCCAGGAACGCCGTGGCGGCGGACGGTCCGTTGGGGAGGACCAGGGCCGCCGTGTCCGAAGCGCCAAGCCCGGCTTCCCGGAGCCACGCGGCCGCGCCCCCGACGAAGCGGCTGAGGTCGCCGTAGGTGAGGGCGGCGCGGTCCAGGGATTCGAGGGCCACGCGCGCCGGGTCGAGGGCGTCGACGACCGCCATCAGCGGACGGGGTGCCTGATCCGGCTCACGCCGGGAGCGAAACCGCTCCCGAGGAATCGGGCGGATGACCCGCCCTCGCCCCGCCGGCTGGGGCCGGCTCCTGATCTGCTCCACCTCCGCCGCCAGCCCGCCGAGGGTCTGGTGCTCGAGCAGGGCGGTGAAGGGCAGCTCGACGCCGAGGTCCTGGCGGATGCGGCTGGCGATCTGTATGGCCAGCAGCGAGTGCCCGCCCAGGCGGAGGAACTCGTCCTCGAGTGCCAGGGACTCGGCCCCGAGGAGGTCGCTCCAGATGGTGGCAATCCGGCGCTGCAGGTCGGTCGCCGGCGGCGTCGAGGCGCGACGCTCGGGTGCCGGCGGTTGGGGCAGCGCCCGACGGTCGATCTTGCCGTTGGCGTTGAGCGGGAACGCGGCGAGCGCCACCACGGCCGCCGGTACCATGAAACCGGGGAGATGGCGGCTGAGATGGTCCAGGAGCTCAGCGGGGGCCGCGGGGGCCGACCCGCGGAGCGTCACGTACGCCACCAGCCGGGGCTCGCCGGGGAGATCGGACCGCAGCACCACGACCGCCTCCGCGACCGCGGCGTGGCGCTCGAGGGTTCGGGCGATCTCCGAGGGCTCGATGCGAAATCCGCGCAGCTTGATCTGGTCGTCGAGTCGGCCCAGGAACTCGAGACTCCCATCGCTTCGCCACCGGACCCGGTCGCCGGTCCGGTAGATCCGCTGGCCGGCCTGGAACGGATTCGGCACGAAGCGCCGGGCGGTCAGCTCCTCCTGGTGCAGGTAGCCGAGCGCCAGGCCGTCTCCGCCGGCGAACAACTCGCCGGGAACCCCGACCGACACCGGCCGCATCCCTTCGTCCAGCACGTAAACCGTGGTATTAGCGATGGGTTTGCCGATCGGAATCGGACCATCCGGCCCGTCCGCCGCCGATACCGTGTGGCAGCACGTGAAGGTGGTGTTTTCGGTGGGCCCATAGCCGTTGATCAGGCGAACCTGGGGCAGCGCGGAGAGTACCCGGCGGGCCTGGACCGCGGGCAGCACGTCTCCGCCCGCCAGGAGCTGTCGCAGCGGGCGCAGCGCATCCAGGTCGGTGTCGACCACCTGCTGAAACACGGCGGCCGTGAGCCAAAGCGTCGTGACGCCGTGCTCCAGCACCAGTTGTCCCAGCTCGGCGATACCGGCCGCGCCGCCGGGTGCGATCGCCAGCTTCGATCCGTTCAGCAGCGCTCCCCATAGCTCGAGCGTGGAGGCGTCGAAAGAAATCGGAGCGAGGAGGAGGAACACCTCGTCGTCGGCAAACCGCATGAAGGTGTTGCCCCGCACCAGGCGGATCACGGCGCGGTGCGGAACCACCACTCCCTTGGGCTGTCCGGTGGAGCCGGAGGTGTACATCACGTAGGCCGGGCTGGCGGCGTTGGTGCCACTGGCGGGCCGGGTTGCGGGCTGGGAGGCGATTGCCGGAGCGTCCCGGTCGAGCAGCACGACCCGGGTCCCGGCACGGGACGGCAGCCGCTCGGCCAGCGCCTGTTCGGTGAGGAGCACCGGCGCGGCGATGTCCTCCAGCATGAACCGCAGCCGATCGGTGGGGTATTCCGGGTCCAGCGGCACATAGGCGCCGCCGGCCTTGAGGATCCCCAGCACTCCGGCGACCAGGTCGGGCGAGCGTTGAAGCGCGAGCCCGACCAGATCGCCGTCCGACACGCCCAGCGCGCGGAGGTGGTGGGCGATCCGATTGGACCAGGCGTCGAGCTCGGCGTAGGTCACGGTGCGGCCCGCGCCGGACAGCGCCAAGGCGCCGGGCCGGCGCGCGGCCTCGGCGGCAAACAAACCGGGAATGGTCGAGTCGCGGGGGTACTCCGTCGTCGTCCCGTTCCACCCCTCGACGATCACCCGCCGTTCGGCCGCCGGAACGGCATCGGCGCCGGGAATGGTCACCGTGGTGGTCCGGTCATCCGGGGCGGTTCAACACGCGGGCAATGGCATCCCGCACCAGGGTCGGCAGGTGGGTCCGGACCACCCCGACATGGGTGGCCGGCACCTGAACCGATTCCAGCTCGCCGGCGAGCGATCGCCACACCTCCGCCGGATCGCCCTCGAACTCACGCACGTCGCTGGTCCACACCAGATCTACCCGCCCCGGATAGGGCCGGGCCAGATAGCAGAGCATGGCGCGGCGATGGTGCCGCAGCAGGCCGTCGATGGGAGACTGGGGCGATGCCTCCGCCTCGGTGGCGCCGGTATCGTGTCTGGGCGAGCCGAGCAGCCGGCCGACCCGGCGCGCGGCGACCCCGGCCGCGAACGCGGGCCCGGCGAGCAGGCGATGCAGCGGGCCGGTGCGATTAGCTGCATGCACCCGGCGCATGAGGTAGGCGAAGCGGTTGAGTCGCCCGACGTCGTCGCGCGCGGACAAGCGCGCGACTCTCCAGAGCAGCCCGGCCACCCAGCGCGGTTTCGAGAACGCGGGCATGCTGTCCACCAGAAGCAGCAGGTCGATGCGCTCCCCCTGAGCGGTGAGCTGTTGCGCCATCTCGTAGGCCACCAGACCGCCAATGCAGTAACCGCCCAGGAGGTAGGGACCCTGCGGCTGGATCCGGCGGATCGCTTCGAGGTTCTTGGTCGCCATGGCCTCGATGGTGAGCAGGCGCGACGCTCCGGAGCCGGTGAGCGGAGGGATGGCATAGATCGGCTGGTCGGGACCGGCCACGCGCGCCACCTCGCGGCAGTAGAACCCGGCGCCAGTCAGATCGCCGTGCACCATGAAGAACGGCCGACCGCCCCGGCCCCGCTGGACTTCGACGATGTCGCCCTGCTCCTGGTTGCTGGCATTCTCCAGCAGGTACTCGGCAATCTGCTCGATCGTGGCGCCCTGGAAGAGGGCGGCGATCGGCAGCTTGAGGCCGGTGGCGCGGTCCAGGTCGTCCACCATCCTGGCCGCGAGCAAGGAGTGTCCCCCCAGGGCGAAGAAGTCGTCGTGGGTGCCGATGGGCCGGCGGTCGAGCAGCGTTTCCCACATTTCCTGCAGCACCAGCTCGAGCGTGGTACGCGGCGCCGCGATTTCCTCGAGGACCGGCGCCTGCATGACCTGGGGAGCCGGGAGCGCCCGGCGATCCAGCTTGCCACTCGGGGTCATGGGCAGCAGGGGCACCCGGACCAGCGCGGAGGGGACCATGAATCCGGGAAGCCGGCCCTGGAGGAAGCGCCGCAGCTCCGCCTCGGAGATCTCCTTGCCGCTTCGGGCCACGTAGTAGGCCACCAGCGAGCGCTCCTGATTGCTCCGCTCCTGCACTACGACCGCGGCCTCGGCGATCGAGGGATGGGCCGCGACCGAGGCGCTCACATCGGCCGGCTCGATCCGGTACCCTCGGATCTTCACCTGGTCGTCGGACCGGCCCAGGAACTCGATGGTGCCGTCGCCAAGCCAGCGGGCCCGGTCACCGGTCCGGTAGAGCCGCGCGCCGTCCTCCCGCCCGGACGGGTCCGGGACAAATCGCTGCGCGGTGAGCTCGGCCTGATTGAGGTAGCCGAGAGCCAGCCCGTCGCCGCCGGCGTAGAGCTCACCGGTGACGCCGATGGGCACCGGGCGGAGGGTGGCGTCCAGGATGTGCACCATCGTGTTGGCGATGGGCCGCCCGATCGGAATGCTCCGGCCCTCGTCGACACCGGTGATCTGGTGACAGCAGGTGAAGGTCGTATTCTCCGTGGGCCCGTATCCGTTGACCAGGTGGCAGCCGGGCAACCGCGCCAGCACCTTCTTCACATGCGCGGGCGAAAGCACGTCGCCGCCGGCCAGCAGGTACTTCACGCCGGCGAATCGCTCCAGCTGGGCGTCCACCATCTGGTGGAAGAGCGCGGCGGTGAGCCATACCATCGTGACGCGCTCTTTGGCGATGAACTTGCCCAGCTCCGCCAGGGAGGGGATGTGGGCCGGGAAGATCACCGCGGTGCCGCCGTTGAGGAGCGGCCCCCACAGCTCCAGGGTGGATGCATCGAACGAAATCGGCGCGTAGCCCAGTACCCGCCGGAACGCGTCCCGGGGGACGAAATCGTTCTCTCTGACCAGCCGCACCACCCCGCGGTGGGGAACCACGACCCCCTTGGGGACTCCGGTCGAGCCCGAAGTGAACATCACATAGGCCGGGTCCGTCGCGGCGCCGGCGCGCGGGGGGGGCGTTGCGGCGTGCCTGGCAATGGCATGCCGATCGGCATCAAGCCGGATTACGGTCCAGGGATCGCCGCCCGGAGCCGGGACCTTGGTGCCTTGCGCCTCGGTCGTGACGAGGAAACGCATTCTCGCCGTCGCTACCATGGTGGCCAGCCGGGCCTGCGGGTAGTTGGGGTCGAGCGGCACGTAGGCGCCTTCGGCCTTGAGGATGCCCAGGAGCGCCACCACCATGTCCGGCGATCGCCCGACCGACACGCCCACCGGAGCGCCGGCCGTGACCCCGGCGGCTCGCAGGTGCTGGGCCAGGCGATTGGCGCGCTCGTCGAGGGCCCGGTAGCTGAGCGATTGGTCGCCGCACGACAGCGCGATGGCCTGGGGAGTCCCGCGGGCCTGGGCCTCGAAGAGATCCGGGATCGTCGCGTCGCGCGGATAGGGGGTCGCACTCCCCGACCAGGCGTCGAGCAGGAGCCGCTCCCCGTGGGGGAGGAGATCAAGGGCGTCGATCGGGCGGTCCGGAGCGGTCGCGATTCCGTCGAGGAGCAGCCGGTAGCGCTCCGCCATGCGCTCCACCGACGCGCGATCGAAGAGATCGGTGTTGTACTCGAATTCCGCGCGAAGCGTGGTTCCCGCATCGCTGAGGGAAAGGAGCAGGTCGAACTTCGAGGTGCCGGACTGCGGGATGGGCAGCCGCTCGGCGACGACGGTTCCGAACGCCGCCACGGCCTCCGCTTTTTCGTGCAGCACGAAGACCGCCTGGAAGACCGGGTGACGGCTCCAGTCTCGCGGTACCCGCAGCGACTCCACCAGCTTCTCGAACGGGATGTCCTGAACGGCGTAGGCCTCGAGAACCCCCTGGCGCACCCGGACCAGGAAATCGCGGAATCCCGGATTGCCCGAGAGATCGGTCCGGATCGCGAGCATGTTCAGGAAGAAGCCGATCAACCCGGCGGTCTCGGGATGGTTCCTTCCCGTAATGGGTGTTCCCACGACCAGGTCTGACTGTCCCGAGTGCCGGCGCAGGAACACCTGGTAGGTGGCCAGGAGCGCCATGAAAAGCGTGGTGTTCGATTCACGGGCCAGGCGACGCAGCGCCTCGGTCGTCCGGGCGGGGATATCGATGCCGAGGCGATCGCCATGGTAGGTCTGCGACGCGGGGCGGGCCCGGTCGGTCGGCAGCTCCAGGACCGGCAGGGGGGCGGCGAGCTGTTTGCGCCAGTATTGAAGCTGGCGCTCCATCTCCTCCCGGTTCAGTCCCTCCTGCTGCCAGACGGCATAGTCGGCGTACTGGATCGGCAGGGGGGGGAGCGACGGGGCCTCACCGCGCGCGAGGCGTCCGTAGGCGGCGCCCAGCTCCTTCACCAGGATGTCGATCGACCAGGCATCCACGATGCTGTGGTGCATCGTGATGGCGAGCGCATGGTCGGCAGGGCCGAGACGGAACAGCGCCGCGCGAATCAACGGTCCGCGGCGAAGATCGAACGGGCGGGACGTCTCGGATTCCAGCCTGCCCCGCAGCGCGGCCTCCGAACCTTCGCCCTCCAGGGTCTCGAACTGGATCGGGAAGGGGCGGGGTGGCCGGACCACCTGGGCCAGCTCGCCGTGCTCCATGACGAAGGTGGTCCGCAGGATCTCGTGGCGCTCCTCGAGGGCGGTGAAGGCCGCAGTCAGGGCGGGCCGGTCCAGCACCCCGGTCAGGCGGAGTCCGATGGAGACGTTGTACGCGCCCGCGGTCGCCTCGACCTGCTCGATGAACCAGAGGCGCCGCTGGGCGAAGGATGCGGGGAGGACGTAGACGTCGTCCTGAGTCATGGGTGTCATGAGCCGGAGCCGTCGTCGAGGCGCGAGAGTTGCTCCCGCAGGATGCCCGGGAGGTGGGTCGTGACCATGCCCACGTGGGTCGCCGTGATCCGGCTGCTGGCGACGCGAGGGGCAATCCGCTTCCATCCCGAGGTCGGGTCACTGCCGTCGCGCCGGCCCGCCCGGGCCAGCACGACCGTGAGCGGGCCGTCGTACCGGCCCGGGAAGTAGGCCAGCGCGGCCCGGAGGTTGTGTGACAGCAGCTGGTTCCTTGGCCGGGCCGGTGAGTGGGGCATCCCCGGCGTTCCGCCGCCGGGGGCGGCGCGCCGGAGTCTCCGCCGCACCCGGCGCATCAGAAACCGGAACGGGAAGCCGGCCATGTACATAACCCGCTCCAGCGGCCTCATCCGGCTGACCTGGCGGAGTCGCCGGACCAGATAGGCCCGGCGATCGAACCGCGCGGCCCGGTCGCCGGAAGAGAGGTTCGACACCGCCCGGACCAGGGGCTCGACCCATGGGAAGGCGGCATTGATCGGCACCGTGTCGAGGACCAGCAGGAGCTCGACTTCCTGGCCCTCACGGAGCAGCTGACGCGCCATCTGGTACGCGATCAGGCCGCCGATGCAGTACCCGCCCAGCCGGTACGGCCCGGCCGGCTGGATCCTCCGAACCTCGGCGACGTTCGCGGCCGCCATGGCCTCGATGCTCCAGGCGGTGGGATCAGGACTCGGCCCGTGGGGCGGGAATGCGTAGATCGGATAGGCCGGGCCCATCTCGTGGGCCAGTCCGCGGCAGTAGAATCCGCCGCCGACGATGTCGCCGTGCACCATGAAGAACGGGCGCCGTTTGCCGCCAGCCTGCACCTCGATCACCGGAAGGTCGACGGGATCGCCGGCGTTCTTCTCCAGCAGGGACGCCAGGCCCTGGATGGTCGCCGTCTCGAAGAGTGCGGCGAGGGGCAGCTTCACCCCCGTGGACCGCTCCACCTCGTGAGCCATCTGGGCCGCGAGCAGGGAGTGGCCCCCCAGGTCGAAGAAATCGTGGCGGATGCCGATCGGCTGACGGCCCAGCAGCCGCTCCCAGATCATCACGAGCTGATGCTCGAACACCGTCTGCGGCGCAACGTACAAGGCCGCTTGTTCGCCGGCGCGCTGCACCGGGGGCGGCAGGGCTTTCCGATCCAGCTTTCCGCTCGGATTGAGCGGAAACGCGGCCAGAGCGACGAACGCGGCCGGAATCATGTAGTCGGGCAAGGTCCCGTGGAGGAACTCCCGGAGCTCCACGGCCGCCGGTGCCGGCTCGGTCTGGGCCACGAAGTAGCCCACCAGGTGCCGATGGCCCGGCTCGTCCTCGCGCACCAGCACCGCCGCCTGCGCGACGTTCGGGTGCGTGGCGATGGCGGCCTCGACTTCGCCCAGCTCGATGCGAAAGCCCCGGATCTTCACCTGGTGGTCGATCCGACCGAGGAACTCGAGCTGGCCGTCGGCGCGCCAGCGCGCCAGGTCCCCGGTCCGGTATACCCGCCGGCCCGGCCCGTCGCGGAAGGGATCCGCCAGGTACTTCTCGGCGGTGAGCTCGGGCCGCCCCAGATATCCCCGACCGACGCCGTCGCCACCGATCAGCAGCTCACCGGGCACGCCGATCGGCGTGGGCTCGGACCGGCGGTCCACCACGTAGACCTGGGTATTCGCGATCGGCCGACCGATGGGAGCAACGGCCGCGTCGAACCCGCCCGGCACCGGCCAGGCGGTCGAATAGACCGTGGTTTCGGTGGGCCCGTAGAGGTTGTGGAGCTCGGCGCCGAGCCGCGCGCGGGCCCGCTGGGCCACGTCCGCCGGAAGCGCCTCACCTCCGCAGAACACCAGCCGGACGGAAGCGCACGCCGCCACGAACTCGGGGACGTCGAGGAGGACACCGAGCAGCGAGGGCACGAACTGGATCGTGGTCACCCCGTGTCGCGCGATGCACTCGATCAGGTAGGACAGGTCCTGGTGCCCTCCCGGCCGCGCCAGGATCAGGCGGGATCCGGTCAGGAGCGGGAGATACAGCTCCCACACCGACGCATCGAAGCTGACCGGTGCCTTTTGAAGGACGCCGTCGTCGCCGCCGAGCGGGAAGGCGGTCTTCATCCACCAGAGGTAGTTCACTACCGAGCGGTGCGGCAGCATCGCCGCCTTGGGACGGCCGGTCGACCCCGAGGTATAGATCACGTACGCGAGGTCTTCGGGGCCGGCGAGGGCGCCCGGGTTGTCCTTCGACTCGCCGGCCAGCAGCTCGGATTCGGCATCGAGGTACACCGGCCGGAAGGCTCCGGGCGGCAGCCGGTCGATCGTCTGCCGCTGCCCCACCACGATCTTGGCTCCCGAATCGCCGAGCATGTATTCCAGGCGCTCGGCCGGGTATTCGGGATCGAGAGGCACGTAGGCCGCGCCTGACTTGAGGATGCCCAGCAGGCCCACCATCAAGTCGAAGGATCGCTCGGCGGACAGGCCCACCAGCCGTCCCGGGCCGGCGCCAAGCCCCCGGAGGTAACCCGCCAGCTGATTGGCGCGCTGATTGAGCTCGGCGTAGGTCATCGTCCCGCCGTCGGTGACCAGCGCCACCGCGTCGGGAGTGCGCGCCACCTGCGCCTCGATGAGGGCGTGGAGGGTCTGCTCCCGGGGATACGGCGCGTCGGTCCGGTTCCACTCGTGGACCACCTGCTGCCGTTCCTTACCGGGCAGCAAGGGCAGCGCGGAGAGGCGGGCCGAGGGAGCAGTCGCCGCTCCGTCGAGCAGCACTTCGAAGTGGGCCAGCAGGCGACGAATAGTGCCGGGCTGGAAGAGATCGGTCCGGTACTCCGCGGCGACTCGCAACCGTCCCTCGACCTCCCAGGCGAAGAGGCCCAGGTCCTGCTTGGTCGTGGTGCCGTCCCGGGTGAACGCGCTCAGCTTCGCCTCGCCAAGCCTGAGCTCCGCGGCATCCTGATTCTGAAGCGCGAAGACCACCTGGTACACCGGCGAATGGCTCAGCGAGCGACCCTTGGCAAGCTCCATCACCAGCCGGCCGAAGGGTAGCTCCTGGTGCTCGAAGCCGCCCAGGCACGCCTCCCGGGTACGCCGGAGATGCTCGAGGAAGGTCGGGTCGTCTCCCATGCTGCCGCGGAAGGCCAGCATGTTTACGAAGAAGCCGATCAGCGGCTCGACCTGCGGGTTATCCCGGCCCGCCACCGGCGTGCCGACCACGACATCGTCCTGGCCGCTGTAGCGATGGAGCAGGGTCTGGAACGCCGCGAGAAGAACCATGAACAGCGTCGCGTCGTGCCGCTGGGCCAGCTCCTGGACCCGCCGGGAGAGAGCCTCGGGCAGCGTGATGACTTCGACCGCCCCATCAAAACTCGGCTGGGCCGGACGGGGAAAATCCGCGGGCAGATCCAGGACCGCAGGCGCACCGTCGAGGTGGTTGCGCCAGAAGGCCAGCAGGGTGGACAACCACTCCCCGGAGAGGTGCTCCCGCTGCCACGTAGCGTAGTCTCCGTACTGGATCGGGAGCGGTGGAAGCGGCTCCGCGGTGAGCCCGAGTTCCCGCTCGTAGAGCCGGGAGAGCTCGCGGAACATCACTCCCCCCGACCAGCCGTCGGAGGCGATGTGGTGGGTGACGAGCGCCAGCACGTGGATGGTGTCGCCGGTCTGAATCAGGAGGGCGCGGAGCGGATGGTCGCTCCCCAGCACGAACTTGCGTCTCGAAATGGCGCCCACCAGCCGCTTCGCCTCGGCTTCCCGCTCCGCTGGCGCGAGCGAGCGCAGATCGGCGCGCTCCAGCCACACCCGGACGTCCGGAGCGATCCGCTGTTCCGGCGCGCTGTCCTCGCCCGAATAGGTGGTCCGGAGGATCTCATGCCGGTCCACCAAGGCGTTGATCGCGCGCTCCAGAGCGACGGCATCGATCTCACCCTCGACCCGGAATACCCGCGGGACGTTGTACGCCGTGAGCTCGGGATTGGCGAGGTCGAGGTACCAGAGGAGTTCCTGCGCGAACGAGGCGGGCGCGCGGGCCGGATCGGGCCGTCGCGGAATCGCCGCCGCCGCCGGCTGCGCCGCGCGCTCCCGCTCGGCCAGGGCCCGTTCCAGCAAGGCTCGCTTGGCGGGAGAGAGGGTCCGGAGCCGTTCCTCGAGGCTTGCCCGGGAACCGGGCGGGTGGCCGTTCTGGCTCAAGTGGCCGGCCCTTCGGGTCCGCGTTCACCCGAGAGAAGCCGCTCGGCGTCGGCTTCGGAGAGCCTCTCGATCTCGGCCAGCTGGGCCTCCAGATCGGCAAACTCCGTGAACGCCGCCAGCGTGGGGTGGTCGAACAGGGTGCGGAGCGGGAGCCGGACACCAGTGGCTTTCGCCACCCGGCCCAGCAGGCGGATGGCAAGCAGCGAATGTCCGCCAAGGACGAAGAAGTTGTCGTGGCGCCCCACCCGCTCCTTCTTGAGCACTTCGGCCCACAGCGCGCCCATCCGTTGCTCCGCCGGCGTCCAGGGCTCCAGGATCACGGCGAGCTCGGCGATCGTGGGCGCCTCGAAGAGGGTCCGGAGCGAAAGCCGGGTACCGAAGGTCTTCGCGATGCGGCCGAGCAGCCGGATGGCCAGCAGCGAGTGCCCGCCCAGGGCAAAGAAGTTCTCCCCGGTGCCGACGCGTTCCCGCTTGAGCACGTCGGTCCAGATATCGGCGAGTGTCTGCTCGGTCTCGTTGCGGGGCCCCTGGTCTCCCGCGGCGGCGCCGCCGCGGGGCGGGAGCGCGGGGAGCGCGGCGCGGTCCACCTTGCCGTTGGGCGTGAGGGGAAGCCGTTCCAGCCGAACCCATGCGTCCGGAATCATGTACTGGGGCAACGCCCCGGCGACGTGGGCGGATAGCGCCGCATCCGGGACCTCGCCGGCGAGCACGAGGTAGGCGATCAGGACGTCCTCGCGCAGCGTCACGGCTGCCTGGCGGACCGACGAATGGGTAGCGAGTACGGCCTCGATCTCGCCCAGCTCGACCCGGTGGCCCCGGATCTTCACCTGCTGATCGATCCGGCCCAGGAATTCCAGATCGCCGGTAGGGAGCCGGCGTACCAGGTCGCCGGTCCGGTAGGCGCGGCTGCCCTCCCTGGTGCAGAACCGCTCGGCGGTAAGCTCGTCACGGTGGAGGTAGCCCCTGGCTACACCGCTGCCCCCGATGACCAGCTCCCCATACAGCCCCACCGGCTGTTCCTGTCCCCTGGCGTCGAGCACCCAGGTGCGCACATTGCTCAGCGGCATCCCGATCGGCACCGTCGCCGGAGTCCAGGGCGACACGTCCCGGGTCCCCACCTCGAACGTGCATGCGCCCACCGTCGTCTCGGTAGGCCCGTAGTGATTCAGCACCCGGCACGGGGCGGTCTCCCTGACCCGCTGCACCAGGGGCCACGGACAGGCCTCACCGCCCAACACCAGCCACTTCCTGGGCAGGTGAGCCGCCGCCAGCTCGGGGCCGGCCAGCGCCTGCAGGTGGCTCGGCGTGATCTTGAGCAGGTCCAGCGGGTGGGCCTCGACGTATTCGCGGTAGCGGGCCGCGTGCATCACCACGGCCTCGGAGAGCAGATGCAGCGTGCCGCCGGACGCGAGGGCCGGGAAGACCGCCGTGTGGCCCAGGTCCGCCGCCAGCGTCGAGACGCTGCCGAAATGCAAGTCGCCGCCGGCACGCTCGATCCCGAGGCGCTCGGCGATGGCGCGGATGTAGTGGACCAGGTTGGCATGGGACACCGCTACACCCTTGGGCACGCCCGTGGAGCCGGAGGTGAACAGGACGTACGCCAGGTGCTCCGGCCCAAGCCCGGTCTCGGGGCAGCTATCCGGGTGCGCCTCCAGCCGGGCGGCATCGCCATCCAGCTCGACCCGGGACAGATCACCGGGAAGCACGCCCCGGTGCCGAGTCGCTGTCACCACGATCCGGGCCCGGCTCTCCTCGAGCTGTCGTGCGATTCGCGCGGCAGGCTGATCCGGTGCCAGCGGAACGTAGGCTCCACCGGCCGCGAGGATGCCGAGCATGCCCACGATCAGATCGGACGAGCGTTCCAGGCAGAGCCCGACCGTCGAATCGGGGCCGACCCCCATCCGGCGGAGCTGGTGCGCCACGCGATGGGACCGCGCCAGCAGCTCCGCGTACGTCAGCGCGCCATCCTCGGACACCACCGCGACCGCACCGGGCCGCCGCTGCGCGACGGCGCGCACCAGGTCCACCAATGTCGCGGGAGGGCCCAGGGACTGGTCCGTGGCGTTCCATTCCGCGAGCCGGCTCCGCTCCGCGGGGGTGGCGAGCGGTAGTTGCGACACGGGCGTGGCCGGCCGGGCCACCGCCGCTTCGAGCAGGGTGTTGAGGTGGCCGAGGAATCGTTCCGCCGTTTCCTTCACGAACAGGTCGGTCCGATAGTAGAGCGAGAGACGGACCCCATCGGGCCGGTCGCCCAGGAAGAGCACCAGGTCGAACTTGACGGTCCCGTCCCCGAAGCCCACGGGCTCCACCATGACTCCCGGCAACGACTGCGGAGCGGGGGTGTCATCCACTTGAGTAAAGACGACGCGGAAGAGCGAGGCGTCGGAGAGCTGTCCCGACTGCCGAAGGTCGAGGGCGAGTCGCTCCAGCGGCATCTCGTGGTGCTCGAAAGCGCCCAGACAGGTGTCGCGCACCCGCGCGACCAGCGTCGCGAAGCCCGGGTCGTCGGCGAACCGGCTCCGCAGCGCGAGGATGTTCGCGAAGTATCCGATGAGGCCCTGGGTTTCTTCGCGATCCCGGCCGGCCATCGGCGAACCCACGACGATGTCGTCCTGGCCGCTCCAGCGATGCAGCACCGCCTGGTAGGCGGCCAGCAGCACCATGTAGAGAGAGGCCCCCTGGTGCTGGCCCAGCGCCCGCAGGGCGGCGACCAGCTCGGGGGCCAGGGAGAGGCCGACGCTGGCGCCCTCGAACCCGGGTTGGGGGGGCCGGGCCCGGTCGGTCGGGAGGGTCAGCACCGGAATCGACCCCTGCATCTGCTCGCGCCAGAACGTGAGAAGCTCGTCGAAGCGAGGGCCCGCGAGGGTCTCCCGTTGCCATGCCGCAAAATCGGCGTACTGGATCGGCAGGGCCGAAAGACCCGCGTCGACTCCGGCGCGGGCGGCCTCGTAGAGGGCGAACAACTCCCGGAACATTACCTCGCCCGACCAGCCGTCGGAGGCGATGTGGTGGGTAGTGAGCAGCAGCACCGACTCGTCGGGCGCGAGCCGGAAGAGTGAAGCTCGCAGGAGGAGATCGGTTGTGAGATCGAACGGGGTCTGGGCCTCGCGCCGGAGTCCGTCCAGCAGCGGAGCCGCCCGGTCGCCGGACGGAAGGGCGCTGAGGTCCTCCACCACGAGTCGGGCCGCGCGCTCCGCGGCCACGAGCTGAACCGGCTCGCCGTCCCGCTCCCCGTAGGTGGTCCGCAGAATCTCGTGGCGAGCCACCAGGGCATCGAGCGCCCGGCGGAGCGCGCTCTCGTCCAGCGCCCCGCGCAGCCTCCGCGCCCGCGGCATGTTGTACGCCGTCATGCCCGGCGTGGCGCGGTCCAGGAGCCAGAGCAGCTCCTGGGCAAAGGAGGTCGGGAAGGCGAACACCCGGCCGGAGGGGGCGGGGGTGGCGGTCATGAGCCGGTTCCCGGTCCGGGAGAGTCGGCTTCCGGCTCCCGGGTGCGCCGCCGGATCGGAGCCGCCGCCGTGGGCGTGGCGTCCGCCGACACCGCGGGCGACGCTGCGGCCGCGATCAGCGGGGCGAGCTGCGCGATGGTCGGCGCCTCGAAGAGGGCGCGCAGCGGAAGGCGCACCCCGAAGGCCTTGGCCACTTTCCCCAGCAATCGAATGGCCAGCAGGGAGTGGCCGCCCAAGGCGAAGAAATTGTCGTCCCGTCCGACCGAGGGTCGTTTCAGCACCTCGGCCCAGATCGGCGCGAGCGCCTGCTCGATCGGATGCTCCGGAGACAGGACTCCGGCCAGCTGAGCGATCGTGGGGTGCTCGAACAGGGCGCGGAGCGGAAGCCGCACGCCGAAGACCTTGGCGACCTTGCCAAGCAGCCGGATCGCCAGGAGGGAGTGTCCGCCGATCGCGAAGAAATTCTCCTCCCGTCCTACCGCGTCGCGTTTCAGCACCTCGGCCCAGATCGCGGCCAGGCGGCGCTCGGTCTCCGATTGGGGCGCCGAGGCGGAGACCGGAGCGGTTGGGGCCGGCAGCGCGGCGCGATCCACCTTGCCGTTCGCGTTGAGCGGAAGCTGCTCCAGATGGATCCAGGTGGTCGGCACCATGTACGCCGGGAGCCGCGCCGCGAGGTGCGCCGCCAGGACCTCGTCGGCCACCGGAGACCCGGGTACGACGTAGGCCACCAGTGCGTCGTCGCGAAGCACCACGGCGGCCTGGCGGACCGACGGATGCGCGGCCAGCGAGGCGTCAATCTCTCCCAGCTCCACCCTATGCCCCCGGACCTTGACCTGGAGGTCGAGGCGGCCCAGGAATTCGAGGTCGCCGCTGGGATGCCGTCGCACCCGATCGCCGGTGCGATAGCGCCGCGCGCCGCCGGAATCGCCGAAGCGCTCCGCGGTGAGATCGTCCCTCCCCAGGTATCCGCGCGCCACGCCACCGCCACCCAGCCAGAGCTCGCCAGGGATGCCGACCGGCAGCGGGTGGAGCCGCGCGTCGAGCACCGCGGCCGTCACCCCGGGGAGCGGGCGCCCGATCGGCACCGTCGCCGCACCGCCGCGCGCGGTTCCGGTGTGCACCTCGAAGGTGGTTGCTCCGACGGTCGTCTCGGTCGGCCCGTAGTGGTTGAGCACCCGGCAGGTGCCCCGGGCCAGGACCGCCTCCGTGAGCGCCCAGGGACAGGCCTCGCCACCCAGCACCAGCCACCTGCGGGGCAGGTGCTCCGGAGCCAGCTCGGGTCCCGCGAGCGCCTGCAGATGGCTCGGCGTGATCTTGAGCAGATCCAGCGGATGGCGGGAGAGGTACTCCCGGTACCGCGCCGCATCAAGCACGACTTCCGCGGGCAGCACGTGCAGCGTGCCACCGGACGCCAGCGCGGTGAATACCGCCGTGTGACCCAGGTCGGCGGCCAGCGTGCTGACCGTGCCGCAGTGCCACGCCTCGTCGGACCCCTCCAGGTCGATACCCAGGCGCGCGGCGATCCCGCGGGTATAGTGCACCAGGTTCCCATGGCTTACGGCCACCCCCTTGGGGACCCCGGTTGAGCCGCTGGTGAACAGGACGTAGGCCAGGTTTTCGGACGACGCCCCGGTCGCCGGAGGCGGTACCGGAACCGTCCCGGGGCCCGTGGCCTCGGCATCGAGAAAGACGGTTTCGATCCCGGAGGGGAACCGGCTCAGGTGGGGTGTCGCCGTGATCACCAGGCGGGCGCCGCTGGCGTCGAGCTGCTGCTGCAGGCGCGCCGCGGGCTGATCAGGGAGGAGGGGGATGTACGCGCCTCCGCTCCAGAGGATTCCCACCATGCCCACGATCAGGTCCACGGAGCGGTCCAGGCAGAGGCCCACCGGAACGTCCGGACCGACGCCGCGCGCCCTGAGATCCCCGGCCAGCCTGGCCGCTCTGGATGTCAGCGTCTTCCAGGTCAGCGAGGAATCCCCCGACACCACCGCGACCCGTTCGGGGTGCCGGGCCGCCGCGGCTGCGATCAACGCCGCCATCGAGATCGGCGCGCCCGACGGCGCTGGTGCCTCGCTCCAGGCGCGGAGCTGCTCCCGCTCCGCGGCGGTGAGGAGCTCGAGCGCCGACACGCGGGTTGACGGAGCGGCCGCGGCGGCGCGGAGCAGCGTCTCCAGATGGC
>JBGPLG010000051.1:0-30134 GCA_041486305.1 Gemmatimonadota bacterium
AGGCCATCGGCGCTCTGGCCGTGGCGCCGTCGAACCCCCGGATCGTCTGGGCCGGCACCGGGGAGGCCTGGGCCATCCGGGATGCCGACGTGATGGGTGACGGGGTCTACAAGTCGGTCGACGGCGGGACCACCTGGACCAGCATGGGCCTGGCCGAAACCGGCCGCATCGGGCGCATCCTCATTCATCCCGCCAACCCGGACATCGTGTACGTCTGCGCCCTGGGCCGGGCCACCGGGCCGCAGCAGGAGCGAGGCGTCTACCGCACCACGGATGGCGGCCGGCAGTGGGAGCGGGTCCTGTTCGTCGACGCCAATACGGGGTGCTCCGGGCTGACCATGGATGCCCACGATCCCAACGTGCTGTTCGCGGGGATGTGGGAGGTGGTGATGCATACCTGGGCGATGTTCAGCGGTGGCCCGGGGAGCGGAGTCCACGTTACCCGGGACGGCGGCACCACGTGGAAGAAGCTCGCAGACCCGGGGCTGCCCAGGTCTCCGGTGGGAAAGATCGACGTCGCCGTGGCGCCGTCGAATCCGGCGCGGGTCTACGCCCTGATCCAGACGCCGAACCAGGGGTCGCTCTGGCGCTCCGACGACAGCGGCTCGACCTGGAGGGTGGTAAGCTGGGACCGCTCGCTGATCGGTCGGGCCGGATACTACATCCGGCTCGAGGTTAATCCGGGCAACGAGAACGAGGTGCTGGTCGCCAACAGCAGCTTTCACCGGTCGCTCGACGGCGGGCAGACCTTTCCGATCGGGAGCCCGGGCGCGGTCGGCGGCGGTGGTGGCGGCTGCGGCGATTGCCACGACATCTGGATGGATCCGAAGAATCCCAACCGGTGGGCGGTGACCGGGGACGGGGGAGCGGGCATCACGCTGAATCACGGCCGCAACTTCAGCAGTATCACCCTGCCGATCGGCCAGATGTATCACGTGGCGGTGGACAACCAGGTGCCCTACTGGATGTACAGCAACCGCCAGGACAACGGAACCATGCGGGGTCCGAGCACCATTCCCGAGACGTCGCCCAACCGGGTGCCGCCGCGTCCGCCGGCGCGGACCGACAGTACCACGCAGGCCCAGCGGCCCCGACCCGATTCGGCCGGAGGACGCGCCGCCGCCGACTCGGCGACGGGAGACGCCGGCGGCGGTGGTGGAGGCTTCGGCGGGTTCGGGGGCGGATCGACCTGGGATCACGGGTTGGGCGGGTGCGAGTCCGGCTTCACCCTCCCGGATCTCGCCAATCCCGACATCGTCTGGGCCTCCTGCTACGGCAATACCGTCACCCGGTTCGATGCGCGGACGGGACGGGCCCGTTCGGTGAGCCCGTGGATGCATACGCTCGACTCGCCCCCCAACCTGCTCAAGTACCGCTGCCACTGGACCCCGCCCCTGGCGATCGACCCGTTCGACCACAACACGGTCTATTACGGTTGCCAGGTGCTGTTCAAGACTTCTAACGGCGGGCAGAGCTGGTCGGTCATCAGCCCCGATCTCTCCACCCACGACACCAGCCGGATCGTCTTCTCCGGAGGCATCGTCGGCGACAACCTGGGCCAATTCTACGGTGAGGTGGTCTTCGCCATCGCGCCATCCGAGATCCAGAAGGGACTCATCTGGGCCGGTACCAACGACGGGAAGGTCTGGTACACCCGGAACGGCGGCGGCCGCTGGCTGGACGTGAGCGCGAGCGTGGGTATGCCGCCGTGGGGCACCATCCGGAAGATCGAGCCCAGCCGGTTCGACCCCGCGACGGCCTACATCGCGGTCGACTACCACATGATGGACAACCGGCTCCCGTTCATCTACAAGACCGCGGACTATGGCCGGAGCTGGACCAGGATCAGCGACGGGCTGCCGGCGGGACACCCGCTCGACTACGTGATGGCGGTCACCGAGAATCCCAACCGCCGGGGGATGCTCTTCGCGGGGACCGGCCACGGATTCTACTACTCGCTCGACGACGGCAAGCGCTGGACCCAGTTCAAGGACGGGCTCCCGGCCGCGCCGGCCTCCTGGATCGTGGTGTCCAAACCGTACCACGACGTGGTGGTCTCGACCTACGGGCGGGGACTCTTCATCCTGCGCGACATCACCATGCTGGAGCAGTCGGACCAGGTCGGGGCCGACGCCGACCTCCGGCTGTTCGCGCCGCGCCCTGCGTTTCGGGAAGCACGGGGCGGCAGTGTGGACCTCAACTATCTGCTCAAGGCCGCGCCGAAGGACTCGGTCAAGGTCGAGGTGCTCGACCCCGCGGGCCGGGTGATACGCACGGTGCGCTTCCCGGGCCGGGCCGGGCTCAACCGGATGACCTGGGATCTGCGCCACGACGGACCGCGGCAGGTGGAGCTCCGCACCACGCCGCCCGATAACCCGCGAATCTGGGACGAGCCGCGCTTCAAGGGCAAGACGGTTCGTCCGATCGTGCACTGGGGCATCGAGTCGCCCCAGCGGGCGGGGCCGCTGGCGCTCCCCGGGAGCTACACCGTACGGGTCACCGCGGACGGGAAGGTCGCCACCCAGCCGTTCACCGTGCTTCGCGATCCGGCGATTCCGACGGCGGAAGCGGACCTCGCGGCGTCGGCCGGCGTCCAGCTCCGGATCCGCGACGATCTGAACCAAGCGGTAGACCTCGTGAACCGCCTCGAGGTGCTCCGCAGGAAGATCGAGGACCGGCAGAAGGCCGCCGCGACCGACGGCGCCGGCGAGGCGCTCCGCGCGCTCGACCGCCAGCTCCTGGACGTCGAGCTCAAGCTGGTGTCGCGGACCGAGCTGCACAGCGATGACAAGTGGTACGTCGAGCCGTACGGGATCTATCTCAACCTGGTGTGGCTCTCGGGCGAAGTCGGCACCGGCGCCGGCGACGTGGCCGGGGGAGCCGAGTTCCGCCCAACCGAGGCCTCGTTAAGCACCCTGGCCCAGCTCGAGGGCCAGCTGGCGGAGGCGAAAGCCGCCTTCGACAGGCTCGCCCCCATAGCCGAAAGACAGCTGCCATGACCGATCGGGTGACCCATTATCGCTGGGAGAGCATGCCGAAGGAGAAGGTCACCGACATGCTCGACCGGCGGCTGATCACCGGCGAGCGGATGATGCTGGCGCACGTGTATCTCAAGAAGGGATGCGTGGTACCGAAACACCAGCACGAGAACGAGCAAATCACCTATATCATCGAGGGCGCGCTGAAGTTCTGGATCGGTGAGGACCAGAAGGAAATCGTGGTGGTGCGTTCCGGCGAGGTGCTCCACATCCCCGGCAATCTGCCGCACAAGGCCGAGGCGCTGGAGGACACTCTGGATGTGGATGTGTTCTCGCCGCCGCGCCAGGACTGGCTCGACAAGACCGACGACTACCTCCGGCGGAAGTAATGGATCTCGGACTCAGGGGACGGGTGGCCCTGGTTGCGGCCTCGAGCCGGGGGCTGGGGCGCGCGGTCGCGGACGAGCTGGCGGCGGAAGGTGCCTCGCTGGTGCTCTGCGCGCGGGGAGAAGCGCCACTCAGGGCGGCGGCCGCGGAGATCATCGAGCGACATGGCGTACCGGTGCTGGCGCTCGCGGCCGACGTCGGACTCCGGGGCGAGCCGGAGCGGGTGGTGCGCGAGGGGGTGGCCTGCTACGGCAAGATCGACATCCTCCTCACCAACAGCGGCGGGCCCCCGCCGGGCCCCTTCGAGTCGCTGGACTCGGCGGCCTGGGACAAGGCAGCCGCGCTGGTGCTCACCAGCGTCGTAGAGTTCTGCCGGGCGGTGCTGCCGGGGATGAAGCAGCGGCGTTGGGGCCGGATTCTCAATGTGACGTCGATCGCCGCCAAGCAGCCGGTGGACAACCTGATGCTGTCGAACAGCCTCCGTGCCGCGGTGATCGGCTTCGCGCGGACCCTGGCCAACGAGACGGCGCCCTTCGGCGTGACGGTCAACAACCTGATCCCCGGATTCACCCGGACCGAGCGAATGGTGGAGCTCTCGGACGTCACCGCGAAGAAGGAGGGCATCACCGCCGAGCAGGCCCTGGCGCGGTTCACCGCGTCGGTGCCGATGGGCCGGATGGGCGAGCCGGCGGAGTTCGCGGCCCTGGCGGCGTTCCTGGCGTCGGAGCGGGCCAGCTACATCACCGGGCAGAGCATGGCGGTGGACGGGGGCTGGATCCGGGCGCTGATGTGACCAGGCATCGTCGACTCCTCCCCTTCCTGCTGATGATGGGCACGCCGGCCGCGGCGCGGGCCCAGATCCCCGCCGGCTTCGACCGGGCTTGGCAATCCCTCGCCACGGCGTGGGATGGGCTGCTGGACCGCGAGGGCGTGGTCGGCGGCAGCCTGGTCTTCGTCCGGGGCGACAGCGTGCTGGGCCGGGAGCACCACGGCTTTGCCGATCTCGCCACCCGTCGCCCCACCGACGACCGCACCATCTACCACTGGGCCTCGATCACCAAGACGTTCACCGCCATCTCCCTGATGCAGTTCCGGGACCGGGGCCGCCTGTCGCTCGACGATCCCGCGGTCACGTACGTGCCCGAGCTCCGAATGGCGCACAACCCCTTCGGCCCGATGGACGGCGTCACCCTCCGGCACCTCCTCTCCCATTCGGCGGGATTCCGGAATCCCACCTGGCCCTGGGGCGGGGACCAGCCGTGGCACCCCTTCGAGCCGACCCAGTGGTCCCAGCTCGTGGCCATGATGCCCTACACCGAGGTGCGCACCGCTCCGGGCACCCACTACAGCTATTCGAATCCGGGCCTGATCTTCGTGGGGCGCACCATCGAGGCGCTCTCGGGGGACGACTACGAGGTCTACGTCGACAAGAACGTCCTCAAGCCACTGGGCATGGTCCACAGTTACTACGACCTGACACCCTATCACCTGCTGGCCGATCGGTCCAACAACTATGAGGTGAAGGACGGCAAGGCCGTCGCCAACGGCCTCGATTTCGACACCGGGATCACCACCTCGAACGGTGGCCTCAACGCGCCGCTCCAGGACATGGTGAAGTACCTGGCCTTCCTCCTGGGCAAGGGGCCGGGCGCCTCGGGCCCGGTGCCGGTCCTGGCCCGCGCTTCGCTCGAGGAGATGTGGCGGCCGGTGCTGCCCACCTCGGGCGAGGCCAGTGGAGACTCGGTGGCGCTCTCCTTCTTCGTGCGGCGGGTCGGCGACCGGCGGCTGATCGGCCACACCGGGAGCCAGCGCGGGTTCCGCTCGTTCTTCTACCTGGACCTCGCCACCGGTACCGCGCTCATCGGGGTGGTGAACACCGCCTCGGCCGACGAGGGGCCGGGCCGGCACCCGGACACCGGCCTGATCATCTCCGATATCCTGAGCCGCGCGGCGAAGGAGGTCTGGCCCCTGTTCCGCTAGATTTCCCGGGTGCGACTCTCCCCTGGTGATCGGCGCGACTTCTTCAAGCAGAGCTTCGGCGAATGGGCCGAGCGGATGCTGGAGAAGACCGAAGAGCGGATCGTGCAGCAGAAGTATTTCCGGCCCCCCGGAGCCCTGCCGGAGATGGCCTTCCTGGCCGCATGCACCCGCTGCGGCGCGTGCGAGCAGATCTGTCCGCCCCACGCTATCCAGCCGGTGCCTTCCAGCGGCGGACTCGCGGCCGGCACGCCGGTCATCGACCCGCGGATCCAGCCCTGCGTCGTCTGCCACGACATGCCCTGCGTGGGCTCCTGTCCGACCGGCGCGCTCACCCTCCCGCCCAACGGGTGGGAGGGCTATCGTTTGGCGGCCATCGAGTTCCTGCCCGAGCGATGCGTCACCTACCAGGGAACCCCGTGCCGGGTCTGCGCCCAGGCGTGCCCGGTGGGCGAGCGGGCGCTCGCGATCGACGAGGCGGGCCACCCGGTGCTCAAGATCGAAGGCTGCGTCGGCTGCGGAGTATGCGTCCGGGAGTGCATCACGTCCCCCTCGTCGTTCAATCTTCGCATGGTGGAGGGATGATGGCCGACGCGCCGTATCGGGTCGAGAAGCCCTGGGGGCACGAGCTCATCTGGGCCCGGACCGACCGCTACGTCGGAAAGATTCTGCATGTGAAGGCGGGCCACGTGCTGAGCTGCCAGTACCACAATGTGAAAGACGAGACCATGCACGTGCTCCGCGGGGAGCTGATCCTCCGCCTGGGGCGGGGCGACGACCTCGTCGAGCGGCGCTTCCGGGCCGGCGAATCGGTCCACGTGCCGCCCCGGCAGATCCACCAGATCGAGGCGGTGGTGGACAGCGACGTCCTCGAGGCCTCGACGCCGGAGCTGGACGATCTGGTTCGCCTGTCCGACCGCTACGGAAGGAGCTGACGCGTGCAGGTCATCATTCCGCTCGCCGGCAAGGGGACCCGCCTCCGGCCCCATACCCACTTGGTGCCGAAGCCGATGCTGAAGGTGGCCGGCCGCCCCGTGATCGACTGGGTGATGGACACCCTCAAGCCGCTCGACGTCAGCGAGCTGATCTTCATCACCGGGCACCTCAAGGCGCAGGTCGAGGCCTACTCGGCGGACCGCTACGGGATCCCCTGCCGGTACATCGAGCAGGTGGTGCAGGACGGCACCGCCGGCGCCGTGAATCTGGCGCGGCCCTACGTCACCGGGCCGGTGCTGATCGTCTTCGTGGATACCGTGTTCGAGGCCGATCTCACGCTGATCGACCGGACCGACGCCGACGGGATCATCTGGGCCAAGGAGGTCGAGGACTACCAGCGGTTCGGCGTCGTGGTGACGGACCCGAACGGCTTCATGACGAAGATCGTCGAGAAACCCTCGACCCCGATCAGCAAGCTCGCCAACATCGGTCTCTACTATATCCGGGACGTGGCCGCGCTGTGGCAGGGCATCTCCCACGTGCTCGCGGCGCCCGCCAACAAGGGAGAATACTACCTGACCGACGCGTTTCAGTGGATGATCGAGAAGGGCCGCCGGATCCTCGCCGCCGAAGTCGGAGGCTGGTACGATTGCGGCAAGCTGGACACCCTGCTCGAGACCAACGAGATCCTGCTCCGGAAGGGGGCCGCGAGGTCCGGCGCGTATCCCGGGGTCACCATCCGGCAGCCGGTGCTGATCGAGGACGGGGTGACGATCGAGCGATCCACCATCGGGCCCAACGTCACGATCGAGAAGGGCAGCGTGCTGCGGGACTGCGAGCTGAGTCACACCATCGTGGGCCGGGATTGCACCCTGGCCGGCGCCAGGCTCACCGGGAGCATGATCGGCAACTCGGTGGTCATTCGCGACCTCGAGGCCAGCGTCAGCCTCGGGGACCACAGCGAGATCCTCGGAAACGGCTAGTGGCCGCCACCGACGATCTCTGCCGCTCGTTTCTCGATCTCTGGTATCACTTCGATCCGGCCGCCGCGACGCGCGCCGGCGCTCCGGGCCAGGACGAGCGGCTGGGCGCGTTCGATGCCGAGTCGGTCCGGCTCCACGTGGCCGCGCTCCGTTCGATCTCCGGCGGCGTGGAGGACCTCGACATCGAGGACACCGATGACGAGATAGACCGCACCGGGCTCCTCGATCACCTCCGGGTACGCCTGTTCCGCTTCGAGCACGAGTATCCCTGGCGCCGTAACCCGGCGCTGTGGGTCCGGCACGCCTGCGACGCCCTGGACAGCCTGCTGTCCCGGGAGGTCCCCGATGCCGCGGTGGCGGTGGCCACGCTGGCCCGGCTTCGGGCATTGCCCCGCTTCTTCACCGATGCGCGCGAGACCCTTCGCCGCCCGCCCCTCCTGCTGGTGGAGGTGGCGCTGGCCGAGCTGGAGGGGCTGTCGACGCTGATCGTGGCCGCGGCCGCGCGGTTCGCCGCGGCATGGCAGGCGCTCGACGACGATGCGGCCGGTGCGCTCGCCGAGGCGGACTCGGCGGTTGGCCGGATGCAGGAATGGCTGCGCTCCGAGATTGCGCCCGACACTACCCCCGGTGGCGCCGCGATCGGGGAGGAAGAGGTGGACCGCCGGCTCCACCACGAGCATGCCAGCGTCCACAACGGCGCCGAGGTGTACCGCGGGGCGCTCCGGCTCGCCACCGAGGTGGAGCAGGAGGTCATCGCGCTGGCGGCCACGGTCGATCCCGCGAAGCCATGGCGCGAGGTGTACGAACCGACCGGCGGACTGGGCGGACTGGGCGGACTGGGCGGACAGGGCGGGCAGGTGCTGCGCGCGATGAGTGCCGCTCTGGGCGCGGCCCGCCGCTTCGCGGAGCTGCATGGTCTGGTGTCCGGCACCGGGGCGCCGCTGGTCCCCGCCGATGCGACCGGCTACGAACGAGTGCTGGAGGCCGGCGCATTCTACCGGCCCGCGGGCGCCCTGACCCCCGCGATGGTCGTGGTCGCCGGCGGCGACCTGCCCGCGCTGCCTTGGATCGCGGCCCGGCTGGGCGTGCCCGGCATCCATCTGCACCGAAGCCGGAGCGATGCGCTCCCCCGGCTGGTGCGCCGGTACATCGCCGCCGCGAGCACACCGCTGGGCTGGAGCCTGTATGCCGCCGAGCTGATGCGGGGGCTCGGCTATTCGCCGGAGCCGGAATCGCGGCTGGCCGAGCGGGTGCTCTTCCTCCGGGATGCCCATCTCGCGGTGGTCGACCTGGCGCTCCACACCAGGCAACTCTCGCCCGCGGAGGCCGTCGGTTACCTGACCGCGCGCCTGCCGGTCGATCGCCGCGTGGCGGAGGCGGACGTCCGGCGCATCGTCTGCTATCCTATCGAGGCCTGCGCCGCGATTCTAGGCTGGAAGGAGCTGACCCGGCTTCGCGACGATGTTCGGGCCATGCAGGGAAGCCGGTTTACCCTGGCCGGCTTCCACGAAGCGGTGTTCCGGCACGGTGGGCTTCCCGTGCCGCTGATCCGCTGGGGCCTTGGCCTCGATGGCTGACCGGCCCGCCGGGTCGCTGCCACCGCAGGTCAAGGGTCTCTCCGCGGTCTCGCTGTTCAACGACTTTGCCAGCGAAATGGTGTACCCGGTGCTGCCGGCCTTCATCACCGGGCCGCTGGGCGGCAGCGCCATGGCGCTGGGGGCCCTCGACGGCGCGGCCGAGCTCGCCGCCTCCCTGATCAAGTGGGTGAGTGGGCGGCTGGCCGATCGCCCCGGCTGGGCCAAGCCGCTGATCCTGCTGGGCTACGGCACCGCGGTGCTGGTCCGGCCGCTGATCGCGGTGGTTGGAGCGGCCTGGCAGGTGATCGGGTTCCGGATCATCGACCGGGTGGGGAAGGGGATGCGCTCGCCGGCGCGCGACGCGGTGATCGCCGATCTCACGCCGGTCCCGCTCCGCGGGCGGGCCTTCGGGTTCCATCGCGCCGCCGACCACCTGGGCGCGGTCCTGGGATCGCTGACCGCGTGGTTCCTGCTGCAGCGGCACGTGGGGGTCCGGAGCGTGATCGGGTGGAGCGCGTTGCCGGGAGTGATTGCCGTCGTCGTCCTGGCCATGGTGCTCCGGGGCGTGCGAAGCTCCAAGGTCCCCGGCCGGTCGCCCACGGGTGACACAGCGACTGCAACCGCGTCAAGAGGTTCGGTGGAATCTGTGGGCCAGCAGACCGACACGAGGGGCGCAGCCTTTTGGGCACCGGTAGGGATACTCGTCTTGCTCGCAGCCTCCCGTCTGCCGGAGACCTTGCTTCTGCTGCGCCTTCAGGACCTGGGCGTCCCGGTCGCGACCATCCCGCTCGCCTGGGCCGCGCTCCACGTGGTGCGTAGCGGCGGATCGTACCCCGGCGGCTGGCTGACCGACCGGCTCGGCGCGCGCGCGACGCTCGCCTTCGGCACCCTGCTCTACGCTGGCGCGATCGCCGCGCTCGGAGGCGCCATCGGTGAGATCGGAGCCCTGGCGGTGTTCCTGAGTCACGGCCTGGTGGCGGGGCTGGTAGAGCCGGCGGAACGAGTGGCGGTGGCGACGCTGGCGCCGGTCAGGACGGGAACGGGGTTCGGCAACTACCAGGGACTGTCGGGGCTGGCGGCGCTTCCTGCCGGCCTGGCCTTCGGCTGGATCTACGCCTCGATCGGCGGACCCGCCGCGCTGCTGGCCTCGGCGGTAGCGCTGGCGCTGTTGATACCGGTGTGGATGATGGTGGGGAAGCGGGTATGACGCCCTAACCCGCTCAGCAGCAGCGCGAGGCGCCGTTGCCGTAGCGGGCGTTGACCTGGGCTTCGAAAAAATCCCGTTCCGAGAGCACCGAGCAGCCCGGGTGCCGGTCCGCCATGTGCTGGAGGTATCCGGGGTAGTCCGGCATCCCGACGATGCGCTTGAAGCCGGACAGGAATCGTCCCAACCGACCGTCCGCCCTACCCGCCTTGTTAACCCGCATACGCGCTCTCCACGAACGGCGTTTCCTTCACCACCGCCGGCTTGCGTCCGCGGATCACCATCACCCACTCCCGCACCGACGCGATCACCAGGGCCACCACGACCACCATGAAGATGCCGGCCAGCGCGGCGTCGACCCGGTCGTTCCAGATCAGGCGAGCCCCGATGGCCGGATCCAGATTGCCCGCGGCGAGCCTTGCGGCCGTCGCCCGGGCATGCGCCAGGAAGCCGAGCCGGGGGTCGGCCGCGAAGATCTTCTGCCACCCGGCCGTCAGGGTCACCGCCAGCAGCCAGGCCAGGGGGAGGAGCGTCACCCAGGCGTGGCGCACCTTGCCGGCCTTGACGATCAGCGTGGTGCCGACGCACAGGGCCACCGCGGCCAGCAGCTGGTTGCTGATGCCGAAGAGCGGCCACAGCGAGTTGATGCCGCCCAGCGGATCGAGCACGCCCTGCACCAGGAAGTAGCCCCACGCCGCCGTGACCATTCCCGAGGCCAGGAGATTGCTGGGATACCACGAGGTGCGGCCCAGCGGGGCCCAGACATGGGCCAGGAACTCCTGGAGCATGAAGCGGCCGACCCGGGTGCCCGCATCGAGCGTGGTGAGGATGAACAGCGCTTCGAACATGATGGCGAAGTGATACCAGAGGCCCATCAGGTTGGCCCCGAACGCGCCGCTGAAGATGTGGGCCATGCCCACGGCGAGCGAAGGGGCTCCACCGACCCGGCCCAGCAGCGACGCCTCGCCCACCGACCGGGCCAGCGCGGTGAGCTGCTCCGGCGTCACGGTGAAGCCCCATTGCCGGATCTGGTCGGCCGCGCTGGCGACCGTCCCGCCCAGGGCGCCCAGGGGCGCGTTGATCGAGAAGTACACGCCCGGGTCGAGGGCGCACGCCGCGCACAGGGCCATGATGGCGACGAACGATTCGGTGAGCATCCCGCCGTAGCCGATCAGCCGGGCGTCGCTCTCCCGGCGGATCATCTTGGGCGTGGTGCCGCTGGAGACCAGCGCATGGAACCCGCTGATGGCCCCGCACGCGATGGTGATGAAGGCGAAGGGAAACAGCTTCCCGGCAAAGACCGGCCCGGTCCCGTCGATGAACCGGGTCAGCGCCGGCATCTGCAGCGGCGGCCGCACGATCAGGATGCCCACCGCCAGCAGCACGATGGTTCCGATCTTCATGAAGGTCGAGAGATAGTCGCGCGGGGCGAGGAGCAGCCAGACCGGCAGCACGCTGGCGATGAACCCGTAGATCATGAGTGCCCACGCGATGGTCAGGCCGCCGTGGGTGAACATCGGGGCCAGGGTTGGCGAGAGCGAGACGTACCGCCCGCCGATCAGCGCCAGACCCAGCAGGATGACGCCAACCACCGTGGCCTCGATGGTCTTGCCGGGCCGGATGATCCGCATCCACACGCCCATCCCCAGGGCGATCGGGATAGTGCAGAGGATCGAGAAGATGCCCCAGGGACTGTCCTTGAGCGCGTTGGTGACGACCAGGGCCAGGACGGCCAGCAGGATGATCATGATCGCCAGGATGGCGATCATTGCGAACAGCCCGGTGACCGGGCCGATCTCGTCCTTGGCCATCTGGCCCAGCGACTTGCCGTCCCGCCGCATGGAGCCGAACAGGATCACGAAGTCCTGGACCGCGCCGCCCAGCACCACCCCGAACACGATCCAGATGGTGCTCGGCAGCCAGCCGAACTGGGCCGCGAGCACCGGCCCCACCAGGGGGCCCGCGCCCGCAATGGCCGCGAAGTGATGCCCGAACAGCACCCACTTGGTGGTGGGGCAGTAGTCCCGGCCGTTGTTGAGCCGCTCGGCGGGGGTAGCGCGCCCGTCGAGCCCAAAAACCCGGTTGGCCAGGAAGCGGCTGTAGAAGCGGAAGCCGACCAGGTAGGTGCCCACGGCGGCGAGCACCAGCCAGGCGGCGCTGATGGTTTCGCCACGGTTGAGGGCGATCACCCCCCAGGCCGCCGCCCCCACGAGACTGACCAGGACCCAGAGGATGCGATTCATCGGCTTAATGTACGGCTCGGCATCAGGTAGTTCCAAGTCCCGGCGGCTTGCGGCCTCCCGAGCCGGTCCGTACCTTCGCCAGTCCATGACGCCTCCCGGCTTCGATCCTCCCTCCTGGCGCCGGGCCGCGCGCCCCTCCCAATCCGGGGCGGTGCTGGAAAAGCCTCAGCCCGAGATGGAGATCTCCGCGAGCTTCCGCGGCAAGGTGGCGATGGTCACCGGCGGCGCCACTGGGCTGGGCCGGAGCGTCGCCCTTGAATTCGGGCGGCTGGGTTGTTCGGTGGCG
The DNA here is from genome assembly GCA_041486305.1 of Gemmatimonadota bacterium. Classification (GTDB taxonomy): domain Bacteria; phylum Gemmatimonadota; class Gemmatimonadetes; order Gemmatimonadales; family GWC2-71-9; genus JABFSM01. The sequence continues at coordinate 12,572 of JBGPLG010000051.1, forward strand.
TTCTGCTTCGTGGACCTCCCGGGCCGCGATGTGCGGGAAACCGCCCTCCTCACCGAAACCGCGATCTCCTCGATGGGCGTCGGCGTCTTCGCCGACTGCTGCGACGTGCGGGACCGGGCCCAGGTCGAGCGATTCGTGGCCGCGGTCAAGGCCAAGTTCGAGACCATCCATTTCCTGGTGAACAACGCGGGGATGGCCAACGACGGGGCCCACTGGAGGCTGGACCCGGCCGAGTGGTCCGAGGTGATCGATACCAACCTGACCGGCGCGTTCAACTGCACCAGCGCGGTGGCCCCGGTGTTTCGGGCTCAGCGCTCCGGCAAGATCGTCAACGTGAGCTCCCACCTGGCCGGCCACCCCGGCTTCGGCGTGGCCAGTTATGCGGCCAGCAAGGCCGGCCTGGAGGGACTGACCCGGGCCGTGGCGGTCGAGCTGGGCCCCAGCAATGTGAACGTCAACGCCGTGGCTCCGGGGTTCATCCGGACCGAGCGCCTGAGCCTCCTCCCGCCCGAGGTGATCGACAAGGCGCGCAAGAGCTCGGTGCTCGGCCGCATTGCGGAGCCGGAAGACGTGGCGCGAGTGATCTCCTTTCTGTGCTCGGAAGAGGCTCGCCACATCACCGGACAGACCATCGTCGTGGATGGCGGATTGTCGCTGGAATAGCCGCCCGCCCCCCGAGCCGGTTAACTTTGGCTCACATGTCTTTCCTCCTCCGAAACCTGATCCTCCTGGCGATCGCCGCGGTGCCGGCCTGCGCGCAGCAGCAGAAGCAATCCAAGACCCCCGAGCCGATCGTGGCGCTCGCCACCGACGCGTTGGCGGGGCAGCTGGTGACGGTGCTCCCCTTGACGATGGTCGTCTCGGACCCGCGGCTGCCCGGGGCCACTGGAGCCGAGGCACGGACCCGCACCATGCGCTGGGCCGACTCGCTGCTGGGTGACATGCTGCTGGAGCGCGCGCCCGAGGTGCAGTGGGTCCTTCCGCCGGCGCTCCGGCGCACCGCCGAGCGCGCGGTGGGGGTGATGCCGAGCCCGGACAAGATGGGCCAGTCGGTGATGCGGTCCCCGGTGCTCAAGAACGTGCCCGACCCGCTTCGAGGCTACCTCCGCCAGCTCGTGGCGCTCTCGGGCGGGGCCCGCTTTGCCCTGATTCCCGCCGTGCTCTACCTGACGTCCGGTCCCTCCGACAGCATCACCGTGCAGCTCTCCGCCGTGCTCGCCGACGGCCGGCTGGGCCGCGTGGTGTGGCGCACCATGGCCAAGGGTACCGGGGAAACCGCCGAACAGGCCCTCCGGGTGGCGTTGGCCACCATTCTGGCCGCTGACGCCGCTCCGCCGCCGTCCCCATGACGCACGCCGTGACCCTGATACCCGGTGACGGGATCGGGCCCGAGATCACCGAGCAGACCATCCGCGCCCTGGAGGCCACTGGGCTGGTCTTTTCCTGGGACGTGCAGCAGGCCGGGATGGCGGCGGTGAGCGCCGGCCACGATCCGCTGCCCGACGCCGCCATCGAGAGCATCCGCCGCCTCCGGGTGGCGCTCAAGGGGCCGCTGACGACTCCGGTGGGCGGGGGGTACCGTTCGGTCAATGTGGCGCTGCGCAAGGAGTTCGATCTCTTCGCCAACGTCCGTCCCGCGGTGACCGTGCTTCCCGGCCGCTATGACGGGATCGACATCGTCATGGTCCGGGAAAACGTGGAAGGGCTCTACTCCGGCGTCGAGCACTTCATCAAGGTGGCCGACGATGCCCGGGCGGTGGGCGTCTCGCAAGCCATCGTGACCCGGTACGCTTGCGAGCGGGTGATCCGCTACGCCTTCGAGTACGCGGTGCGCCACGGCCGCAAGAAGGTGGCGATCGTGCACAAGGCCAACATCCTCAAGATGGCGAGCGGGCTCTTCCTCGAGGTGGGCCGGGCCATCGCCGCGGAGTACGCCGGCCGGGTCGGGGCGAGCGACATGATCGTCGACAACTGCGCGATGCAGCTGGTGCTCAAGCCGGAGCAATTCGACGTGATCGTCACCACCAACCTCTTCGGCGATATCCTGAGCGACGAGATCGCCGGACTGGTGGGCGGGCTCGGCCTCACCGCCGGCGGCAACATCGGCGCCTCGGTAGCGATCTTCGAGGCGGTCCACGGCAGCGCCCCCGACATCGCCGGGAAGGGCGTAGCCAACCCGTCCGCGCAGATGCTGGCGGCGGCGATGATGCTGGACCACCTGGGAGAAATCGCCGCCGCCGCCCGGCTCCGCCGCGCCATCACCGCCACGATCCGGGACGCGGGCATCCGCACCCGCGACCTTGGCGGCACCGCCTCGACCCGGGAATTCGGAGATGCGGTCGTCGCTCGCCTCGGTTGAGCCGAAGGTTCCCTGCGCGGAGTGCCTGACCCGGGTGCCCGGAATCCAGTGGGGCGATCTCTGCCCCGACTGCACCGAGCAGCTCCGGCGGCGTGCAAGTTCGCGGGCCCGGTACATCTCCCTCCTGGCGTGCCTGCTGGTGGTGTGGTACGCGTGGCTCCGAATTGCGCTGCGGCCCTCGACCAGGGTCTGGCTGGCGGGCATCGTGGTGGCGACCTACTTCCTGACCCGCAAGATCGCCACCCAGATCGCGATGGACCTGATGCGCAAGCCGCCCGGCGAGATGCCGTGAGCTCGAGGAGCACCCCCATTTCCGTGTATTCCGCGCGCTCGGCGCGCAGGAGCCCCGCCATGACCACCCGACGCTGGTCCCGCACCCTTCCGCTGGCGGCTGCCCTCGCGGCGTTCGGCTCCGGACCGCTCACCGCGCAAACCGGCCTGACGATCTACAACGACGGGCGGGTCATGGTCCGGCGCACCCTGCCCGTGGCGCTCTCGGCCGGGAGCAGCAATCACCGGCTCTCATTGGGCCTGCTGGACCCCAGCTCGGTCTTCGCCCTCGACTCGGGCGTGATGATCATGGGCAGCGCCTATGACGCCTCGGTGGACGAAGAAAACACCATGCGTCGCGCGGTCGGGACCACGCTGAAGTTCTGGACCGGGCGCACCAACAATGGCATCGCCGATACGGCCACGGCGCTGGTGCTCGGAGTCAGCCCGGAGCGATTCCGGATGGCCGACGGGCGGGTGACCTTTCAGCGCCCCGGGCTCCCCCTCTATCCGGCCGAACTGGTGCTCAGCGACCCGACCCTGTCGCTGGCGGTTCGATCCCTGAATTCACAGCCCGCCCTCCGGCTCGGCTACTTCACCCAGGGCGCGGCGTGGAATGCGAGCTACACCGTGGTGCTGGGGAAGGGCGCCGCGCGGATCAGCGGACTGGCGTCGATCACCTCGGGCACGCTCCGGGCCGCGGACGCGGAACTCCAGCTCCTGGCCGGCTCGGTGGGCACGTCGGGGCGCTCCCCGAGTCCGATGCTGTACAAGTCCATGGATGCCCGCGCCGAAGCGGGCGCAGTCGCCCAGGGGCCCGCGGAAGAGCAGCAGATCGGCGAAGCCCACCTCTATACCATTCCGGGGAGGATCTCCCTCGACCCCGGCGTCACCACCGGCGTGGCGCTGTTCGAGCCCGCGTCGGCGCCCTGGGAGCGGTCCTACGCGGTGCGGGGACAGATCCCCTACTACGGGATGCTGCCCCAGTTCGGCAACGACGAGAGCGTGGTGCCGGTGGAGGTCTGGTACACCCTGAAGCGGACCGCCAAGACGACCTTCGGCGACCTGCCGCTCCCGATGGGCGGCTACCGCCTCTACCAGGGCGACAACATGGGCCGGCTCCAGCTCATCGGCGAATCGACGGCGGGGCACACCGCGCCGGGGCGCGACGTCCGCCTGTCGGCCGGCTCGGCATTCGACCTCACCGCCAAGCGGATCCAGACCACCTACAGCACCCGCCGGGATTCGACCCGGACCATCGCGACCGCCGACTACAAGGTGACGATCACCAGCGCCAAGGACACCGCAGTCACAGTGGAGGTGCTGGAGGAGCGCTATGGCGAATGGGCCGTGCTGGCCAGTTCCCTGCCGGCGGAAAAGGTCTCCAGCACCCGGACCAGGTTCCGGGTGCGGGTACCCGCGATGGGCGAAGCGACCCTGACCTACCGGGTCCGGGTCGTCTGGTGACGCCGATCGTCCTGGTTCATCTCTCGGACATGCACTTTGGCCGGGACGTCGACCTGGCGCAGGTGGAAGCGTGCGAAGGGATGCTCCCGGAGCTGAACCCCAGCGCGATCGTGATTTCCGGCGATCATACGCAACGGGCTCGCCACGGAGAGCTCCAGATGTCGCGACACTTCCGCGACCGGGTGGGCCGGCTCGCGCCGACCCTGGTGATTCCGGGCAATCACGACGTCCAGTGGTGGGCCAGCCCCTTCGGGTTGTTCGGCACGCCGCGACTCTACCGCAAGTACCGCCGCTACTTCGGGAGGGACCTCTCCCCGCGGCTGGAGATTCCCGGGGCCGTCATCGCGGGGGTGCTGACCAGCCATGGCGTGGCCCCCGGCTCGATGACCTGGAACCTCAACGACATGGCGGTGAAAGGCCATCTTCCCCGGTCCGAGATCGCGGCGGCGAGCCGGTACTTCGACGGCGCGCCACCCGGGGCGGCGCGCATCCTGGTGCTGCACCACAACGTGCTGCCCGGCGCCGTGTCCCGTCGGATGGGGCTGGCCCACTGGCGCCGCGCGCAGCAGCAGATCCGGGCCAGCGGAGCGGAGCTGGTGCTCTGCGGGCACGATCACCAGGAAGGGTCCGGCCAGATCGACGGCATGGTGGCGGTCAGCACCGCGGGCACGCTCACGCCGCGGACCCGCGGTGGCGGGGCGTCGGCGTTCAACGTGGTCACGATCGACGACCAGGCCATCTCGGTGCTGCATATGCGCTGGGAGATTGAGTTCCAGCGGTTCCGGCCCTCCGATCTGGCGCGCTATGGACGCATGAAGCGGGCGTGACCGCGCTGCTTGCCGTCCGGCTTCGGGCCCATGGCTTGCCCGAGGCGATTCCCGTAGTCCTCCACGCCAATCGGCGGGTCCTGGTCAGCATGACCCGCCGCGGCGCCCTCCGGGTCCATCGCGGCTACGAGGCGGCGCCCGACGAGGTGGTGGCCGCGATCGCGAAGTGGGCCCGGCCCCGAACCCGCCGGACCGAGCGCCGCCTGGCGCAGCGGATCCTGGTGGCGTTTCCGGTTCACCAGTTCTGTCACCCCGAGGAAGCGCAGCGACCGAAGGGGCCTCCCCGCCCCGAGGACGAGGCCACGCTCGCCCGGCTCAGCGCGCTCCATGCCGAACTCAGCACCCGTCACTTCGGCGGCACCTTGGGCCCGTGCGCGATCCGGCTGTCGCGCCGGATGCGTCGCCGGCTGGGGGAGTTTCGGCCGCCCGGCGGCCCCGGCGAGCGACCGGAGATCGCCCTCGCGCATCGTCACCTGAAGCGCGATGGATGGGCCCGGGCCACCGGCACCCTGCTGCATGAAATGGTGCACCAGTGGCAGGCCGAGACCTCCCGCGCCCTGGGGCATGGGAAGGACTTCCGTGAGAAGTGCGCCGAGGTCGGAATACCGGGCCGGGCCATCGCCCGCCTCGGAACCGATTTCCGGAGTTATCTTACTGGAGAGGAATAGTCAGGCGCCCCGAGCTGCGAGTGCCCGCGATGTCCAAGCGCATCGTCCCCGACGACCCAGCCATCCCGCCGGAAACCGAAGCGGCCCTGAAGCTGTGGGTTGTACTGTCGCGCGCCCACGCGAGCATTTCCTCGCACGCGGTGGCCCACGCGGCCGAGCACGGGCTTTCGCTCACCGAGTTTGCGATCCTCGAGGCGCTCTACCACCGGGGCCGCATGGTCCTGGGGGAAATCCAGCGCCGGATCCTGGTATCGAGCGGCGGGATCACCTTTCTGGTGGATCGGCTGGCCGAGAAGGGCCTGGTGGTGCGGCAGGAATGCCTGGAGGACCGGCGGGCCAAGTACGTGGCGCTGACCCGTGAGGGCACTCGGCTGATTCGCGACCTCTTCCCCTCCCATGCCCGAACCCTCGCCCAGGCGATGCGGGGGCTGACTGATGCCGAGCAGGAAGAGGCCACCCAACTGCTCCGAACCCTCGGACTGACCGCGGCCGGCGGGGGTCTCCCTCCCTCCTCCGGCACCCTGCGCCGCAAGTCGAACGGCGCCAAGCCGGCTGGCCGTTCCCGGGCCTCAGCCACCTGAGTCCGGTCTCGCTCGAACCCGCGCTCCCCCGGCGTTTCGCCTTCCCTCCCTGCGGCTGCACCAGTTCGACAAGCATCGCAATTCTTTGTAGTTAATAGAGTTACGAGACGGTCCGCAGCTTGCTTGCCTCCCGGCAACCACATCAGTCAGCGTTGCCAACATCAGCGGAGGAAGAAGCTCGTGTACCGGTACACTCGCTCTCGATCGCTCGGCGCGCTCTCGATGCTGCTCGTGACGGTGGCGGCCTGCCAATCCACCAGCGGCCCCTCCGAGCAGCCGGGGCCGGACGATGTGCGCACGGTTCAGATCCAGGTCTCGTCCAATTCCGACAGCTTGGGCGCCCGCATGACCGACATGGGCGGCCAGGAGATCGGGATCGACCGGTCGAACCTTCCGGTGACCAGCCAGTTCGTGAACGAAGTGGAGGGGTTCCGGCGGGCCCAACTCCGGCGGGCTCACCGTGCTGGACGCCGCGACGCTCAAGCGGGTGAGCGGCGGCGAGGCGTTTCTCGACACGCGGGACGTGTCGGCGTCGGGGGCCACCTTCGTTGCCGCGGTCCAGGGGGGTCCCGCCAAGCTCCGGCTCTACAACCAGACGACCGGCGCCTGCAAAAGTGATTTCCCTCCCGGGCGGCGGGATTCCCGAGTCGAAAATCCAGCGTCGTGGCGAAGGACAGTTGGGCGTTCGTGGCCACCGGAGACGGGGGGATGCAGCTGGTGGACATGGCCGCCGGTACCATCGCGGCCTCGCTACCGAGGCCCACGATGACCGGGGTCGATCCTGCCGACGCGGTGACCAACGCCGTGAGCCTGGCCGACGACCTGGTCCTCACCGCCAACGGCGGCGCCGGTGTCCAGGTGGCGCTGAGCAACTACCGCATCAACCCGCTCGGGCTGAAGCCGTATGCCTTGGCGCTCGGCCGGCTCGACATGCCCGGCTCGGCCAATTTCGTGGCCTCGAATTCGTCGTCGATGTTCGTGGCGAACGGGACCGGCGGATTGCAGATCGTGCAGATTGTCTTGAAGTAGGAGGCTAAGACGCTAAGACGCTAAGAGGCTAGGAAACAGCAACAGCACGCCCCCCACAGACGCGGCGTTTCCGGAGCATCGGGTGCGCCGCGCTGTTCTTGGATGGAAGACGCTATAGCGCTACGACGCTAGGAAAGGGCTGTTTCATACCGTCGTAGCGTCGTAGCGTCGTAGCGTCTATCTTATTGGGCTTATCTCATGCCGCGATATGGGGTTACAATGGCCTTCACGGGCGTCGATTTCTACCAGATGGATGGTCTCCTCAGCGAAGAGGAACGCGCGGTTCGAGACACGGTGCGGGCCTGGGTGGACGAGCACCTCATGCCCATCATCGGCGACTGCTACATCGAAGGCCGCTTCCCGAAGCAGATCATCCCGGGCCTGGCGGAGCTGGGTGTGCTGGGCGCCAACTTGCCCGAAGAATTCGGCTGCGCCGGCCTCAACAACGTGGCGTATGGCCTGATCATGCAGGAGCTGGAGCGGGGCGACAGCGGGATTCGCTCGTTCGCCTCGGTGCAGGGCGCCCTGGTGATGTACCCCATCTACAGCATGGGCTCCGACGCCCAGAAGAAGCAGTGGCTGCCGAGGCTCGCTGCCGGCAAGGAGATCGGCTGCTTCGGGCTCACTGAGCCCGACTACGGCTCCAATCCGAGCGGCATGATCACCACCGCCAAGGAGACCAAGGATGGCTGGGTGCTCAACGGCGTCAAGATGTGGATCACCAACGGGAGCCAGGCCACCGTCTCCGTCATCTGGGCCAAGACCGGCCCAGTGGACGATCCGAAGTCCATCCGCGGATTCATCGTCCCCACCGGCACCAAGGGCTACGCCGCCAAGGACCAGAAGGGAAAGCTCTCACTCCGGGCCAGCGACACCAGCGAGATCCACTTGGAGGACGTGCACCTCCCCAAGGATGCGATTCTGCCCAAGAGCGGCGGCATCAAGAGCCCGCTCTCCTGCCTGACCCAGGCGCGCTACGGGATTTCCTGGGGCGCGATCGGCGCCGCGATGGCCTGCTACGACGAAGCGGCGCAATACTCGAAGCAGCGGATCATGTTCGGCAAGCCGATCGGCGGCACCCAGATCCAGCAGGTGCGCCTGGCCGACATGCTCACCGAGATCACCAAGGCCCAGCTCCTCTGCCACCAGCTCGGCCGGCTCAAGGACGCGGGGACGATGACGCCGCAGCAGGTGTCGCTCGCCAAGCGGAACAACGTGAACATGGCGTGCGATATCGCCCGGGAGGCGCGCCGGCTCCTCGGCGCCAACGGGATTCTGGCGGAGTACCACTCGATGCGCCACCTGGCCAACCTCGAATCGGTCTACACGTACGAGGGAACCCACGACATGCATTCCCTGATTCTGGGACAGGAGATCACCGGGATCGCCGCGTTCTAAGGAGCCCTTCGTGAAGATCGCAGTCTGCATCAAGCGGGTCCCCGATACGGAAATGCGTTTCGCCATCGCCTCCGACGGCAAATCGCTCGATCCGGCAGGACTCAAGTTCGATATCAGCGACTTCGACGGGTATGCCGTGGAGGTGGCGCTGCGCCTCAACGAACAGCACGGTCCCGGCGAGGTGGTCGTGGTGGCGCTCGGCCCCGACGCGTTGCAGGAGACCCTTCGCAAGGCGCTCAGCATGGGGGTCGATCGCGGTGTTCACCTCCAGGCCGATCCGGTGCCCTTCGATGGACTGGCCATCGCCGGGGCGCTGGCCGCCGAGCTCAAGGGCCAGGGGTTCGACCTGATCCTGTTCGGCCGCGTCGCCACCGACACCGGGAATGGGACGGTGGGGCCGATGGCGGCGCAGCTGATGGATCTCCCCTGTGTCACCGCGATTGCAAAGCTCGACATCGCCGCCGGCAACGGCACCGCCCAGCGGGAGCTCGAGGGCGCCACCGAGACGGTCGGCTTTCCGCTCCCCGCGGTCCTGACCATCGACGAGGGCATCGCGCGGCCGAGGCTCCCCTCGCTCAAGGGAATCATGGCCGCCAAGAAGAAGCCTATCGAGAGCCGGCCGGCACAGCTGGGCCCGGTGCATCTCACTGTGGAGAAGCTCGAATTTCCGCCCGAGCGCGCCGCCGGCCGAATCGTCGGCGAGGGCCCGGAGGCGGTGGCCGAGCTGATCCGGCTGCTGCACGAAGAAGCGAAGGTGCTCTGATGGCCGACATGTTCGCCTGTGCCGAATCCCGCTCCGGATCGTTCCGCAAGGTCGCCTTCGAGGCGGTGACGGCGGCGCGCCATGCCGCCGACGCGAGCGGAGGCGGAAAGGTCACCGTCCTGGCGATTGGCCCGCCGGGGCTTTCCGCCAAGGCCGCCGAGCTGGGACGCTTCGGTGCCGACCGGGTGATTGTGGTGGAGCACGCCGGCCTGGCCCGCTACAGCCCCGAGGTGTTCGCGGCCACCGCCGCCGTCCAGCTGCAGCCGGGTTCCTTCCGGGTCGGGTTCTTTTCCGCATCGGCCGAGGGGCGGGACCTCGCCCCGCGCGTGGCCGCGGTGCTCGGGGTCGGCCTGGCCTCCGACATCACTGCGTTCGAGATCTCGGGCGATGCGGTGCTGGCCCGCCATCCGGTCTATGTGGGGAAGGCGGTCGCCACGCTCCGGCTCACCGGAACGCCGGCGCTGGTGTCGCTCCGTCCCGGCGCGATCGCGCCGGTCGAGCAGGCCCGCACCCCGCAGGTAGAGGTGGCCGCTCCGGCGCTCGACCCGGCCGCGGCCCGGGTCGTGGTGACCGAGCTGGCGCAGCGCGCCGCGGCGCGAATGGACCTGGGCGAGGCGCCGGTCGTGGTGAGCGGGGGCCGCGGCCTCAAGAGCGCCGAGAATTTCAAGCTGGTCGAGGATCTGGCCTCCGCGTTCGGCAACGCGGCGGTGGGCGCCACCCGGGCGGTCACCGACGATGGATGGCGGCCCTCCTCCGACCAGATCGGGCAGACCGGGCGCCTGGTGAGCCCGGCGCTCTATGTGGCGGTGGGCATCTCCGGAGCAATCCAGCACCTGGCCGGCATGCGCACCGCCAAGGTGATCGTCGCCATCAACCGCGACAAGGACGCCCCGATTTTCAAGGTCGCGGACTACGGCATCGTGGGCGACTTGTTCGAGATCGTTCCGCCGCTCATCGAAGCGGTCAAGCGGGCCCGCGCGGAGCAGCAGTAGCACGAACCGCATCGCCATCATTCTCAACGCCGCCGCCGGCGACAAGGGCGCGGAGGCGGCGCGTGACCGGCTCGTGGAGCTGTTCGGCGAGGCCGGGAGGCCGGTGGAGATTGTCCTGGCCAGGAGCGGCGACGAGCTCCGCGCCGCGGTCGCCGCGGCGATCGGCCGAAAGGCCGAGGCGGTCGTCGGCGGCGGGGGCGACGGTACCATCAACACCGTCGCCTCCGCCCTGGCGGATACCGGCATTCCCCTCGGCGTTCTTCCCCTGGGCACCCTCAATCACTTTGCCCGCGACCTCGGCATCCCGCTGGAGCTCGATGCCGCCGCCGCCGTGGTGCTGGCGGGATTCACCGCGAGGGTCGACCTCGGCGAAGTCAACCAGCGCTGCTTTCTCAACAATTCCAGCCTGGGCCTGTATCCCAGGATCGTGCGGCTCCGCGCGGCGCATCCGGCGCGCGGGTGGCGCAAATGGCTCGTGGCGCTCTGGGCGCTGTTCAAGACGCTGGAGCGGAATCCCCAGATCTCGGTGAGCATCGAAGCCGAAGGGGAGCGGGTTGTGACGCGAACCCCGATCGTCTTCATCGGGAACAACGAATACAAGATGTCCGGCCTCGAAGCCGGTACCCGAACGTCGTTGAGCGGCGGCAAGCTGGGGATCTACCTGGTGAGAAGCGGTGGAAAGCCGCGGATCATGCGCCTGGCCTGGCGGATGTTCACCGGACAGGCGCTCCGCTCCGGTGAGCTCGAGGTGACCCTGGTCGAGGCGGCCTCGATCTCGCTGCGTGGTCCCCTGGTGTCGGTCGCGCTGGACGGAGAAGTGCACACGCTTCCTGCGCCCCTCGAGTACCGAATCAGGCCCGCCGCGCTCAGTGTCCTGGTGCCGAAACCTGCACCGGAACTATCGTGAGAAGCCGCCACATGATCTATATTTCAGCATGCGGCGCTCCCTCGTGCTTCCGGAGTAGGGTCCTTGGCGCTGATCCTCCCCAGCCGTCACCAGCCCGGGCTGCCGCTCGACCGATTGATCCTTGCCGAGGAGCCGCGGCCCGACGCCACCGAGATGGACGTGCTGTTCGTGGGGGCCGGGCCGGCCGGTCTGGCCGGTGCCATCGAGCTCTCCCGTCTGGCGGCCGCGAGCGGCATGGGCGACGTGAACATCGGGGTCCTGGAAAAAGCCGGCGCCCTGGGTGAGCACAGCCTCTCCGGCGCGGTGGTGAACCCCCGCGCCTTCCGCGAACTCTTTCCCGACCTCCCCGACTCATCGCTTCCCTTCCGGCAGCGGGTCGATTCCGAAGAAGTCCGTTTCATGACCAGCAGCGGCGGGTTCCGGATCCCCACACCGCCCACCATGCGGAATCACGGCAACTATGCCGCTTCACTCTCGGAAATCGTCCGCTGGCTGGGTGAGAAGGCCGAAGCGGCCGGCGTGAACGTCTTCACCGGCTTTCCGGCGGACGGGCTCCTCGTGAAGGGGTCCGCCGTGCGGGGAGTCCGGACCACCCCGACCGGACTCAATCGCGACGGGACGCCGGGATCCGACTTCCAGGAAGGCACCGATCTCACCGCCAAGGTCACCATTCTGACCGAAGGGACCCGCGGCGCGCTGTCCCAGGCCTGGCGGCAATGGCAGGGTGTGGGCAGTCCCAACCCCCAGATCTACGCGCTGGGCGTCAAGGAGGTCTGGGAAGTGAAGCGCCCGCTCGACCGGGTGGTGCACACACTCGGCTGGCCGGTGCCGCTCAAGGTCTTCGGCGGCACGTTCATGTATCCGATGGGTCCCACTCAGCTGGCGCTCGGCATCGTCACCGGGCTCGACGCCCACGACGCCTCGTTCGACGTGCATGAGCTGCTCCAGCGGATGAAACTGCACCCGTTCTTCCGGCAGTTCCTCGAGGGTGGGCAGCTGCTGGAGTGGGGCGCCAAGACCATTCCGGAGGGTGGCTTCTGGAGCCTTCCCGACCGGTTGTCCGGCGACGGGGTGATCATGGCCGGCGATTGTGCCGGGTTCGTGGACGTGGCGTCGTTGAAGGGCATTCACTACGCCATGCAATCCGGCATGTACGCGGCGCGCACGGCGTTCGAGGCGCTCAGGACCGGTGACGCCTCCTCGGCCGGTCTCGCCGGCTACGACCGGACGGTTCGGAACAGCTACATCGCCTCCGACATCAGGAAGACCCGCAACATGCGCCTGGCGTTCAAGCACGGATTCGTGCTCGCCGGCATCGGGAACGGCCTGATGACCGCCACGCGCGGCGCCTTTCCGGGCTGGAGGTTTTCGATCGAGGAGGACGCGGCCGAGTCGAGAAGCCCGAAGGCTCCGGAGCCGTTCAAGCCCGACAACGTGCTCACCTTCAGCAAGCTGGACGCGGTATTCAAGTCCGGCAACGCGACCCGCGACACGATCCCGTCCCATCTGCTGGTCGGCCCGGACGTCACGGCGGAGGTCGCCGAATTCTACGCCCATGTGTGCCCGGCGGGCGTCTACGAGCGGACCGCCGACGGGCTCAGGGTCAATCCGCCCAACTGCGTCGACTGCAAGGCCACTGATGTGCTGGGGCCGCGCTGGACTCCACGGGAAGGCGGCAGCGGGCCGAAATACCGCCTGATGTGATGCCGGACCGGTGGAAGGACCTCCGGACGACCTTCGCCGAAATGTGGGCGCAGCCGGATGCGTACCTCCTGGACGCGGGCACCAGCGCCGAGCTGCTGATCGCCCGGGTGCGGCTCGCCTTGACCGTGGTGCTGCTGACCGTGCCGGTGGTCAATCTGCTCATCTCGCGCCCGGAGGAGCGGATCACCCACCTGACCGGGCTCGGCGTGACCCTGTTCGCGGTGCTGATCGCACTGATCGCCTACCAGGTGGTGCAGCAGGGGCATCGGCAGCCGTGGTTGCCACTGGCCACCAGCCTCATCGATGTGACCCTGGTCTCCTCGGCGCTGGTGGGCTTCAGCCTCATCGGCGATCCGCACCAGGCGGTGAACAGCAAAGTCACCTTCGAGACCTATTTCCTGGCCATCGCCGCGACCTGCCTCCGCTACGATCTCAGGGTGTCGGTCACCGCGGGAGGCGTGGCCATCCTGGAGTACATCGGCGTGATCATCATGGTCACCACGATGCACAACCTCGATTCGCCGGAGTACTCGCCCTGGGCGTACGGCCGTTTCTTCTGGAGCGACCAGGTGTCCCGGGTCATTCTGCTGGGGCTGCACACCGCGCTTTGCACCGGCATCGTGGTGCGGCTGCAGCGCCACCGCCGGCTCTCCAACTCCGATCGCCTGACCGGGCTGTTCAACCGGGCCTACTTCGAGGATTTCCTGGTCGGCGAGGTGCGCCGCTCCCGGCGCTACATCCGCCACTTTGCGGTGGCGATGATGGACATCGATCATTTCAAGGGATTCAACGACACCTACGGGCACGCCACCGGCGACATGGCGCTCAAGAAAGTGGCCGAGACGATCCAGCAGGGGGTGCGGCGCAGCGACCTGGTGGCGCGCTACGGTGGGGAGGAGATGGTGCTGGTGATGCCGGAGACTTCGCTCAACGCGGCGCGGAAACGGCTCGAGGCCATCCGGGAAGCGGTGGCCGCGGAGCCGATCCAGGTACCCAAGCGGGCCGAGAGCGTGCGGGTGACGGTGAGCGCCGGAGTGGCCTGCTGGCCGGCGGACGGCGAGGACCCCGATGATCTGCTGCACACCGCGGACGCCCGGCTGTTCCACGCCAAGGCACTGGGCCGGAACCGGGTGGTGTCGTCCAGCGTGGCGGCCGCGTCCGTTTAGGAGGCTAAGACGCTAAGAGGCTAAGACGCTAGGACGCTAGGACGCTACGACGCTAAGAGGCTAGGAGGGCTTACTGTTTGGTCAGGGTAATGGTGAAGCTCGCGCTGCCCGCCGTTTGATTGGTCACGCTCAGGGTGGTTTTCCCGCCGTTCAGTTGCCAGCTCAAGTCCCGCACGAAGGTGTCTGCCGCCTGGGTGAAGGTCGTCCGGGCGGTGTTGTAGTTGTACGTGGCCGTGCCTGCCATGCTTGCGTTGAGCGGGGTGCCGCCGTTGATGCTCGCGGGAATGCTGAGCGATCCCGAGGTGGCCTGGCTGTATTCGACTGTGATGGTGAGGCTCCCGCCGGCGGCAAGCACGTCGATCTGGGCCTGCCCGGTGGGGGTCACGAGAAATTGGGTCGCAATCCAGGCGCCGGTGATCGGCGCCGGGGCCGGAGCGCACCCACACCCCTCGGTTGGACTGCCGCACGAGAGCACCACGACCGCGGCGGTGACCATGACCGTTGCGGAGAGTTTCATCACGGCACCCTGGTGATCTGCCCCAGGAACAGGATCGTCCCGCTCAGCCGCTCCCGGATGACGAACAAGAACGGCCGGTCGATCTGGATGGTGGGCGGAGCGGAAGTGACCCCGATGCCCACCGACGTCACGGCCGCGGCCTCGGTGCCCTCCTCGTCCACGTCCACGAAAGTCTTGTGGAGCACCTTGGTGATGTAGAGGCGCTCCGGCGCCACGTTCGCGATCCCGCTGAAGTCCGCCAATCCGGCATCGAATGCGATCCGCATGCCGAGCGCCTTCAGGTCGTCGTTGAGCTCCCGCTTGTACTCCAGCTTGAACCGGGGCAGCGCCAGGCCGATCTCGCGGTCGTGCAGATCCGCCACCCACTCGGTCCAGCGGGCGGCATCGAGCCCCGCGGTCAGGTCCGCCAGGGTCCGGTCGGCGCGGGGCAGGACGATGTCCATCGCGAACGCGCCGTTCCCGTAGAGCAGCTCGACGATCTCGAAATCGCGGGTGGCCGAGTAGCGCTGCAGCTCCGGCTTCAGGTTCATGGTCGGGACGCTCTGGGTCGAGCCGTCTGCGGCATGAAACGGGGCGTTCCGGGTCTGCGCCGGATCGAACGCCATCCGCCAGCTTCCCTTGAAGTAGATCGCGTTGATCAGAAACATCACTTCGGCCGAGGAGATGCCGTCGAGGATCGTCGGGATCTTCCCGTCGGTCTTGGCGCTCACCCAGTCGTTGATGATCCCGAGCGTGGCGGGTGCGTTGAAGTCGAGGGCGCGGACTTCGGCGTCGAAGTGGGCCTTTCCCGCGGTGAGGAACGCCGGCAGAAACGGGATGCCCGAATGGCCCCAGATGGAGTTGGCGATCTGGAACTGGCTGCTGGCATCGAGGCCCTGGAGCAGGTCGATCAGGCTGCGATATCCCTGGTTGATGTCGTCGAGCGGCACGCCGGCCAGCCGAAGGGCCACCCGCATCGAGTCGAAGGTGGCGCCCGCGGCGCCGTTCAGCGTCATGCCCAGCGCCATCGAGACGCTGACCGGCGAGAGGAAGAGATTCTGGTCCGGCCCGCCGCCCCGGGCCTGGCCGAGCAGATCGAAACCGAACTGGTTCCCGGCGCCCACCATCCGCGTCTCGGCTGCGGAGAGCGCCCGGGGCAGCGCGGTCAGCAGCGGGGGCGGCCCGTGGCTCTCTTCGGTAGAACCGCACGCGGCGAGCAGCATGACGGGGATCAGAAGCCGCGGTGGGACGGGTCGCATGGCTCTACCTCGGCGGAATGGTGCCGCTGGCCGTGAGGAGTCCCATGAGGTTGCGGCTCTGGAGCATGTACTCCTCGTCCGCGATCCGGTGGCTCAGGTCCACGTTGATGCGGGTGGGGTGGCCGTCCCGGGTGTCGTACTCCACCTGCAGGAGAACCGCGTGCGCCGTCACCGCGTCTTCGACGCGGGAAAAGAGATCGGCGACCGTGGGAAGGGCGCCCAGAAAGTCCGGCTCGACCGGCGTGCGGGTATCCAGGTATTCCCCCGACGCGACCCGGTCCCCCATCACGGTGACCTCGATCCAGCGGCCGGCCTGCCGGCAGAAACAATCCGAGCGAATCTCGTAGGAGTAATCGTGCTGGCCGTCGGTGGCCCAGCGTCGGCGCGCCGCTTCGAGCCGGTCGTCCTCGCCTGGGCCGGTGATCAGCCCACATCCCGAAACTGTCAGGATGGAGGCGAGCACCAGGCCGAGGCGGGTCGGCTTCACTGGAAGATCAGCTCCCGGGCGCTCATGACAACCTCGTCGTCCACGGCGTTAGCCGAGTAGTCGACTTCGATCCGGGTTGGATAGCCGTAGATCGGATCGTAGCTGACGGCCAGGTAGGCCGCCTTCCGGTCCAGCGCCTCCTGAATCATATCGAACAGGTCGGGGACCGTGAGCACATAGGTCAGCAGCGCCGCCTCCACCGCGGAGCCCGAATCGACGTATTCCGCCGAGCTCACCGAACCGTTCACGACGGTCACCGCCATGAGGCGCCCACCCAGGACGCACTCGCAGCTCCGGTTCACCTTGTAAGAATAGGTCGGGGCGCTGTTCGCGCTCCAAAGGGCCCGCGCCGAGGCGAGGTTGTCGCGGTCCCCGGGAGCGGTCGGCGCCTCGCAGGCGGCGCCGACGGCCAGGAGGGTCAGGAGGAGCAGGGCTGGCTTGGGCATCGGGGGTTGCCTGTGCACGGGACGTGCCTGGGAGACGCCTTTCCAAGCCGTTGGGGCACAAGGCGAAGCCGAGTGCAGTGGACTGCTCGCCGGCCGGAGTGACCTCAGGAGAGGACGATGGCTGTGTCGAAAGGACGCAGAGGGGGCGAGGCCGGACCTCCTTATCTTGGACCGATGGAGTCCGACACCAGGGGCGAGGGCCTTTCGGCCGCGATCGAATCCACCATGCGGCGGTCGGAGGGCCTGATCCGGAGCGCGGCGTTCCGGGCCGGGCTCGAAACCGGCGAAATGGACGGCGTCATCCAGGATGTCCGCATCCGGCTCTGGCGCGCGTTCGACCGCCCGGATGAGAATCGCACCGAGCTGCCGCCGTCTTATGTCTACAAGGTTACCGTTTCCGCCGTCATCGACTTCCTCCGCCGCCGGAGAACCGAACGGCGCCTGCAGACGGTGCCGATCGATTCGGTCGAGGAGTCGTTGACCGCCGCCGTCGACCCGTCACGGCTGGAGTCGCTGGCCGAGGCGCTGGGACGGGCCCTGCTTCGGCTCAGCCCCGACCGGCGGGTGGCGGTCCGGCTGCACCTCAGGGGCAGGAGCCGCGAGGCTATCGCGGCGTTTACGGGATGGTCGGAGGCGAGGACCCGCAATCTGCTCTACCGCGGGTTAACCGATCTGCGCAATGCGCTCCGGGAGGAGGCACGCTAGTGGATCACCAGGCAGACGAGGCCGCGCTGCGTGAGGCCT
>JBGPLG010000052.1:0-29218 GCA_041486305.1 Gemmatimonadota bacterium
AACAAGGAGCGGAAGGGGCACATCATCACGGTCGAGGATCCGATCGAGTTCATCCACCGCCACCAGAGCTGCATCGTCAACCAGCGGGAAATCGGGACCGACACCAAGAGCTTCGCGGCGGCACTCAAGTACGCGCTCCGGGAAGACCCGGACATCATCCTGGTGGGCGAAATGCGCGATCTGGAAACCATCGCCGCGGCGCTCACTATCGCCGAAACCGGACACCTGGTGCTGGCCACGCTGCACACCAATTCGGCGGCCGAGTCCATCAACCGCATCATCGACGTGTTCCCGGCCAGCCAGCAGCCCCAGGTCCGGGCCCAGCTCGCCTTCGTGCTGGAAGGCGTGCTGACCCAGTGCCTGCTGCAACGCTCCCGCGGGAAGGGCCGGGTCATGGCCTGCGAAATCATGGTCGCCACCCCCGCCATCCGGGCGCTGATCCGGGACGACAAGGTCCACCAGATCTACTCCGCGCTGCAGTCCGGCAAGAAGCACGGGATGCAGACCATGGTGGATTCGCTCTACCAGATGTACATGAACCGCGAGGTCACCAAGGACGAATGTCTTCGGGTGGCCGGTGACGCCAACGAATTCCTCCGGGCGATCGGTGAGAAGCCGATGGAGGAACAGGCCATCGCCTCGATGGACAAGGCCGGCCCTGCGATGCTTCGCCGCTAGACCCTGACGGGAGAGTCAACCATGCCGATGTTCGAATACACCGCGAAGAACGCCACCAGCGGCCAGATCCTGAAGGGGACGCTGGATGTCCCCACCAAGGAAGAGGTCATCGCGTTCATCCGGAAGAACCGGATGATCCTGGTCAGCACCCGGGTGGCCCCGGCACAGGTCAAGCTGCCCTCGCTCCGCAAGGGCGTGAGCACCCGGGACGTGGTCATCTTCACACGGCAGTTCGCCACGATGATCAACGCCGGCCTGCCGCTGGTGCAGTCGCTCTCCATTCTGGCGCAGCAGACCGAGAACAAGACCCTCAAGGAAGTCACCAAGGCGGTGGTCTACGACGTGGAGGCCGGTAACACGCTGGCCGACGCGCTCCGGAAGCATCCCAAGGCCTTCCCCGAGCTCTACGTGAACATGGTCGCGGCCGGCGAGGCCGGCGGCATCCTGGACACCATTCTGCTCCGGCTGGCCACCTTCCTCGAGAAGAACGACGCGCTGGTCCGCAAGGTGAAGGGCGCCATGGTCTACCCGGCGGTCATCATCTCGGTGGCCGTGATCGCGGTGGCGGTGCTGCTCATCTTCGTCATTCCGACCTTTTCGTCGATGTTCGCCTCGGTCAACATGACCCTGCCGCTGCCCACCCGGGTGGTCATCGGCGCGTCGCACGTCCTGCTCCGCTACTGGTGGCTCATTATCGGCGTCATCGGCGTGGGTCTCTTCGGGCTCCGCTACTACTACGGCACGGCCAACGGGAAGAAGGGCATCGACGGCGCGCTGCTCAAGGCTCCGGTCCTGGGAGACCTGCTCCGCAAGTCGGCCGTGTCCCGCTTCACCCGGACGCTGGGCACCCTGATCTCCTCCGGCGTGTCGATCCTGGACGGGCTCGAGATCACCGCCAAGACCGCCGGCAACCGCGTCATTCACGATGCGATCATGTCGTCCCGCCAGTCGATTGCCGGTGGCGAGACCATCGCCGGCCCGTTGCTCGCGTCCGGCGTCTTCCCGCCGATGGTCATCTCCATGATCTCCGTCGGCGAGCAGACCGGCGGTCTCGACGAGATGCTGGCCAAGATCGCGGACTTCTACGACGCCGAGGTCGACGTCGCGGTGAGCGCGCTGCTCTCCCTCATGGAGCCGATCATGATCGTGGTGCTGGGCGTCATCGTCGGCGGCATGGTGGTGGCGATGTACCTCCCGATCTTCGACATGGTCAACGCGGTCCAATAGGACGATCGGGACGTGATGGGCCAGCGGGGCGGCGCCGGGCGGCGCCGCCCCGCTGGTGTTTGAAAGCGAGCCACTCGTCGGGCGGCGGGCCGGATTCCTCGGCTTCTGCGAGGAGGGCCCCCGCGGGCCCGATCCCCAACGCGTTGGCGGTCCACGAGTTCCCGCGGAGCGATGACGGGGTGCGGGTCTTGCAAGAACCTCCGGCATCCTCCAGATATCAGTGCGCCTGCACAGGATCACGCTCCCAATTCGGGAAGGTTGCCCATGTCGAAAATGCTCCGCCTCGCCGCTCTCCCTGCGGTCCTCGCCGTCGCGACGGCCTCGGCTCTCGCCGCGCAGCAGATGGTGGAACAGCCCCGCATCCATGCGCTCGAGCTCACCTTCCACGGCGGATACTTCCAGCCGACCGGCACCAGCGGCGCGATCGGCGGCGTGAACCTAACCCGGCGTCCCGCCTGGGTCGGCGGAGTGCGGTTCGACGCCTACGCGCCGGGCGGCCGGTGGGGCGTCGAGGTGGCCGGCAGCTACTCGCCGGAACGCGTCCTCCAGAGCAGCGGCAGCGGCAACCTCGGGTCCCGCCGGACCAATGCGCTGATCGGCACCGCCAAATTCCTGCTGGGACGCAGCCCGAGAAAGTCGGGGATCTCCTACATGATCAGCGGCGGCCTCGGCGCGCTACACCGCAAGAAGAGCGTGCTCGATTCCAACGTGAAATCCACCGATATCACCGGCGTCGCCGGGCTGATGATCCGGATTCCCATCGATGGCCAGGTCGGGCTCCGCCTCGACGGCGACGACCTGATCTACAGCGCCGATTACGGCACCGGCAAGAAGATGCGAAACGACTTCGTGCTGACCGCCGGTCTGGGCATTTCCTGGTAGCTCCGATCTCTCTGCAGCGCCAACGCCCGGCCCCGGCGGCCGGGCGTTGTGCTTTCCTTCGGTGAACCGGCTGGATTCCCACATTTCCCCACCCCCGCCGTAGCCTTGACATAGGGGGTGGGGGTATATTATGATGCGGGCCGAGCTGAGAGCGAAAGACCACCATGCCGCTGGACCGTATCCTCGTACCGCTGGGCGGCCTCGCCGCGATCGCCTGGGTCAACTGGTACTTCTTCCTGGCCCGGCGCACCGCCTCGGCGGCCCAGGTGAATCCGTCCGGCGCCCAGGAAATCCTGATCACCGTCGCCGGCGGGTACACGCCGGCGCAGGTTCGGGTCAAGTCCGGCCGGCCGGTCCGGTTGGTGTTCGACCGCCGCGAGACCAATCCCTGCTCCGAAGAAATCGTGGTCCCCGATTTCGGGATCCGCCGTTTCCTTCCGCCCGGCAAGAGGACCGCCGTGGAATTCACCCCATCGGGTCCGGGGTCCCACGAGTTCACCTGCGGGATGGGAATGCTGCACGGCAAGGTGATCGTCGAATGAGTCGCACCGTTACGCTCCCGGTCTCCGGGATGAGCTGCGCCGCCTGCCAGTCGCGGGTCCAGCGCGCGCTCGAGAAGACGCCCGGCGTGGAGCAGGCCGCGGTCAACCTGCTGCTCAACACCGCGACCGTCCGGTTCGACCCTGGCGTCACCTCGCCCGACCGGTTGGTGGGAGCGGTCCGGGACACCGGGTATGACGCCGCCCTCCCTTCGGATGATCCCGATACGGCCGCCGAAGAGCAGGCCCGGGACACCCAGGCGGCCCTCGAGTTCGGCGCGCTTCGGAAGAAGGCCGGCGTGAGCCTGGTGCTCGGGCTGCTCGCGATGGTGCTCACCAGCCGCGGCGCTTCCGCCTTCGGGCTGCTCGCCATCGCCCTCTTCGTGGTGCTATGGGCCGGGCGGCACTTCTACGTGCGGGCCTGGCAGGCGTTCCGGCACCACGCGGCGGACATGAACACGCTGATCGCGGTCGGCACCGGGTCGGCGCTGCTGTACTCGGTCTTTGCGACCGTCGATCCGGGGTTTTTCCTGGCCCGGGGCGTGGCGCCCGATCTCTACTATGAAGCGGTGATCCTGATTATCGCGCTGATCCTCACGGGGAACGCCATCGAGGCGCGAGCCCGGCGGCGGACCTCGGCGGCGCTTCGGGCCCTGACCGCGCTGCAGCCGGTCGCCGCGCGCGTCGTGCGGGACGGGACCGAGCTCGAGCTGCCGGTCGCCCAGGTGCGGGTGGGCGATCTGGTGGTCGCTCGTCCCGGCGAGCGGATCGCGGTGGACGGCACGATCGCGGAGGGAACCAGCGCGGTCGACGAATCGATGCTCACCGGCGAGTCGATCCCGGTGGAAAAGCTGGCGGGGAGCGCGGTGTTCGGCGGCACGATGAATGGCACCGGGGGCTTTCGGTACCGGGCCACCACGTTGGGCACCGAGAGCGTGCTCGCCCGCATCGTCCGCCTGCTGCGCGAGGCCCAGGGATCGCGGGCCCCGCTCCAGCGCCTGGCCGACCAGATCAGCGGCATCTTCGTCCCGGTGGTCGTGTCGATCGCGATCGCGACCTTCGTCGGATGGTATATGCTGGCTCCCACGGCGCCGTTCGTCCGGGCCTTCGCCGCGGGGGTGTCGGTCCTGATCATCGCCTGTCCCTGTGCCATGGGACTCGCGGTGCCGACCGCCATCATGGTGGCGACAGGACGTGCCGCCGAGCTCGGCCTCCTGATCAAGGGAGGGGAGGCGCTCCAGCGGGCCGGGAAGATCGACACCGTGGTGCTCGACAAGACCGGGACCGTCACGGAAGGGAAACCGGTCCTGACCGACGTGGTGCCGAATCCGGCCGGCGCCGATGCCGCCTGGCTCGGCAAGGTCGCGTCGCTCGAAAGGGCGTCCGAGCATCCCGTCGCCGCCGCGATCGCGGCAGGCGCGGGCGGCCGGGACGGCGTCCGGGAAGAGCCGACCGACTTCCGCGCCGTGGCGGGACACGGTGCGTCCGGCCTGGTGGGCGGCGTTCGGGTTGTTGTAGGGAACGAGGCCATGCTCGCGAAAGAAGGCATCGACATCGAGCCGCTCCGCGATGCGGCGGGCCGGCTGGCCGCCCAGGGGAAGACAACCGTGTACGCCGCCCTGGGCGGGCGGCTCGCCGGGGTCTTTGCGGTGGCGGATCCGATCCGGCCCTCCTCCACCGCCGCGGTCGCCACGCTCCGCGCCGCCGGCCTCGAGGTCGTCATGGTGACCGGAGACAACCAGAGTACCGCGCTCGCGGTGGCGCGCCAGGCGGGGATCGACCAGGTGCTGGCGGAGGTGGTGCCGGCGGGGAAGGTGGCGGAGATTCGCCGCCTGCAGGGGCTTCGCCGGACCGTCGCGATGGTGGGCGACGGGATCAACGATGCGCCGGCACTGGCCGCGGCGGATCTCGGCATCGCGATGGGAAGCGGCACGGACATCGCCGCCGAAGCGGCGGACGTCGTGCTGATGCGGGCCGATCTGGGTGCCGTGGCCGTGGCCTTCCGGCTGTCGCGGGCGACGGTCCGCGCCATGCGGCAGAACCTGTTCTGGGCCTTCATCTACAATGTCATCGGCATTCCCATCGCCGCGGGAGCCCTCTACCCGGCCTTCGGCATTCTGTTGAGTCCGGTCCTCGCGAGCGCGGCCATGGCCGTGAGCTCGCTGTGTGTGGTTGGGAACAGCTTGCGACTCCGCCGGTTTGCGTAGGACGCAACAACGCCACGACGCTACGATAGTAAGGGGGATTGCATGGCCGAGCGCGTGAAGGAAATGGACGCCGCCCGCTGCGGCTGCGAGGTGACTGATACCCCGGAGGGGCGGAAGGCGGCCGGGGTGGATCCGGACATCAAGGAACGCAACCAGAAGCGGCTCCGCCGCATCGAGGGCCAGGTGCGCGGATTGCAGAAGATGGTGGGCGAGGACCGCTACTGTCCCGAGATCATGGTGCAGATCGCCTCGGTACACGAGGCCCTCCGCGCGGTGGGCCGGGAGTTGATGCGGAACCACCTGCGCCACTGTGTGGCGCAGGCGGTCCGCGCCGGCGGAAGCGACGCCGAGGCGACCTACGACGAGCTGCTCGATCTCATCTACACCACGTCGCGGTGAGCGCCGCCCTGGGAGTACTCGAGATCGCGGGGAAGGCCGGCGGGCATCTGCGGCGAAAGGAGGCGGGGTACCTCCCGTCCGGTGGCGACATCCGGGTTGGGGAGCGGTTGATCCGTCAGCATGGCCTTCGTACCGGAGATGATGTCACCGGCGAAACCCAGAATGGCCGGGGCGGTGGCGTACTGGAGCGGGTCACCGCGATCAACGGAGCCGCGGCCGACCGGGTCGGGGAGCGTCCCGAGTTCAACCGGCTGGCCGCCATCCATCCCAACGAGCAGCTGCGGCTGGAGTCGGTGTTTGCCCGCGGGGGCCAGCCCGATCTGACCAACCGGGTCATCGACCTGCTCTCGCCCTTCGGCAAGGGGCAGCGCGCCCTGATCGTGGCGCCGGCCAAAGCCGGCAAGACGATGGTGCTGCAATCGATCGCCTCCGGTGTGAGCGTCAACTACCCCGCGGCGGCGCTGTTCATTCTCCTGGTGGACGAGCGGCCCGAAGAGGTCTTCGAGATGGAAATGGCCGGCGTGGGCGAGGTGATCGCGTCGAGCTTCGACAACCCGCCCGCGCAGCACGTGGCCGTGGCGGAGCTGCTGCTGGAGCGGGCTCGCCGCCGGGTGGAGCTGGGCATGGATGTCGTGCTGATCGTGGATTCACTCACCCGGCTGGCGCGTGCCTACAACGCCTCGGCCAAGGGCTCAGGTCGGACGCTGTCCGGCGGGCTGGACTCGCAGGCCATGGAGCGCCCCAAGCGATTCTTCGGAAGCGCGCGCAAGGTGGACCCGGCGCAGGGCGGCGGCTCGCTGACGATCATCGCCACCGCGCTCATCGACACCGGAAGCAAGATGGACCAGCTGATCTTCGAGGAGTTCAAGGGTACCGGCAACAGTGAGCTGGTGCTTTCCCGGGAGCTTTCGGAGCGGCGCATCTTTCCCGCGGTGGACTTGCTGGCCAGCGGCACCCGCAAGGAAGAGCTCCTCCTGTCGGAGGCCGGGCTCGCCGCCTCCCGGAAGCTCCGCCAGCGCATTGCCAGGATGACTCCGCTCGCCGCCATGAACGACCTGATCACCGACTTGCGACGCTACCCCACCAATGCGGCGTTGATCGAATCGCTCAAGGATTCTTGAGGGCGTCGGGGCCCCGGCCACTCGACCTGTGGCCACCACCCCATTACCCTCCGTGCGACTTCCGCGCGGCACCCCGCAGCCCATCCGGAGTTTTCGTGAACCGAGCCCTGCCGCTCGCAAGCTTGCTTCTGGCCGCGCCTCTGGCCGCACAGGCTCCGGACCAGGCGGTCCCGTCCCGTCCGATCGCCCACGCGGTCCGGGTCGAGACGGGACCGGTGCTCGACGGCCACCTCGACGATGCGGCCTGGTCCAGGGCTCCGGTGCTGGGCGGCTTCCTCCAGCACGAGCCGTTCGACGGCACGCCGGCCACCGAGCGCACCGAGGTGCGAATCGTCTTCGACCAGGAGGCGATTTACATCGGCGCCCGCCTGTTCGACCGCGATCCGGCCGGCATCGTGCACGGCGAGGTCCGGCGCGACGTCGACCTCAAAGACCAGGACGCATTCATCATCATCCTGGACACCTACCGCGACCGCCAGAACGGATTCGTGTTCGGCACCACGCCGGCGGGCATCGAGCACGACGGCCAGATCACCAAGGAAGGGGAGGGCGGATTCGGCGGTCCGGCCAGCACCCCCCGGAGCGGGCAGGCCGGTGCCCCCAACCTCAACTGGGACGGTACCTGGAAGGTGGCCACCTCGGTGGACTCCGCCGGGTGGACCGCCGAATTCCGGATTCCCTTCGAAACCCTTCGCTACGGCGGGGGCAGCATGCAGGAGTGGGGCCTTAACCTGGCCCGCTATATCCGGCGGAATAACGAGGAGGACTTCTGGTCTCCCATTCCGCGGCAGTACTCCCTGTACCGGGTGTCCCAGGCCGGCACCCTGGCGGGGGTGGAGCCGCCATCCCGCCGCATCGCGCTGGTCACCCCCTACGCGCTGGGACGGCTGGAGCGGGACTTCGAGCACAAGACCACGACCGACCTGTCGGCCCGGTTCGGCGGTGATGCCAAGCTCGGAGTGACCCAGAGCCTCACTGCCGACCTGACCTACCATACCGATTTCGCCCAGGTGGAAGCGGACGACCAGCAGCTCAATCTCACCCGGTTCAATCTCTTCTTTCCGGAGAAGCGTCCCTTCTTCCTCGAGAACGCCGGCACTTTCGCCGTGGGCACCCCGCAGTCGGTCGAGCTCTTCTTCAGCCGCAGGATCGGCATCGGCCCCGACGGGCGCGAGGTACCGCTGCTGGGCGGAGGACGACTCACCGGCAAGGCCGCGGGGCTTACCCTGGGCGTCCTCGACATCCAGTCCGAGCGGGTGACTGCGGCGGGGACCACCCTGATACCCGCGAACAACTACTCGATGGCCCGGGTGCTCAAGGAGCTGCCGCACCGGTCGCAGGTCGGCGCGATCGCGGTGGCCCGCCTCAATACCGACAGCACGCCCGACTACAACGTGACGGTGGGCGCCGATGCCCGCATCGGGATCGGCGATGTGGTGAACCTCGATGCCTGGGCCGCCCACACCGAGACGCCCTCACGGCCCGGGTCATCCAACGCGGTGAACCTGGCCGCCAGCTATACCACCCGGAACTGGGAGCTGGGTCTCGCGGCGCGCCAGGTGGATTCGGTCTTCAACCCCGAGGTGGGCTATCTCGAGCGTCCGACCTTTCGCTACTACACGGTGCGGGTCCTCCGGCACCTCCGGACCCCTCACCTCAGCTGGTTCCGCGAGGTCCGTCCCCACGTCACCTTTCGCCAGTATGACGACACCCAGGGCCGGCCCCAGAGCCGCCTGATCCACATCGACGACCATTTCCTCTTCGCGAACGGGGCGTTCTTCGAATTTCCCGGGCTCAATTTCATCCGTGAAGCGCCGCAGATTCCGTTTCCCATCTCCGACAAGGTCACGGTGCAGCCGGGAATCTACGATTGGTTCGAGTTCACCACGAACTTCAACACCGACTTGAGCGCCCGCTACTCCGTGACCGGCACCTTTACCGTGGGCGGCTACTACTCCGGCCACCACACCAGTCTCCAATCCACCTGGGCGGTCCGGCCCAACCAGCAGTTCCTGGCGGCGTTTCGGATGGGCTACGAGGACGTGCATCTCAAGGAAGGCGATTTTGCCGGGGTGTTGCTCGGGCTGCGCCTCGCCTATGCCTTCACGCCCAGGATCTATCTGCAGTCGCTGACCCAGTACAACAATCAGGCGAGGAGCTTCTCGGCCAATGTGCGGTTCGGCTGGCTCGGACCGGCGGGGACGGGGCTGTTCCTGGTGTTCAATGAAGGCAGGGAGACCGGCCCAAACGCCCGGCCGCTCGACCGGGCGTTTCTGGCGAAGTTCACCAGGCAGCTGGACCTGGGCCGGTGAGCCGGGCGGCTCGTTACTGGCGGATCTTGAGCGCGGCTCCCAGCGAATCCGCCAGGAGCTTGATCAGGTTGCGGCCCCGGCGATCCCGCACGTTGAGATTGACGCCGCCCTGGTCGGCCCGGAAATCCACCAGGCTCCGGCCGGCGTCGTCCTTCACCGAGAACACCGCCCCCTGGGAATCCGCCTGAAGCGTAAAGCTGCCCTTTCCCGGTCCGTCCTGATTCCTGATATCGAAGTTCCCCCGGGCCCGTACCCCGCCGTGTGCCACGGTGTTCAGGGAGGCGTCGAGGCTCCGGATGTCGGATCGGTTCCAATGGTCCACATCGCGCTGGAGCAGAAAGAGCGGACGGGTGACGCTGCCCGGCTCGAAGACGATCTTGCCGGTTTCCACCAGGTCTCCCGCGCCCAGCTCCGACGAGGCGGCGCATCGGAAGCCGGTCCGCTGGTCGAGATGTGACAGGTCGTCGGTGGTGAGCGAGCAGTTCCGCAGCCCCTCGATATCGCTCGCGTCGACCAGCGAAACCCGGACCGTCACCCGCCCGGGATCCCCCGGGGCGGTCCGCTGGATGTCGATTCCGGTGATACTGCCGACATTCCGGCCCTCGAACCGAAACTTGAGGTTGGCCAGCTGGAGGGGGATCCGGGCGCCGGCCGACGCCAGAAAGTGCCGGACCTCGGCCTTGCCCTTCCGAACGGCGGCCATGGCGGCTGTCCCGATGCAGAAAACGAGGAGCGCGCCGATTGCGATTTTCAGCCAGTAGCGGTTCATGGGGGACCTCCCGAAGAACGAATTGTCCGGTAATGTTGCAACTCGATACGTTCTGGTCAGTGGCTTTGTTTCAGACTGCTTGCTCGCGCGGCGTGAAACGCCCTATGTTCACGGCGGTTTTTTCTCTGGGGCTCCGGTGCGGGATCGTTCTCTGACAATCGGCTGGGCTGGGCTTCTGGTACTGGCCGCGGCCGGGGCGGGGTGCCGGGTCAAGCAGTTGCCGCCCCGTCCGGTCGCCGGTGTGGCCGCCGAGACCCTGCGGCCGCCTCCCGATTCGGCGATCCCGGACAACGTGGTGGGCACGGCCATCCGCCGGGGCAAGGCGCTCCTCACCAGCACCCGGGACAGTCTGCCGAACCATGTGGGGAGCGACCTGCGGTGTTTCAGCTGCCACCTGAAGGAGGGGACGCAGCCGGGTGCCTTGTCGCTGATTGGAGCCTTTTCGCGCTATCCCCAGTACCGCTCGCGGAACGGCTTGATCAATCTGATCGAGGACCGGATCAACGACTGCTTCGAGCGGAGCCTGAACGGGAAGGCGCTAGCCAGGGACGCACCGGAGATGCGGGATATCGTGGCCTACCTGGCCTTCATGTCGCGCGGCGTGGCGCCCCCGGGCGAGGTGGCCGGCATGGGGGTCCGGACCCTGGAACCGCTCCATCCCGACACGGTCCAGGGCCAGGCGATCTTCGCGGAGACCTGCAGCCGATGTCACGGCCCGGAAGGCGCCGGCACGGCGCTCGCGCCGCCGCTCTGGGGGCCCCGTTCGTTCAACATCGGCGCCGGCATGGCCCGGCTTCGGACCGCGGCGGCGTTCATCCGTGACAACATGCCCAACGATCGTGTGGTTGTGCTCAGTGACCAGCATGCTTACGACGTGGCCGCGTACATTCTCTCACGTCCGCGTCCCGATTTCGCCCGCAAGGCGGATGATTGGCCCAATGGCGACGCCCCGCCCGATGTGGCCTATTCCACCCGCGCCGGGACGCTCAAGACTTCGGGTCCTCACCCGAGGCCATAGTTTCCACGTTCGATGGAGGAGTGATCATGGATCCCTTTGCCCCTACCGCCCGCCGCGGATTTCTGACCCGACTCGCTGGAGCCGCCGCGGCGGTCGGGGTCGGCGGGACCCTGCCGCGGACAGTCGCGGCGCAGCCGGTGCAGTCCGCTCCGCAGGATGCCTGGCTCGACAAACAG
Source organism: Gemmatimonadota bacterium (assembly GCA_041486305.1). Lineage (GTDB taxonomy): Bacteria > Gemmatimonadota > Gemmatimonadetes > Gemmatimonadales > GWC2-71-9 > JABFSM01. The sequence continues at coordinate 11,329 of JBGPLG010000052.1, forward strand.
ACCGGCGCACACCGCTGCCTGTTCGACTTCCCGGCCAATGGCGGCGGAACGCCGTTGATTCACATGCTCAACTACCTGAACACCTACGCCTCGGCGTACGGCACCAAACCGGGGGAAGTGAACGCCATCGGCACCCTGTACTTCGTCGGGCCGACCTCGAGCATCCCGCTGGCGTTCAACGACGCCATGTGGGCGAAGTACAAGCTGGGTGCCTATCTCAACCTCGAGGACCCCAAGACCAAGGCGCCCTCGACCCGTAACATGTTCAATGCGCCCCAGCCCGGGGATCCGGTGCTGTTCGGCGGGGCATTCGCGGCGGCAGGGATCGCGAACCTGCAGAAGTTGGGTTCGACGTTCCTGCTGTGTGACAATGCCCTGGGCCTGCTGGTCGGCCAGCTGGCCAAGCAGTCGGGCGGGACCGAGGCGGCGGTCAGCGCGGAGCTCAAGGCGAATGTGCTTCCCGGCGTGGTGCTGGTGCCGGCGATGGTGATTGCGATCGAGAAGGCGCAGTCGAAGGGGATTGCGTACAACAAGCAGTAGCTAGGAACCAGGGAGGAGGGAGGAGGGAGGAGGGTGCAACCTCCTCCCTATTCCCTGCCTTTCAACTTCCCGATTTCCCGCCGATCCCGTTTGGTCGGCCGGCCCTGCTCGGCTCCGCCGGAGAGCCGGGCGGCCAGGCGGTGTTGCTCGTGAATCCGCTCCCGGATTTCCTTGCCGGCCGGATCCTCCCGATACAGGCCCGCCGCCACGGCGGCGGGGCCACGCTGGGCGGCGAGGGCGAGCACCGTGACCCGGTGCTCGTACGGCCCCAGCCGGATTCGGATGCTATCGCCCGGACGCACCGGTTTGGCGCGCTTGGCCTTCTCGCCGTTGACTTCGACCTTTCCGCCATCGACCGCTGCCGCCGCGAGGCCCCGGGTCTTGAAGAACCGCGCGGCCCAGAGCCATTTGTCGAGACGAGATTCGGGCATGCGTGGAGCTCCTGGCCGGGACGCAATGACGCGATGACGCTAAGAAAACCGCTTGCGGCGCAGTTTCCTAGCGTCGTGGCGTCTTAGCGTCTTAGCGCAATCCCGTTTAACTTCCGCGTCATCCAAGCACCAGGTCCTTTTTGACCGATCCTCCTCGCCTTCCCGTGGTGCCCGAGGGCTCCATCCCGCCCCACGCGGGGGAGCGCCGATTCGGTCCCCCGGAACAGCGCAGCTTTCTCCGTTGGCTCTATGTCGGTCGGGTGGTGCTCGCGGTGGTGGTGCTGGTCCGGGCCTCCCTCATGCGGGTGCAGGCGCCCGAGGCGGCCTTCACCGCCGTGCTGGTGGTGCTGCTGTCGTACGTCGTCACCGCTTATGGCATCTTCGTCACGTTCATCAAGAAGCAGCGCGGCCGGCTTGCCTTCCTGCAGTCGCAGGCGGCGATGGATCTGCTGCTGGTCACGACGCTGGTGCATTTCGAGGGGCCCCAGCAGAGCGGCTGGGCCGCACTCTACGTGCTGGTCATCGCGGTCTACGCGCTGCTCATGCCGCTCCGCTCGGGCATCGTCACCTCGCTCCTGGGCGCGGCGATCTTCCTGGCCGACGCCTACTTCGGTCAGCCCGGCCCGCCGGGGACCTGGCTCTGGGGTCAGGTGGCGGTCTTCACCGTGGTCTTCATGGTCGTGGCCTTTCTCGGTCAGCGACTCCGGACCGCCTCCGTGGAGCAGACCGAGCTCGCCATCGAGTTGCACCGGGTCCGGCTCGAAGCCGACGAGATCCTCCGGAACATTCGCTCCGGGGTGCTGACGGTGGACGGGCAGGGGCGACTGGCCTTCATCAATCTCGCCGCCGAGCACCTCCTTGGCCTTACCGCCGCCGAGCATGCGGGGCTGCCGGTGCTGGATCAGCTGGAGCGTCGGTCTCCCGAGCTCTTTGCCGCGGTGGTGTCCGGCATCCGGAAGGGGCGCCGGGTCAACCGGGCCGAGGGAACCGCCTTGCGCACCGACGGCCGCACGGTGCCGATCGGGCTCTCGACCACGACCTTCGGCCGCCCCCAGGAGGAGTTCCCCAGCGTCACGGCGATCTTCACCGACATCTCCGACCTGCAGCAGGTCCAGGTGCTGCACGTGCGAGCGGAGCGGCTGGAGGCGGTGGCGGCGCTGTCGGCGTCGCTGGCGCACGAGATCCGGAATCCGCTGGCCTCGATCCGGAGCTCGGTGGAGCAACTGGCCCGGAGCGCCCGGGACGACCCCGACGATCGCCTCCTGGCCGACCTGATCGTGAGGGAGAGCGACCGGCTCTCCCGGCTGCTGGGCGAGTTCCTCGATTTCAGCCGGGTACGGGCCAGCCATTTCGTCACCATCGATCTCACGGCCGTGGTGCGGGAGGCGGCCCAGCTGGTGCGGGAGCACCCCGACACCGGCCCGGGAGTCGAGATCGTGGTGCACGGCGAGTCGATCGAGATCGACGCCGACGAGGACCTGCTGCACCGGATCGTGACCAACCTCATCCTCAACGCGGCCCAGGCGATGAACGGAGCGGGACACATCGAAGCCCTGGTAGATCGGCCCGGTCCCGGGGAGCTGAGCCAGGGCGGAGACTTCGAGCACCCGGTCCGGCTCCGGGTCCTTGACGACGGTCCGGGCATCGACCCGGAGCTCCAGCAGCGGCTCTTCCAGCCGTTCGTGTCGGGCCGGCCGGGAGGCAGCGGCCTCGGGCTGGCCATCGTGGAGCGCGCGGTGGCCGCCCACCGGGGATTGGTGACGCTGGACTCTGCCCCGGGGAAGGGGACCACGTTTACCATTCTCCTGCACGGCAAATGGCCCACGGAGGACGGTGCATGACCCAGCAACCTTCGATCCTGATCGTCGACGACGAATCCGGCATCCTCGACACCCTCCGAATCCTGCTTCGCAAGGAGGGATTCGAGGTCACCACCGCGCAGGGGGGCAAGGCCGGGCTGGACCAGATCCGGTCGGGCAGCCACGACATCGTGCTGACCGATGTGCGAATGCCCCAGGTCACCGGCCTCGACATCCTGCAGGCGGCCAAAGAGCAGGATTCGATGACCCCGGTCATCCTGATGACGGCGCAGGCCTCGCTCCAGACCGCGGTGGCGGCGGTCAACGCGGGAGCCTTCTACTACATCCAGAAGCCATTCTCCAACGACGAGCTCCTGGCGATTCTCCGGCGCGCCTGCGAGTACCGCCAGATCCGGGTGGAGAATCGCCAGCTCAAGCAGGACATCCGCCGCAAGGACAAGAGCACCGTCACCCGGCCCATCGGCAAGTCCCGCCGGTTTACCGATGTCTTGAAGCTGGCTGAGGTGGTGGCCCCCACCGACTCCACCGTGCTGATCCAGGGGGAAAGCGGCACCGGCAAGGAGGTCGTGGCCCGCTACATCCACAACCTGTCCACCCGCGCCGACGGCCCGTTCATGTCGATCAACTGCGGCGCGCTCCCCGAGAACCTGCTGGAGAGCGAGCTGTTCGGCCACGTGAAGGGCTCTTTCACCGGCGCGGTGCGCGACAAGCAGGGACTCTTTGCGGCGGCCCGGGGCGGCACGTTCTTCCTGGACGAAGTGGGGGAGATGCCGCCCTCGCTCCAGATCAAGCTGCTCCGGGTGCTGCAGGAGCGCGAGGTGATTCCGGTCGGGGCCACCGAGACGATCCCGGTCGACGTGCGGATCGTCGCAGCCACCAACCGGGACCTCGAGGAGGAGGTTCGCCGCGGGCACTTCCGCTCTGATCTGTTCTACCGACTCAACGTGATCGCCATCGAGCTGCCGTCGCTCCGGGACCGCCGGGACGACCTGGTCATGCTGATCGACCATTTCTTCGGCGAGCTGGCCAGCGAGCGGGAGGCCGCCCCCAAGGCGCTCTCCGCCGATGCGTTGGACGCGGTGATGGTGTACGACTGGCCCGGCAACGTCCGGGAGCTTCAGAATGCGCTGGAGCACGCGGTCGTGCTCAGCAAGGCCACCCTGATCGAGCCGGGCGCCCTGCCGGAGCGGATCACCCGGCGGCGCCGGGAGCCGCTGGTGGCGGAGCGCTCGTCCCCCAACCCCTCGCTCGAAGTCATCGAGCGGGCCTACATCATGTGGGTGCTCCAGGCGGAGGGTGGCAACAAGACGCGTGCGGCGGAGGTCCTCGGGATCGATCCCTCGACCCTCTACCGCAAGCTCAGCCGGTACGAGGAACAGCCGGCCGCCGGATGAGCGGCTGAATGATCGCAGCCCTCGCCCTCCTGTTCGTTCTCTCCGGCGCCGCGGGCCTCTTCTACGAGGCGGTGTGGAGCCGCTACCTCAGCCTCTTCGTCGGCCACGACGCCTACGCCCAGATCCTCACCCTGGTGATCTTCCTGGGGGGCATGGGGATCGGTGCGCTCCTGGTGAGCCGCCGCTCCGCCCGGCTCAAGGACCCGCTCTTCGCCTACGCCATCGTCGAGGCATTGATCGGCGTCCTGGGGCTGGCGTTTCACGACGCGATCTATCTTCCAGCCACGAACTGGGCCTATCTGCACCTCTTCCCGGCGCTCGGGGGCGGCGTGTCGGTGGTGCTGGCCAAGTGGGCTCTGGCCGGCCTGCTCATCCTGCCCCAGTCAATCCTGCTCGGCGCCACCTTTCCCTTGATGACCGCCGGGGCGCTCCGCCGGGTGCCCGGTTCGCCCGGCCGGACCCTCTCGCTGCTCTACTTCACCAACAGTCTCGGCGCCGCCGCCGGCGTGCTGATCGCGGGCTTCCTGCTCTTCGACATGGCGGGGCTGCCGGGGACCCTCGCCGCTGCCGCCGTGCTCAATCTCGTCGTGGCCCTCGGCACGATGGTCGTGGTCAGATATAGGTCGGTAAGTCGGTATGACGGTGTGTCGGCGGACTCCGCCTCTACCGACCTGCCGACCTATCGGCCTACCGACATTCCGCCGCCACAGCTCGCCCGCCTGCTCCTGGTGCTCGCCGCCGGCACCGCCATCGCCTCGTTCATCTACGAAGTCGGGTGGATCCGGATGCTCTCCCTGGTCCTGGGCAGCTCGACCCATGCGTTCGAGCTGATGCTCTCCGCCTTCATCCTCGGCCTGTCCCTCGGTGCGCTCTGGATGCGAAAACGGGCCGACCGGTTCGCCGATCCGCTCCGGGCCCTCGCGGTCATTCAGCTGGTGATGGGCGCCCTGGCGATCGTGAGCCTGCCGCTCTACCTGGAATCATTTCAGTGGAGCGCCTGGCTGCTCCAGAGCGTGGCGCGAAGCAACCCGGGATACCTGCTGTATTCCTCGGCCCGCTACCTGGTCTGCCTGACGGTGATGCTGCCGGCCACCTTTTGCGCCGGGATGACGCTGCCCCTCATGACCCGGATGCTGATGGGCGGCGAGGGCGAACGGGCGATCGGCGCGATCTACGGTGCCAACACGCTCGGCTCGATCGTCGGCGCGGCGGCGACCGGCCTGCTCTTCCTGCCGGTGTTCGGACTCAAGGGCACCCTGATCGGCGGCGGGCTGGTGGACATGGCGCTCGGGATCCTGGTGCTGGGCGCGATGGCGCGGGCCGGGCGGCCGGTGCGCCGGCTCGCGCTGGCGGGCGCGGGCACCGTGGCGGTGCTGGTGGGGCTCTCGGTCTCCCTGGTGCATTTCGACCAGAGCCTGCTCTCCAGCGGCGTGTTCCGGGTGGGACGGATCGCCGACCCGCGGCAGCGCACCATGCTGTTTCACGCCGATGGCCGCACCGCCACCGTGCACGCCAGCCGGCTCAACGTGGGGGGCACCCGGATTCTCTCCACCAACGGCAAGCCGGACGGATCGCTCACGGTGACCTGGTTCGAGCGCTGCGACACCGCGGCGCCGCTCCGGGTCTTCTCCGGGGACGACGGCACCCAGGCGATGCTGGCGCTCCTGCTGCTGGCCCACGCCCCCGCCGCGAAGACCGGCGCGGTCATCGGGCACGGAACCGGAATGTCGTCGCACTTTCTGCTGGGGAGCCCGGCGCTGACCCGGCTCACCACGATCGAGATCGAGCCCGCGATGCTGGCGGGCTCCCGGGTCTTCTCGCCCGCCAACCGGCGGACCTTTGACGACCCCCGCTCCCGCATCGTGATCGACGACGCCAAGTCCTACTTTGCGTCCGCCGCCACTCGCTACGATCTGATCCTCTCGGAGCCCTCCAACCCATGGGTGAGCGGGGTGAGCGGCCTCTTCACCACCGAATTCTACGCCAGGATCCGCGCCTATCTCGCGCCCGGCGCGGTGTTCGGGCAATGGCTCCACACCTATGAGCTCACCGACGGGCTGGTGGAAAGCGTGCTCGCTGCGCTGCACCAGAATTTCGCCGACTACCGGATCTACCTGATCAACGGCGGGGACATGCTGGTGGTCGCTTCGCCGGAGGGCCCGCTGCGCCGGCCCGATTGGTCGGTGGTGCGGTTCCCCATGGTGCGCCAGGATCTTTGCCGGTTTCTCCCGATGGCGGACGCCGCCCTCGAACGGATGCTGATCGTCGACCGGAAGGGATTGGCACCGCTCTTTGCGCGGGAGACCCGGGCCAATTCCGATTTCTATCCGGTGCTCGACCTGGGTGCAGAGCGGGCCCGCTTTCTGCAGCAGTCCGCGGTGGGCCTGGCCAGTCTCGGCAACGGGGTCGTCGACTACCTGGGCGATCCGTCCCTCCGGCCGGCGGATTTCGACACCGCGTCGTCGAGCGTGCTGACTCCCGTGCCGGGGGTGAAGGGGATGCTGCTGGCCGCGCAGGTGCGCCGGGCCGGCGCCGATTCCGCTTGGACCGATGCCCCAGGCAGCCCGGAACGCTACCTCTACGCGAATTGGTCCCGCGAGAGCGCCTCGGGCGCTCCGCCGGCCAACTGGCGCGGTTGGACCTCGGACTTCTGGGCCATTCGCAAGGCGCTTCACGGCGGAAGCGCGCCACCCGACAGCGGGTTCTTTTCCCGGGCCCGCCTCTACGCGTACCAGGCCGGCGCGCCTCCGCCGGTGCGGGCGGCCGTGGCCCTGGGCGAGGCCCTCGCACGGCGGATGCTCGCGGAGGGCGCGGTCCCGGTGAACCTGCTGATCCTCGAAGCCCGCGCCGGCCGGCTCTGGCTCCCCGCCGACGACCTGCTCGATGCGGCGGTCCGGACCGAGCTCGCCGCCGGCCGGCCGGAACGAGCTCGCGCGGCATACGATCTGCTACGCCCGGCCTCGTCGCGCGGCGAGGGAGACATCCGTCTCGCGCTGCTCAACGCCTACATCGATGGCGCCGGCAGTCCTGCCCCCTGATCCCTCTGGAGCGACGATGGAGATTCCCAGGCTGTCGGTGATCGTCCCGGTCTACAACGAGCGGAACACCATCCACGCCATTGTGGAGCGGCTCCGCGCGGTGCCGCTGCCCATGGAGATCATCGCCGTCAATGATTGCTCGAAGGACGGGAGCCAGGAGATCCTGGACCGGCTCAAGACTGAGGGGAGCATAGACATCGTGGTGCATCACCCGGTGAACCGGGGGAAGGGGGCGGCGCTCCGGTCGGGCATCGCGCACGCCACCGGCGACGTGATCGTGGTACAGGACGCCGACCTCGAGTACGACCCGGACGACTTGGGCCGGTTGCTCGGGCCGATCATGGAAGGCAAGGCCGATGCGGTGTTCGGGTCCCGGTTTCTGGGCGGGGGGGGCCGCGTGCTGTACTACTGGCACTCGGTGGGCAACCGGCTGCTCACGCTGATGTCCAACATCCTGACCAACCTCAACCTCACCGACATGGAAACCTGCTACAAGATCGTCCGGGCGCCCCTGATGAAGTCCCTGGTGCTCACCAGCGACCGGTTCGGCTTCGAGCCCGAGATCACCGCGCGCCTGGCGCAGGCCAAGGCCCGGATCTGGGAGCTGCCCATTTCCTACAACGGCCGTACCTACGAGGAGGGCAAGAAGATCGGATGGAAGGACGGCGTCGCCGCCTTCTGGCACATCTTCCGGTTCAATCTCTTTCCGCCCAGGAAGCGCGCGCCGTAAGGCATGGGCCGCCTGGATCGGGCCATCGCGCTCACCCTGGCGGCCCTGGTCGCCGGCCTGGGCTTTCTCCCGATCGCCAACTGGATCCCCGGCGGTCACGCGGCCCCGTGGTACGCTCCCGTGGCCGCCGATCTGCTCAACGGTCTCAGTATCGCCGCGGGGGGCGGGTTGGTGCTCGCCATCCTTTCCCGGCGGATCCGCGCGCTCTGGCGAGATGGCCGGCTCGAGCCGCTGCACCGGAGCTCCCAGGTGCACTGGGCCGCCTGGACCGGAGCCATCGCGGCCGTCGGGCTGGCTCTCTATGCCTGGATCGCGCGCGAGCTCTTCGCCGGCCGTCCCCTCCTGATCGACGAGATCATCCAGGTGTTCCAGGCGCGAGTGCTGGCCTCCGGGCACCTCTGGATTCCCGCCGCGCCGCACCAGGAGTTCTTCAGCAGCCTGCACCTGGTGGAGCAGGAGGGCAGGGTCTACGGTCAGTTTCCCATGGGCGGGCCGGCCATGCTCGCGCTGGGGTCGCTCGCCGGTGCGGAATGGCTGGTGGATCCCGTCTTCGCCGCGCTCACGGTCGTGACCTTCGGGGCGCTGCTCCTGCGCCTCGAGCCGCGAAGCGGGGTCCGGCTGGGGGCGCTCCTGATACTGGCCCTGTCGCCGTTTGCCGCGTTCATGTCCGGCTCGCACATGAATCACGTGACGGCGTTGTTCTGGATTGTCCTGGGGATGCTGGGGCTGGCGCGGGTCACCGCCGCCGGGAGCGGGCGCTTCCGTGACGGCCTGCTGACCGGGCTCGGTTTCGGGCTGGCGGCGACGATCCGCCCGGTGGACTCAATGGCGTTCGCCGCCCCGGCCGGGCTCTGGCTGCTGGCTCGCGCCATCAAGCAGCGGCGAGTCGCGGCGCTGCTCGGCGCGGGGCTCGGCCTCGCGATTCCGGTCCTGCTGCTCTGCTGGGCCAATCGGTACACCACCGGCGCGCCGTTCCTCTTCGGCTACACCGTGCTTTGGGGCCGGGCCCACGACCTCGGCTTCCACGCCACCCCCTGGGGACCGGTCCACACGCCGGCGCGCGGTCTCGAGCTCATCAACCTCTATTTCCTCCGGCTCCAGACCTACTTCCTCGAGGCCGCGGCGCCGGCGCTGATTCCGATGGCGGCGGCGCTGGCACTGACCCGGCGGTTCCGCGCGTTCGACCGCTACCTGCTCGGGGCCAGCCTTCTCCTGGCGGGACTGTACGCCGCGTATTGGCACGACGGGTTCTACCTCGGTCCTCGGTTCATGTACCCCCTCCTGCCGGTGCTCGCGCTCTGGACCGCGCGCTTCCTGCCGGCGCTGCGCGAGTCCTTCGGGAGCGGCCTCCTGTTCCGCTCGGCCACCTTCGCGGCGATCATCGCCCTGGTGCTCGGCGCCGCGGCCTCGCTGCCGGTGCGGGCCCGGCAGTACCGCACCGGGATGATCTCGCTGCGATGGGACCCCGACCGGGCCGCCGAGGCGGCCGGCGTCCGGAATGCCCTGGTGCTGGTTCGGGAAAGCTGGGGCGCCGAGCTGGTCGCCCGGATGTGGGCCCTCGGTGTCTCCCGGCCCAACACCGATGCCATCTACCGTGGCGCCGATCCCTGCGCCCTCGACTCGGTCCTGACCGGGCTCGAGGCCCGGCCGGTTCCCCTGGAAGACCGGATGCTGCGGCTGAATCCACTGGTGCTGGATTCGGCCCGATTGGTGAGTGCCGAATCGGTGACCGGCGATCCGTCGCTGCGCCTCACCCCGGGCATCAAGTATCCGCCGCGCTGCATCGCGAAGATCGAGGCCAATCGGGGTGGATTCACCCTCTTTCCGCCTCTGCTGCTGGCCCGGCGCTCCGGCAACGTGTACGCCCGGGATCTCGGCCCGCGCGACAGCCTGCTGATCCCGGAGTATCCCGGCCGGCCGCTCTACCTGCTCAAGCCCGCCTCGGGCAGTGTCGGAGCCGAGCCGCGGTATCTCCCGCTCCGGCGGGATTCGCTGCTCGCCGCCTGGCGGAACGGACGGTGAGCTCCCCCCGGCCCGGCGTCCCGGTGACCCCGGCGGGTCTCTGGCTGCTCTTCACCCTGCTGGCGGGCGGCGGATACCTCGGGCTCTATCTCAACCGGATGTGGTATCCCCACGATGAGGGCGCGCTGGGACAATCCGCCGAGCGGGTGCTGGCCGGCCAGGTGCCTCACCGCGATTTCGACGAGCCGTATACCGGGCTGCTCAGCTACATGCATGCGGCGGCGTTTGCGGCCTTCGGCGTCCGGCTTCCGGTGCTCCGGATCCCGCTGTTCGTCATGACGATGCTCTGGCTGGCGGCCGTCTTCCGGATCACCGTACGCAGCACCGGGCCCCCGGGCGCCGCCCTGGTGACGCTGGTGGCGCTCGCCTGGAGCGTGCCGAACTATCCTGCGTCGATGCCGTCGTGGTACAACCTGTTCTTCGCCACCTTCGGCGCCGCGGCGCTGCTTCGCTGGGACGAATCAGGCCGGAACCGCTGGCTGGTGTTCGCCGGGCTGGCTGGTGGAATTTCGTTTCTGTTCAAGCTGTCCGGGCTGTTCTTCATCGCGGGCGCCGGACTGTATCTGCTCTACGCCACGCGGCCGGGTGAGCCGGGTTCCCCGGTCCCTGCGTCCCGCTCCCGGGTGTGGTCCCCCTATCTCTTTCCGGCGATGACCTCGACGGTGCTCCTGGCCCTCGTATATCTGCTTTGGCGCTCGATCCTGCCCTTCAACCTGTTCCGCGTGGTCTATCATTTCGTGTTGCCTGGGGGCTCGATCGCGCTGGCGCTTGCGGTCAGGGAGTGGGGGCCTCCCTTGGTGCCGGGATCCGTCCGGGTGCGCGCGCTGCTCGGAGCCGCGGTCCCGTTCCTCGCCGGCGTTGCGATTCCGGTGCTGTTGTTCGGGGCGGGGTTCGCCCTGGCCGGCGCGCTGCCGGCCTTGTATCACGGCGTGTTCGTGGCCCCCTTCCGGCGGCTCGCCTTCGCGAACATGCGGCCCCCGGCGCCCTACTGGGCGCTCGCCGCCGCGCCGCTCGCCGTCCTGCTCCGGCCCCGGCCCAATCCCGGAGCCCGTTCCTGGAATGCGGCCGGGGGAGTCCTCGTGGTCCTGCTTCTGGGCCTGCTCTGGTACGCCGGCGTCGAGAGCTTTCCGCATCGCTTCGTCTGGCAATCGCTCCGGGGCCTGATCCCCGTGCTTTCCTTGCTGGCGGCGCTGGTGATCCTCGTGCCGCGCCTGGCTCGCGGCTGGAAACCCGGTAGCCGGTCTCGTTTCGTGCTCCTGGCCACCGTCACCGCCTTCGCCGGCCTGATCCAGTTCCCGTTCTCATCGCCGATCTATTTTCTCTACGTGGCCCCGTTGCTCCTGCTCGGTCTGGTGGCCGTGGTGCAGGGCATCGGGAGCACGCCGCCGCAGCTCGCCGGGGTGACTCTCGGATTCTACGGACTGTTCGCCGTCCTCCTCGTTACCCCCGGCGCCATCGAGAACATGGGCTTCAGCACCGTGGCGCAACACGAGACCGTCACGCTCGACCTGCCTCGTGCCGGCATCCGGGTCAAGCCCAACGAGGCCGAGCTGTACCGAGCCCTGATTCCCGAGCTGCAGGCGCGCGCCGGCACCGGGGACATCTGGGCGGGGCCGGACGCGCCCGAGGTGTATTTCCTCGGCGGGTTCCCCAACAAGTCCCGGACGATCTTCGATTTTCTGGGTGAAGAGGGCGGCGCCGGCATGTCGTTGCTCCGGAGTCTCGACGGCGTCACGGCGCTGGTGCTCAATCGCACGCCGCTCTTTTCGAGGCCGCTCCCCGGGGAATTGCTGGACTCGCTCCGGGCCCGCTATCCCCAGACCCGCGACGTGGGCCATTTCGAGCTCCGGTGGCGTTGAGTCATGCCCCGCCATCCGATGGAGCACACGCTGGTCTATCGCCTCTGGCAGGCGCCGTTCGCGGAGCGGAAGCTGGAGCCGGTGTTCCGCCACAACGATCGCGGGAGGATCCGGCGGGTTCTCGACGTGGGCTGCGGCCCGGGAACCAACGCCGCCCACTTCCTGGAGCAGGACTATCTCGGGGTCGATATCAATCCGGGGTACATCCAGGACGCCGAGCGGCGGTTCGGCCCCAGGTTCCGGGTGGCTGACGTGACGACCATGCGCCTGGAACCGGGCGGCGGCTGGGACTGCATCCTGGTCAACAGCCTGCTGCACCACCTGCCCGACGAGGCAGTGGACCACCTGCTGGGACACCTCGCCACTCTCCTCACCGAGGACGGCGCCGTGCATATTCTCGATCTTGTGCTACCGGCCCGGGCATCGCTCTCCCGCCTGCTGGCCCGGCTCGACCGGGGTGACTTCCCCCGCCCGCTGGAGCGCTGGCGTGAGCTGTTCTCCCGGCACTTCGCGCTCGACATCTTCGAGCCCTACCCACTGGGTGTGGCCGGCCTCACATTGTGGAGCATGGTCTACGGCCGCGGGCGGCCCCGTCGATGAGGAGCACCATGCGTTTGTCGGTGGCGATTCCGTTGCACAACGAAGGGCAGGGGCTCCCGGAGCTGTTGACCCGGCTCCGGGCGGTGCTCGACGCGCTCCCGGGCGGGCCCCACGAAATGATCTTCGTGGACGACGGGAGCGGCGATGCTACCCTGGACCTCCTTCAGAAGGCCGCGGCGGCGGACTCGCGAGTCGTGGTGGTGTCACTGTCCCGGAATTTCGGGCATCAGGCGGCGCTGACCGCGGCACTCGACCAGGTGTCCGGAGACGCGACGGTCGTCATGGATGGCGACCTGCAAGACGCGCCCGAGGACATTCCCTTGCTGGCGGCGAAGCTCCAGGAGGGCTTCGACGTCGTATACGCCCAACGGGTCCGGCGAAAGGAGCGGCTCGTCCTCCGGTTTGCCTATTTCGTCTTCTACCGCCTGATCGCCTCGCTCTCGAAGCTGAAGCTGCCGGTGGATGCGGGAGACTTCGGGGTGATGTCGCGACGGGTGGTCGACGAGATCCGCCGGGCCCCGGAGCACAACCGCTATCTCCGCGGACTCCGGACCTGGGTCGGGTTCCGTCAGACCGGGATCCAGCTCGAGCGCGGCGAGCGGTTCGCCGGACGGAGCAAGTACTCGGTTCGCGCGCTGATCCGGCTGGCCTTCGACGGCATCTTCGCTTTCTCGATCGCGCCGCTCCGCGCCGCGGCGCTCCTGGGCGCCATCGCGGTCGTGCTCGCGATGCTCTTCGCGCTGTATGCGGTGTACGCACGCGTGATTCTCCATCAGTCGCCTCAGGGATTCACGTCGGTGATCGTGGTCATGACCTTCCTGTCCGGCATGAACCTGTTCTTCATGGGCGTCATCGGGGAGTACGTAGGGCGGGTCTACGAAGAGGCCAAGGCGCGCCCCCTCTACGTGATCGACAAGCTCATCCGCGAAGGACACGACCGGCGCACCGGGCGCGAGCGGCGTACTGGCCCGGGGTCCTAGGGCCCCGCGATGGATCCGGCCTACGGCGCCCGCTACGAGGATCTCTACCGGCGCCACTGGTGGTGGCGGGTTCGTGAGACCGCCATTCTCGGGGAGCTCCGGCGCCGGAGTCCACCCGGGGGGTTCCGACGGATTCTCGATGTAGGGTGCGGCAACGGGTTGTTCTTCGACCGGCTCCGGCCGCTGGGAGAGGTCGAAGGCGTGGAGCCCGACACCGCCCTCCTGGATCCCCAGGGCCCCTGGCGCCACGCCATCCACGCCGTTCCCTTCGACGGCGCCTTCGCTCCGGATCGTCGCTTCGACGCGATTCTGATGCTCGACGTACTCGAGCACCTGGACGACCCCGTGGCCGCGCTCCACCACGCCGTCGGGCTCCTCGCGCCCGGCGGGTTGATCCTCTGCACCGTGCCCGCGTTCCAGTGGCTCTGGACCAGCCACGACGTGCTCAATCATCATCGCCATCGCTACAACCGGCCGGATTTCCGCGAGCTGGCCCGGCGCGCCGGCATGAGCATCACCTCCGAGCGCTACCTCTTCCAGTGGCTGGTGCCGGCCAAGCTGGCGGTGCGGTTGCTGGAAAGCCTGCGCCGCACCGAGCCCCGCCCCCCGACGGTGCCCCCCGAGCCGATCAACGGGTTTCTCCGGATCGCGAGCGCGATGCAGGAGCGGGTGACCCGGGTGATCCCGTTGCCCTGGGGTGGCTCGCTTATGGTGACCGGCTCGGCGGTGGGGGACTCAGCCGGCGGACGGTAGCCGCGAACTCGTTCAGCCCGGCCTTCACCGCGTCCTCCGCCACCGCCCTCGCGCCGGCGGTATCGCCGATCGCGAGGGTGCATTCGATGAGCCGGCTCCGGATGGTCGTTTCCCGGGGCGAGAGCCGCACCCCGTCCGCCAGCACCGGCACCGCCTCTCCGCACCGGCCCAGCGTTCGCAGCGCCTGTCCGAGCTGGTCGTGCACGTGGGCATCCCGCTGATACAGCTCCAGCGCTCGTCGCGCCTCCTGCGCCGACTCGGCGTAGCGCTTCTCGCCGTAGTAGAAGCGGCTGACGACATAGTGCGCCCGGTAGGTCCGGGGAGCATCCTCGAGCAGCCTGGCAAAGAAGATGCTCTGGGTCCTCCAGACCGTGGCCCGCTCGGCGCTCTGCTCCCCCGCCAGGACAATGAGGGCGATCCCCATGGCGGTAGCCGCCACGCGCAGGCTTCCGGGTCGCTCCCCCAGATGGGACGCCACTCTCACGGCGACGATCGCGACCAGCAGCACCGCGCCGACGCTGGGCAGAAACAGGGTACGTTCGGCGAGGAGGACCCCGGTGGGCGCGAGGAGGTTGCTCACCGGAAGGATCGCCGCCGCCATCCACAGGAGCCCCAGCGCGAGCGTCTTCTCCCGATACCACCCCCAGGCCAGGAGCACCAGGGCGCCGGCCAGAATGGGCGCGCCCAGGAGGTAGTGCCCCAGCGGCGCCCCGATCAGGCTGACCGAGGGCGGGCCGTACTCGCCCTGCAGGTGCGCCGGCCAGAACAGGAGCCGAGCCCATTCCGGCACGATCGTCAGGGTGCCGGCCGCCCGGGTCGCGAACCCCAGCCCGGCGATCGACGGCGACGGCGCCTCGCCGGCCACGCTCCCTAGCACGCTGAGGCGGATCAGGAGCGCCGCGACGACCGCGCCGGCCTGGAGAAAGAACACCGGGAGCACCGCGCGCCGCGGAGCATGGAAGCGGCACAGCTCCGCGATGCCGAGTAGCAGCGGCACGACGTACCCGGTCTCCTTGGAGAAGATCGCCAGCAGCGTGAGGCCGGCCAGTGCGAGACGGTGGCCCAGCCCGAATCGCCCCCATTCCCGCCACGCGAGGTAGCGCTCCACGGCAAGCAGAGTGAACACCGCCGCCAGCAGTTCCGACTGGCCCACGATGTTGGCCACCGCCTCGACGTGGACCGGATGCACCGCGAACAGCGCCGCGGCCACCGCGGCGCCCGACGGCGGCAACAGCCGGCGGGCCAGCCGCCAGACCAGGTACGCAGTCAACGCCGAGAGCACGATGCTCACGCCGTGGAACACCCGGGACCGCTCGCCGCCCAGGACCCATTCCAGATTGAACAGCTGGATGGTGAACGGGCGATAGAGCATTCCGACCGGCCAGTAGCTCGACCTCCAGATGGCTGGGGCGGCCGAGAGGCTGTGCACCAGATTGTTCTGCACGATGACCGGCACGTCGTCATAGACGAACCGGTTGAACAGCGAGGGCAGCGCCACGACGGCGGCGAGCGCTGCCGCCGCCAGCGGCGCGAGTCCATCCCGCCGGCCCGCCGAGCTCATTGGGTGGCGCCGGTCTTGAGCGAGTTGGTCGTGTCGCTCGGCGGCGTCAGGTGAACGCTGCCGGGCGGCGCGCCGGCCTTGAGCGCACTGTCCGCGGCCTGCTGGAGCCAGCGCCAGGTCTTCGCCTCCTCACCCGACGCGAGGCCGATGGCGGTTTCCCGCAGCGCCTCCTGGTACTTGCCGAGGTTGAGGAGGCAGGCCACCAGTGACGCGCGCACCGGCTGTACCCCGGGAGCGATCGCGAGGGACTTCCGGTACAGCTCCACCGCCGGGTAACAGAAGCCCTTGAGCCGGAGCCGGTTGGCATAGTCCAGGAAGACGGTGCTCACGGTGCGCGGCGCCAGGGCGATCGAGAGCCGGAACTCCTGCTCCGCGCGGCCCTCCATCCCAGCCAGCACGTACATCTCGGCCAGGGCGTGGTGGGCGCGGTAGCTCATCGGCGCGTCGTGGGTGGCGGTCACGTACCAGTAGTTGAACTGGTCCGACCAGACCGGATGACGGGTGGTGCTGCGGTAGACGCCCAGGATCAGGAGGATCCCGACCGTTGCGGCCAGGCCGAGCCTCCCCACCGAGCCCGAGCGTTCCACCAGCAGCGCGCCGACCCCGCCCAGCGCGATCATGGCGCCGATGCTCGGCAGCAGCAGGGTCCGCTCGGCGAGGACGATGCCCGTCGGCACCAGGACATTGTGGACCGGGAAGAGCGCGACCGCGCACCACGCCAGCCCGAAGCTGATGGCCGGCGCCCGCCGCCGCGCGGCGACGGCCGCGATGACCGCCCCGACCAGGAGCAGGGCTCCCAGCGTGTCCGCCGTGATCCAGCTGCTCTGGGTCACAATTTCCTGGGGACTGTAGTCGCCCTGGAGGTGCGCCGGCCAGAGCAGCAGGCGGAACCACTCCGGCACCACCGTCAGCATGGTGAGGAGCCGGCCGGCCGCACCCTGCGGCTCCAGCGCTTCGGCGATCGAGGTGCCCCGGACGCTCCCGCCCAGAACGGACGTTCGGACCGAAAGAAAGGCGATGGCGAGCACCGACAGGAACAGGTAGAGGAACCACACCTGCCGCGCCCGGGTCCGGAGCGGCCCGGGCGATCGGACCAGGAAGAGTTCCGCCGCCGCCAGCAGCCCCGGCAGGACCAACGCGTTCTCCTTGAAGAAGCACGCGACCAGGTACAACCCGCCGATGCCGAGCGTGGCGCCGACCGGAACCGGCCCGCCGGCTCGGCGGGCCGTGACGTAGCGGGCCACCGCGATGCACGACAGCAGCGCCACCCACAGCTCGCCCTGATTCACCGCCATCGCCACCGCTTCGACGTGTACCGGATGCACCGCGAAGAGCGCGGCCGCCGCGAACCCGGCTGCAAGCGGCAGCGTCAGCCGTGCAATCCTGAACATGCCGAGACAGGTCACCGCGTAGAGCAGGTAGCTGACGACGCGGAAGATCAGCGCGCCGCCGCCCGCGGCCCATTGTACCGCATATGAAAGGAGAGCCAGCGGACGATACAGGTCGCGGGTGAACGGCTTGGGCCAGTACGGCTCTGCAAAGAAACGTAGGCCGTGCCCCAGATCGTGCACCGCCTTGTTCTTCCAGATGATCGCGAAGTCGTCCTGGGCGAATTGATTCGCGATTCCTGAGATCGAGGCGGCAATCGCGAGAAAAACCAGGGCCGCCAACGGCATCCACGAGGGGTAACGGCGTGGTGGCACGGGCTCGGCTGCGTGCGTCACGAGGTACGCCTTTCTCGAACGAAGGGACGACCGGGGGTCCACGGGCTTGCAAAGTCCAAGGGGGAGCCGAAGGGAGGGGACCCCGTCCGGCGCATGGTACCGACCATCATCCCCTTGAATGGTAATGGGTTAGGGATTCGCCGCGAGGGTGGCACCATCGTTGCTCTCTGTGGTGCCCGGAAACCAAGAGCGGCACCAAACGCCGGATAACCGTACCACCGCCAGCAGTCTCACATTATTGGGAGGGAAAGAAAGACAATGTTCAACCGCAAGGGCTTCACGCTGATCGAGCTGCTGATCGTGGTCGTGATTATCGGCATTCTGGCCGCCATCGCGATTCCGAAGTTCGCAGCCACCAAGGACAAGGCCAAGCTGGCTTCGGTCAAGACCGACCTGCGTAACCTGATGACGGCCCAGGAAGCGTACTTCTCGGATTAC
>JBGPLG010000053.1:0-28673 GCA_041486305.1 Gemmatimonadota bacterium
CGGTCCACCTGGGCCAGCGGGATGAACTCGTTGATCAGGATGGAGCCGTCGCCCTTCTCCTCCAGCGACTTGAGCTCCTCCGGCGTGAAGACCACGAACTGGCCCTTGGCGAACTGGTAGCCCTTCACCATGTCGGCCCGTTCCACGGTGACGTCGTGCTTGGGACACTTGTAGTATTGCTTGAGCTGGGTGCCGCACTCCTTGTGCACCAGGTTGAACGAGATCCCGCTGGCCGATTCTCCGGTGGAATACACGTGCACCGGGACCGAAACGAGGCCGAAGGATATGTTGGCGGTGCCGATCGAGCGGACAGGCATAAGACCGAATCTCCTGAGGGACAGTCAGCTTAAGAAGAAAGCCTCATGGACGCAAGCAAAGACGCCGAGTCGGACCTGCTAAGTACTTACCGGGCAAAGCGTTCGCCCGACCGGACGCCGGAGCCCTTCGGCGGGTTCGAAACCGGCCCCGGCAAGCTCTTCGTGGTCCACAAGCACGCCGCCCGGCGGCTTCACTTCGACCTCCGGCTGGAGATGGAGGGGGTGCTGCGCTCCTGGGCCGTGCCGCGGGGGCCGTCCTTCGACACCCACGAGAAACGGCTCGCGGTGCTGGTCGAAGATCACCCCCTGGAGTACGGCGACTTCGAGGGCAAGATCCCCGAAGGGAACTACGGCGCCGGCGCGGTGATCGTCTGGGATCGGGGTGAGTGGGTCCCGATCGAGGACCCGCTCGAGGGCCTCAAGAAGGGCAAGCTGCTGTTCGACCTCAAGGGCTACAAGCTCAAGGGCCGCTGGACCCTGGTGAAGATCAAGAAGTCCCAGAAGGACTGGCTGCTCATCAAGGAGCGGGACCAGTACGCCGCCACCGATCCCCCGCCCTTCCCCGAGGAGTCGGTGCTCTCCGGGCTCACCGTCGAAGAGCTGGGCGCCGGCCATACTCCCACCGGCCGCATCGAGGTGGAGCTGGACCGGCTCAAGGTGCCCACCCGCATGGTGGATCCGCTCAAGGTCGAGCTGATGCTGGCCGAGCCCCGGGACGAGCCCTTCAGCAAGCCGGGGTGGGTGTTCGAGCCCAAGCTGGACGGCTACCGCGTGTTGGCCACCCACGACGGGGGCGACGCCGCGCTCCGGAGCCGCAACGGCAACGACCTCACCGCCGGTTTTCCCGAGGTGGCCCGCGCGGTCAAGGCGCTGCCGGTGCCCCGCGCCGTGGTCGATGGCGAGCTGGTGATCCCCGACGCCCAGGGCCGGCCCAGCTTCCAGGCGCTCCAGAAGCGGGCCCGGCTCTCCCGCGCCCTCGACATCCGCCACGCCGCGGCGGAGTCGCCGGCGGTGCTCTACGCCTTCGACCTGCTGGGCTTCGGCGACCGCGACCTGCGCGGGTTACCGCTCACCGAGCGGAAGCGCATCCTCCGGATGCTGCTGCCGCCGCTGGGCGCCATCCGCTTCGTGGACCACTTCGACGACGGCGCCGCCCTGATGGCGCACGCCAAGGCCCTCGGCCTCGAGGGAATCGTCGGCAAGAAGGCCGACGCGCCCTACAAGGGGGGCCGCTCCCCCCAGTGGCTCAAGGTCCGCGCCGAGCAGACCGAGGACTTCGTGGTGGTGGGGTTCACCCAGCCCAAGGGGAGCCGGGGCGGCTTCGGCGCGCTGCAACTGGGAGACTGGGTGAACGGCGAGCTGGTCTACGCCGGCCGCGCCGGGAGCGGGTTCACCGATCAGCAGCTCGGCGCGCTGCGGAAGCAACTCGAGGCGACGGTGCGGAAGACGCCGCCTTGTAACGGACCGGTGGCTACGGGGAGCGGGGAGCAGGGAGCGGGAAGCGGGAAAGCACCAGGGAGCGGGAAGCGGGGAGCGGGGAGCGGGAAACGCCCCATTCCGGACATCAAAGATACGATCTGGGTCGAGCCGAAGCTGGTCTGCGAAGTGCAATTCAAAGAGTGGACCGAGGAGGGACTGCTCCGCCAGCCGGTGTTCCTCCGCTTCCGCGACGACAAGGAGCCGGAGGAGTGCGTGCGCCAGGGGACCAACGACGCCGCCGGCGCACCCGAGGCCGCGGACGACCCGCCCGCACCGAAGGTGGTCAGCAAGGCGCCCGAGGTGCCGCTCAGTAATCTCCAGAAGATCTACTGGCCGGTGGAGCAGTACACCAAGGGACAACTGGTGGAGTATTACAAGTCGATTTCCCCCTGGCTGCTGCCCTACCTTAAGGACCGGCCGCTCGTCCTAACCCGCTTTCCCGACGGCATCGAGGGGAAGTCCTTCTACCAGAAGGACGCGCCCGACTTCACCCCGGCGTGGATCCGCACCGTCCCCATCTGGAGCGAGGATACCCAGCGGACCCTCAACTACTTCGTGTGCGACAACCTGGAGACCCTGCTCTACGTCGCCAACATGGGCTCGATCCCGCTGCACATCTGGGCCAGCCGGGCCGATTCGCTGGAGCTGCCCGACTGGTGCATCATCGATCTCGACCCCAAAGGGGCGCCATTCTCCGACGTGGTGACGGTAGCGCTCTCCCTCCACAAGCTGTGCGACGACCTCGAGCTGCCCCACTACGTCAAGACCAGCGGCTCGACCGGGATCCACGTGCTGATCCCGCTGGGCCGGCAGTGCACCTTCGAGCAGTCCCGCACCCTGGGCGAGCTGCTGGCGCGGGTGGTGATCGAAGAGCTGCCCGAGATCTCCACCATCGTGCGGCCGGTCAAGGGCCGCGAGGGCAAGGTGTATCTCGATTACCTGCAGAACCGCACCGGGCAGCTCATCGTGGCGCCGTTCAGCGTGCGGCCGCTGCCGGGCGCACCGGTGTCGATGCCGCTGGAATGGAAGGAAGTGACTCAGAAGCTGAAGCTGCTGGACCACACCATCCTCACCGCGCCGAAACGGATGGAGAAGCTCAAGCAGGACCCGATGCGGCCGGTGATGGAGGTGGTGCCGGACCTGCCGGCAGTGCTGCAGCGGCTTCTGGATCGGGGAGAGGGGAGCGGGAAGCGGGGAGCGGGGCGTGCAAAGTAGCTCTTCGAGTCAGGAACTGCGGCCACAGACACAACGGAAACCACCGACTGATGAACGGTCCGCAGTTTCTGTTGTTTCTGTGGCTGGCTGGCAGTTCACCGCCCGGGACGCCAGACCAGGCCCACCCGCGCCGTCGCCAGCGTGGAGGAGACGTCCAGCGGGAGATACGCATCCGCGACGTGATAGAGCTGGAACGGAGCCCACCGGGTAACGCCGCCGCTCACCTGCAGGGCCAGCGGCAGGCGACTCCACGGAGCCAGGGATCCCTCGAGCCCGATCTCCCCGCCCCACCAGGTCCGATTCCCCGAGAAGGTGCGGCCGGTGTTCTGACCCTGCCACGAGGCGCGCACCTCGGCCAGGCGGAAGCCACCCAGCACCCGCAGCGCGGCCTGGGGCCCGCCCACCAGGCGAACCCCCAGCTCGAATGACCCGTTGGTGAGGCGCGCGTCCCCGGCGACCGGCTCCGGCTCGCAATTCTCCTGAACAATGAAGCCGTGACAGGTGGTCTCGAACCGGGTGGAGCTCCCGGCCAGGTGCGCCACGCCGACCTGGAGCGAAAGCAGATCGCGGTCCAGGGGAACCCGGAACATCACCTCGCCCCCCAGCAGATTGCCCACCAGCGAATGGGTCGAGTGGGCCGCGAGGCCCTGCAACGCGAACGACTGGGCGTTGAGCCCCGGCGCGGCGGCACAGACGATCACGGCGATGAGAGCACCGCGGCGCCTACGCATTGCACACCAGTACCCCGGTCGAGCTCCCCGGCGCAAGCGTGATCACATAGGGATCCGAGACCGGAGGCTCGGCCCGGACCACGCGAAGCTGGAGCACCAGGTCCTGGCCGACGAAGTGCCCCTGAATCTCCAGCTTGTCGCCCGGTGAATGGAAGATGTTCCCGGTCACGTCGTAGACCACCGACTCGGCGCTGAACTGCCGATTGGCATCCAGCACGATCGGACCGAACTCCGCGTGCTGACAGCGCGCCGTAAACACGACGGTGGACCCGCTCACATCGAGCCGGGCGTCCGCGTTGGAGAAGTGGCCGCTCAGGGTATCCCCAGGCGCCAGGGGGCCCTGGCATCCGGCGGCCAGCATGGACAGGAGGAACAATCGCTTGAATTGCATGACTGGTTTCCTTCACTCAGGTGCTTCAGGGTGACGAAGGCTGCAGGCGAACGTCCACGGTGACCGGGTGGACGTGGCACTCATCGGACACCACCTGCACCCCAGTCCGGACCCAGGTCAGGTAACCCGCCTTGGTGACCGTGATCAGATACGTCCCGGCCCGTTCGGGAGCTCCCAGGAAGGTCAGTGAGTCGGAGGGGATCACCTCGCCGAGAAACTGCAGCAGTTCCGAGTAGGCACCATCCCGGGCGCCCACGATGGCGCCCCGACCCGCCGCGATGCCGGTGACCGAATCCCGCACCGTCACGTTGAGCCCGTGGGCCAGGATCAGGGTGCAGGCCCGATCGTTCTCGCTCAGGAGCGTGCACCCGGAGCCGAGCAGCCCCAGGAGAACGAGTATGGGAGCCAGCCTTCTATCAATGCGCAAACAGCCTCCTCGCCTCTTAGCGTCGTAGCGTCGTAGCGTCCTACTGGATCCCGCTCGGCACGCTCGCCGGCACCACCGCCGACAGATTCCGCGCCGCCGGGTCGGTCAGCGCCTTGAGAAACGCCACCAGGTCGCCCATCTCCGCTTCGCTGAGGTTGAGCGGTCGGCGAAACCGGAAATCCAGCGTCCCCAGCACCGCCGCCACCGTGGCAGCGTCTCCCCGATAGAACGGGCGCACGTCCGCATCGAGTCTGGACGGGTCGAACTCGGTGAGCGACTTGGTCACGTCGTTGTAGTGGTGCACCACCTCGTCCAGGGTTTTGAACGCGCCGCTGTGGAAATAGGGCGCGGTGAGCTCCACGTTGCGGAGCGGCGCCACCCGGAAGGCGAACTTGTAGAAGTCGTTGTTGTCCTGCTCGCCCCGACCCAGGTCCAGTCCCGGTTGCCGGGCGCCGCCGGGACCGATCTGCGGCACTCCGACGTTGGCGATGCTCTGCCCGCCCAGGAACGGCCCGTTGTGGCAGCTCGAGCACTGCGCCTTGCCGAAGAACAGCAGCGCGCCCCGCTTCTGCGGCAGGGTCAGCGCCGCGTCGTCCCGCTCCAGGTAGCGATCGAACGGCGTGCGGGTCTTGGTGAACTCCTGCATCTGGAACGCGGCCAGCGCCTGGGCCGCGTGGCCGAAGCCGAGGTTGCCCGAACCGGGAAAAGCGGCCTGGAACATCGTCACGTACTGGTTGATCGCCATCAGCCGGGTCATCACCGCGTTCCAGACCTCGACCGCCTGCTGGTCTCCCAGGAGGGCCAGCTCGTTGGGCTGGCCGAATACATCCAGGTCACCCGGCTTCCCCCGCATCTCGTTGCGGTTGAGCACCGGCAGCATCGCCTGGGCGGAGAGGATGTTCGGCAGGCCCTGCGGAATGGGTACGTTGGGCGTGATGGTGAACTGCCCCTGGTTGCCCGTCAGCCGCTGGTCCCAGAACATCCCGTAGAGCCCGAGGCCGGCGTTGAGCAGCGTCGGCGCGCTCCGCGGGACAAACTGCCGCCCCGGACCGAGCCGGCGCGCGGCGGCCACCCCGGTGCCGCCGGTCCCGACCGGGAGCGAGCGCCCGTCGGTCAGCGCCGCCGAGGCGTCGTGACAGGTGGCGCAGGCGATGTCCCGGTTGCCGCTCAGGATCTTGTCGAAGAACAGCGCCCGCCCCAGCTCGACCTGGGCCGGGTTCTGCGCCGGCATCGCGCCGATCGGAACCACGCCCCAGTTGCCGATCAGGCTCCGCAGCTGGGCGTCGATGGTGGGCGCCGGTGGATTGGGCGTCGTCGCGGTCGGCTCGCACCCGGCCACCGCCGCCAGCCCCAGCAGGAGTATCCTCGGAATTCGTGTCATGATATCACCGGAACGGGAAGGTGATCGCCACCTGGTGGGTCATCACCCGCACATTGGTCAGTGTGAGCGGCCCGCTCGGCGCCACCAGGATGGGTCCGCCGGCGGCGTCCGGCGTGGCCACCGTGACGTCACCGCCGCTGCGGACCCCGGGGCGCCCGGTACCGTTGGTGACGCTGCCGCGATAGCGGATCTCCCAGCCGGGAAACTTGAGGCTCATGCCCCAGGTCGGAGTCCACTCGACCCAGTCCTCGTGGGCCCGCCGGGTGGTGGCCTGCACGTTGTCGCGCTGCACCAGCCCATACCCGATCCGGTGCACCGCGAGGCCGAGCTGGAAGCCGAACGCCTTGGCGTCCTGGTCGAACGGCACGTCCTGGGAGAATCCCATCCGGACCAGGGCGTTGGAGAATCGGAAATGGTTCTCGATGGTCTTGCCGCCGGCCGGAATCGTGAGCCCGCTGGATGTCTGCACCGGCGAGGCGGCATCGCCCCAGGTGTAGCTCCAGATCGGCTCGTACACGGCGTCCAGCGCGAAGGTAGAGGCATTCGCCGTGCGGGAGAGGCCGACGCCGAGATTGAAGGCCTGGGATTCCCCCGGATCGCGGGGGATGTTCTGGATCTCGTAGTTGGGAATCTTGGGGTGCGACATGAGATTCGTCGTGGCCACCCAGCCCACTCGCCATCCCGGCGCGCGGAGCGGCCAGGAGTACTCGACCTGGGCGCCCCAGGTGTTGGTCTGGTCCTGGTTCTCCTCCAGCCGGAGCCGCTGGCCAAACGACTGCGTACCGGGATCCCAGAACCCATCGAGGTACGACACGTTGTGCGACGCCGCGAAGCGGTTGTGCACCAGCACCGCGGAGAGCGCCCGCCCACCCTCCCACTGTTTCAGCGCGCCGAGCCGCAGGTCCAGCTCGTGGCCCCGCTGGGTGAGGCCGGTGCTGCGGGGGTAGAGCAGGTCCACGCCGTCCACCCCGTGCAGCCCGGCCCACTCCACGCTGGCGCCGACCGAAAGCCCCTGGTTCGGGAACGTGGTGCCGAGCATCGCGTAGCCGAACGCGTTGCCGTGGGTGCGGTCGGTATTAGGGATCTGGTTCCCGGGCAACGGATTCACCGGAGCCTGCCTCTGGTCCAGTGGCTCCGCGCAGACGATACAGGGAGGGGGGAAGAACTGGACCTGGTCGCTCAGGTCGACCTGCTGGACCGCGAGCGCCGCGCCCCCGAACCAGTTGCCGGAGCGGAGCCAGGTTCCCAGCGGCAGCGATCGGCCGGCGCCCGCGCCCTGGGAGACGCTGTATAATCCCGGCGAGCCGAAGAAGCTGCTGGCGCCCAGGCGCACCCCCTTGGCGGGGTTGCCGAAGGCGTCGTGGAGCGAGTCGTCCACCGCGATCGACACCCCGCCCATGCCCATCCGGAGCGAGGGAAAGAGATCGAACTGGTGGGACTGGGAGATCGGGACCGAGCGAATCGCGATGAGCTGCGCCGCGGCCGGTCCCGCCGCCAGCGCGAGGAGGAAGGCCCCCAGTGGGAGCGACCGAGCCGACATACGCAACCTCGTTTGAAGGATGGGTCTGACGTTGTATACCCCGGCAGTGCAGGTTGCGTCACCGGACCCCGGGTGCCCGGATGCCGGGCCACCGTTACGCCGGCGTGACGCAGGGCCCCCACCCGGGGTATTCGAGTTGTGAAGGACGAGAACGACGGCGACCTGTTGCGCCGGGTGCTGGCTGGAGAAACCCGGGTATATGCGCAGCTGGTAGACCGCTACCGGGAGCGCCTGGGACGCTACGCGCTCCGGATGCTGGGCAACCGGGACGACGCCGAGGATGCGCTGCAGGACACTCTCATCAGGGCGTACCGGTCGCTGGCACGGTGCGAAGGGCCCAACGGATTCGGGCCCTGGGTGTTCGGGATCCTGGTCAACCGGTGCCGGACCCACGCCGCCAAGCGGAGTCGAACCCAGGGCGTCATGGTCCGGAACGAGGTCGCGATGGCGGCGGCCTCGGTGGGCCCGACCGACGGACGGGACGCGCTGCGGGACGCGATCCACTGGGCCCTGGCGCAGCTGCCCGCGGAGCAGCGGGAGGCATTTCTGTTGAAGCATGTCGAGGATCTGAGCTACGAAACGATGGAGACGGTGACCGGGGTGCGCCCGGCGACTCTGCGGATGCGGGTCTTCCGCGCCCGGGACGAGCTGCGCAAACTGCTGGCGGAGACGGTACGTGACTGACAAGGACGACGCGCTGGACCCGATCATCGATATCCTGAGAGAGCCGGCCGGACTCCGGGCCGATCTCACCGACCGGGTCATGTCGGAAATCGAGCGGCTGCCGCGGCCCGAGCTCGACGCGGACGGCCCGGTGCGCTGGTGGCGCCGACGCTGGACCGTGCGGCTGAGCCCGCTGCACGGGCTCGGCCTCGCGGCCGCGCTGGCCGCGCTGGTCTTCGCTGTGCGGCTGACCGGCCGGCCCGCGGCACCCACCGCGCCGGTTGCGGCCGGGCGTACCGTCACCCAGTTCGTGTTGATCGCCCCGGGGGCCGACTCGGTGACGGTGGTGGGAGATTTCAACGACTGGAACGTGGCGGCCACCCCGCTGGAGCGCTCCGGCGGCGTCTGGTCGGTGGCGGTGCCGCTGGGTCCGGGCCGCTACCGCTACGCCTTCGTGGTCAACGGCGCGATCTGGCAGCGCGACCCGGAGGCGCCGGCGGCGGATGACGAGTTCGGCCGGGCCAACTCGGTGGTGACGGTGGGAGGGCGGGGACTGTGAGGATGCTGCGCTTGAGCATGGTACCGGCGGTGCTGCTGGTCGCGGCCTCAGTGGCCCGCGCCCAGGAGCCGCGGCTGGCCGGGCGGGTGCCCGACGCCGCGCGGATCCAGGTGGACGCCATCCTGACCGCCGCACGCACCCGGGGCCTTCCAGTCGAGCCGCTGGTGGATCGCGCGCTCGAGGGCGCGGCCAAGGGCGCGGCCCCGGCCCTGATCGTCGCCGCGGTCACCCGGCTCCGGGACGAACTGGCCGTGGTGCGGGGTGCCTTCGGGGAGGCCGCGTCCGCCGCCGAGCTGACCGCGGGAGCCAGCGCGCTCCGGGCCGGAGCCACGGCGGCGGCGCTCTCCCGGCTGCGGCTGGCGCGCTCCGGCCGGCCCCTGACCGTCGCGGCCGCCGTGATGGCGGATCTGGTGGCGGCGGGCGTCCCAGCCGATACTGCAGTCGGTGCGGTCCTGGCGCTCGCCTCCGACGCGGACGATAGCGATTACCTCACGTTCCGGCGCAACGTGCAACGCGACATCGCGCAGGGCGCCGCACCATCCGCGGCGCTGGCGATTCGCATTCGCGCGGCGGTCAGCAACGCGGACGCCGCCGCGTCCCCCGAGATCGGGGCAACGACGCCCGGAGTCACCCGCAAGCGCAAGCCCTAGGAGCATTTTCCGGTGAGGGGCCGCCGTCGGCGCGGCCTCCTCATCGGGGCCTTGCTCCTCGCGGCCGGGTCTCCCTTGGCGGGACAGACCGAGGGAAGCCTCACCACCGCTGCGTCGGTGGTCCGCTACGACGGTTTCCTCACCTCCTCCGCCATCGTGCTCGCTCCCGCTATCCGGTTCGATACCCCTCGCCTCTCGCTCGCCGCCCTGGGAAGCTGGACGATGTTCGAGAGCGGCAACGGTGTGCTCCAGGGCACCGCGGCCGCGTCGTGGCTCGCCGGCTCCAGCGGCAGGTGGCGCCTCGAGCTGTCCGGCTCGGCGGGGGCGTCGCAATACGCCGGCCGGGATCCGGCCGCGCATGTCCTGGGCGGGGCCCGGCTGCATGTCTTCGGGACCGGCACCGGGGGATGGCTCGGCATCACCACCGGCGCGTCGGGAGAATCGGGCGCCGCACCGGTGGAATTCGCCGCGGCCGGCTGGTCGGTCCGGAACCGGCTGACCATGGTGGGGACCGCCACGACCACGGTGCTGGGTCGGGTTCGTTATCTGGACCTGGTGGGCGCGGTGCGGTGGGCCGGTCCGCGACTGGAGCTCCAGGCCAGCGCCGGGGCGCGCCCCTGGGCCCGCGACCCGGGAGGCGACGTCGGCCTGGTGACCGCGGCGTACGGGGAGGTGAACGCCGCGGTGACGCTCACGCGGTGGCTCGCGGTATCGCTGGCCGGCGGCAAGTATCCCGGCGATCCGGTGCGCCACACCCTGGGCGCCGCCTATGCGAGCGCAGGAATCCGGCTCCGCACCCCGGGCAAAGCGGCGCCCTCGATGCCGCTCCAGGCCGGCGGCGTCCTGCGGGACCGGCTCATCCCCACCGAGCCGGACGCCCCGCCGCTCGAGGTCCTGGGATCGGGTGACCATCGCACCCTGCGGGTCCGCGCCCGCGACGCCGCCTCGATCGAGCTGATGGGCGATTTCACCGATTGGGTTCCGGTGCGGCTGACCCGGGTGGCGCCGGCGGTGTGGGAAGTCGAGCTGGCGATTCCGGCCGGGGTCCACCGCGTCAACATCCGCCTCAACGGCGGCGCCTGGACCGCGCCCGGGGGCGCCCGGGTGGAGCGCACCGAGTTCGGGGGGAGCGTGGGGCTTCTCGTGATACCGGACTAGGACCAGGGAGGAGGGCTCCCTCCTCCCTCCTCCCTCCTCCCTAGATCAAAGGCGCCGCGACCTTCGGCTTCGCCCCCCAGCGCTTCCACCCCAGCCACGCCGACCCGAAGATCACCACTACCGGGATCAGCACACCCAGCGACTGAATCAGCGCCGCGATGAACGCCACGAAATTGCGCCACGCCTGCTTGAACGCCTCGACGACCACATTGGAGCCCGGCTCACCCACCACCGGGGCCGGCTCGGACACCGTCACCGCCAGGGTGCTGACGGCCACGTTGGAGCGGAGATAGCGGAGCCGGCCCTCGTACCGCTCGATCTCTTCCCGAACCCGCGCCAGCTCCCGTTCGACCGCCAGCACGTCCTGGAGCTTGCCGGTGCGGGTAGCGAGCAGCGTCACCAGGCGCTCCTCCAGCCGGCGCGCGTTGGCCATGCGGGCGTTGACGTCCACGTATTCCTCGCCCACGTCCTGGGCGTCGGTGGTGGCGGAGATCAGCTTGCCGATGCCGTTGAGGCCGGACATGGCCTGGTCGTATCGCGCCGCGGGCACCTTGATCTGGAGCGTGGCCGAGCGGCGCTGGCTCTCGCCCGACGCGATCGAGCGGTTGGCGATGAAGCCTCCGACCCGGCGCGCCAGCGCCTCCACCTGTCCGATGGCCGCCTCCAGCGAATCCACCTCGATCTCGGCCTGCCCGGTGCGGATCACCATCGAGGGCACGACCGAATCGGTGAGCCGCGCCGGCAGGGCCTGCTCACCGGACCCCGGCGACTCCGCCGCCACTCCCTTGTCCCGCGCGGGTTCGACGGCCGGGGCGGGGGCAATCGCCCGCCGTCCCAGGGTTCCGGCAACCGAGACTTCGTCGAGCGCCGTGGGGGTGGCCCGCTGACAGCCGGGCAGGAGCAGGAACAGCGTGAGAATCCCGAGACTGCCGACACCGCGCTTCATGGAAGCTCCAGGAGGGGGTTGTCAGCAGGATGCGTTCAGCGTGGGAAGTTGCACACCGAGGGGCGGGTGGCGGCGGATGGAGCGCGAGGCCAGATTGCAGCGGTCACCCGCCCCTACCCCGACTCCGGACCACCATGTCTCTTCGTCACGCTGCCCTGTTCCCCGCGCTGTTCGGGGCGTTGCTGATCGTTCCCGCACCGGCGTCCGCCCAGGCCGGGAAGGACCCCGCCGCCAAACAGCTGGAGCGCGAGATCCTGAAAGAGCTCATCGAGATCAACACCAGCGATTCCGCCGGCGGCACTCCTCTGGCGGCCAAGGCCCTGGCCGACCGGTTGATCGCCGCCGGATTCCCTACCGTCGACGTCCAGGTGGTGAGCTACAACCCCCGCTACGCCAGCCTGGTGGCGCGCTATCGCGGATCGTCCAGCGCCAAGAAGGCGATCCTCCTGATGGCCCATCTCGACGTGGTCGACGCCCGCAAGGAAGACTGGACCACCGATCCCTACCAGTTCGTGGAGAAGGACGGCTGGTACTACGGCCGGGGCACCAGCGACGTGAAGGACGGGGCCGCGATGCTGGTGGCCAACTTCATCCGCTACAAGAAGGAAGGCTTCGTGCCGGACCGGGATCTCGTCATCGTGCTCACCGCCGACGAGGAGACCAGCGGCGAGAGCATCAACTGGCTGGTGAACCAGCACCGGGACATGGTGGACGCGGAATACGCCCTCAACACCGACGGCGGCGGCGGCGACTACCTCCACGGCGTCCCGATCCGGTTCAACGTGCAGGGCGCCGAGAAGGTGTACCAGAGCTTCAGCCTCGAAGTGCACAACAAGGGGGGACACAGCTCCCGCCCGGTGCCCGACAACGCCATCTACCACCTGGCCCGCGGCCTGGCCCGGCTGGCCGATTACCAGTTCCCGGTCCGGCTCAACGAGGTGACCCGCGCGTTCTTCGACCGAGGCGGCGCTGCGGAGTCCAAGGCCACCGCAGCCGACATGCGCCTGGTGGCCAAGACGGGAGACGCGCTCGCGGCCAGGCGCCTCTCCGCGCTCTCGCCCTACTACAACTCGCTGCTGCACACCACCTGCGTGGCGACCCGTCTCTTTGCCGGCCACGCCGACAATGCCCTGCCCCAGCTGGCCCGGGCCACGGTGAATTGCCGGATGGAGCCCGATGACCCGGCCGACAGTGTGGAGGCCCGGCTCAAGCACGCGGTGGCGGACACGGCAATCCACTTCACCCGGATCAACGAGGCGCGCCCCAGCCCGCCCTCGCCGCTCAGCCGGAACGTGATGGGGCCGATCGAGGACCTGGCCCACAAGTACTGGCCCAAGGTGCCGATCGTGCCCGAGATGTCCACCGGCGCCACCGACGGGCTGATCACCCGGAACGCCGGGATCCCGACCTACGGCGTCGGGGCGGTGTTCGACGACATGAACGACGCGCGGGCCCACGGACGCGACGAGCGGGTGGGGGTCAAGGAGTACCATATGGCAGCGGAGTACTGGTATGAGCTGGTGAAGCGGCTGTCGTCGTCGGGCGTGGTGCCTTGACGGACGCTACGACGCTACGACGCTACGACGATAAGACGCTAGGACGCTAAGACGCTGAGACGCTACGACGCTACGAGAGGCCTGATGACTACATCGCGCAGAGATTTCATGAAAGCGGCGGCGGGGGTCGGGCTGGCGGCAGGCCTGCCGCTCCCGGCCTCCCGCTCCCCGCTTCCCGAACAAGGCACCACGCTCTTCGCCTTCCCGCCGCTGGACCGGGTCCGGATCGGGTTCGTGGGCGTGGGTGGCCAGGGCAGCAGCCACGTCGAGAATCTCCTCACCCTCGACGGGGTGGACCTGGTCGCCCTGTGCGACATCGTCCCCGAAAAGGTCTCCACCTGGCAGCAGAAGATCGTCGCGGCGGGCCGCCCCGAGCCCCGGGCCTACACCAGGGGCCCCCGCGACTTCGAGCGGCTCTGCGCCGAATCCGACGTGGATCTGGTCTTCAACGCCACGCCCTGGGAGTGGCACGTTCCGATCTGCCTCGCCGCGATGCGTAACGGCAAGCACGCCGCCTCCGAGGTACCGATCGCCTACACCGTGGACGACTGCTGGGCCCTGGTCGAGGCCGCCGAGAAGTACCGGAAGCACTGCGTGATGATGGAAAACTGCTGCTACGACCGCCTGGAAATGCTCGCGCTCCACCTGGCCCGGCTCGGCATCCTGGGGGAGCTGATCCACGGGGAGTGCGGCTACAACCACGACCTTCGGGGCATCAAGTTCAGCACCGAGGGCGAGGGCCTCTGGCGCCGGGCCCACGCCACCCGGCGCAACGGGAATCTCTACCCGACCCACGGGCTGGGGCCGGTGTCCCAAGCGATGAGCATCAACCGCGGAAACCAGTTCGACTATCTGACCTCGGTGAGCGGCCCCTCCCGCGGGCTGCAGCGCTGGCAGGCCGAGCACCTGGCCGCCGACGATCCGCGTAAGCAGGAGCGCTACGTGCTGGGCGACGTGAACGCGACCCTGATCCGCACCATGCAGGGCCAGACCATCTACGTCACCCACGACACCAACCTGCCCCGCCCCTACAGCCGGAAGTACGTGCTTCAAGGAACCAAGGGGCTGGTCGAGGGCTACCCGCAGCGGGTCTACGTGGAGGGCATGAGCAAGGGCGAGGACCGCTGGGATCCGGCCGCCGACTGGTTCGAGAGCCACGATCACCCGCTCTGGAAGAAGGACAGCGTGCTGAACGCCAAGGTGGGGCACGGCGGAATGGACTGGCTGGAGGATTGGCGGCTGATCACCTGCCTCCGGGACGGGCTGCCCACCGACCAGAACGTCTACGACGCCGCGGCGGTCAGCGTGCTCGGGCCGCTCACCGAGATGTCCAATGCGGCGGGGAGCAAACCGATAAAGGTGCCGGATTTTACCCGGGGGCGCTGGAAGACCACCGACCCGCTGGGGATCATCACTCCCCCTTGAGGACGGTCTGGGGCTCGACCAGCGCGGCGCGGCGCGCGGGGAGCCAGCAGGCCAGGCACGCGACCGCCATGACCGTGCCCGTCACCGCCACGAAGGTCGTCGTATCGGTGACCGTGACCCCGTAGAGCTGGCTCTGCAGCACCTGGGCGCCCAGCCGTGCGCCCACCACGCCCAGCGCGATCCCGCCCAGAATCAGGCTCATCCCGTTGGCCATGACCACGCGCAGGACCCGCCCGGTCTCGGCGCCCAGCGCGAGACGGATGGCGATCTCGCGGCGGGAGAGGCCCACCACGAATGAAATCACTCCGTAGACCCCGATGGCCGACAGCCCCAGCGCCAGCATGCTGAAGAGTCCAAGGACCAGCGAGCCGAATCGGGAGGCCGCATTCTGACTCTGCACCGCGTCGATGAGCGGCTGCACCAGGTAAATCGGCACTCCGGGATCGAGGGCTGCGACCTGGGCCTGCACCAGCGCCGGGCTGGGCCGGATGCCGCTCCTGGTTCGCACCGCGATCTCGAGATCGGTATCGGTCCGCTGCCTGAAGGGGAAGTAAACGTCGGGTGAGGTGCTCGCCGAAAAGAGATCGGTGGTGAGATCGTGGTACCGGACCGAGCCCGCCACGCCGACCACCGTAACTTCGGGACCGGTCGCGTCTCCCAGGTGCAGGCGGTGGCCCACCGGGTCCTGGCCCGGCCAGAAGCGCCGGGCCGCGGCCTGGCTGACGACGGCCACCAGCGGCGCATCGGAGCGATCCGAGGCGAGAAACCCCCGGCCGGCGATCAGCGGAATGCCAAGCGCGGTGAAGAATCCGGAGGTGACACCGTGACGGTAGAAACGCGTCGCCTCGGCGCCCGGGACATCGGTGACCATCATGGCCCCGTTGCTATTCCCGCGCAGCGGCAGGTCGGTACTCACCGATGCCGACACCACGCCGGGAAGCGCCTGGAGCCGCTCGGCCAGCCGCTCGGCGAATTCCACCCGCTGGGCGAGCGGATAACGATCGCGGGGGATGGTCACGCGCGCCGCAAGGACGTTTTCGGCCACGAATCCGGGCGAGACCGCCAGCCGCTCGCGAAGGTCCCGGAGCAACAGCCCGGCGCCGATCAGCAGCATCAGCGCAAGGGCGACTTCGCCCGCCACCAGGAGCTGCTGCATGCCGGCCCGGCGCAGCCGGCGGAGCCCCGAAGACCCGGCCCGGTCTCCCTGGCGCAGCGCATCGCTGAGGTCCCGCCGGCCGCTTCGCCAGACCGGAGCCAGCCCGCAGGCAAGTCCGACCAGCACGGTGATCCCGGCCGAAAAGGCCAGCACGGTGGCGTCGACTCCGACGCTCGCGTATGCGGGCAGGAGGCCGGGAGGCGCGAGGGGGAGCAGCAGGCGGATGCACCAGAACGCGAGAATGACTCCGCCGATGCCGCCCAGCCCCGCCAGCACCATGCCCTCGGTGACCAGCTGCCGGACCAGCTGCCAGCGTGTGGCGCCCAGCGCCAACCGGAGGGCCACTTCCCGTTCCCGGGCGCTGGCGCGCACCAACTGCAGGCTCATGACATTGGCGCAGGCGATCAGCAGCACCAGGAGCACCGCCTCGAACAGGGCGGTGAAGAGAGCGCGAGTATTGCCGAGCGAGTTGTCCTGGACCGAGAGGAGGCTCACGCCCCGATCGCGGTTGGTTTCGGGATACTGCTCCGCCAATCGGGCCGCGACCGAGGTCAGGTCCTGCTGCGCGTCGGGCATGGTAACGCCGTCGCGGAGCCGGCCCACCGCGGCCAGCCAACGGCTCCCGCGGCTCTGGAACAGCGACACCGGGGAATCCACCGAGAGCATCGCCGTCGGAATCCAGAGGTCGGCCTGAAAGGAGAGACCGCCGAATCCTTCCGGCATGATGCCCACGACAGTGAACGCGCGATCGTTGATGGTGATGGACCTGCCCACCAGGCCGGGATCGGAGCCGAACCGGGAGCGCCAGAGTCCGTGGCTCACCACCGCGACGGGAAAGGCGTCGGGAACCCGGTTCTCTTCCGCGGTAAAGACCCGGCCCCGCTCGGCCGTCGCGCCGAGCAGGGAGAAATAACCCGCATCCACCCGCTCGGCGGAGATCCGCTCGGCGCCGTTGATGGTGCGGACGTTGAGAGAAATCGGGTCAAAGACCGATACGTCGGTCAGGGTGCGATTCATCAACCGCCAGTCGGCGACTTCGGTGGGTGAGGCGCCCCGCACGGCCCGCTCCGGCCCGGCGACGCCCCAGAGAACGACGAGGCGGTCGGGATGATCGAAGGGCAACGGCGCGAGCAGCGCGGCATTGAGCACGCTGAACATCGCGGTGGTGACGCCGATACCGAGCGCCAGGGTGGCGATGATCACGAACGAGAGCCCCGGACGGGTCTGCAGGGTGCGGAAGGCCAGGCGCAGGTCGGAAGCGATCATGATGGCGACTCCTGATGCACCGCATGTGCCAGCGGCCGTCACCCACAAGGCGACACCGGCATTGAACTTACGAGTTGGAGGGGCCGGCGGGCCGTCCCAGGAACGGACACCGAGTCCCGGAAACGCCACGAGCCCGGAGGGGCCAACTCCCTCCGGGCTCGCTGCGGCTGCCGGGGTGCGTTGCTAGATCGTCCGGGAGTGCCGCCGCATGATCATGGGGCGCTCGAGGCGGAACTGGTACAGACGGTCCCGGAGCCGCTCTCGCATCAGATCGCGGTCCCCGAGGCGGAGCTCCATCTGCTGCCGCCGTGCCTCGTCGCGCATGGCGAAGGCGCGGTTTCTCTGCTGCATCAGGTTGTCCCGAAGATAGAAGCTCCGGGTCCGGGCCCGTTCGGCCATCTCCTGGGCCCGCTGCCGGATCCGATCCGCGTTGACCTGGAACCGCTCCATGTTCCGGGAGTCGAACCGGAAGGGCCGGACCTCGAACCGGGGCATGACCCAGCTCCGGGAGCCGAACCGGCGGAAGGGGAACTCGTCGGACTGGGCGGAGGCGAGGGTGGCCGTTCCGGACA
This sequence comes from Gemmatimonadota bacterium, assembly GCA_041486305.1. Taxonomy (GTDB): domain Bacteria; phylum Gemmatimonadota; class Gemmatimonadetes; order Gemmatimonadales; family GWC2-71-9; genus JABFSM01. The sequence goes on from JBGPLG010000053.1 coordinate 17,433, forward strand.
CCAGGACTGCCACGAGGAGGGCGTGCCGAGCGAGCATGAGGAGATCTCCTGACCGGTTGGGGCGGCCGGGGTGGCTACCCCGATGAAGCTACAGACGCTCCAGGAGCCGGAATAGTTGCGACCGCGCCTACGGGTACTTCAGGTAGTCCTTCAGCAGGCCCTGTTCCCCGGCATGGAGGTACCGGGGTTTGGCCAGCTCCGACGCGTACATCGCGGCCAGCGCCGCGCCGGCCGACAGATCGTTGTTCTTCCACCCCTGGGCGGCGGAATACCCCGCCTTGGTCCAGTCATAATTGACGTACACGAACCACTTGATCTCCGACCGGGCGGCGATGAGCTGGAAGTACGGCTGGAACCACTCGGCCCACGCCGCCTGGCCCCCGGAGGCGAGCCCCAGGTCGTAGTAGGCCGGCGCGCTCTCGGCGATCACGACCGGCCTGGCCGCCGCCACGGCCAGGTCCAGGAACTTGAGTGACTTCCCATAGGGGCTGAGCACCCCGTGGGCGATGGTGGGGCCGGAGACATCTCCCTTGGCGAAGAGATCGATGGAGAACCAGTCCACCACGTCGGCGCCGGGGTACCACTTGGGATGGCCCTGGGCATCGACGGCGTCGAAGTCCGCCGCGGCGGCCGGCTCATAGCACCAGACGAAGGCCACGTTGTCCACGCCGGCGGCGCGGAACATCAGCACGATCTTCCGGAACGCCTTGGGATAGTCCCAGGGGTGATACCCGTTCCACCAGCCGCTGAATTCTCCCCCGATCCGCGCCAGCACCGGCTTCCGGTAGTTCCTCAGAAGCTGCACCAGGTCGCCCAGCCGGGCATCCCACTTGGTTCCGGTCGCCACCTCGGCGTCGATGCCGAAGAGCTTGTCGGTCATGGTGTCCAGCTCGGCCTGGAACGGCTGGTTGCCGCGCAGCGCAATGTCGAGCAGGGGGATCCGTCCCTGCTGACCGATCTGCTGGAGCTTGGCCGCGATCTGGGCCGGGTTCCAGGGCCGCTCGGTGTCGCCCACGCTGATGAAGACCAGCTCGGAGACCGGCTGGGACGTGGCTGGGAGCACCGCCTGATACTTCGGGTTGTACACCTCCCACTGGCCCATGCCGTGCACCACCCGCCCCACCGGCGGCTCGAACTTGGCTCCGTATTGGTACACCGGCGCCGGCGCCGGAGGCGGCGGAGGGGGTGGCGCCGGGGGCGGGGGTGCCGGCGGCGCTGCAGGAGGAACCGGCGCCGTCACGCCGGATCCGCATCCGACCACGAGTACGAGCAGGGCCAGGGCCTCGAGGGGAGCGTATCGCATGATCCACGTTACGGATTGGGCCGTCGGCCCGCGGTGACGCCCCGCACAGAGTGCAGCTTGAAACGCGATCCGGGCTCTGTCGTTATTATCGAAGCGGAGAGGAGACCCGGAATGAGAGTCCTGCGACTCGCGGCCACGGCGATTCTGGCCACCGGATGCATCAGCACCGGCGATACCCACACCATCCAGACACTCAACTTCGATTTCAACGTGGTGCGGGAAGGCTGGGTCGCAGGCGCGGCGGACTACGCCGAATCGCAGGCGGCGGCGGTGGGCGCGTTCGGCGCCGTGCAGCTGCTTCCGGCGCCGCTCGTCACCACCCAGAACGCGCTCTATCTTCGCGGCACCAACGTCGGCGGCGACCTGTTCCTCTTCCAGAAGCGCCGCTTCACGGGACTCGGCTCGCTGGTGACATACACGGTGTCGATGCAGGTGGAATTCGCCACCAGTTACCAGGCCGGCTGTACGACGGGTCCGGGAACGCTTACCTATCTGAAGGCGGGCCTCAGCGACGTCGAGCCGCTGACCGCCACCGACGGTCAGGGCGTGGTGCGGATGCTGGTCGACAAGGGGGCCGGCGCCGCCGCGGGCGATTTTCTCCAGCTCGGCGACATCCGGAACACGCTGAGCGGTTGCGCCGCCCCGGGCACCTTCGGCCTCCACAAATCGGGGCTCAAGGTCCAGCCGACCACGCTGACCACCGATGTCGACGGCGGGTTCTGGGTCTTCATCGGCACCCAGTCGAGTTTCGCCGGGCAGCACGAGATCTACATCACCGGAATGAAGATCGTTCTGGAATAGGAGATTCCCCATGAAGCGAGCTCTCCCTGCGGCGGCGGCCCTCCTCCTCGGCGGGTGCCTTGGAGCGACGGACTTGTCGCCCGGCTTCACCATTCCCTACGACTTCAATGTCCTCAGAGACGGCTGGACGGCCGGCTCGGCGGACTACCCGCTGGCGCAGCAGGCGGCGGTGGGATTCGTGGGGGACGTCCGCAACCTGCCGGCGCCGATGGCGACCACCTCGGTCGGGCTGTATCTGAGCGGAACCAACGTGAGCGGCGATCTCTTCATGTACCAGGTTCGCTACGTCACCGGATTCCCCGCCAACCACAGCTACACCGCCACGCTGCAGGTGGAGTATGCCACCAACATCCACGGCGGATGCACCACCGGCCCCGGCCCGGTGACGTTCATCAAGGCCGGCGTGACCGCCACGCCGCCGGTGGTCGCGGCCGACGGGCAGGGGGTGCTGCGGCTGAACGTCGACAAAGGAACCGGCACCAGCGCGGGGTTGTTCACGCAGCTGGGTGACATCACCAGCGGCCTCGCGGGGTGTCCTACCCCCGGCACCTACAGCGCCTGGGGCACCCCGATCCGGAGCCAGCCGACCCCGGTGGTGACCGACGCATCCGGCGGGTTCTACCTCTTCATCGGCACCCAGTCGAGCTTCGTCGGTTTCCACGAGATCTTCTTCACCCGGATGAACCTCACGCTGGAATAGCCCGCCGGATTAAGAAACCCGAACACCCCGCGCCGTACCCCTGGCGCGGGTTCACTCCCGGGGTGATCTTCTCGCCCGTTCACAGCGCCATAGCCTCCCAGTAATCGGAGCAGGCATGCGGTTGGTCAACAGGACGCTGGGGTGCGCCTTCGCCTTGGCATTCGCAGCGTGTGGTGTGAGCGACCAGGTGGCCGCGCCCCCGGCGACGTTCGAGGATTTCGGCGTTCAGGCTCCGTCCACCGCTCCAGTGATGCCGCTCACCAGGCTGGTGGTACCCACCTACGACGGTTCGGGGCAGGCGGTTCATCCCGACGTACTCTGGTTTCCATCCGGATGGCACGGATTCGAATACTGGATGGCGTTCACTCCCTTCCCCGGGGGCAAGCCGGAGTTCGAAAACCCTTCGATCGTGGTCAGCCACGACGGGATCGCGTGGCAGGTCCCGCCCGGGCTTTCCAATCCCGTGGTTCGCCGTCCCCCGAAGGGGTCTTACAACTCCGATCCTGACCTCTCCTATGATTCGGCCACCGACCAGCTGGTGCTGCTGACCCGCGAGGTGCGGGGCGGTTTCAATCACGTGAGCCTGCTCGCCTCGAAGGACGGGGTGAAGTGGACCGGGCTCCGGAAGGTGTTCCTGCGCCGCAATCACGGCATGATTTCTCCCGCGATGGTCCTGTCTCCGTCGCGGGATCCCCGGCTCTGGTTCGTGGATGGCGGGGACAAGAAGTGTCCCAAGCGGGTCACGCGCGTGATGCGGCAGGAGGGCATCGGCCGGAGCCCGCTGGCGAACCCCGCGCTGGAGCGGGGATGGGGGCCGGCCCGCGCCTCGGGCCTGGCGCAGCCGGGGTATCTCATCTGGCACATCGACGTGGCCTGGGTTGCCGCCCGCAAGGAGTACTGGGCGGTGTACCCCGCTTATCAGCGGCGCGACTGTGGCGCCCGGGACCTGTTCTTCGCGAGAAGCCCCGATGGCGTGCGGTGGACCACCTACCCGGTGCCGCTGCTGCGCCACGAGGACAAGAACTGGACCAGCGCGATGCTGTATCGCGCCACCACGCTGTATGACGCCGGCCGGGACGTGATTCGGATCTATCTGTCCGCCTCGGCGCCGGGACCGGAATGGCGGCTGGGCGTCGTGGAATTCCGGATGTCGGAGCTGTTGGCACGCCTGGCAGGAACGAACGCCGACCGGTCACCCGCCACCCCGACGACCGAGACAGGCAACGCCGACCAGGAGGACCCGCTCCCCTAGCCCGCAGAGTATCTTTCCCGGCCCGCTCCCGACATTTCTTCCATGGAGGCGCCGATGCCGCGCCGCGTATTCACCACTGCCCTGCTGGCCCTGGCTTCCTTCGCCACCACGGCGGAATCGCAGCGGGCCCCCGCCGTCGATACCGCCCAGCTCAGCCAGCTCAAGTTCCGCTACATCGGGCCGGAAGGAAACCGGGTCTCCTCGGTGTCCGGCGTCTCGGGTGATCCCCGGACCTACTACGCCGGCGCCGCGTCGGGCGGGCTCTTCAAGACGTCCGACGGAGGGACCCACTGGTCCCCGATCTTCGACGACCAGCCGGTCGCCTCGATCGGGGCGATCGGCGTGGCCCCTTCGGACCCCAACGTGGTGTGGGTCGGCACCGGCGAGCCGTTCATCCGGAGTCACATCTCGCTGGGCTGGGGCGTGTTCAAGTCCACCGACGCCGGCCGGAGCTGGAACAAGATGGGGCTCGACAACACCGGCCGGATCGCCCGAATCGTCATCGATCCGCGGAACCCCGACCTGGTGTACGTGGCCGCGCTGGGCCATGCCTACGGCCCCCAGCCGGAGCGAGGGGTGTACCGGAGCGCCGACGGCGGAAAGAACTGGGAGCGGGTTCTGTTCGTGAACGACAGCACCGGCGCCATCGACCTGGTGATGGATCCCTCCAATCCGCGGATCCTCTACGCGGCTACCTGGCAGATCGAGATTCACACCTGGGGCCGGGAGAGCGGCGGCGCGGGGAGCGGCATCTGGAAATCGGTGGACGGGGGCACCACCTGGAAGCGGCTCAGCGGCCATGGGCTTCCCGAGACGCCGGTCGGCAAGATCGGCCTCGCGATCGCGCGGAGCAACCCCAATCGCATCTACGCGCTGATCGAGACCGGTGACGGCGTGCCGGTCCGCGGCAAGGATGCCGGCACCGGCGAGCTCTGGCGCAGCGACGACGCCGGCGACACCTGGGACATGGTGAGCCACGACCGGCAGCTGGCCGGGCGCACCCAGTACTACAGCCGGATGGCGGTCGCGCCGGACAACGAGAACGAGGCCTACTTCCTCTCGGCGTTCTACAGCAAGACCCTGGACGGCGGCAAGACCACCATCGATCCGCCCAACGCCGAGATTCCCGGTGGCGACCACCACGACATCTGGATCGATCCGGCGGACGCCAGCCGGCAGGTGGTGGGGCACGACGGCGGCGTGTCCATCTCGATCAACCGGGGGAAGAGCTGGAACCAGGTCCAGCTTCCGGTCGCGCAGATGTATCACGCGACGGTGGACAACCGGATTCCGTACTTCGTCTACGGGAACCGGCAGGATGGCCCGTCGGCGATGGGGCCGAGCAACAGCAAGTTCGGGGCGGGAGACGGCACCATACCCCGGAGCATGTTCCACACCGTCGGCGGCGGCGAAAGCGGCTGGGCCACGCCGGATCCCCAGGACCCCACCATCGTCTGGTCCAGCGCCTCGGGCTGGGGCGCCGCCGGCGGCGTGGTCACCCGCTACGACGCGCGGACCGAGATCTCCCAGAACGTCGAGGTCTGGCCCGACGGCCCGATGGGCTCGGCCGCCGCGGACCTCAAGTACCGCTGGGTCTGGAACTTTCCACTGACCATCTCGCCCCACGACCACAACAAGGTCTACGTCGGCAGCCAGTACGTCCACGTGACGACCGATGGCGGCCGCAGCTGGAAGGTGATCAGCCCGGACCTGACCCGGAATGACAAGTCCCGGCAGCAGAGCTCGGGCGGGCTCACCCCGGACAATATCGGCGTGGAGTACTCCGGCGTGGTGTTTGCCATCGCGGAGTCCCGGCTCAAGCCGGGGCTCATCTGGGCGGGCACCAACGATGGACAGGTGCAGCTGAGCCGCGACGGCGGAGGCAGCTGGACCAACCTCACGGCCAACCTGCCCGGGCTGCCGGCGTGGGGCACCATCGCCAATATCGAACCGTCCCGCTACGACACCGCCACCGCCTATCTGTCGGTGGATGGACACCAGGCCAACAACCGGGACCCCTGGATCTACAAGACCACCGACTACGGGAAGACCTGGCGGCTGCTGACCGCGGGCATTCCCCATAACCCGCTCAGCTATACCCACGTGGTGCGCGAGGATCCGGTGCGGCGCGGCCTGCTGTACGCCGGCACCGAGGGCGGGATCTACGTCTCGTTCGACGACGGGGAGCGCTGGCAGCCGCTGCAGAACAACCTGCCCCACGCGCCGGTGTACTGGATCGTGGTGCAGGAACACTTCAATGACCTGGTGGTCGCGACCTACGGCCGGGGCTTCTGGATCCTGGACGACATCACCCCGCTCCGCGAGCTGGCGCCGGCGGTGACCGGCAAGGACCTCCACCTCTTCGCGCCCCGGTCGGCCTACCGGTTCCGGGGCCCCGAGGGATTCTTCACCGTGGCCTACGATCCCTCGGCGGGCCAGAATCCGCCCAATGGGGCCTCGCTCAACTACTGGCTCAAGACCGAATCGAAGGACAGCGCCTCGTTCAGCATCCTGGATGGGGCCGGCAAGGTGGTGCGCACCTTCAAGGCGCCGGCCAAGGCCGGGCTCAACCGGGTGTGGTGGGATCTCCGGTTCGACCAGTCGAAGGCGGCCAAGCTGCTGACCCCTCCGCTGTACGCCCCCGATATTTCCGTGGGCCTGGCCGGACGCAGCGCGCCGGACGGGGTCCGGCTGGGGCTGCTGGCCCCCCCTGGCACCTACACCGTCAAGCTGGCGGCGGCGGGGCAGGAGGCGACCCAGCCGATCACCGTGCGCAAGGACCCGGGCTCGGGCGGGAGTGAGGCCGAGATCCGGGCCCAGACCGATCTCCTGAGCCGGATCCGGAACGATCTCGACAGCGTGGTGACGATGATCAACACCATCGAGCTGACCCGGAGCCAGCTGGTGTCGCTGCGCAACGTGCTGGCCGACGACTCCACCATGGCCGGCATCCGGACCGACGCCGATTCGCTGGAGAAGAAGCTCATCGCGGTCGAGCACGATCTGACCCAGCTGCAGCTGACCGGGCGCGGCCAGGACGACGTGCGGTACCCGATGAAGCTGATGGGCCGGCTCGGCTGGCTGGCGGATGGAGTCGGCGGCTCGGACCTGGCGCCGACCACCCAGCAGATCGAGGTGCACCGGCTCCTCGAGGACCAGATGCGGGCGACCCGGGTCCGGCTGGATGCGCTGCTGCAGACCGATGTGGCCGCCTTCAACGCCAAGCTGGCGCAGAAGCGCGGCCAGGGCGTGCTGATTCCATGAGGCGAGGGTGCCGGGTCGCCGTGCTGCTGGCGGCGGTCGCGGGCCCGGCCTGGGCGAGACAGGCGGCGCCGTTCCGGACCGAGGAGACCACCATCGCCGAGATCCACGCGGCGATGACCTCGGGCCGGCTGACCTGCCGGGCCCTGGTCGAGCGCTACCTGGCGCGGATCGCCGCCTACGACAAGGCCGGGCCGGCCATCAACGCCCTGATCGCGCTCAATCCCGACGCGCTGAAGGTCGCGGACTCGCTGGATGCCCGGTTCAAGGCCGGCGGATTGACCGGGCCGCTCCACTGCATCCCGATGATCATCAAGGACAACTTCGAGACGACGGACCTGCCGGTGACGGCGGGGTCGCTCTCGCTCGCGGGCTTTGTCTCCAGCCGGGACGCCTTCCAGGTGCGGAAGGTCCGCGCCGCGGGGGCCATCGTGCTGGCCAAGTCCAACATGGCGGAGTTCGCCTTCACGCCCTACGAGACGGTGAGCTCGATCCTGCCGGGATACACCAAGAACCCCTTCGCGCTCGACCGGGTCACCGCCGGCTCCAGCGGGGGCACCGCCGCCGCGGTCTCCGCCAACCTGGGCGAGGTGGGGCTCGGCACCGATACCGGCAACTCGATCCGTGGGCCGTCGGCGCACAACGCGCTGGTGGGCATCCGCTCGACGATGGGGCTGACCAGCCGGGCCGGCGTGGTGCCGCTCAACTTCACCGCCGACATCGCCGGCCCGATGGCCCGCACGGTGGCGGACGCGGCGGCGGTGTTCCAGGTGATCGTGGGGGAAGACCCCGACGACTCGGTCACCGCCGCCAGCCGGGGTCGGCCCCGGGAGAATTACCTCGCCGCGCTCAAGAAGGACGGGCTCAAGGGCGCGCGGATCGGCGTGCTGCGCCAGGCGTACAACCGCCCCACCGCAGACCCCGAGGTCCTCCAGGTATTCCGCGCCGCGCTGTCCGATCTCGAGCGCGCCGGCGCGGTGGTCATCGACTCGGTGGTCGTGGACAGCCTGGATGCCTGGCGCCGAGCCCAAAGCGGAAACTGCAATCGATTCAAGTTCGACCTCAACGACTGGCTGGCCCAGCAGAACGACAAGGTACCGGTCAAGAGCCTCGAGGCGGTGATCAAGTCGCGCCGGTTCCATCCCACCATCGAGCTCCGTCTCACCGCCGCCCAGGCGGTGGACACCGCGCCCGCGCAGAGCGGTGGCTGCCGGACTTTCGAGGAGTTCCGGGCCCGGCTCCGCGGCGGAGTGCTAGCGCTGATGGACGCCCAGCGACTCGACGCGATGGTCTATCCGACCTGGAGTAACCCGCCCCGCCTGATCGGAGACCTGAACACCCCGCACGGCGACAACAGCCAGCTCTTTTCCCCCGCCACCGGGTTTCCCGCCATCACGGTGCCGATGGGGTACACCCGGAGCGTCCTGCCCGCCGGGCTCACGCTGTACGGGCGCCCCTGGAGCGAGGCGACTCTGATCCGGCTGGCCTACGCCTACGAACAGGCCACCCACCACCGGCACCCCCCCGCGAGCGCGCCACCGCTCCCGTGATCGGGCTCGCCGTATTCGCGCTGCTCTGCTTTGCGGCCAATTCGGTATTGGCCCGGCTGGCGCTCCGCTCCGGAGGCATCGACCCCGCCTCCTTCACCGCGATCCGGCTGCTGTCGGGGGCGATCGTGCTGGGCCTCCTGCTCCGCGCCCGGGGCGGGGCCCGCCCGGCCACCCGCGGGCGCTGGGTCGGCGCGGCGCTGCTCTTTCTGTATGCCGCTCCGTTTTCGTTCGCGTACCTGAGCCTGCCGGCGGGCACCGGAGCGCTGCTGCTGTTCGGCGCGGTGCAGCTCACCATGATCGGCGCGGGGCTTCGTTCCGGCGAGCGTCCCCAGCCGCTGGAATGGATCGGCCTGATCGCGGCGCTGTCCGGACTGGTGTATCTCAACTTTCCGGGACTGGCGGCGCCGTCGCTCCAGGGCGCGCTGCTGATGATGCTGGCCGGAGCCGCGTGGGGACTGTACTCGCTGCGCGGCCGGACCGCGGGACCGCCGCTCGTCCGGACCGCCGAGAGCTTTCTCCTCGCCACACCGCTTGGGCTGGGCCTGGCCGCGGTGTGGTTGCCCCACGCCCATCTGAGTCCGGCGGGCGTCGGGTATGCAGCAGCCTCCGGTGCACTCGCGTCGGGACTCGGATACGCCGCATGGTACGCGGTGCTCCCCCGGCTCAGCGCCACCCGCGCCGGCACGGTTCAGCTCGCGGTGCCAGTGGTCGCAGCCCTTGCGGGTACCGCACTCCTGGGGGAGCGCGTCTCGACCCGGCTGGCTCTATCGGCGGTGGCAATTCTGGGGGGCGTCGGACTCGCGATCTCGGCCCGGGCGCGGGCCTAGTCCTTCACCCCGAGCCATCTCCGGAGTCTGGAAAACCGCGGTGCCCCCTCTTACCAGCATGACGACGCCGGAAAACCGGTCAAGCCTGGCGAGGCTGTCGGCGGTCTTTCCCAGGCGGGAGACCAGCTCCGACTCCGGAATCGGAGATAGCCCGGCGACCTGGGCGCGGAGCGGGGTGAGCGGGGCGGCGGCCAGGAGGGCCGCCGCAGCGAGGCCTAGTTGAGTTAGGTGTGTCATGCCTCTTTCGATGCACGGCCCGGCAGGAGCGTCGCAGGGTCAGGGCGTCACGCCGATCACCAGCTGAACGGCGGCGTCGGTCAGCCCGGTCGCCTTGGCCCGCACGGTGGCGATCACGGTGCCGAGCGTGGCGGTCGTCGTCGCGCTGAGGGTGAGGGTACTGGTGGTCTGGCCGCCGGGCACCGTGACCGGCGCGAAGGCCGCGGCGACCCCGGCCGGGAGGTCCTCGGCGCTCAGATCGATGGGCCCGTTGAAGGTCGAGGTGCGGGAGACGGTCACCGTCACGTCGGCATTGGCGCCGCGGGTTATGCTGGCGGGGCCGCTCACCGCCACACCGATCGCCCCGAGGATGACGCTGCCGGGCGGCGGGGGCGGTGAGTCCACCGTGGTGGTGAAGCAGCCGGAGAGCAGCAGGGCCAGGTATCCGGCACTCAGCATCTTGCGCATGAGCCTTCCTAGGTCGGCGTTGGTTCGGAAACCGAACCCGCTGGGATCCGTGGAGCGACGAGCTTGGCCGCCGCGCCCGCACCAGTGGTCCTCACTTCCACCACGTGGACCGCCCCATCCTTCTCCAGCGGAATGTCCAGCTCGGGGCGCTCCACTCCGTCCACCGTCACCCCCACCAGGCCCGGCTCTGCCGGTACCACGGAGATCTGATAAACCGTGTCGCGGTAGCGGTACCGGATCGAATACGGCTTCCATCCCGGCGCCAGACAGGGCTCCATCCGGAGGGTCCGGCCGTCGATCCGGAGGCCGAGGAGCGATTCCACCACCAGCCGGTAGAGCCAGCCCGCCGAGCCGGTGTACCAGGTCCAGCCGCCGCGCCCGGTATGAGGCGCGACCGCGTAGACGTCCGCCGCCACCACATACGGCTCCACCTTGTACCTGGCCGCCGCCTCGGCGGACCGGCCGTGCCCCACCGGGTTGATCATCCCCAGAATTTCCCAGGCCCGGGCCCCATCGCCCAGCGCCGCGAAGGCCATCGAGGTCCAGATGGCGGCGTGGGTGTACTGTCCGCCGTTCTCGCGCACCCCGGGCACGTATCCCTTGATGTACCCGGGATCGAGCGGCGACGTGTCGAAGGGCGGCGCGAGGAGCTGAACCAGGGCGTCGTCGCGGCGCACCAGCTGGCGATCCACCGCCTCCATGGCCTGGCGGGCCCGCTCCGGCTCGCCCGCGCCCGAGAGGACGGCCCAGCTCTGGGAGATCGAATCGATCCGGCACTCGGGGTTGGCGGCGGACCCGAGCGGGGTCCCGTCGTCGAAGTAGGCCCGGCGGTACCACTCGCCGTCCCACCCGTGCAGCTCGAG